>JAGBLF010000018.1 GCA_017635595.1 Alphaproteobacteria bacterium
CAATGGCAAATTTAGATAGTATTTCATCTAAAATAAGCGTATTAAACAAGGGGTTACAGGCTACCGGAAAAGAGCTTGGAACGACTCTGGGGGTATATGAACGAAAGATTTCTGATTTTGATGACAAGCTGATTAAGCAACTCGGATTTCTCAAAGAAAGATATGATCAAACTCAGCAGCAGATGAATGAATACAACCAAAAACAGAAAGAGGCCGGGATTGACAGGTTTATGAAAACATCTGCCGATATTATACAAGAATTAGAGTCTATATCTATTGATGTAAATGCTATTTTCAATAAAAACGGAAACAAAGACGATGATCTTTGGAAAAAGTATTATGACGGCGATAAAGGCGTGTTTGTGAGACATTTAGCTAAAAATATGACTAAAAAAGAAATTCTCGCTATTCAGGAAGATTATGCGAAAAAGGCTGATTTTCGGATTATTGTAGATAAATATTTGGATGATTTTAACAGTTTAATTAATGTAGCACGTGAAAATGAGCGTGCCAGTACGTTGTTGGCACTGATTTCCGGTTCGGATATCGGAAAAGTATATTATATTTTAGCAAAGGCTTTGGGTAAAGTTAATTAATGGAAGGTTTTTTGGATTTTAACAGCAGAGTTTTTATGGCACCGATGGCCGGTATTACCGATTGTCCGTGGCGCACGATTTTGGCCGAATGCGGTGGCGGTAATTTGATATCGGAAATGGCAGCCGTCAATGCCATTCAACGCAAAAACCCGAAAAGCTATCAAATTGCCAATGTTAAAAATGAGCCGTATCCGGTGGTTGTGCAACTGGTCGGCAACAGTCCGGAGCTTTTTGCCGATGCGGCACAGCTTGTTGCCGAATTAGGGGCTAAATCCATAGATATCAATATGGGTTGCCCGGTTAAGAAGATAGTGAATAACAATTCCGGTTCGGCATTAATGAAAGATTTGTCTCTGGCCTCGCAGATTATTAAAGCGACGGTTAAAGCCACGCCGCTTAAGGTTAGTGTTAAGTTTCGCAAAGGTTGGGATATGGAGCATGCAAACGCGGTTGATTTTGCCAAAATGTGTGAAGACAGCGGCGCTTCGTATATAACGGTGCACGGTCGAACGCGCGCACAAGGTTACAGCGGTTCGGCTGATTGGGATATTATTCGCGATGTTAAACAGGCGGTTAAAATTCCGGTTATCGGTAACGGCGATATAGATTCTCCGCAAAAAGCCGAACAAATGATGCAATACAGCGGCGTAGACGGTGTTATGGTCGGACGGGCAATGTTGGGCAATCCGTGGTTGTTGGACCGTATCGACAGACATTTAAAGGGGCTCGTTGCCAAACCGGAACCGACGGTTTTACAAATCAGAGATATGCTGTTAAAACATATTAATCTGTTGATTAATTATTATGGTGAGCGCGGCGGAATAGCGATATCGCGTAAATTTGTCGGCTGGTATGTCCGCAGTCTTTATGAGGCAAAAAAGTTCCGTGAGCAATATACCAAGCTCAGTACGTTGCCGGAAGTGCAACAGTTGATAAACGAATATTTTGTGAAGGTGGCAGTATGAAAATTGTTGTAGGCGGCGCATCAAATGTCGGGAAAAGCATAGTCGGGTACTTAAGTTTGGGTAACAATGACATCGTTGTTGTTGATGAAGATTCGTCAAAGTTAGATGAAATTGCCAAAGAATATGATATTCAACCGGTTTTAGGCTCTATTTCGCATCCGGATGTTCAAGAAAATATAGGTATGCAGAATATGGATATGCTGATTGCCGTTACCGAAAGTGATGAAATAAATATGGTCGCCTGTCAGGTGGCTTACACACTTTTTAACGTACCGCGCAAAATTGCCCGTGTTGATTCGCGGTACTTCTTAAATCCTCTGTGGAATACGCTGTATAACGAGAAAAGTCTGCCGATTGATTTGGTGATAACGCCGGATGTCGAAATCGGTAAATTCATTGAAAATTTGCTGAATTTACCCGGAACAACGGCGGTTTATCCGTTTTCAAACAACTACATGAATATATTTGCCTTTAAGCATCAAGATACGGATATTCCGTTTATGAAGTTTTCGCTTAACCATATAAATCATAAATTACAGGATTACGGGGCGCATATTGTCCTTATTCTTCGCGGCGGTCGGCGCATTATTCCGAGTATTGAGGAGGATGAATATCTGCAGCGCAATGATTTGATATACGTTTGTTGTGAACCCGATAAAAATTTGGAGGTTATACGCCTGTTCGGGGTTGACCATAATCCGTATGAAAAAGTGGTTATTTTCGGTGCGAACGCAACATCATACTATTTAGCGGATACGATTGAAAAGAAAGATAATATCGAAAGTTGCAGTATTATCGAACCTGATGCCGTAAAAGCCGCAAAATTAGCCGAAAAGCTGAATACGGTATCGGTAATTGCCGGTGAAATGATGAGTGATGTTATTTTGCAGGATGCCGGCTTTGCACAGGCCGATGCCAGTGTGGCGGTAACCGATAAAGATAAAGATAACCTTTTGATATCGCTGCTGGCTTCAAAAAACAAAGATGCGCAAGCTTTTTCGTTGGTAAACTCGAAAGATTATAATGTATTGGCTCTCAATATCAAAAACAATGTCATTATTGACCGATCAACCATTACGATTTCGGCTATATTGCGCTATCTGCGCAAAGCGCGCATATACGAGGCATATTCTTTGGGCAGCGATATCGGCGAAATGTGGGAAATCAATTTAGGCTCCGACAGTGTCAATATCGGTCACACAATAAAAGAATTAAATATACCGAAAGACAGTGCGGCAGTGGCTGTTTTAAATAAGGCGGAAGAAATGATATTTAATTTGGAAAAATATGCACTGCAGGCTGAAGATAAAATACTGGTCTTTGTGGCTCCGAATGATATTCGCCGAATAGAAAATATCTTTTATTTGTAGGTTTAGAGCTTTTTATTGAATAGCAAAGATGTTTTCAGGGGTAATTTTTCTCAGGTTTGAAAATTCGGAAAAATCATTATAAAAAAACTTGAAATTTAAAAAAAATGCGCTATGTTAAAACGAATTTTTTTAACGGCAGCAGACTGCCGTTAAGTGTTTGATGTACAGAGGAATTTAAGATGAGTATGAGAAATATTGCCATTATTGCCCACGTTGACCATGGTAAAACAACATTGGTTGACGGTTTGTTAAGACAAAGCGGAACTTTCCGCGATAACCAGAAAGTTGTCGATTGTGTGATGGACAGCAATGATTTGGAACGTGAGCGCGGCATTACCATACTTTCCAAGTGTACGTCGGTTGATTGGAACGGTACGCATATTAACATTGTCGATACACCGGGACACGCAGATTTCGGCGGTGAGGTCGAACGTATCTTATCTATGGTTGACGGTGTTGTCTTGTTGGTTGATGCCTCCGAAGGTCCGATGCCGCAAACTAAATTTGTGTTGGGCAAGGCTTTAAAAATAGGCTTAAAACCGATTGTGGTTATTAACAAAGCTGATAAACCGGATGCTCGTCCTGATGAAGTTTTAAATGAAATCTTTGATTTATTTGTAAGCCTGAATGCTACTGACGAACAACTTGACTTCCCTACCCTTTATGCTTCCGGCCGCAATGGTTGGGCTGTGCGTGAATTGGAAGATGAGCACAAAGATTTAACACCGTTGTTT
Source organism: Alphaproteobacteria bacterium (assembly GCA_017635595.1). GTDB lineage: Bacteria > Pseudomonadota > Alphaproteobacteria > RF32 > CAG-239 > RUG410. The sequence continues at coordinate 3,666 of JAGBLF010000018.1, forward strand.
GAGACTATTTTATCGTATGTCAGTGAGCCGGTGTGTGAACCGGATAAACCATTCAGAATGCTCGCAACCACTTTGGAAGCCGATAAGTTTGTCGGTCGTATTTTAACCGGTAAAATCCAAAGCGGCAACGTAAAAGTTAACGATACGGTAAAAGTTATCAATAAAGACGGCGAAGTCGAGCGCACAAAGATAACGAAAATTATGGCTTATCAAGGCTTAGAGCGTGCCGCACTCAATGAGGCCCATGCAGGGGATATTGTTGCGGTTGCCGGTATCGTTAAAGGGACGGTTGCCGACACGATTTGTGCCCTTGATGTGCCGGTAACGGATTATATTGCCGCTCAACCGATTGATCCCCCTACCCTTGTTATGACATTCTCGGTTAACGATTCTCCTTTGGCCGGCCGTGAAGGCGATAAAGTGACATCCCGTGTTATTTGGTCACGTTTGGAAAAAGAAGCCGAAGGAAATATTGCGTTAAAGATTTCGCGTACCGATAATACCGACAGTTTTGAAGTCGCCGGCCGCGGTGAACTGCAGCTCGGTGTTTTAATCGAAACAATGCGCCGTGAAGGTTTTGAACTTTCTATTTCGCGTCCGCGCGTGATTATGAAACGCGATGAAAACGGCCAGCTTTTAGAGCCGATTGAAGAAGTTGTGGTCGATGTCGATGAAGAATTTTCCGGTGCGGTGGTTGAAAAATTAGGTCAACGCCGTGCTGAAATGATAGATATGATTCCGTCGCAAGTCGGTAATAAGGTTCGCTTGGTGTTCCACGCACCGTCACGCGGGTTAATCGGGTATCACTCCGAGTTTTTGACAGATACGCGCGGTACCGGTGTTATGAACCGTATTTTCTATGCTTTTGAACCATATAAAGGTGAAATCGAGGATCGCCGTAACGGTGCCATGATTTCAAGCGAAGATGGTCAGGCAATAGCTTACTCTTTGTGGAAATTGCAAGATCGCGGTCCGATGTTTGTCGAGCATAACTCGCCGGTTTATGTGGGTATGATTATCGGTGAACACAATAAATATAACGATATTGAAGTAAACCCGACGAAATCGAAGCAATTAACCAATATTCGTGCGGCCGGCAAGGATGAAGCCATTGATTTGATTCCGCCGAGAAAGATGAGTTTGGAACAGGCTTTGGCTTATATTCAAGCCGATGAATTGCTGGAAGTAACCCCTAAATCCTTGCGCTTGCGTAAAAAGATTTTGGATCCGATTGCCAGAAAGCGTTCGAAGCAAACAGCCGAAAACGAATAATTTTATTGAAAAATTTTATTTGCAGGCTAAAATACTCCTATTGAGGTGATGATATGGCTGACGACAACAGAGTAAAAAAATGTACGGAATATTGTCCGTTTTTAAAAGCAAAAGGCACTTTTTGCGAACTGTTTCGTCGTGCACTGCAAACAACAAAAGGCGTATCTTTTCGTTGCGAAGATTGCCTAAATCCGGAACAACGTAAAAGCTCGTATAAGGCGCTGGGCCTGACACTTGATGACCGCACGCAGTTATGGCAAAAAGCCATCATGAAGCACAATGAAATCGAGCTTGGTAAAAAGCGCGAACAAGAGGCGTTACGCAAGAAATTCTCTGAATTTTTGGAAGACAAGTTCGGTGATCGTCCGCCACTTTCAGGTAATACCTTTTTAAATAACCTTATAATTAATCTTTATATGGTTATGGATGCCACTGAACGGAATATGATGATGGCTGTATTAAACGGCCGAAACGGCGATGCTCTTATTCAGTCAATCGAGCGTGCGCCTAAGGATGAAAGTCTGCTCAGAAGCGTTCGCCGCGAACTTGATGAAAAGTTCCAGGAGCACCAGCTGATAATGCAAAGAACCCAACATCAAAACGACAACGTTAATTTTAAATAAAAATTTGTTGAAATTTTGTCAAGTATACGATATAATACCTTCATAAACCGTGGAGATATTAATGGCAACCGAATCTATATTAGTCAAAACAAAAGATAATTACGTTATGGTTTTCAGCATTGATTATGCAAACGATGCCGAAAAGGCTCGTCTGATGCATGAATGTGAAAGATTGTGCAGTAACATCACTTATGCCCGGGGTTTTAACATAACAACCGGGAGAGGCATAACTTATGATCAGAATAACAGTGAGTTTATCAATAAAGAAGTATTGGGCTACCATTATGAAAAGAAGCCGGATGAATATCGTAATGATTTGACCGAGGTTAATTATTCTTCCGAAGTTATGCAGCCGAACACAATCCATTTCGGCAATACTGTATCGGATTCCGATGTTCCGGCGGTAATTAAAAATTTAGGGTATAAACTCGAAGCAAAAGATAATTTATGCCAAGTTGAGCGTGTCGGTGATAATTATTTCGTCAGAAATCGTCAAAAGACTTTAGCGACTGTATATCAAGGTGAAAAGAGAATTGAATTTTTGCGTAACCATTATCAGTTTCCGCCGGCAGAATATACTGAATTGCAAACAATGGTTCGGAGTTTTGAGGTTGCTAAAAGTTCTAATCCGGCACTTGATATTTTTGAGTATGCCCGCGATAATATTCACGATAGGCGCCGTTACAATTTATTTCGTGTCTACGCTGACGAATATGACCATTTGCAGCATCTTGATAATACGGTCGGTCATGAGTTAAAACATATTAAAAACGGTGTGTTTTATCATGGTTTAAGCCTAAAGAACGATGTAAAGCGTTTATCGGTTGAAGATTGTTATCGTATCAGTGTCGAAGATGAGCGCAGCGCGTATTTGCAGCAAATTATCAATTCGATGAATAAGTATCTTAAAGGCGGCAATTTTAATGATTACAGTATGTTTGATGCCGAAGGCGATTCGTTTATGAATAAATTAAAAGCAAAGTCGTCCGATGCCGAGCGTTTGGCTTATGCAACGAACTTGCCGCTTTTGGTCAAAGAAATGTTTGAACAGTTCGACAGAACGCATAAAAGAGATTATGATTTAACACAGTTTCCGCAAACAACTGATGAGGTTGTCAAAAATCAGCCGGCTACGGCACCTCTTGATGCAGACAGAGCTTGGTTTAAAAAGTTGCGCTCATTGTACTATAATTTTGAGGTTTATGATCCACGCACCGGTCGTACCGAGCCTAAAAATTTAGCTCAATACATTACACCGGACCTTGAAGTCGAAATAACAGATGAGGTTAATCGCGGTATTATTACACCACAGAAAGCCGCAATGACAACAAAAATCAATAATACCGCAACGCAAGTTGCCAACGGTAGTATTAATCCTGACCTGATTGCGCCCGCAAAAGCTTTGATGCGCGATGCGATTCATCAGTCGACGTTTATCACACAGGTCGATAATTTCAGGATAGCTACATTATATGAAGATGAAAATACAAACAGACCGCAACCGACTTCTACACCTACCCCGACACCGACGAATCCGGAACCGGAGCCTGTTCCGACGGATCGTGCCGACTGGAGTGATAATTTACAGGCATATTGGAAAAATGTTGAGGGATATCAAGAGGTTGCGAAAAATAATATTGAATATAAATTTAAAATCAACGATGCAACCGTAAGATATACGTCGCCGCGTAAGGTCGAGGTCAGCAGCAATGCCGACTATAATTTGTACACAAAGCTCCTGCAAGAGCCGACGAATAAAAATAAGCCGGTTGAATTTTTAGACACCTTGACTAAAGAACAGGCATTGACATTATACATAGCTTGTATTAATAACGGACGTAGGCCGGTCGGTGCCGTGCCGAGAGATTTGTCCGGAATCGAAAATATACAAGGCATTCCGGAGAGTGAATTGCAAAAGTTCAGACAGCTGGAAAGCGGTGGTCCATCGGGTTCATCTCAGCAGCGTGGTCATAGGAGCGCATCGTCTAGCCGTGCAAATGCACAGAAAACGAATATTAATCAAATAATGGTTATAAAGCGTTCTTTATCGCGCTAAAAATCGAGCCTCTCAAAGTCTTACTGAAGAGTAAATTCGCATTAAAATGATAAATCTATCATAAAAATTAAAAAATCTCTCCACGGGCAAAAAAACCGCCTTAGATTTGATTTGGTGTTTTAGGAAAATTTTATGGACGATAAAACTATATATGCCCTTTCGACCGTTTTCGGAAAATCCGGTGTCGCGGTGATTCGCATTTCCGGTAAGGATGCTTTTTCCGTTATTAAAAAAATGACGAATTTAGATATGTCTGCATTCAAATACCGCCGGATGTATTTTACACCGATATTTCATCCTGTTTCACGTGAAACATTGGATAACTGCCTTGTGGTCGGATTTAAGGCACCGAACTCTTTTACGGGCGAGGATACGGTAGAACTTAACTGCCACGGGTCTAAAGCCGTTATTCGAGCTGTGACTGATGCCTTGTCAAAATTGCCTGAATTCAGAATGGCCGAACCCGGAGAGTACTCACGCCGAGCCTTTTATAACGGTAAAATGGATTTAACAGAAGCTGATGGTTTGGCTGATTTAATCGAGGCTGAAACAGCGTTACAGCGCAAAGTTGCTTTACAACAGATGGGCGGAACGCTGCTCAACTTGTATGACAGCTGGCGAAACAAGCTTGTTGATATATTGTCGTATATTGAAGCTTTTATCGATTTTCCGGATGAAAATATCCCGCAAAACGCTGTATTTAAAATTGAAAAAGAAGTATCGGATTTGGTTTCGGAAATTGAAAAACATCTTTCGGATAATAAAATTGAAGAGCGTTTGCGTGACGGTTTCAGAGTGGTTATTGCCGGACCGACAAATGCCGGAAAATCAAGTTTGATTAATGCTATTGTTAAACGAAATGTTGCTATTGTTTCGGATATTGCCGGGACAACACGTGATGTTATCGAAGCTTATGTCGATCTTGACGGTTATCCTGTCATTTTCTCTGATACGGCCGGCTTGCGCGAATCCGATGATAAAATCGAAAAAATAGGTATTGAATTGGCTAAAGAGAAAATTGCTCAAGCAGACTTCAAAATCTTTTTATTTGACGCGTCGACCGATAATCCGGATATATTTACACCGTATTTAAACAATGATAACTATGTTTTGGTGGCAAACAAAGCCGATAAAATATCGGATGAATTGAAAAATAAACTGCAAAAAGAAGGGTGCGTGCTGATTAGTGCCAAACAAAACTTAAATATTGAGGCAATAACAGCTGTTTTATCTCAATATTTCAGCGAATTATTTGCACAAAGTTCATCTCAAATAATAACGCGCCGTCGCTATAAGGATGCTCTGACGGAATGTATTGAAAATCTGCAGCGATTTAATTTAAATAAAGAAATTGAATTGTCTGCCGAGGATATAAGACTTGCATGCCGCGCTATCGGTAAGATAACCGGTCGCGTTGAAGTCGATGAAATCTTGGATAAAATTTTTAGTAGTTTCTGTATTGGTAAATAACGGTGTATTTAAATGGAGACTCGTGTTGAACACTGCTTTTAAAATATCTGATGTTGTTTTTTTGTGTTTTAATACAGTGTATTTAAATTGAAATTATATTTTATCGGTGTATAACGTGGGTATCAAATAAAGAGGAAAAAATGGAAGAGTTATATGATGTAATCGTTGTCGGCGGCGGTCACGCCGGTTGTGAGGCTTGTGCCGCTGCGGCGCGCACCGGTGCTAAAACACTGTTGGTAACGCATAAAATATCGACAATAGGTGAAATGTCGTGTAATCCGGCAATCGGCGGATTAGGTAAAGGTCACCTTGTCCGCGAAATTGATGCGCTTGACGGTGTTATGGCACGTGTTATCGATAAGGCTGGTATTCAATTCAGAATGTTAAATCTGTCGAAAGGTCCTGCCGTTCGTGGTCCGCGTGCGCAAGCTGATCGTGACTTATATAAAAAGTATATGCTTGAAGAACTGCAAAATATACCGAACTTGTCTATTAAAGAGGCTGCTGCCGAAGGTTTGCTGTTTGAACAGGATAAAATTGCCGGTGTTATTTTGGCCGACGGCACATCCGTAAAGTCGGCTTCCGTTGTTTTGACAACCGGTACTTTCCTAAACGGTGTGATGTTCACCGGGCATAAAACGACTGTCGGCGGACGTGTCGGAGATGTTTCCTGTACAGGTATAACACCGTATTTAAAGCAAAAGGGGATTAAAATCGGTCGATTAAAAACCGGCACACCTTCAAGACTGAATTCCGACACAATTAATTGGGATATCTTAGAACGTCAGTCCGGCGATGAAAACCCGCAGGCTTTTTCTTTTTTGACCGATAAAATAACGCAAAAACAAATTGATTGCGGTATAACTTATACTAATGCCGAAACTCATAAAATAATTCGCGATAACTTTTCAAAGTGCGCATTGTTTTCCGGACTGATTACCGGAAAGGGACCTCGCTACTGCCCGAGTATAGAGGATAAGTTGGTGCGTTTTGCCGATAGAGAATCCCATCAAATATTCTTGGAACCAGAAGGTTATGATACAAATGTTGTGTATCCGAATGGTATATCGACGTCTCTGCCTGAAGACGTCCAAGATGCTTTTATTCACACTATGAAAGGGCTTGAAAAAGTTGAGATATTGCGTTTTGCCTATGCGATTGAATATGATTATGTTGATCCTCAGGAATTAGACCATTGTTTACAGCTTAAAAAAGTTCCGGGATTATACTTGGCCGGGCAAATAAACGGAACAACAGGCTACGAAGAAGCCGGGGCTCAGGGTCTGATTGCCGGCGTTAACGCAGCATTATCGGCACGCAAGACCGGTAAGGAATTTTATATAGACCGCAGTCAGGGTTATATCGGCGTTATGATCGACGATCTGATTACAAAAGGTGTTGACGAGCCGTACAGAATGTTCACGTCGCGCTCGGAATATCGGTTGGTTTTACGTGCCGACAATGCGGATGCCCGATTAACTGAGCTTGGATATCAAGTTGGGTGCGTTTCTGATGCTAGATACAGTGTATTTAAAAGGAAAAAGGAATTAATTCAAAAGTTTAATGAATATTGTGAAAGTAAAATCGTATCCTATGCCGATATTGAACGCGAAGGTTTGGCGGTTAAGCACTCCGGTGAAAAATCATTAAAAGATGTTATGGGTTACCCTAATGTTTCACGTGAAACCATCGAAAAATTTGATCCGGATGTCAAAGACATAAATGATAAAATTTATGAACAGGTTGAGATAGATGCTAAATATTCCGGTTATCTCAAACGTGAATACGAAGATATTAAAGTGTTTAAGCGTGATGAAAACTTGAAAATTCGCGATGATATAGATTACAGCAAAATCGGCGGATTGTCGACTGAAATGGTCCAAAGATTTACAACCGTTAAGCCGAAAACCATCGGTGAAGCATCACGCATAACCGGTGTGACACCGGCAGCTGTAACAGCAATTTTAGGGTATATTAAAAATGCATAATATTCAAACATATTCCTATCACTGTCATACCACATTTTCAGATGGTCGAAGCTCAATTCGCGAAATGATTCGGCGTGCAAAGGATATCGGCTTTACCGAGTTGGGTATAAGCGATCATTTAATTGTTCATAAAAATATGTTTCAATGTGAATGTTGGAAGTATATGAAGAATGATAGAGCTGCAAAAATTTATAACAGCAGTTTCAAATCAATATTGCCTTATTTTCAACAACATTGCGAAGAGATTCGTAAGATTGCAAAAGAAGAAAATTTTAAGGTTTTGGTCGGATATGAGGTTGATTATTTTCCATATAACGGATGGGTGGAGGAATTAAAGGAATTTATCGGCCAGCTTGATATTGATTATCTGCACAGCGGAAATCATTTTTTTTGCGATGAAAATTACGATAACCCCATAAGTATGACGTATGTTGAAAATATGGTAAGTGATAAATCACTCTTAAATGAATACATTACTCGCCATTTTGATATGTTGCGGCAGTGTGTCGAATCCGGTCTATTTCGGTTTTTGGCCCACTTTGACTATTTGCAACGTTATTGCGGCGATGCTTATAGCGAAAATTTGTTTTGGACAGAGAAAAGCAGCGTTATAGATGCATTAGAGCAAACAAATACAGCTCTGGAGATAAGCACAAAGGGATTACGTCGCGTAGGCAATTTTTATCCGGATGACAGAATCCTTGATGCTGTATCAAAGCGTAACATATCTATGGTGATTAATGATGATGCACACATAATTTCAGAGTTGGGTGCAGACTTTGATAAGGCGGAACTAGCCCTTGAAAGGCACAGTATTACAAGGCGTTTTAAAATATAGTTTAATAACCTGTATATTTTCTTGCAAATAAAAACGAATCTTATAATCTCATAGTAAGAGGTTATAATGGATATATTTGAAGAATTAAAAAAATACAATGTTTCACGTGAAACATACGAAAAATTGCAAAAATTTATAGCGCTGCTTATCGAGTGGAATGAAAAGATGAATTTAGTCAGTAAAAATTCATTGGCTGATGTATGGATTCGTCATGTTTTAGATTCTGCCCAACTGGTCGATTATATTCCCGTGAATGCCAAGCAGATTGTTGATATCGGAAGCGGGTCCGGATTTCCGGGGGTTATTCTTGCCGTTATGCTGCAAGATATAAAACCGCAAGCCAGTATCACTCTTGTTGAGAGTATAACTAAAAAATCGGTGTATTTAAATGATGTAAAACAAAAATTGGGTTTGAATTCTGTTTGTGTTGTGAATGACAGAGTTGAAAACGCTGTATTTAAAAGTGTCGATTTAATAACGGCACGTGCAGTTGCTTCTATGGATGTTCTTTGCGGGTATGCTAAAAAAATAGGTGATAAAAATACGGAAATGCTGCTATTGAAAGGTAAAAGCTTTTCCGAAGAAGATGAGTTGGCACGCAGACATTGGCAGTATGAGACGGATATATTTGAAAATAAGTACAGCAATGATGGCGTTGTTGTTAAAGTTAGAAATATAAGGATTAAAAGATGAAAATAATTTCCATCGCAAACCGCAAAGGCGGTGTGGGTAAAACAACGACGGCGATTAATATTGCGACGGCATTATCGGCGATTGATAAGCGCGTGCTTGTGATTGACTTTGATCCGCAGGGTAATGCCACAACATCCCTCGGTATTGTTAAAAATAAGGAGCAGATGTCGTCATATGATGTTTTGGTCGGACGCTGTGATGCGCAAACTGCCGCAATAGCTACCGATTTACCGCGCTTTGATATTATCCCGTCGGCACCGGATTTGGCGGCGGCTGAAATTGAATTGGTTGACGTTGAAAAGCGTGAGTATGTCCTGCGCGAAGCGCTGAAAACACTGAAAAATTCTTATGATTATGTTCTGATAGATTGTCCGCCTTCATTGAATATGATAACAATTAATGCTCTGGTTGCTTCGGATTCGGTAATTGTTCCGCTGCAATGTGAATTTTTGGCACTTGAAGGTTTGGCCGATTTAATGAAAAACATAAATGCAATCAAACGCAATTTCAATCCGGCTTTAATACTGCAAGGCATTGTTTTAACCATGTACAGCAAGCAAAATAACTTAAGTAAAATGATAGAGGCCGATGTTAGAAAATATTTCGGGTGTAAAGTTTATGATACGGTTATCCCGAGGAGTGTGCGAATAGCTGAAGCACCATCTTTCGGTAAGCCGATATTGGTCTATGATTTTAAGAGTACGGGTGCGCAAGCATACATAGAATTGGCAAAAGAATTTTTAAAACGTGAAAAGGAGATATAATGAACGCTAACAAAAAATTTGGTTTAGGCAGAGGTCTGGAAGCCTTATTGGGGGATGACGATATCAACTTAAACTTGGATGATACGAAAGATATAGATTCATTTGTAAATAACACTGTATTTAAAAGTGAAAATGCAAATGAAATCGAAATTGAAAAAATTATTCCTTGCAGCTTTCAACCAAGAACAGAGTTCAATTCTGAAGCTTTGGATGCATTAGCAGATTCAATTAAAGAAAAGGGCGTTTTGCAACCGTTACTTTTAAGAGTAAAAGGGGATAAGTATGAAATCATAGCCGGCGAAAGACGCTGGCGTGCAGCAAAAATGGCCGGTTTATCAACTGTTCCGGCTATTATTAAAGAACTGAGCGACCAGGAAACTCTTGAAATTGCACTAATTGAAAATTTGCAACGAGAGAATCTGTCAGCTGTTGAAGAAGCTGAAGGCTTGAACCGATTGATTTCGGAATACGAATACACACAGGATTCTTTAGGAAAAATCATCGGTAAATCACGCAGTTATATAGCGAATACTTTACGCTTACTTACATTACCTGAAGAAATAAAGCAAATGGTCAGAGAAAATAAAATTTCTGCCGGCCATGCGCGAGCTCTTATCGGCCATCCGTGTGCAGTTGAATTGGCCCATGAAATTGCGGCGAAGGGATTGAGTGTGCGTGAAACAGAGCGTTTGGTCGCTGAAACAAAAGAAAAAAAGGTAACGCCTCGCAATCAAAAGACTGTGGATTATGATATGCTACAAATTATGAAAGATTTGGAACAAAAATTAAAGCTTAAAGTCAAAATTAATGCTAGTCAAAACGGAAAAGGTAGTGTAACATTAAAATATAATAATCCGGCAGAATTAAGTACGATTCTTGATTTGCTGGAACAACGTTAAGGAGAAAATAAAAATGGCAACAATTTTAGAAATGATGTTGGAAAACTGCAAAAAAGCCGGTTACTATCCGACACAAAATATTCAAAAAATAGCAAATGCAAAAAATATGATGTTTGGCGAAAGTGAGTGGCGCCGCTGTCCTTGTGACGGTTCAAACGAAAAAAGATACTGCATTTCCGAATTATGCCGCAGTGATATTGAACGTGACGGCATTTGTCATTGCAGGTGCTATCAAAAAGCGAGTTCAGATAACGCATAATATAATCAAATGAAAGATCCTAAGTTCGTACATTTACGTGTTCATACGGCGTATTCGTTGGCGTTGGGTGCAACGCCTGTGCCGACACTGATGCATAAATTGCACGACTTGGGTATACCGGCTTGCGCCATAACCGATAGGGGTAATTTATTCGGTGGTAAAGCCTTTTCGATGTATGCTTCAGACAACGGAATTAAGCCGATTCTCGGTTCGGAACTGTATCTGCATAACGATGATTCCGAAAATTTGGCCGTCTCTAAGGGGCGCGAGCTAGAACCGAATGCGATAATATTGCTGGTTCAAAATGAGGCCGGTTACAAATCGCTGATGCATTTGTATCGACGTTATTACCTTGATAATACGGAAACAAGTCCCTATCCGCAGCTTAATATGCAGAATTTGCGAGATTTTAACGAGGGATTGATATGCTTCACCGGCGGGTATGAAGGACCAATCGGACAGCTTATCTTAAAAAACCGCCTCACAGATGCCGAAAAGAAATTGCTTGAGCTTAAAGAAATTTTCGGTGATCGCTTGTATATGGAAATTTCACGTGTCGGCTACGACGAAGAAAAAATTACTGAACCGGTATTTCTGGAACTAGCATACAAACACGATATTCCCTTGGTGGCAACAAACGATGTTTTCTTTTTCGATAAAGAAATGCATGAGGCGCATGATGCCTTGATTTGTATTTCCGGTGGCGAATATGTTGCCAATGAAAATCGGCGTAAATATTCAATCAATCACTATTGGCGTTCCGAAGCCGAAATGATCGAATTGTTTAAGGATATTCCGGAAGCTGTTGAAAATACGGTAAATATTGCAAAAAAATGCAATTACTTATCTAAAAAGGTCGAGGCACTTCTACCGATATTTATCTGTCCGGACGGCAAAACGCAAGACGAATTTATTACCGAAGAGGCTTATAAAGGGTTGCATGAGCGTATGCTTAAACAAGTGTACACCGATGATATGAGCGAAGAAGAACGCCAAAAAATTGATGAGCACTATTACACCCGCCTGGAATATGAATTAAGCGTTATCAAAAAGATGGGCTTCCCGGGATACTTTCTTATCGTATCGGACTTTATACGTTGGTCGAAGACGCACGGCGTACCTATCGGACCGGGGCGCGGTTCGGGTGCCGGTTCGATTGTGGCATGGGCCTTAAAAATTACTGACTTGGATCCGATAAGGTTGGATTTATTGTTTGAGCGTTTTTTAAATCCGGAACGTGTTAATATGCCGGATTTCGATGTGGATTTGTGCCAGGAAAACCGCCACAAAACAATCGAATACGTGCAAAATAAATACGGTATGGATCACGTAGCACAAATTATTACCTATGGTAAATTACAGTCTAAAGCCGTTATTCGCGATGTTGCGCGCGTTTTGCAGATGCCTTACAGTCAGGCCGATAAAATTTCTAAAATGATTCCGCCGGGGCAGGGCGGTAAAAATCCGACATTGAAAGAATCTCTGGAATTAGTGCCGGAACTTGAAGCAATGCGCGTAAATGATCCGCAAATCAACAAGTTATTCGATATTGCCATGAAGTTGGAAGGTTTGTATCGTAACAGCGGTATGCACGCTGCCGGTGTGGTTATCGGTGACAGACCGCTTGACCAACTTGTTCCTCTCTATAAAGATCCGCGCGCTGATATGCCGGTAACTCAATATGATATGAAGTTTGTTGAAGAAACCGGATTAATTAAATTCGACTTTTTGGGCTTAAAAACTTTAACGGTTATCGAACGTGCCGTTGAATGGGTTAAGCGCGTGCACGGTGTTGAGCTTGATATGGCCTCATTACCGCTTGATGATAAACAGACGTACGAATTGATGCAACGCGGTGATACCAGTGCGGTGTTCCAGTTTGAATCGTCGGGTATGCGTGATATTATGAAGCAAATAAAACCGGACCGATTTGAAGACTTAATCGCGGTCATTTCTCTTTATCGCCCGGGCCCTATGGCTAATATTCCGACCTTTATTGCCCGTAAGCACGGACAGGAAGAAATTAAATACGAACATCCGGATTTGGCGCCGATTCTTGATGAAACCTACGGTATTATGGTTTATCAGGAACAGGTTATGAAAATTGCGCAGGTTTTGGGCGGCTACACACTCGGTGGTGCCGATAAACTGCGTAAGGTTATGGGTAAAAAGATGCGTGACCAGATTCCGCATCAACGTGAAATGTTTACCGAAGGCGCGCAGAAAAAAGGCATTGATCCTGATGTCGCAAAGTCTATTTTTGACCAAATGGCAAAGTTTGCCGAATATGGTTTTAATAAGTCACATGCGGCCGCTTACTCATTGATTTCATATCAAACGGCGTATCTTAAGGCGCATTATCCGGTTGAATTTATGTGTGCAATTATGGATTTTGATATAACAAACACCGATAAAATCGCATTTTACACCGAAGAAGTTAAAAAAATGGGCTTCAAAGTTCTGCCGCCGGATATTAATTCTTCTAATGCACTGTTCAAGGTTGAAGATGGGAATATTCGGTTTGCCTTAGCCGGCTTAAAAGGGGTAGGCGAGGCAAATATGAATTATATTGCCGAAGAGCGCGCCAAAAACGGCAAATTTAAGAGTATATCCGATTTTATCCATCGGGTTGATATTAAGCAAATTAACCGTAAACAGATGGAACAGCTTATTAAAGCTGGTGCATTTGACAGTTTAGACAGCAATCGGCAAAAGCTGTATGTTAATATAGATAATATTTTGCGGCACATGGCAGCGGCTTCCGAAACCAAGAACAGCAGTCAAACATCGTTGTTCGGAGCTCAGGAACTGTCAACCGAAGTAAAATTGGCCAATAAGCCGGATTGGCCTGATTTAGAGCGCTTAGAGTATGAAGCCGAAGCCATCGGGTTCTATTTGTCAGCGCATCCGCTGGATGTTTATAAGGATAGCATGGAACGTTTAGGCATAAAAAGCTTTAATGACGTTGTAAAAGGTATTAAATCCGGCGACATGATTATGGCAAATTTGGCCGGCTGTTTGCAGTCTGTGCAAAAGAAAATCGGCAAAAGCGGCAAACCTTTTGCCTTTGTTCGCTTATCGGATACATCGGCTGCCTATGAAGGGCTTTTGTGGTCCGAGGGTATTATTAAATACGAGCACGCTTTGCAAAGCGGTTTGCCATTGTTTGTTCAGGCAAAAATCGAAAAACAGTCCGATGATATGCCGCCGCGCATAATGTTTAATATAATCAAAACGTTAGATGAAGCAATTACGGAAAATTCTAAAGGATTGATTATAGAAATTAACAGTGTTGATGCCGTAAAACCTATACAGCGTTTGTTGGCACATGAGCACTTCGGGGTGTATAAGGTTTATATTAAACCTGAGTTACCTGATTGGGATATACGTATCCAGCTCAAAAACGGATATGCTTTGGATAACGGTGAATTGCTGACGTCAATTCGTGCAATTCCGGGTGTATCATTAGTAAAGGAAATATAAGATGAAAAGAAGATATAAACTATTAAACACATTAGGAAAAACAATAGCTCTCACATGGAAACTGTTGGATTATTGGTATGTGTTGCTCATATACGCCGGACTTTTAACTTGTGTGAGCCTGATTTTCAAACGTTGGAGCTATTCTTGTTTAACGGAACAATTGCCGTCATGGTGTTACACTTTCTCTGATAATCCGGTTGGTCTGATAGCGTATTTTGTCGCGTATTACACCTGTGTGTGCACGGTTATTTTTTCGTTTGGCCATGATATATATAAAGCTGCGTTTAAACAAGAACCGTTTAAAATTAAAAACATATTCTGTTTTGATAAACCAAAACTTAAAACGATAGGAATGTCTTTTTGCAGCATTTTTGCTCTGATATTTCCGATTGCGCTGGCCGTGTACTTGATTAATCGTCCGGCAGTACCGATATTTGAAATAGAATTAATTTTCTTTACTATCGTATTTTCTTGTGCGTTGTTAAGTGTTTTATTTATTCGTTTATCCTCTTTTATAGGGTATTATATGAATGACGGCCGAATGCCGTCTCTTATAAAGTTATTTCATCGCACGAGCGGTAAAGCCTATGTCGCCTTAGTGTCATTTTTAGTAATTTTGCTGATAATGTGTATTTCCCAAATACGCTTAATAGGGGCACTAACCAACTTTAATGAACATGATTTATTTTACACGACGGTTGTAAGTGAATATTTTGATTATGCGGTAAAATTGTTTTTCTTCGGGTTGTTTTTAGCCTCTTTTCGAGCTCAATACGAACTGTTTAAGCAAGAAGATGACGAATTGGCTGTTGCAGATGTTTCGGCCGTCGAGCAGAAGGATTTAGAGGAAAGTGCAACAGATATTAAATTTGTACAGGAAGAAATCAATAAAACAAAGAAAGCTAAAAGTAAAAAGACATCAGCAAAGAAGGTTTTATCTAAAAAAACAGCAAATACGAGGAAATCACCGGCAAAGAAGACCAAAAAATAGATATTGCCGAATATAAAAAACCTTAAGAATGTATCTGACTTCTTAAGGCTTTTTTATAACAAGAAAATTTTAGTAAAACTTCAGCGTAATTCTATTGCTATAGCCTTCCTGACAAGCTGATGTCGCAATATTAACCGGCATCGGAATGAAAACGATGCAATTCGGGCAGGCAATAGCACTGCCGTTCGATGATGATGCTGATATACTATAAGATAAAGCGGAAGTTGTCGAATCGTTAACACTTAATACAATCAATCCGGATGAAGAACCAGAACACCGATGATGGCCAGAACACCCAGCATCTCTATCATACTTCTTCCGCTCTGTGCGGCACCTGCTTGCAACTTTCTCGCTTGTGTACTTTGGTTGTACACGGCACTCGAAAATTGCGGCGCATCTGTAGCACATATCGAAAGAAGGCCGCTCTGCAGGCATAGACTTGTCATTTTTTTCTCTCGTGTACGTTTTTGTACACGTCGCTCAAAAATGGACTGCGTCTCTGCACTGCATATCGACCGCAGACTGCGGCCGCTCTGTGCGGCACCTGCTTGCAACTTTCTCGCTTGTGTACTTTGGTTATACACGGCACTCGAAAATTGCGGCGCATCTGCAGCACATATCGAAAGAAGGCCGCTCTCACATTTTACTGTCATTCTTGAGCCAATATTTTTACCTGTCATTCTTGAGCCGCAAGCTCGAGAATCTCGGCAAATTAGAGAATCAGCCGAGATCTTCGACGGCGCTTTGCTTGTCAAAGATGACATTAAAATGATTCGGCCGAGATCCTCGCTTTCGCAAGGATGACTTTTTTTGTTATCAGCAAAAACGGAATTAAAATTAAGGCTCAGAACCTCAGAATCTGCAGAGAGAAAGAGAGAGACTTTGCTTAGTTAAATTTAACATTTGTCTTTCTCCTAAAATATAAGTGATTATGGATAACACATAGAACATACTGCCATATTTTTAATGTAATGTAAATATGACGAAAGTAATAGGACTTATTTTTTTCAATTTATTCAGCAGGTGTAACTGTATGAAAAACGGTTATCTAAAAATGATTCACGTGAAACATTATTCTAAAAAAGTTCGTAAACAAAACTGATTAAAAAAGCCTTGGAATTTCCAAGGCTTCATATAAAACAGGATTATGGGGCCGGGGGTAGGGAATCCATTTCGAAATTTCCCTCATCTTCATCCGGATTGTAATCAATCCCGAGTTTTGCCAACATATCATCATTAATATCTTCACGCTGTGCTACAATCCAATCCGGAACGTTTGGAGCCGGCGGAATTTTAGACATCGACAGCATCTTCTTATCCAGATAATAACGCGGTGCATCGGCAATAATCGGACGATCTATGTAACTTTGCATCAAAACAACCTGTTTGAGCATAGGTAAACTCAAAAGCTGTGTCGAACTGATTACCGGAATGCCTTGCAATTGGTAGTTAACGTTTTTGGCCAGAGGGTTAAAGTCTTTACCTAAGCTCCCCTCCGTACGCGAGAATGAAGATACGCGAACCGTTTTATTGCCGATCATCTTAGAGAAACGCTGAGCGGTAACTTCGTTATTTTGAGAGAGAATAACCTTACAAGCCGTTGTAGAAATAACCGTTTCCAAGTCATCTTTACCATATTTACCTGAAATTTGGCCTAAATCTTGTCCGATCAGTAAGTATGAAACTTTTTGACCACGACCTACGGCCGGACCGTCAATAATAGCCTTCATCTTAGGCATCTGCGGAAACTCGTCGAGGATGAACAAAGCCGGGAACGGTCCCATTTTTCCGTCAGTACGGTTAACATGGTTAGGCGGGTTTGAAATAAGATATGAAGACATCAACTCAATAAAGGTCGAACTGATAACGCCCAATGCTCGGGCATCAACCTGGTTAACTGACAAATAAACGGAAATCGGTTTCCATTCACCCGTAACCGGATCTTTCATACCGCGTAAATCTTTAAATTGCAAATCCGAAAAACTGGTGCGTGCCTTAACGGCTTGGTTTTTGAACACGTTAATACCGGCAAAAGCGGTAGATAAGATGGAACCGCGCTCTTTATCCGGTGTATTGCGCAATGTACTCAATTCTGTTACGCAGCGTTGAGCATAACCATAGTTTCGGGCTTCTTGAATGGCCTCTTCCAACATATCACCGGTCGGATCGGCCATCATCGCCGATTGATCACCTTCATCCAATCGGCGTTGGATTTCTTGAGCGGCACTGATTTGCGCTTCAGTCATCCATTCCATAATCATGGCAATGCATGCTTCACGTCCCATCCAACGTGACGGAAGCAGATTCCACGTGCCGATAGGCAGATAGTTTTCCATAGTCAGCGTGCCGTTTTTAAGATTTTGAATAGCGCGCGGTGCCGCCGGATCACGCATATCCATATAGTATCCCTCTAATACTTCTTTATCCTTTTCATCCAATTTACCTTCGTAAATTCGGCCGATAAAGTAGTCATTAGCGCGGGCGCGATCACATTTTGATACCATAAACTGAATAAATCCGGTTAAAGCGGCACGACCTGTTTGCGACCAGTGCGGATCGGCACCGCCCTTAGGGTCTTCCACCAAAATATTGCACATAGAGTCGACATACATGTCGCGGTCCGGACCTTGCTCAGGAATACAATTAGGCGACAACGGATTCCAGCTTGGGTAGTAAATACCTTCACTCGGGTTATCCTCTGCACCCCAGTTAATGATAAATACCGGACCTACTTTAGCGCGTGCGCCTGATGTTGAATAACAAAGTTCCGGTTTAGGGTCGTTGACCACAATACTTAATTTTTGCGAGTTAAAAATTGTCGGAATAACCACACCGGCTGTTTTACCGGTACCCGGAGGAGCACAGCACAAAGTGGCTAAAGTTTCTTTTAACATCAGGAATTTACCGTCGAACTTACCGACAACTTGGCAAAATCCGTCAAATCCCAATAAAGCCATTTGTTTGATATCGCGCAACTCGGCCACGCGGGCGGAACCTTGGAAGTTAACTTGAAATTTGTATGGGCTTAAGAAACCGGCAATAACCAAGCCAACCGGAATGGTAAGAAACGGTAAGGCCGGAATCCACATACTTAAAGCAAAAGGTCCGCTGTAATTAAAGACTTGCTTAAACCATCTGCTATAAATTTGAAAAATATGATCAGGGTTAGAAACAATAAGTTTTAAAAACTTATCAACGACTGCAAAAGAGCTTTTAGATATCCCATGGGCTACCAAATAAGATAAAGGCGGCGCAAAAATAAATAATACAATGCTTAAGCCCAAGCAAATAAAAAAAGCGACAGTCATCCAATGGACGGCTTTGTCATATTCTTTCCATTCTTCACCACGATCTTTAGCCATTTTCACCTCATATTATTTTAAATTTTTCAGCAACTTACGTAGTCTATCTAAATCTTTCTTAGGCAACGGTGTGCCGGCATCGTTTAACGTTTTTGAAAACAGTTTGATTTCTTTCGGAGCTCCTCTGTTAATGCGCGTTACTTCAATATCCATCTCTGACCAAATATCAAACATATCATCGGCATTAATAATATTAGCCATCTGGATAACAACGAAAGAAGATAATTTCTGTTCAAATCCCTCATCTTCCAGTTTATCTGAAATAATATCTCTTGCAACATTTAATTTACGTACGGGTGATATCCTGTGACTACTTTCGGAGAACCACAAAGGTTCTTCCCCGTTAAACATTTCTTCATCGGCAAGCCAATCACCGCTTTCTTTATCAACCAGGCACAAACAAATTTCATCACCGGATACACCAATATAATCGACTGTTGTCGAACCGGCCGTAACATTTGTGATAACAGCATAATTCTTTTGAACAAGGGCATCATATACCGGGCTGTGAGCGCTACGCGAATCCTCCTGTTCATCATGTTCGGATTTATCAGTATTTTCAGCTTTCTTATCACGATTGTTGCGCTTGTTCTTGTCTTTATCTTTATTGTCGTCACGTGATTGTGAACGGTCACCGCGAGTTTCTTTGTCATTTTTCTTAGAATCTCGGCGATTCGTTTTTGCCGGCGGTTCATCATCAAAGTCATCATCAAAAATATTACCGGATTTCGAGTCGGTTTTATCGTCATCATCAAAGTCAAAACGAGCAACTTTCTTTTTGATTTCTTCATTTTGCGGTGCTTTTTTGGCCGGCGCTGCATTTTTTTTCTTAATATCTGTCTTTTCAAATGAATCAATATCTAAATCGAAATCATCGTCGTCATCGAATTTAAATAGTGCGTGATCGATAGTTGCCGCAACATCCGGTGCTTTTTTCGGAGCCGGTTTAGAGCTGTAAGCAGAAGATGATGATAGCGAAGAAAATGTTGGAGCCGCCGCATTTGCAGAAGAAAATGTTATAGACGGTGTATTCGCAATAGCCGGTTTATCGCCGTAATCGGAAATAGGCGTGCGAATGGCACTGCTGATACCGGCCGGTCGAATCTGCTTATAAGATTTACGCTTAACAACACCGTATTTATTATTTGTGGTAATAATATTAACCGGCGTTTTAACCAATTTATTATACAGAGTTACCGGTAAGGTAATGATTTTCCATATAATATCTTCCCATGAGACGATACTTAAAGTCCACCATCCGGTAAAAAGCATCGGGAAAAAAGTAACAATAAGCAACACAAAAGCCCATTCTTTCGGGGCACGTACAACCCATCCGGCTTTCCATAAAGTCCAAGCTTGTCGCCAGTGATCCGGCCAAAAAATATCAAAATGCCAGTTACAGAGCATAATTACACGAATCCCTTCTGTGAAGACTATTCCCCACAGAATGCCGACAACCAAGATTCGTATAAATACCAGTAAGGATTTCAATCCTATTCTCCGTCTTTTTACAGTGCACTGTCAGATTATAAAACACTATTTATTAAAAAAGTGATTATAAATGACACTATTTTTTCCCTTCATTTATTTTTTCAATAATTTTTTTGCGAAAATCGCCGGCATCATCAGAAGAAACTTTTTCATTTTTCTTTTTTTCCTGATCCAATCGCTCTTGGACGATTTGCTCAATAGTTTTCTTTTCTTCAACTTTCAGGTTTTTGATATTTACATCCTTAACCTGGTATTTGTCTGAACCGAGATTAACCAGCCAGTTCAGCGGTTTCGTAATCAACGTCATAAATTTAAAATAATAAAATCTGTACCAACCGAAGAAACACAGCGGAACATACAAAAACAGAAGAAATATCAAAAGCAAGTCTTTTGATTTAAGTACACCGCCGCTGTTCCAGAAAATCGAAAATGTTTTGTATGTTTTCGCAGACAATATATCAAGGTGGTAAAAATAAGCGAATCCTATTTTATAAATGAAAATCAACAAAGCAGACCAACCGAGACCGGCCGCAACAAAGCATATAAAATGAAAGATTTTTTTTATCATATCATACACCTAAAGAGAGCGACCTTTATCCGGTTGAAATGTATTAGTGTTTGGTTTCTTTGTATCGTGTGTCGGATTTTTGTGGTTATCAAAATTCCGTTTTCTGTCATTATTATACTTTCTGTCGTTGTTTTCTGCCTCTCTGTTTCTGTTTTGTTCGGCCGTTGTTTTCTGTTCATATTTTTCGGCTTTATTTGTTTCAATGGCTTCTTGCTGCAAATCTTGCGGGTTAGCATCCTTGTTTTGGGTGCGTGGTTGAGGTTGTCTGTCATTTTCCTTCGGAATATTTCCGAGACTGCTGAGGTTATCCATAAATTCTTTGCGAGATTTATCCAGATTCGAGCGCGCCTCGGTTTTATCGTCGGCATTAAAGTAATTTGTTAAATTTTCTTTTAAAGCAATGGCAGAGTTGGCTACACTATTCATATAATCATGATACTGTCCGACAGCTTCAATCTTAATCTGCGACATCGTATTGTCATCAATTTTAGCATTTGCATCCAGATGGTGCGTTGTTCTGTATTCATCAATATTGTGTTGCAATATAATATCTCTGGTTTTTTTCATATCGTTTAAAATCATCTTTTGGCGGCCGCGAATTTCCGTTAAGGCTTCTTCATCTAAAGGCTTACCCAGATTTTTCGGATCGGAAGTGTACGCATAAACAGCCATGGCAGCTGCCATTCTGATTTCGCCGACAAGCATTGGGACAGCGGATGCCAGAAGTGTTTCTTTATTTTTCAGAAGTTTCTTAAAACTCTCGGGATCGCTGTTAGAAAGTTTTGTGCACTTGTCCATCAAAACCTTATGTTTAGGATTATTCGGATTTAATACGGTTGTTTGCCAATCTTGAGGTTTACGATTTTTATCGGCATTGTTTTGAATATCTTTAACAATGGCTTCAAACCTGTCGGTCAAAGTTGCATTATTTATCGTCAAATCATTTATAGCCTTGTTAAACATCTGCTGCATGGCGGCGGCATCAGTTGCTCTGCCGGAAGCACCATCCTGTCCGTTGCCACTTGCGGGAGCCGGTTGTGCCTGAGCGGCAGCTTGTTGTTGAGCATTGGCTGTGGCTTTAGGTGTAGGCTGATAGGCAGTGCAGAGTTTGTTTATTCCGCTGTCTGCCATATTATATACTTTTTCCATCGCCCAGTTGATGCTCGCCAAAAACCAGTCGTTGAACATAAAATCGATAATATCTTGTTCTTTAACGCGGTCAAAATGAGCTTTTTCGCCTTTACCCGGATCTTCGTTTTCGGCCGGCTGAACATTTGCCATATTATCTTCTTCCGTTTCTTCGGCGTTCACATTCAAGGCAGGTTTTACCGGTTGGGCCTGCGTAACATTCAAATCATTAGCATTGCCGCCTATTTGGTAAGTTTCTTCATTTGTTTGCGGTGTAACATTTAATTCTGCATTTTTGGCGGCATATTCTACATATTTTGTGGCCTGAACGGCATTACCATCTTTAGTTTCCATTAAATCAGGCGAAGCGGCTTTAATTATTTCTAAGGTTTGAGCCAGGCTTTCATGATTATTGTCCAAAACATCTTTAATCGCCGGACTTTTTGCTTTTTTTGCCTTAAACTCATTTGCAGCCATATTACGGGAGACGACGGTAGCAAAATTGCGCCCTGTTTTAGAATCGGTGGTGTTCATAAAGTTACCGAAAGCATCGTCACTGAGAACAGAATTTCCGTCTGCATCTTTTTCATTATGTATGGCAACCGCGGCATTGATGACATTACGTATACAAGCTGTATTTTCAAAACCGCAAGCTTCGCTTTTTGTCATTTCTTCAAGCGTACCGTTTTTCCCCGGTTTATATACCGGCTGAGGGAAAAATTGATCGGTTTTGGTTTGATCTTTTAACCATTGCGGATGAGCTTTCAAAGTCTCTTGAAGCGCTTTGGAATCGTCATCGGTCAAAGTGTCTTTACGAGCAATTTCTAAAAATTTTGCAAATTCTTCATCTTCGGTTTGTTTTGTCATCAAATGTCTCCTTGAGAACAAGTTCTTAAATTACATTAAATATAACATAAAAAAACATTTTTGTCCACATTATTTTTTTTCGGCTAAACCTTCAATTTTTTCATAAAATTACCTATTTCGCTGTTTAATCTTATACCGTCTTTAGGCGTAACTTTTATCAAACCGAAAAAGCGCGGTTTAATCTTGCTGAAATCAATAGGCGCAAAGATTGCCGGGTTGGTTGTCAGAGCCTTGAAAGCGCCGTCAACGTCCTTTTGAGCTACGCGGAAATAATTGGTAATCAGGCGCTCGGCATCTATCGGAAAATTTTTCTTTTTGACGGCTTCGGTAAATTTACGCTGACGTTCTTTACGCGCCAAATATTCTTCATACATAATGCGTTTGATATGTTTTTCTTGATATTGGGCCAATTTGGCACGATAAGTCAATTCACAGCTTTCCATATCTATCAAAATTTCGACATAAGAAATAACAGCCAGCTGCAAGTCTTGGTTTTTTAAGGTTTCGGCAAAATTTAAGAATTCTTCATCGGTAGAGCTTGTTGGGAAAGAACCCACTTCCTGAGGGAAAATCTGCGATAGTACCAACCAGCCTTTCACCAAATCATCGGACAATAATTCGCCGACACTCGGTTTATAGTTCGGATAAAGAAAATCAATGGAAAATTCCGTATAGAAGCGATCATTCAAGTGTTCTTTAGCCAATTTATCGACAGAAGTTTTATAATTAATGAATGCTTGAGCTAATTCCGATTCTTCGCTTCCCAATTCCGGTGCATTTTCATTTTGGTCAACCGCATCGCGTGCTTCGGAAAAAGCATCGGCCAACTCTTGTTCAAAAGCTTGTGAGAGCTCTTCATTTTCTTGTAAATCCTCAGCATTCAGGTCCAGAACCTGTGCATTGGCCGGCGGTTCGGCCACATTGGGTGCGGTTTTTGCTGGATCTTCTTTCGGCTCGCCGGTGTTTTCTTCTACCGGAAGTTCCGCATTAATAAAATTGTTTAGTAAAGCTTCAAAATCATCATTAGAGACAGTGCTTTGGTCATTTTCGCTCATAATTTCACCTCTGAAAAATTTATAATCTTTGCTTGCTTTTGTTTATTATAACCTCTATTGTATTATAAATAAAGAAAATAAATGAAAATATACTTAATAAAGCTGAATGTCTGAAGAAATAATAACCGTATCCGAAGTGACGGAAAATGAAAGAAAAATGCGTTTAGATAAATTTTTGGCATTGAAAGTGCCGGAAATTTCGCGCTCGCGTCTGCAAAATCTGATTTTAGACGGCAATGTATCGTGTGATGATGTCATAATTACCGACAATTCGTTTAAGGTTCGTGTCGGAGACGGATATCAAATTATAGTTCCGCCGGCAATTGATGCTGATCCGCAACCGGAAAATATTTTGCTTAATATTGTTTATGAAGACGATGATTTAATCGTTATTAATAAACCGGCCGGAATGACGGTGCATCCGGCACCCGGCGCTTACAGCGGAACTTTGGTGAATGCTTTATTGTTCCATTGTGCGGACAAGCTGTCGGGTATAGGCGGGGTAAAACGTCCGGGAATCGTGCATCGGATTGATAAAGAAACCAGCGGGTTGCTGGTGGTTGCCAAAAATGATTTGGCGCATAAAGAATTGAGCCTGCAATTTGCCGAACATTCGATAGAACGCACTTATTATGCTTTTGTTTATGGTATAATAACCCCCTTGAGCGGACGGGTGGAAGGCAATATCGGTCGCAGTAAATTTGACCGTAAAAAAATGGCGCTGCTGGAAAGCGGCGGTAAACCGGCCGTAACCAACTATAAAACACTTCAGGCCTTCGGTAAGGCGGCATCTTTGGTTCAGTGTAATTTAGAAACGGGACGGACACATCAGATTCGCGTTCATTTAAGTTCGTTGGGACATGCATTAATCGGCGATAAAGTTTATGTTAAAAATAAAAAATCGGAAGTAATGTTACCGGCCGAGTTGAAAAACTATGTCAATAATTTTCCGCGGCAGGCCCTACACGCCAAAAGTTTGGGCTTTGTTCATCCGCGGACGCATCGGTTTATGCAATTTGATTCCGAGTTGCCGGCAGATTTGGCCGAATTGCGGCAGAAATTGGCGGAGAATTAGCATTTTAAATAGTCCGTTATATATTTTATAAACCAAAGTACAGATTGTATTGCAAAAATTTTATTCTTATGATTATCGCGGTCAATCATAAGGAGAAATGCAATGGAAAACTCTCTCAACGGACTTGACTTTACGCCAGAACTTAATCTGGCGCGTTATTTACAAAGAATTCGCAAATATCCGCTGTTATCTCAGGAAGAAGAATATCAACTGGCGGTTAAATACAAAGAGACTCAAGACAAACAAGTGGCGTATCGCTTGATTACGTCGCATTTACGCTTGGTTGTAAAAGTCGTCTCTAAATACAAAGGTTACGGCTTGCCGATAAATGAAATGATTTCGGAAGGCAATATCGGTTTAATTTATGCTATTAACAAATTTGAGCCGGATAAAGGTTTTCGGTTTTCGACCTATGCGTTGTGGTGGATAAAAGCAACCGTGCAGAAATATATCTTAAATTCATGGTCTTTGGTTAAATTAGGAACGACGGCTGCGCAGAAAAAATTATTTTTTAATCTGCGAAAAATCAAAAATAATCTAAAATTGACGGATGACAGAGAATTATCAACCGATGTCTTAAAAGGAATCGCCGACTTTTTAGACGTAAGTGTGCAAGAAGTAACGGATATGAATACGCGTCTTAAGGCACATGACGGCTCACTGAATGTGGTTGTTGATAACGGTGATGCCGACGGCGGTGCCGAATGGATAGATTTTATTTACGATAATAAGCCTAATCAGGAAGATCAACTTTCGTATCGCGAAACCATGGACTATCGCCGAAAATTGTTCAGAAAGGCTATAACGGTCTTAAATCCGCGTGAAAAAGATATATTGTACAAACGTCGGATGACTGATGAAAATATTACTTTGGATGATTTAAGTCGCGCCTATCATATTTCAAAAGAGCGTGTACGGCAAATTGAGCTTAATTCAATTCGTAAAATATCGAAGGCAATAGAATTGATGCAATAAGAGCATATTGAAAAGACGTATTTACGGATTATCTGTTTTTGGGAATAATTCGGAGGTAAATATGGATTTTTTAAAAAAAAATGCTTTTGGTTTACTGCTTTTATTGATTGTCATTTGTATTTCCGTTTGGGGATATCAGGCTTACAACAGTTACAAAGAAAAGCAAAATCGTGCAATGTACGCAGTGGCGCAACAAATACCGGTTTTTTTACCGCAGCAAAAGGATATTGTGGTCACCCGCAGTTATATAGGCCGGGTTGAGGCAATAAATGATACACAGATTGTTCCGTTTATTAACGGTTATGTTACCAAAATAAATGCGGTCGGCGGGCAACAGGTGAAAAAAGGGGATGTTATGATAACCTTAAAACAAGATACCTATATTGCCGCCGTTATGTCCGCTGCGGCGGATTTATCTGCCGCCAAAGCCGAATACCTTAATGCTAAAATTAAGTATGAACGTCTTAAAAAAGCAGGGCCGGAGGCTGTCTCACGCACGGAATTGAATGATGCCGAGACAGCATTGATAAGCGCTAAAGGAGCGGTTGAAAAAGCAAAAGCGGCCTGCATAACGGCTCAAACCGATTTGAATTACACTTATTTAACGGCGCCGTTTGACGGAGTTATCGGTAATATTAATATTTCTCCGGGTGATTATGTTTCGTCTCAAGGTCAGCCGCTTGCCCGCCTGATACAGTATAATCCGATAAGAGTGGTGTTTTCGGTTTCGGATAAGCAATATTTAAATGAAATTCTTAATTCTGCGACCGAGCAATTTCAGGTGCGACTGTCCAACGGCAAAATATTGCCGCAAAACGGAAAATTGAAATATACGGATAATGCCGTTGATAAAAATACCGATTCTATAGCTGTTTATTCCGAATTTGAAAATTCTAAAAAAAATCTGATGCCCGATGCGTATGTCGATGTTTTGCAGGAAAAGAAATATAAAAATATCGTTTTAATTCCGAAAAATCTTTTACAAATGCGCCCGAACGGTGATTATGTTTATACGGTTATTGATGACATTCTGCAGTTGCACAAGGTCGATTTGCTGACCGAATATGATAATAAGGCCGTGGTCAAAAATAATTTTAAACCGCAGGAATTTATCGTTGCCGAAGCAGTTGAGCCTAACCTTTTGGGACAGCGAGTACAGATAAATCAAATAACCGGAGATTAACCGATGTTTTCCAAGTTTTTTATAGATCGTCCCCGCTTTGCGGCGGTTGTTTCGATTATAATGATTTTACTCGGTCTTTTGGCTGTTTATGTTTTGCCGATTGCCCAATATCCGGAAATTACGCCGCCGCAAATTGTGGTTTCGACAACGTATCCCGGGGCTAATGCCGCCGTTTTGGCCGAAACGGTTGCCGTGCCGATAGAAAACGCCGTTAACGGTGTCGATAATATGATGTATATGTCATCTTCCAGTGATGATAACGGCTCTTATAAACTGACTGTGACCTTTGATGTCGGTACCGATCCGGATATTGCACAGGTTCAAATCCAAAATCGTTTGCAACAGGTAAATTCGGATTTGCCGACCGAGGTTATTCAGCAAGGACTGGATGTTAAAATTCAAAACAATAATATGTTGGCAATGTTGGTGCTGCAGTCTCCGGAGCATACTTACGGCGAATTGTTTTTAAGCAACTATGCCTATACCAACTTAAAAAACACGTTTGCGCGTGTAAAGGGTGTTGGCGATGTACAAATCTTCGGTCCGCAGCATAGTATGCGCATTTGGCTTAACGCCGAAAAAATTGCGGCTTTGGGTTTAGACGGTGATGATATTATCAATGCCGTGAAAACGCAAAATGTCCAAGCATCGGTCGGCAGTATCGGCGCGGCGCCGAGCGATAAAAATAATCAAACGGTTTTGACCTTAACGGCTAAAGGTCTGCTAAAAAATGTTGAAGATTTTGAAAATATCGTGGTCACAACGTCGGATAACGGCGGAATCGTTTATTTAAAAGACGTGGCTAAAGTCGAACTGGGAGCAGATATTTATAATGTCAAGTCGTTGTACAATGACTCTCCGGCGCTCATTATGGCTATAAACCAAACACCGAATTCCAATTCTCTGCAAATAATGAACAATATCCGACAAAAGATAAGCGAGTTATCACAAAAAATGCCGAAAGATATGGAACTTAAAGTTGCTTATGATGCAACCGATTATGTCCGTGCTTCCATTCAGAGTATTCTGGATACTCTGTTAATTACCTTTTTATTGGTGGTTTTTGTGACTTTTATTTTTTTGCAAAAATGGAAAACGACACTTATTCCGACACTGACCATTCCGGTTTCGCTAATAGCTACATTCATCGTTATCTATGTATTAGGGTTTAATATCAATATATTAACGCTGTTTGCCATGATTTTAGCCATCGGTTTGGTGGTGGATGATGCCATCATCGTGGTTGAGCGTGTTCAATATTTGATGGCGTATGAGCATAAAACGGCATATCAGGCCGCTGTGGAATCCATGCAACAGATAGGCAGTGCCGTTGTTGCCACAACCTTTGTGCTTTTAGCCATATTTGTACCGGTTTCCTTAATGGGCGGTATTACCGGAAAAATATATCAACAATTTGCCGTGACGATAGCAACGGCCGTAAGTTTTTCTTCTGTAAATGCGTTGACACTCAGTCCGGCTTTGTGTGCGCTTCTTTTATCCGACGAACAACAAAAAACACCCGGTTTTTTATCTCGCAAATTTGATGAATTTTTGGATTTAAGCCGTAATTATTATCTTAAAATCGTCAAAAAACTCGTTTCATCATTACCTAAGACGATTATTTTGACACTGGCGGCCATTGCGGCGATTATCGCAGGTTTTCTTAAAACACCGACATCTTTTTTACCCGAAGAAGATCAGGGTATTATTTTCGCCAATGTTCAACTGGCGGATACGGCTGGCATTAATGCAACAAACAACATTTTGCAAACAATGACGGCAAAAATCATAAAACAGGCGGGTGTTAAGTATTTTATTTCGGTTGCCGGTTACAGTTTGCTCGGCGGCGGAGGCGAAAACGTGGCGCTCGGCGTGGTCGGCCTTGATGAATGGGATAAACGGACGAGTAAAGCGTTGTCGCCGGACAATATCAAACAGAAGATTATGACCGAACTTGAAAACATTAAATCGGCTCAAATAAACTTATTTGCACCGCCGGCAATTCCGGGTGTGGGGCAAAGCGACGGTATAACATTGGAATTTTTAACGACTGATAACGATATTTCTCCGTCCGAGTTATCCGTCGAACTGAAAAAATATTTGCAAAAAGTTAATTCGGACAAAGATTTCAGCTATGCTTTTACGACATTTACGGCAGATACGCCGCATATTTATCTGGATATTGACCGGCGTAAAGCCGAATATTTTAAGGTTCCGGTTTCGGGTTTATTTTCTGCTTTGCAAAATAATTTAGGTTCGCATTATATAAATAATTTTACGCTCGGCGGACAAACCAATAAAGTTATTATGCAGGCAGATTATAAATATCGGCAAAATGTACAATCAATCGGTAATTTATATGTTCGGGCAACCAACGGCGGACTGATCCGAATTGACAGTTTTGCCGATATTAAAACCGAGCTTTCACCTAAAATCATATATCGGTTTAATCAATACACGGCGGCCGGCGTGACGGCGATGAGCGCCCAAAATGTCAGCAGCGGAACGGCACTGGCGCAGTTAAAAAAACTCGGCGCGGAATTACCGAAGGAATATGATATCGCTTGGACGGGGTTAAGCTTGCAAGAAGTCGAAACCGAAGGTCAGGCCGTGGTTTTAATATTATTGGCGGTGTTGTTCTGCTATTTATTTTTGGTAGCGCTGTATGAAAGTTGGCTGTTGGCGTTATCGGTTATATTTTCAACGGTTTTTGCTATTTTGGGTGCGTTAATCGGCTTATTTATTATGGGGCAATCTCTTAGTATCTATGCACAGCTCGGGTTGATAATGCTTATCGGTTTGGCAGCCAAAAATGCCATTTTAATTGTTGAGTTTACCAAAATGTACCGTGAACAGGGACTAAGTATTATGGATGCGGCTTGTAAGGGCGCAGAGGAACGCTATCGCGCCGTGTTGATGACAGCCTTTACGTTTATTTTGGGTGTTTTTCCGATGATTATTGCGAAAGGAGCCGGAGCCGGTTCACAAATCGCTATCGGTTCGTCGGTTTTTTACGGAATGATTTTCGCAACGTGTATCGGTATTGTTTTTATTCCGGCGCAATTTGCCGTTTTTGAAAGTCTGTCAGAATATTTTTCGGCAAAAAAGGAGGATAAAAATGCGTAAGTCGGTGTTGATGATGTGTTTTTGTGCGGCGGCCTGCACGGTCGGGCCGGATTATGCGCCGAGCGAGATTTATCCGGATAATGCCGTGCAAGCGGAATTGAATTTAAATGCGCAACCAAATGAACGCCGTAAGTGGTATGATTTTTTTGATGATGCACAGTTAAAATTGTTAATTGATGAAGGTTTAAAACAAAACACGGATGTACAAACGGCTGTATTACGTTTAAAACAAGCCAGAATTGTCAGAGCCGTCAATACAGCCGAATATTTGCCGACATTCGGTTTGAGCGGAGGATATCAATATGAAAAAGCCAGCAAAAACATCGGGCCGGCCGCAGATGCCGATTATTATACGGTCGGATTTGATGCCACGTGGGAAATAGATATTTGGGGCAGCGGTCGGCGTCAGCGTGAGGCCGATACTGCGGTAATAGAGCAACAAAAATACGGTTTGGAAAATATTAAGACGGTTATAACCGCCGAAATTATTTCAAACTACATAAAATTGGCTCAAAGTCTTAAAAAAATGAGATTAGCCGAAATTAATGCCGGTTTACAGGAAAAAATACGCGATACGGTTGCCGCAAAATATAAAAACGGTTTGGTAAATGAAACGGACTATAACCAGGCCGAATATTCGGTTTATACGATAAAAGCGCAAATACCGGCTTTTTCGGGGCAGGTCGAGCAGTATAAAAATGCACTGGCGGTTTTGCTTAATACGTTACCGTCGCGTTTACCTCTCAAAGAAGATGAAATTAAAATTCTTAAATCAAACATACCTTATAAAGACGACTTTATTTATGATTTGCCGGCAGATATTATTCGTCGTCGGCCGGATGTTGCTGTTGCCGAGCAGCAATTAATACAACAAAATGCACTTATAGGTCAAGCCGTGGCCGCGTTATATCCGGGGGTCAGCCTTTCGGCTTTGTGGGGGTATGCCGCTAAAAACAGCAGCAATCTGCTGAAGTCTTCAAGTCAAATGTATAATTACGACGGCTCAACATTATTGCCTCTTTTAGATTGGAATAAACTGCAAAATAAAGTCAAATTGCAAAAGTTGGCAAAAGACGAAGCTTTTCTAAATTATAAAAGCGTCGTAACACAGGCTGTAAGTGAGCTTAAAAATGCCATGACCGATTATCGAAACAGCCGCCTGATAAATCAGCGGCAAGCCCAAGCTTTATCCGCAATGCGCAAAACGTCGGAATTAAAACTGAAGCAATATGAAAATGGTTTAACAGATTTTTCCGATGTATTGCAGGCGCGCCAAAACCTTACGGCTGCCGAAAATGATTATATCGACGGTAAAAGTACTATTTATCAAAATATTGCGGCCTATTATAAAGCAATAGGTGTGTTTTACCAATAATTAGGCCGTTCAAGGAAGTTCCGATCCTCAGGTTTTTGCGGTTTATACACAAATAAATTGGTTGTTGACGGAATATCATAAGTACGATGCCAATAACCTTTTTTCTCCATGCATAAACGATAATCACGCGGGTTGGAATCGGCCGAATCGCGAATAGAATTGACGAGTAACGGCGATGCGCCGCGGTATGGAATATAACTTGCCCAAATTCCTTTTTCTTTATGCCAATTTACGTGAATGTCATAACGGTATTCTTCGCTGTAGAACAGGCTTTTAAAGTTAGGCCAATGAAACCAGCCTTCGGCTTCGCGCAGACATTCGGAGTGATCGCGTGAAAACTTTGCAACACCGGTATTTTCACGCTCCCAGTTATAAATAACTTGTCCTTTGCCACCCCATGACGAACACGCTGTTAACAGAAACAATAAAAATGTGCAAATTAAATTTTTCATGCTAAAAATCCAAATTTGTATAATGGTTAGAAGGGTAAATACCTTTTATGCGGTCATTAAGTATTTCCTTAAAACTGGGACGAGATTTAATTTTAGAGTACCATAATTTTGCATTTTTATAATCTTCCCATGGTATATCACCAAGATAGTCAATCACGGAAAGCTGTGCGGCGGCACTGATATCTGCCAAAGAAAAATCACTGCCGACCAAATAATTATTGCGTTCGACAATCCAGTCAACATATTCCAAATGAAAGCGCAAATTATTGATGCCGGCCTTTATCCTTTTTGATTCCGGAGGCTGATGCAAAGCAAACCGCTTATAAATTTTTTCACCGGCAATGTATTGATAGACTTCACGATAAAATTTATTGTCAAACCAATCTACAAGGCGTCTTATTTCAGCCCGGTCTTTATTGCTGCCGCTAATCATTCTGTTTTGCGAATAGGTTTCTTCTAAAAATTCCGTAATAGCATAATTTCCGGAAATAATATTCCCGTCGTAAATAAACACGGGCAGTTCGCCGGCCGGATTTATTTTCATAATATCTTTTGATAATGCCCACGGTGTTTCTTCTTTTAAGACAAACAGCATTTTTTTCTCGGCCATCAAAATCCGAACTTTGCGACAATGCGGCGATATACTGCTGTGAACCAAAAGAACCATAATGCCTCCTTATAAACCTTCCAGAACTTCGTCAAAGGTTTTCTGTTGAACTTCTTCTTCTTCAATAATATGTCCCGATTTTGATTTATTTTCAACACTATTATTAATTTGTTCAACTTCTTCTTGAGGCTGTTCGTCTTCAGTCGGAGTTTTGGCAAAAGCAGGCGGAACAATACCGTCGTTTCTGGCGATTTCATCTTCGATAATACGGATAATTTCTTGTTTTACGGCCAATGTAAATTCCGGCGAAGAGAATAATTCTTGAAAAACTTTCGTATACTCCGATAATTTTGGCATAACTTTTGACAAGGCAATAAATACCGGGATTTTCCAAATAGGTCTTTTGGAAAAAGACAGGTATTTTTCGATACCGTACTTGCTGGCGGCAATACGGTTGTAGTACAGGCTTCCGAGCATATAGTCGGCTTCACCGGTAAATAACAGGCGATATGCTTCATATGAAGAATCTACAAATGTGACATTCATATTTTTAAGTTTTCTCAAAACAAAATCACTGAAGTATTCCTCACGGCAAGCTATGCCTTTATAATTTTTCAAATCATCGAAATTTTTGAATTTCGAGCTGTTATCGGGCAGAGTAATTAAGTGTATCGGATTTGATATGATCGACGGATAAATCAACTCTAAGCCTTTATACAATTTAGTATCGGAATTGGCGCCGATAAACATTTGATATTTTCCGGATTTAACATCAATCAAAAGCAATTTGACACCCATACTGCGAAGTTCAGAGATTTCGCTCGTTTTACATTGAATCTCGCGTTCTTTCAGCAACTTTAAAATAGGATTGATAAAAGCGCCGGAAAGCTTAGGATGAGAACCCGAGGTATCATAATAAGAAAAAGGTGGAAAATCAGGCAGACCGACAATCTCAACCACCTCATTAAGATAGTTTATCTTCTTAATGAGCTTATCATTATTTTCGGCAAAGGCTCCACGGCTTAATAATAAAAAAGATAAAATGACAAGCCAAAACTTTTTCATAATCCACCTCAACTAAGTATCTTATCTGTCAAATCGTAAATAAATTGTGTTAAAATAATTTTAACTCATTGCATAAAAACAATTCTTTTGTAACATAATACAAAAGAAAAATAAAAAGTACAAGATGGTAAATGTAGATAAAAATTTATTTTTGCGTCAAAGCAACAATATTCTGGCCATCGCATCCGGTGTCGGGAGCATGGGTAAAACCTGGTTTGCCATGACGTTGGCGCAGGCAATTAATCATTTACAGCAAAGCGTATTGGTTGTTGATGCCGATAACGGATTATCAAATATCAGCTTTCAAACCGGGTTATCCGGAACGGTCACGATAAATGATGTTATAGATGGGGATTATTGTTTTAATCAGGCCGTGCTGTCGGTTAAGAAAAATTTTGATATTATCGGCGGTACGGCCGGCAGTGAAATTTTAGAAACCGTACCGACAGGGCGTTTGCAAATTTTGCGCGAAGATTTAATGATTATGGCGCAAAATTATGATAAGGTGATTATTGATATGCCGACATCCGATAAAATAATTACCCATTTTATTCCGCAAGACGTTAATTTGATACTGGTTTGCACAAATGACCCGTCCAATCTGGTTTCGACCTATAAATTTTTGCAGGATGCCGTTAGCATATACAAATATAAAAGTTTGCAAATTGTCGTAAATTATGCTAATTCGTATGAAGAGGGATTGCAAACATATAACACACTGCGCCGCGCGTGTGAGCAGTTTATAAAATCAACACCGCGACTGCTGGGGGTTATACGTCGGGATACCCGTGTCAGAGATGCCATTCGCAATCATGTTTTATTGCTTAACCGATATCCGAATTCGGAAGCGGCAGAAGATATGATGAATATTGCACACAGATTGCTCGAGCAAGGAGAAAATATTGATGGAAAAGTATGATGCTTTAGGTTATTATGAAATATTGGGTGTTGCACCGGATGCCGATACGGCATTAATAAAGCGTCAATACTATGAAAAAGCCAAATTTTGGCATCCGGATCACAATGAAAATCCGAATGCTGTCGAGTTTTTTCAAAAAGTATCTGTAGCCTACGAGGTGCTAAATGATGCCAAAAAACGTGCCGAATACGACTTGCTTTCAATTGTTTACTGCGAAAAAGATTTTCCGACATTGGGCTCATTAAAAATATATAAAAATCAATCCGATAAAACAGATGCCGCTTTGCGTGTATTAAAACAGCGCAAAGTTAAAGCTTCGGGCTCTAAGTGTGAGGTTAGAGAAACCAAAGATATTTGCAATATTAAAGAAGCCGGAAACATGGTGCTGTCCACGTCTATTTCCAATTGGCTCTGCGGTTGGTGGGGCAGAGGCGGTTTTAATAAAACGATAAATGCCATCAAATTTAATATGCAGGCGGCAAAAGCTTTGGATATGGATAACCTGAAATTGCTGATTCATAATGCAGTGGCTTACGAACAGGAAAATAATACCGAAATGGCGTGGATATACGCCAAGCAGGCTGAAGCCATGGTGCGCTTTGATGCGCAAACAACAGGGCAGATTGCCAAATTTATCGAAGCGTTAAATTTTAAACCGCAAAAGAAAATCACCATTCCGTACTGGAATGATAAAGAACTTAAACGCCGTCAAATGCTGTTTCCGTCAGTTTTAGTAATGTTTGTCGTGTTTGTGCTGTTGCTGTCGGGAGTTAAACAAGGTTTACTTCAAGTTAATAAAACAGTCAGTGACGGATACTATGAAGCCGTGATGATAAGCGGCCGGATTGTACCGTCGGATATGGTTGAAAGCCATATAATTAAAGTCGACAGCGACGGAACAAGCCGTGAATATCTGGTCCATTTTAAGCATAATTGCACGATTTACTACGGACCTGATACGCGTTATACGCCTATGGCCGAAGGCCTTGAGGGACAAACGGTGCGTATTACCGGACACACGTTCAACAAAGCATGGCTCAGGGTAGTATTGGATAACGGCGAAATCGGCTATGTTCATAAAAGCAATCTTGAAAAAGGTATGGGAAATCCCGTGCCGTCAAACAGTCAGGTATACAGAGGATAAAATATGGGATTAAAATTCGAAATAGATAAAAAAGTCGGTAAAAGCCGTTTAGGACGTTTAATAACCAAACACGGTATCGTCAATACACCGGCATTCATGCCGGTCGGAACCTGCGGTACGGTTAAAGCTATGTTGCCGGAAAGTGTTGCGGCAACGGGTGCCGAAATTTTGCTCGGCAATACTTATCATCTGATGCTGCGACCGGGTGCCGATTTGGTTGAAAAAATGGGCGGATTGCATAAGTTTATGAATTGGGATAAGCCGATTTTGACCGATTCGGGCGGCTTTCAGGTTATGAGCTTAAGCGGATTGCGTAAGTTAAAAGAAGAAGGCGTTACCTTTCGTTCACACGTTGACGGAACAAAATATTTTTTAAGTCCGGAAGAGTCAATGAAAATTCAATATAAGTTGGATTCCAATATCACGATGTGTTTGGATGAATGCACACCTTATCCGTCAACCTATGAAGATTGTGCAAAATCAATGCGGATGTCGATGCGCTGGGCCAAACGCAGTAAAGATGCTTTTATTGACCGTGACGGTTACGGTATTTTCGGTATTCAGCAAGGCAATGTTTATAAAGATTTGCGTGCCGAATCAGCCGAAGCCTTAAAACAAATCGGCTTTGACGGTTATGCTATCGGCGGTTTGGCTATCGGTGAGGGGCAGGAAAAAATGTTCGAGGTCTTGGATTATGCACCGGATATGTTACCGGAGGATAAACCACGCTATTTGATGGGTGTCGGTCGGCCGGATGATATTGTCGGCGCCGTATTGCGCGGTGTTGACATGTTTGACTGTGTTATGCCGACCCGTTCGGGGCGTACGGCACAAGCCTTTACCAAATATGGCCCGATTAATGTCCGTAATGCCCGTCACCGCGAAGATTATCGACCATTGGAAGAAGGCTGTGATTGCCCGCTTTGCACGCATTATTCCCGAGCATATATACATCATCTGCATAAATGCAACGAAATTTTGGGCGTAATGCTTTTGACATGGCATAATATTCGTTATTATGAGCGGTTAATGCAGGGCTTGCGTAATGCCATAAAAAATGATACATTGGATCAGTATGTAGCTGAATTTTATGCAAATCAGCAGCAGGGTGATATTGAGGAGTTGTAAAATGACAGCCGCTGAAAACGATATTATCGAAACTTTTAAAGAAGAAAACCGCAAAGAGGGTATCAGAGTTTTTGTTGCCGGCGGTTCGCGTTCGGGACATGACGAAATTTATGCCAAAGAAGCTTACAATCTTGGTAAGAAAATTGTCAAAATGGAGTTTAAGCTTGATTTCGGTTTATCTAACAGCGGAATTATGGGAGCCGTGGCTAAAGGTGTTTTAGATGGGTGGAATAAAAGACAAATTAAGCAAAATAAGCAAGAAGAAATGCCGATACAAGGTATTACAACTTCAAAATATTTTGCACTGTACCAAACAGATGACAACTTAATTAAAAAAATGGATATTGTGGTCGCTAAAACACTTGAAGAGCGCAAGAGAATGCTGTTGAAAGCCGATTTTGTTGTATTTGCTCCGGGTGGTGTTGGTACGTTGGATGAGCTGGCCTATGATTGTGTTGCCATGCAAGATGATATGCTTCCGATGAAACCATTTATCATTTATAATATTAACGGTTTTTTTCATCACTTGCTTGAATATCTTAAATTTATGGCATATGAAGGATTCGCCGAGCCGGTGCCGTTTATTGTGGTGGATGATGCTGATGAATTGGAAGTGGCTTTTCGCTTGTTGAAGTATCGATATAACAAGTGCGCCAACGGCAAAGAAGCTTATGCAAACGCCCGTCAGCTTGTTTATGAATTACCTTATTTTATTAAGATGAAAACCAACTATGATATGGATGTTGATAATGTGATGATACATATCAATCGCATTAATGAACAAGGCGATGAACAAGACAGACAGTTTTTGCAAGACGAAATTGAAACAGCATATCTGGAAAAAGAAATTGAAAGAATGTATGATCGTTTGATGCACACCGGACAAGATACAGGTAAAGTCAGTGAAAAATTGAGCCGGCTTAAAAAGAGAAGAAAAGATATTTTTAAATGAGTGTTTGGGCTTTTATATTCAAATATCTGAAAAAAACAAAAGTTATGGCCGGAATTATACTGATTGCCATTATTGCCCGCAGTATTGCCGATCGTGGTGAAATTTATGCTATGGCACAAACCATCGGACTGTTGCCGAAGTATACGACCGATAAAAATGTTTTGAGCGATATTATCTTTTATATATGCCTGTTGGGCTTTTTTCTGGTAGCCGAGGGGGTAACCAACTATATATGGCGTTATACGGGCGGCAAATTTCAGCCGTATTTTTCAAGCCTTGTATATAAAGATATTTTCACGACGGTCCATCACCAGTCCATGACATTTTTTAATGAAGAAATGGCCGGTAAAGTTGCTTCCAAAACCAAAAATATCGTTTCGGGTATTCGGGATATATACGGACACTTTGTCTTTGGCTTGATTCGTCCGGTAGCCGGCATACTTGTCAGTTTATTTCTGATTTGCCGTGCCGATTGGCTGACCGGAATGTGCATTTCGATTCTTAATCTTATTTTTATGGCAGCCATCATCTTTATTCGCCGCAAAATAGGCTCTTTTGCCGAAAAACGTGCACGTTTTCATGCTGAAACGGACGGCGTTTTCATCGATACGGTTACCAACTCCGATTTAGTAAAAAGTTTTGCCAATTATTTTTATGAAAAAAGCAAATTTTACGGCGTATTGAAAAAAGCCGTTCGTTCGGAGCAAGATGAACGAACCAAAGATGCTCTGTTTGATTTAGAAGGCAAATGCGTTTTTTACAGCGCCTATCTCTTATCTTGTATTTCCGTTTTTTACAGTTGGTATCTCGGACGCTTGGAATTAGCGGATGTTGTTATGACAACGTCGCTTTTGACGGGATTAATGATGGAAGTTAATAATATCGGCTTTTTCGCCGGTGAATTTGCGCAATTATACGGACAGGTTAAAGACGGATTGGAACTTATTTTTCAGCCGTGTCTTGTTGCAGATGCGCCGGATGCGCATAATATTAAAATGCGCGGCAAAGCGATTAAATTTGATAAAATTTCGTATCATTATAATAATAAAGATGACTTGTTTCAGAATTTTAATCTGCACGTTAAATCCGGTGAAAAAGTGGGCTTGGTCGGGCATTCGGGAAGCGGTAAATCAACATTGATTAAGCTGCTGGTCCGTTATTTCGATGTAACGGATGGTAAAATCACTGTCGGCGGTGAGGATATTCGTCAAGTTCGCCAGAATAGTTTGCGCGCACAAATAGCGGTTATTCCGCAAGATACAACCTTATTTAACCGCACAATTATGGAAAATATCCGTTACGGCAATGTCAACGCTACCGACGAAGATGTCATAAAAGCCGCTAAAATGGCATATGCCGATGAGTTTATCAAAGAATTGCCCAATGGTTATGATAGTAAAGTCGGAGAGCGCGGTGTTATGCTCTCGGGTGGTGAACGTCAGCGGATTGCCATTGCGCGGGCCATTTTGAAAAATGCGCCGATTTTGATTTTGGACGAGGCAACGTCGGCGTTGGACAGCGAAAGCGAACAATACATTCAAAAATCATTGAAAAAATTAATGAATGGCAAAACGGTTATAGCTATTGCCCATCGCTTATCAACGCTTAAAGAAATGGACAGACTTATTGTGATGGATAACGGCAAAATCATCGAAGAAGGTACGCATAACGAATTACTTAAGCGCAAAGGCGCCTATCACCGGTTTTATCAAATACAAAGTCTGAACAGATAAAAACTTCTTGCAAAAATTTATAAATCGCCTATATTCAAGCCAGTGAAAAATAATTTTTAGGGAGATAAATATGCCTTTAGTTTCTATGCGTCAAATTCTTGACCACGCTGCCGAGCATAATTACGGTGTTCCGGCCTTTAACATCAACAATATGGAACAAATTTTAGCTGTATTACAGGCGGCTAAAAAAGTGAATGCTCCGGTTATTATTCAAACTTCGACCGGTGCGCGCAAATATGCCGGTGATCCGATGATTCGTCATATGATTCAAGCCGGTATAGAGATGTTTCCGGAATTGCCGATTTGTTTGCACCAAGATCACGGTTCAAGCGTTAATATTTGCCAATCAGCCATCGTAAACGGATTCTCCTCGGTTATGATGGACGGCTCGTTGGAAGCTGACGGCAAAACTCCGTCTTCATTTGAATACAATGTTCGCGTTACCCAAGAAGTTGTTGCTCGCGCTCACGCTGTCGGCGCTTCGGTTGAAGGCGAAATAGGTGTTATCGGTTCTTTGGAAACCGGAAAAGCCGATAAGGAAGATGGTATCGGTGCTGAAGGTAAGTTAGATAAAAAGCGTTTAGTTACCGATCCGGATGAAGCTGCCGAATTTGTTAATTTGACACATTTGGATGCTTTGGCTGTTGCCGTCGGTACATCTCACGGCGCATACAAATTTACTCGTAAGCCGGATGGCGAAATCTTAGCAATTGATGTTATTGAGAAAATTCATGCCAAATTGCCGAATACGCATTTGGTAATGCATGGGTCTTCTTCGGTTCCGCAAGAATTACAAGACTTAATCAATGCATATGGCGGTCAAATTCCGCAAACATACGGTGTTCCGGTAGAAGAAATCGTCCGCGGTATTAAATCCGGTGTTCGTAAAGTTAACGTTGATACCGATTCGCGTATGGCTATTACCGGTGCTATTCGTCGTTTGTTCAATGAAAAACCGTCGGAATTCGATCCGCGTAAATATTTGAAACCGGCAATTGAAGAAATGCAAAAAGTTTGCGAAGATCGTTATATTGCTTTTGGCGCAGCAGGACAAGCCGATAAAATCAAGGCAATTCCGTTGTCCGAAATGGCTAAACGTTATGCAGCCGGCGAAATTTAATATTATCGCAAATGTTGAAAATAAGAGCCTCGGGATTTCCGAGGCTTTTTTACCATTTAAAGAAGATTAATAAAATTTCAAATTAGAGAAGCGGCCGAGACTCTCGACATCGCTGCGCTTGGCAAGAGTGACATTAAAGTAAAATTGTTATCATTGTTTTTATTTTTACCCGTCATTCTTGAGCCAATATTTTTATCTGTCATTCTTGAGCCGCAGGCTCGAGAATCTCGGCAAATTAAAGAATCAGCCGAGATCTTCGACTGCGCTTTGCTTGTCAAAGATGACATTAAAATGATTTGGCCGAGATCCTCGCATTCGCAAGGATGACTTTTTTTGTTATCAACAAAAACGGAATTGGAATTAAGGCTCAGAACCTCAGAACCTGCAGAAAGAGAGAGACTTTGCTTAGTTAAATTTAACATTTGTCTTTCTCCTGAAATATAAGTGATTATGCATAACACATAGAACAAAGTGCCATATTTTTAATATAAAGTAAAGTATGACGAAAGTAATAGGACTTTAAGTAGTAAATTTATCCAATTCTTCAATAGCTTCATCAATTAAACGGCCTTGGTCCGTTTCTTTTAAGTATTGCCGAATAGCTTTTTGAGCTAAGTTGATTGATAAAGTTGCGGCCGATGAATTGATTTCATGATAAACTTTAGCCGTAGATGCTTTAATGCGCCGATCTGCTTCATCTTCTCTGATTTTCAGACTTTCCCGTAAATAAGCTAATTCTGTTTCTTTAGACCTGTTCAAAGAGACGCGAGCATTTTCAATAATCTGTTGCGCTTCCTTCTCGGCATTTTGGTATTTGCGTTCATAATCGGAAAGCAGAACTTGAGCATCATCACGCAATTTAGCCGCCTCGTCAATTGAATTGATAACATTCTGAATACGGCGTTGCAATGCAGTCCTGATATAAAGAAACAACGGTTTAAGCAATACAATAACAGAAACAATAAAAGCTAAACCGACCCAGAATTCGATTTCAGTATAAAAAGTGCCGGTATGCGTTTCGACAGCAGAGGTTTTATTTACCGCAGTATCAAAAATACCGGTCACATTTTCAGCAGCATCTATAATGGCACTTTGTGTCGCATCAATCAATTCATTGCCCTTGGACAATGTCCCTTGAAATGATTCCGTGACCGGAGAGGCGGCAATTTCTTCATCCATTGCTTTTCTCCTTTTTAGCGGCTTTGGCTATATCTTTTCGGCTGATTTTGCTAAATCCGAGTTTATTGACAATATCGAACGC
The DNA here is from genome assembly GCA_017635595.1 of Alphaproteobacteria bacterium. Taxonomy (GTDB): domain Bacteria; phylum Pseudomonadota; class Alphaproteobacteria; order RF32; family CAG-239; genus RUG410. The sequence goes on from JAGBLF010000018.1 coordinate 45,588, forward strand.
CAGATCCTGGGATATGAGCTCGATTTGTTGATATGCCATCTCCTTCTCTTTTTCTAAAGTTGTTTCGTTGGTCAGAATTTTTTTATTACATTCATCACTTAAACTTTTTTCGGTTTGTTTAAGATAAACACTTGTTTCTCGTTGACTGTCTGCAATTTCTTTTTCGGCAACCGCTTTGGCTGTCGTTATGGCCTGATTATAGGCTTTTAGAGACTGCTCGGCCTGCAGACGCAAATGCTCGGCCCTTTGAATAAAATCGTTAATTTTACGTTTGCGCTGTTCAATAATATCGGTTAATTTCGGCGTAATGCACACAGACAGCAATCCCCACAATGTGCAAAAGCACACGAGAAGCCAAAAAGCTTGCGATAAAAATGTTGAGACGTTTATCTGTGGCATATTGCCCCCGAAATCAGAAGAAAATCAACAACACAGCAATAACAAACATATACAAAGCAATGGCCTCAATTGAACCCATGCCGATAAAACCGAAACTCTGCACATCTTTTTTAACTTGCGGGTTACGGCCGACGGTTTCAATCAAAGTTGTCCATAATTTTGCTAAGCCCCAAGCGGTAACCGTCATCGCTAAAGCACAAAGACCGATGGCAATATAAGCAGCCGATTTATCTTGTAAAATTTCGTTTTCCATTTTTTATCCTTTCAGTTGGTTAAAGGTTATTCTTCGGTTATTGCCTGGCTCAAATATACGCAGCTGAGTATGGTATAAATATAAGCCTGCAATAACGCAATAAACATTTCAAACATAATGATACACATATCAATAACGAATGGGATTGCTCCGAAAATACCCAAAACGACTATGAACGATCCCAAAATTTTTAAGGTGATATGCCCGACGGACATATTAACCGCCAGACGAATAGTTAAGCTAAACGGTTTTGACAGCATGGACAGTATTTCTATCGGTACAATCAGCGGGGCCATTACCAATGGTATGCCATGCGGAAAAAATGTCCTGAAATACTCCCACCCGCGGTGTTTAAGGCCAAAAAATATATTAAGCAACAGACAAAATATCGAAAGTGTTCCGACAGCAGCAATATGCGAGGTAAAAGTAAAACTGTAAGGAAAAAGACCTAACAGATTGCCACAAGCAATAAAAGTAAACAACGTAAAGACAAACGAAAAATATTTAACCCCATCCTTGCCCATTGTTTCACCAATCATTCCTTGAATAAAGTCATAAACTGCTTCGGATATGGCTTGCCCGGCAGAAGGAATAATATTACGTTTCCTTAAACAAATCTCGAAAAATAAAAACACGAAGGCGACGGTAATTACCATACACAAAGCCGAATTGGTAAACGATAAGTCAAAACCGTTTACCTGCCAAGGAATTATCCGTTTAATTTCAAATTGCTCTAAAGGGTTTTCCATAAATTACTCCCGCGTGTCGTTATTTATACTGTTATATAATTTATAAATGTTTAAGATTCCCGCCGAAAAACCCAAAAAGGAAAGAATTATGGTAAAAATTGGCAAAGTTGAGCAAAAATCGTCTATCAGATAACCGATACATAAACCGATAAAAATCGGCGCAATAAAATCCGTAGTCATCTGTACGCCCAAATTATATTTGCGTATGGTTACGGATGGCGATGCTCTATTTTCGGTTTGTCTTTTGAGGGAGGTTATTCTCTCATCAAGTTTTTGCAAATCTTGGGGTAATTCCGTCATTTGAAAATCCGTCAACTACATGCGAGATAAACGGCTTTCGATATATTGTTTAAAATCATCGTAATTATGGACACCGTATACTATTTCATTTCCGTCACTTCCTTGGAAGAAAAATGCCGGTGTACCCTTAATACCCAAGCGGGTTATTGCTTCCTGACGATTTGAGATAATATCCTGAGCCGCACTATCATCGTTCATGCAAGCTTGAGCTTCGCTGTATGATAAACCGTATTCGGCAGCGTAGCGAACCAACTGTTCGTCATCACTGTCTAATACCCAAAAACGCTGCCGATCAAATAATCTGTTTAAAAACCCAAAGTAATTTTCATATGTCAGACAATTAGATAATAAAGCTGCTTTCATAGACTTTTTATCTAACGGGAAATTCACAAAAATAACTCTGAGCTGTCCTTTATCAATATACTCTTCTTTTAATTTAGGCAGAATGTCATTATGAAAATCGGAACAATGCGGACAACCTAAAGAAGAATACTCATACAAGGTCAAAGGAGCACTGGCCGAACCTAAAGCGTATTTTTGCGAAGCACCGAGAGCAATATTACCCGGCAGAACGGTTGCTATACCATTTTTGACAGCGGCTTCGGCATCCGCTTTTAAATAAACAATATGTCCGTCGATATAAGCAAATCCCTTAAAGTTGAAATAAAATAAACCCGCTATGAAAAAAACAACAATTAAAGATAATGTGCTGCTTATTTTTTTGATTATACTTTCCAAAACAATACTCCTATTTTTTGCGCCGATTAAAAACGGCAATACCCAAATTTTTAAGGGTTTCCTTCAATTCGGGATTACTGACATCCTTTATTAACTCCGTAATATATGATTCTTCGGCTTCGGTTACAAGATTTTTTTTCACGTTATCAATGTTTTTTTTGCTTATTAAAAAATATTCCGGATTGGTATTTTGTATAATTTTCAGTTTGCTGACGGCTTTATATCCGAAATATGTGTTAATTTTATCTAAGATTCGAGGTTCATTTTGGCGGATTTCCATGGCGAAAGCGCCGCTTAAAACCGCTATAGTCAAGCAGCCGTCAGTTCGCTCGTCTTTACGAAAAGTCAGCTTTTGCGGCAAACTATACCGAGCTAGTTCTTCACCGATAATATGCTTCCAATTCGTCAATAAATCCGTTTCCATAAATCCGCGCGTGCCCAAAAGTTGTTTGGCCAGAGGCATTAGTGTTTTGCTGATACTTGTTAAGTCTTTAGATTTTCGTTCGGAACTGATGATAATTTTTTTTGCCATTATGTTTTATCCTTTCCGTTAAAATGCGCCAAAGGATGTTTGGCAAATACGTTTTTCATTAAATTTTGTGAAGTTATGTGCGTATAAATTTCGGTCGTGGTAATATTTTCATGTCCGAGCATTTTTTGCACCGAGCGTAAATCGGCATCATTATTTAGCAAATGCGTTGCAAACGAGTGCCTTAAAACATGCGGCGAAACTTTCAGCGGCGATATACCGCATTGTACGGCCAGATTTTTAATATCTTTGTAAAAAGCATCGCGGGTCAAATGACCGTCTGTAGCGGTTAAAGACGGAAATAACCAAGGGGATTCGCCGTTTTTTTTGATAAATTTATCCCTGAGAGATTGGTACTTTTGCAAAGTATTTGCCGTATGTGTGGCAAGAGGAACAAGACGTTCTTTACTGCCTTTTCCGAAAACGGTTACGATGTTTTTTTTGTAATTGACGGCATTGTGCGGTAAAGCTACCAACTCGGATACCCGCAGACCTGTGGCATACATCAGCTCAATCATCACGGCAATCCGGTGAATGCGATAGTCATCACTGCTTTTGGCCGTATCTATAATGGCTTTAATTTCATCAACCGTTAAAAATTTAGGCAGCGGTTTTTCCTGTTGAGGTGTTAAAATATTTTGTGCCGGATTATTATCGATAATTTTTTCCGAATATAAAAACTTGCAAAATTCTTTAACGGCTGACAATTTACGCGCAATTGTTTTCGGCGCAAAACCGCGGGTATGCAAATCTTGCACAAAGTTTTCGATGTCTGATTTGGTGAGACTGTCGTTTTCAATAAAAGGACCAAACTCGATAAATTGTCGCAAATCATTTTCATAGGCCGCAACGGAACTCGGTGCGGCGCCTTTTTCGGCGGACATCATTTGCAAAAAGTTATCGATTTGCGAGCCTAACATCTATTTTTCAAGCTTAACATCTATTTCTTGGGAAATATGTTCGGTTGGAACCTGAATATCCTGAACAACAACAAATCCGATACCGAAAATAATTGCCAAAACAACGGCATAAAAAAAGACTTTTGAATTATTCGTTGTCGCATAAGTTTTACGCATTGCTATTTTTCCTCATAAGCTGTTAAAAAATATTGATTATATATTAACAAGGTTATATGGTTAGTCAATAGTGAACAATTAAAAAAGAAATAATAAAATGCCGAGAATTGATAAAATAATATTACTGGTCGGTTTAATGGGAAGCGGAAAAACCAGTGTCGGAAAGCGATTAGCACGCCGGTTGTCGTTGCCGTTTATCGACGGTGATCAGGAAATTGAAAAAGCAGCGGGGTTGTCGCTTGTCGATGTGCTTAAATGCTTTGGCGAAAAAGAATACCGAGCCGGCGAAGAAAGAGTGATGAAACGTTTGTTGCAGGGTTCGCCCTGTGTTTTAGCTTCGGGCGGCGGTTCGTTTGTGGCATCGCAAACCAGAGAATTGGCCAAAAATCATGCATTAACCATTTGGCTTAAGGCTGATATAGATACGCTGTACCATCGTACGGCCGGTCGTACACGTCGTCCGTTTTTACTCGGGGATAATGATACGGTAAAGGCAAAATTACAAGAGTATATTACGGAGGAATACCCGTATTACTCTGAAGCGGATATCGTTGTCGAAACTCATGAAGAAAAAGTCGAAAACACTGTAAAACGCGTTGTTGCCGCCATTAATAACTTCTATAGAAAACAACAAAATGAGACGGTTCGTCCGACTAAACAACAATACAATTAAACAGTCTTAGCGGCGTAAGATTGTTTATATTTACGAAAGGAAACAATTATGCGCCAAAACAGCAGAACAAATGAGCAAATGCGGAATTTGGAAATAATTCCGAATGTTAATCTTTATGCCGAAGGTTCATGCCTTATCAAATGCGGCAATACACATGTTTTATGCACGGCTTCGGTTGAAAATGAAGTGCCGGCGTGGTTAAAAGGGCAGGATAAAGGTTGGGTGACGGCAGAATATGCCTTGTTGCCGCGGTCTACTCAAACCCGTGTTGCTCGTGAAACAAAGGGCGCCGGCGGTCGAACTCATGAAATCCAGCGCTTGATAGGTCGCTCGCTGCGTGCGGCGGTTGACCTGCATGAAATGCCGGAAATCAGCATAAAAATCGACTGTGATGTGTTGCAGGCTGACGGCGGCACACGCACTGCGTCAATTTCTGGCGGGTTCGTGGCGTTATACTTAGCATTACAAAAGCTGGTGCAAGAAGGGCGCTTGCCGCGTAATCCGGTTAAAGAGTATGTGGCGGCTGTTTCTTGCGGTATTTGCAACGGCGAACCGGTTTTGGATTTGGATTATGCCGAAGATTCCCATGCCGATGCCGATACCAATTTTGTGCTGACCGAAAGCAATCGAATTGTCGAATTGCAAGCCACGGCCGAAGGGGCAACTTTTAACGAAGCCGAATTTAACGAGCTTTTCCGTTTGGCAAAAGCGGGTATACATCAAATTATTACGTTACAGAAAAAAGTCTTGGGAGAGTAAAATGAAAATCAAAGAATTGATATTTGCCAGCCATAATGCCGGTAAAATTGCCGAGATAACCGATATGTTGGCTCCGCTGGGCATTAAGGTAAAATCGGCCGCGGATATGGATTTACCCGATGTTGAAGAAACCGGAACAACGTTTGCCGAAAATTCGCTTTTGAAATCGCAAACCATTGCCAAAGCAACGGGTTTACCATGCATTGCCGACGATTCGGGCTTGTGCGTTGATGCTTTAAACGGTGCGCCTGGTGTTTATTCGGCACGTTATGCGCCTAACCGCGATTTTGATAAAGGTATGGATATTTTGCTGTCTGAAATGGAAAAAAGCGGTAACTCGAGTCGAAAAGCGCACTTTTCCTGTGTGGTATCTTTAGCTTATCCGGACGGCGAGTATCATCTCTTTGAAGGGCGTGTCGACGGTCAGATTTCACGCGAAAAAATGCGCGGTGAAGGCGGATTCGGTTATGATCCGCTGTTTATACCCGACGGGTATGCCTGCAGTTTTGCGCAAATGAGCCACGAAGATAAAAACCGAATTTCGCACCGCGGGCGCGCTATGCAAAAATTTAAGGAATTTATTTCAAATTTGTAAAGGACACATATAATGTATAAAATCTACAACATCAATGCTGGCCTTTCTTTTGTTGATGTTTTGGCGCGGCGTTTTCTGGAACAGTATGCAGGTAGCGAAAAAGAACTATCAAAAGTTCTGATTTTGTTACCGACCCGCCGTGCTTGCAAGAGCCTTGTCGATGCTTTTTTGCGCCAGCATGAACTAAAACCGACGATTCTTCCCAGAATCGCACCGATTGCAGATGTTGAAGAAGATGAAATTTTTTTAACCGGTGACACAGAAATTTTGAATCGTCTCAACCCTGTTATCGATGATACGAAGTGTGTCTTGATGTTAACGCGTCTGATTATGCAAAAAAATAATCTCGGTTTACAGGATATATCTTTGGCTCAGGCTTATTCTCTGGCCCGAAATCTGAAAACGTTGATGGATACCGTTAAAAATAGAGAATTGGATTTTGCAGACTTAGAAAAATTAGTGGCCGAAGAATACGCCGACCATTGGCAACAAACGCTTGATTTATTGAAAATTATTACTAAATATTGGCCGGACATTTTAGAGGAAAAAGGGTATTCGGATACAACGGACTATCGTCAAGAACTGTTAAAAACACAAATAGATTTGTGGAATAACACAAAGTCAACACAAAAAATAGTTATAGCCGGCACAACAGCCGCCTATCCGATACTTAAAAAATTAGTCAAAACGGTTTGCGAACTGCCGCACGGCGAAGTTTATTTATACGGGCTTGATAAACATTTAGATGATGAATCATGGCAACAAATCAAAAGTGATGAAAATCATCCGCAGTTTGAGCTCAAAGAACTGTTGGATTATTTACGGATTAAAAGAGAAGATGTCGAAGACATAGAATCGTCAGCGAATTTTAACAGAGAACAATTGGTCTCTCAAATTATGCGACCTGCAAAATCAACGGCAAATTGGCAGTATTTATCTGAAGAAGGATTACCGATAACGGCCTTTGACGGCATACATCTGATGAACTGTGCCGATTTGCGTCAAGAAGCAAAAGCTATAGCAATGATTATGCGTCATACATTGGAAACCCCCGAAAAAACGGCTGCTTTAGTAACTCCGGATCGTAATTTGGCACGCCGGGTGGTGTCGGAATTAAAACGATGGAATATTGAAGCTGATGATTCGGCAGGACGTCCGTTACACCTAACACCGATAGGTATATATTTGCGCCTGATTCTTCAAGTTTTGGAAAACAATACGCAAGTCAGCCAAATTGCACTGATGAAGCATCCGTTTACCAAATGCGGCATGGAAGAAAGTAAATATAATCTGACACGTGACCATTTGGAATTATATTTTCGTAACCATGAGAAATTGACATCGACGACCGAGGCATTATGCGACGAATTTTGGAAACGGATGCAGCCGCTGACAGAGTTGTATGCACAGCCTGCGGTCGATATCAAAGATATTTTTACGGCGCATATCAAAGTTGCTGAAAGTTTGGCCGATACAGATCAAAAATTCGGTGCGCGGATTATATGGCGCAAAGATGACGGGCACGTTGCCGCCGATTTTGTGAATGATTTTATTAACCGTTGTGATATCATTGGAACAATTAATACAAACGAGTATGCCGCATTCTTTACCGAGTTGCTGACCGAATACAGTGTGCGCGCGCGCTACGGATTACATCCGCGGGTTAAAATACTCGGCCCGATAGAAGCGCGTTTGGCCAGCTATGATGTGACAATTATCGGTGAGGCCAATGAGGGCTGTTGGCCTAATTTGCCGCAGGCCGATATGTGGATGTCGCGACCGATGAAAAAAACTTTCGGTTTGCCGGCTCCCGAGCATGCCATAGGTGTTGCCGCAGCTGATTTTGCACATTTATTGAATGCGCCGGAAGTTTATATTACCCGTGCCGAACGTGTTGATGATACACCGACGAATAAATCGCGATGGTGGCTCCGTTTTGAAACCGTTTTGAAGGCAAATTTCGGGGACGATGCCAAACGTTATGAGTTTTTATATGATAAAAAATATTCCGTTTGGGCCAAGGAGTTGGAGCGGCAGGGCAAATACAGCCCTATTTCCGCACCGCAGCCTCGTCCGCCCCTTGATATGCGCCCGCGCGAATTGTGGGCAACAAATGTTGAAACGCTGATGCGTGATCCGTATACGATTTTTGCGAAAAGCATATTAAAAATTTTTCCTCTTGATGATTTGGATCGTGAGGTACAGCCTTATGATTACGGTAATATCGTCCATGAGATTCTGCAAACATACAACAGTACGCACAAGCATCAATTGCCGGAAAATGCATTGGAAGAACTGCTTAAACTCGGCGAAAGCGTTTTCAAGACAAAGAAGGTGTCGCCGGAACAGTATGCTTTCTGGTATCCGCAGTTTGTGAAAGCCATGGAATGGTATGTTGCTCAGGAACGGCAATATCGTCCGGAAATAGATACTATTCATAATGAAGTTGAAGGCACCGTCGTCTTTGATGATTTAAACTTTAAAATAAAGGCTAAAGCGGACCGTGTTGATGAAACAAAAGACGGACATATTAATATTATCGATTACAAGACCGGCAGCTATCGTAAGGAAAAAGAAATAGTCAAAGGGACGGCACCTCAATTACCGATAGAAGCCCTAATTGCCGAAAAAGGCGGATATCCGGGTATAAAGCCTAAGAAAGCCGAATCTTTGCGCTATTGGCCATTCAAAGACAAAGAAGTAAGCACAACTTTTGAGCAAACTCAAGAGGCCGTAAGTACAATATATAAAAATTTACGAGAATTAATCATTGCTTTTGATAACGAAGACAGACCGTATCTGGCCAAGCCTGTCCTTTCCAATAAGCCGATTTACAGCGATTACGAACATTTGTCGCGTTTCTTGGAATGGTCTGTTAAAGATGATGACGATGAAAATGGAGAAACTGATGATGAGTAATGCGGTAAACCATAAAAGTATTCGTGACGATCTTTCGGCTTTAGCAACCAGACAGCAACGTGAAGCCGCCGATCCGGCATATTCCGTTTGGGTTGAAGCTTCGGCCGGCACCGGTAAAACCAAAGTTTTGACCGACAGAGTTTTGCGCTTGCTGCTGGCCGGCGTTAAACCGCAAAGACTTTTGTGCCTGACTTATACCAAAGCGGCAGCCGTGCAAATGAATGACCGTATTTCCGAATATTTAGGTAAATGGGCGGTTATGTCGGATGAACAATTGAAAAAAGATCTCAGAGATTTAATCGGGGCTGAAAATTTTTCGGCAACGGAACAAGACCAATATATGCGTTCGGCACGCGTTCTGTTTGCTGATTTACTGGATACGCCGGGCGGTATAAAAATCCAGACTATTCACAGCTTTTGTCAGGATATATTGAAACGCTTTCCGCTTGAAGCGGCAATATCGCCGTATTTTAATGTGTTGGATGACCGCGGGAAAGATATGGCTTTAAGTGCTATTAAAAAAGAATTGCTGTCGGGAAAGTTTGATGAAAATTCGCAATTGGATGAGGCTGTGAAGTATTTTACCCATAATTTGAGCGAAAAATCATTTCCTAAAGTTATGGAGCATATTACCGATAATCGTGCCGAGATAACCGAATTGCTGCAAAAATACGGCAGTTTGGCGCAATTTCTACCGGTTTTGGAAGAACATCTCGGTATTAAAGATGGTGATACTTCTGAACAAATAAAAGACGAATTTATGAAATCTGTTGACTGGGTTGAGACGAAAATCAATATGGCCGCTTGGAAATACGGAGGAAAAACAGATAAAGGCAGATGTGAGATTTTGGAAAAAATAATGTCTCATGCCGTTGGTGCCTCAGACTATGATGAATATAAAAAAGTGTTTCTGACCGGTGCCGATGAAAAACAGGCAAATTTGGCATCAAAAGATGCACAAAAAGTCGATAAAGAGATACTCGAACGCGCTTCCCGAGAAGCTGAACGTCTGTTACGAACAAATCAAAAATTGGTTCGATTGAATTTATATTATTCAACCAAAAACTTTTTGATTATCGCCGAAAATTTAAATGAAAAATATGCTGCCGTCAAAAAACAGATGTCTGTTTTAGATTATGACGATATGATTTTATTGACAAGACACCTGCTTTCAAATCCGACAACGGCAGCGTGGGTTTTATACAAGCTTGACGGAGGTATAGATCATATTTTACTGGATGAAGCGCAAGATACATCACCGGAACAGTGGGATATTATTAAATATTTAAGTGAAGAGTTTTTTGCCGGTGCCGGTATCAGTGATAAAAAACGCACTATTTTTGCGGTCGGAGACCGTAAACAATCGATTTTCAGCTTTCAGGGAGCCGATCCGGACAAGCTTGATGCCATGTTTAAATATTTTAAGCAAAAGGGCGGTAATGATTTCAAAAAAGTCAATTTGGAAGTATCCTTCCGTTCGTCACCGGCGATTTTGCAATCGGTTAATAAAGTGTTTTCCGCTCCGGAAATTGCTGACGGTGTCGTTGCCGAAGGCGAAACGGTAAATCATAAACCGTATCGTGTCGGCGAGTTCGGAACCGTTGAAATTTGGGCGCCGTTTATTGCTGAAAAAAATACAAAAGCTCAAGACGATTCGCGGCTCTTGCCGCCGATGGAAATGGAAAAGCATGTTTCGGTTCGCAGCCGGTTGGCTCAGAAAATAGCCGAACGCATAAAAGCGATGGTTAATGAAACAAGTTTAACCGATCATCCGCTGAATTATCGAGATTTTATGGTTTTGGTTCGCAAGCGCGATGCCTTTGTCGAAGAATTTATCCGAGCCTGCAAAGAACAGCATGTTGATATTTGCGGCGCCGATAAAATGGTTTTGACTGACCAGATTGCCGTGCAAGATTTAATATCACTTGGTAAGTTTTTACTGCTGCCTAATGACGATTTATCTTTGGCCGAGGTCTTAAAATCGCCGTTGTTTGGTCTTGATGATGATGATTTGATTAAACTCTGCCGCGGTAGAAATTATAAACTTTTGTGGTCTCGTCTCGGGGAAGTGCCGGAATACGGCGAAATATATAAGTTATTGCAGTACCTGCTCAGTAAATTAGACTATATACGTCCGTATGAATTGTACAATTACATGCTGTCGACGAAAAACGGCCGTCAAAAATTTATCAACCGAATGGGTGTTGAGGTCGAGGATGCACTAGACGAGTTTATGAATCTGACAATCGCGTACGAACAACAAAATCCTCCGAGTTTGCAAGGATTTATCGAGTGGATGGGTCAAAGCGATGTTGTTATCAAACGTCAGACCGAACAAAAAGATATCAATGCCGTACGTTTGATGACCGTTCACGGTTCTAAAGGGTTGCAGGCACCGGTTGTATTTTTACCGGATACCGTCAGTGTTAAGGCATCAAAATGCGAACAAAAAGTTTTGTCGGATGAAAAATATACATATTATCCGTTAAATAAATCATCTTATGAAAGCAACTGCCTTAAAGTCAAAGAGTATAACGACGGCAAGGCCGATGATGAATATCGCCGATTGTTATACGTCGGATTGACTCGTGCTGAAGATCAGATGATTATTTGCGGATACTCGAACAAAGATAAAATAAAGCCGGATTCGTGGTTTTCGCGTTGTGAAAAAATGCTGGTAGAAGGCGGATTCCCGGAAGATAAAATCTATAAAATAACGGAGGACGGCGGTGTAGCCAAAGATTCTAAAAGTCAGCAGTTTCTGTCAACTGATATGCCGGAAGCAGAAAAATGGCTTTATGTTGATGCTCCGGGCGAAGACTCAATGTCAAAACCTTATACACCGTCAAATTTGACTAAAGACGAGGATGAACCGGATTCGGTATCGCCGCTGCAAGATACCGGCAATTTTTATCGCCGCGGAACGATTATTCATAAATTGTTGCAGTTTTTGCCGCAAAATCAAGGCAATAAGGATGTTGCTATCGATATCTTTTTGCAAAAAAATGCGTATGATTTTTCACCAGAACAACGCGCCAAGATTAAATCCGAGGTGTTGACATTGTTAAATAATCCGGAATTTGCCGATTTGTTCGGAGAAAAGGCTCAAGCCGAAGTTCCGATTGTCGGCGAAGTTGATGGAAAAATGATTTCGGCTCAACTCGATAAGTTGCTTGTTCTTCCGGATAAAATAATGATTGTCGATTTCAAAACCAATCAACCGCCGGCCAAAGACGTTGCTTCAACATCACCGAATTATATCCGGCAGCTTGATTTGTACGCAAAGCTGTTGCAGCGGATATATCCGAATTTGCCGATTGAAACCTATATTTTGTGGACCAACGAAGCAAGATTAATGCGTGTTGCTTAAAAAAACAGTTGTAATTGCCGTGATATTCTTTAATATATAAAAAAAATAACTATATGGAATATACACATCATAAATTCAGGAGAAAAAAATGACACAACCTTTAACAGACAGCCAATTCGAATCTTCGGTATTAAATTCCAAAGGTTTGGTTTTGGTCGATTTTTGGGCAGAATGGTGCGGTCCGTGCCGCCAATTAGGCCCGATTTTGGAAGCTATCGACAATGATATGTCGGATATTACCATTTATAAAATGAATGTTGATGATTCGCCGGCCGTTGCCGGTCAGTACGGCTTGCGCAGTATCCCGACAATGCTGTTGTTCAAAGACGGCAAACAGGTTGATACCAAAGTCGGTCTGCAATCCGAATCAACTTTGAAATCTTGGTTGGAATCTTATAAATAATTCGGTTCCGATGCAAAAAAAGCTTCCGTAAAGGAGGCTTTTTCTTTTTTAAATCAAGAATCTGCTTGCATTTAAAAAATATTTATGCTAATCATAGCGCGATAAATTAACCGCTTTTATGTATGAGCACATTGTGCCACCGTAGTAAAAGCACTGTATCAATACGCTTTGCCAGTCAAAGCACGGAAAAATTAGAAAGGAATTACATTATGAGACACGGTGACGGTCATAGAAAATTTAGTATGCCAAAAAGCCAAAGAAGAGCTTTGTTCTCTAACTTAACAGGCGCTTTGTTGGAACACGAACAAATCACAATCACTTTAACACGTGCAAAAGAATTAAGAACTTTTGCCGATAATATGATTACTTATGCGAAAAAAGGCGATTTGAACAGCCGTCGTTTGGCTGCTGCCTTCTTGCGTAATGATGAAGTCGTTTCTAAACTTTTCTCTACTTTGGCTGAACGTTATAAAGAACGCAACGGCGGTTACACACGCGTTTTGAAAGCCGGTTTCCGTTATGGTGACTGCGCTCCGATGGCTGTAATTGAATTGGTTGATCGTGACGTTAATGCCAAAGGTGCTAAAGATTTAGCTCGTGTTGCTGCTGAAAAAGCGGCTGCTGCTGAAGCAGAAAAAGCTGAAGAAGCCTCCTCTGCAGAAGCTAAATAATTTTAGCAAAAAGCAAATTAAAAAAAGCCTCGGTTATGCCGGGGCTTTTTTGCTTTTTTAAGGAAGACTTTTTTTGTTATCAGCAAAAACGGAATTTGAATTAAGGTTCAGAACCTCAGAATCTGCAGAGAGACTTTGCTTAGTTAAATTTAACATTTGTCTTTCTCCTAAAATATAAGTTATTATGCATAACACATAAAACATACTGCCATAGCTTTAATATAAAGGAAAGTATGACGAAAGTAATCGCTAAGTCTCATAAAAAAAGCTCCCTTTAGGGAGCCTTTGGGAAAAACAATGGTTTTATATTCTTTCGCTTTTAGAGGCGTTAACAATTTGGTTTGCTAATTTCTGAGCATTATTATCTTTAGTAAATGTCCATGCCGGATGTGATAATTTGGTCGAATTATCGGCATTAATTTTCATTTTTTGTAAGTCAAGTTCAGATGGTTCTTTACCGTTGACAACAGTATAAGCAAATTTGGCAAATTCTCTGTTGAATCCCATTTCTTCTCTAGCCGGAACCAACTCAGTCGAGAATGCGGCCTTTACAGCTTCTTTACTGGCACCGGATAGTGCCGGAGCACTGTCAGCATGTGCCGGAGCAAAGCTTTTAATGCCTCCTTCTTGCATAAATGAATTTCTATCAGTCATTGTTTTAATCCCCTTTAAAATGCAGACATAATTCTGCACTAATTTTCTCTTTTGTCTAAGATTAACATTTGCAAAATGTTTTGTCAAGTATTTTTTTATAAAAGATGAAATATTTGTTACAAAAATAACCTTTTTATGTACAAAGCCGACAAATTGAGGTAAAACTACAAAAAAACATAATAAATAAAGAGAGTACAATGTCACTGTTAAAATCGGTAGCAACTTTTGGCGGATTAACATTTATAAGCAGAATAACAGGCTTTTTGCGCGATATGATTTTGGCAAATTGTTTAGGTGCCGGCATGATCGCCGATGCTTTTGTCGTAGCATTTAAATTACCTAATTTATTTCGTAGTTTATTTGCCGAAGGCGCCTTTACCAGCGCGTTTGTGCCGTTATTTTCACAAAAATTGGTTGCCGACGGTAAAAAGAAATCTATATTTTTTGCCGCGCAGGCTATTGCCGTTTTAGTGGTGATTGTCGGGTTATTTGTGCTTCTGTTTGAATTGTTGATGCCGTATGTTGTTACCGTTTTGGCACCGGGATTCCACAGTGATGAAGGTAAACTGGAATTGGCAACCGAATTATGTCGCATTACATTTCCGTTTTTGCTGTTGATATCTATTGTATCGTTCCAAGGAGGCATACTAAACTCGTTTGAAAAATTTGCCGCTCCGGCCATGGCACCGATAATCCTTAATTTGACTATGATTTTTTCGGCCTTTGTCTTTGTGCCGTTTATGCCGTCGGCAGCACATGGTATCGCGCTTGGTATAACCGTTGCCGGTGTTTTGGAAGTTTTATGGTTGTACGCGGCATTAAAGCGGATAGATGTGACCATCCATCCTTATATTCATATCGGAAAAATTATGCAAAATCCGGAGATTCGCACATTGTTTAAGCGCATTGCGCCGGGGGTTGTCGGAGCTGGAATTTATCAGATTAACATGGCTGTGGATACGATTTTGGTATCATTGGTCGGAACCGGAGCAATATCGTGGCTTTATTATGCAAATCGGTTGCAACAATTACCACTCGGAGTTGTCGGTGCCGCTATCAGCGTTGCACTGTTGCCGATTTTGTCCAAATGTCTGAAGGCCGGCGAGATCGAAGAAGCCAAAAAAACACAAGATAAAGCGGTTGAATACGGGCTTTTAATGTCGTTTCCGGCCGCCGTATTGTTGATTGTTTTAGCCGAACCGATTGTGACGTTACTGTTCCAACACGGAAGATTTTTGCCATCCGATGCCTCGCGTACAGCTTGGGCAGTTATTGCCTATTCGATAGGGTTGCCTTGCTATGTGATGACCAAGGCTTTAATGCCTAACTTTTTTGCCCGCGGCGATACAGTCACACCGGTAAAGTACAGCGCGGTTGTTTTTGTAACCAATTTTGTATTTAACGTTGTTTTAATGCAATATTTCGGGCATGTCGGTATTGCCATGGCGACAACAATTGCTGCGTTTGTGTCATTGGGACAGTATGTTATCGGGCTTAAAAAACGCGGATACTGGCATATCGGCCGGCCACTTGTCGTAAAAATTTTGAAAATAGCCCTTATTTCAGCTATTATGGGCGGGTGCGTGTGGGCTGCAGACTATGGCTTAAAGATGTACTTTGCCGTATATCTGGTGCATAAAATATGTTTATTGGCCGAGTTATGCG
This sequence comes from Alphaproteobacteria bacterium, assembly GCA_017635595.1. Taxonomy (GTDB): domain Bacteria; phylum Pseudomonadota; class Alphaproteobacteria; order RF32; family CAG-239; genus RUG410. The sequence goes on from JAGBLF010000018.1 coordinate 61,341, forward strand.
TATTGGGTGTCTTTGCTCTTGCAATTTTTATGATATCGGCTAAAATACTGCATGTGATTAATTTTTGCGAAATCCTTAATATGGTAAGGAGAAAACATGGTAAAGAAGCATAAAAAATTAGAAACCCCGACAGATGATGTAGCCACTGAAGAAAAGGCTACCGAGGCCGCACAAAGCAATTCTGTTGAACCTGAAAAGAAAGAAAACATATTTGCAAAAACAGCCACAATTTTAGGCAGTGCCGCACAATGGATTAAGCCGCGCGTTTTAGTGCTTAAAGATAAAATGAAAAATATTTCATTTGTCGGTATCAGGCAATTTGCCGAGAATGCCGAACAGTATGCTTTGGATAAATTAGATAAAATTAAAATGTATCCGTATAAGAGCAATTTTAAAAAAATATTTGTTGCCGTAAAAAAATTCAAATTAAAAAAGACAGGTTTTGTGAAGTTTTTCAAAAAAAACGGTCGTAAGCTGTCTTCGTCATGGAAAACGATTTTAACGGTTGTTCCGCTGTTTTTGATTTTTTATTATGCCGTCGGCAGTCAAATTGTCGAAGATATGGATGTTACAACCGAATACGATGTTCCGTCGGAAAAAAGTCCGTTGTTTGAAACGCCGGACAGTATGGCCTTTTTACTTAAACGTGAAATCGACGATAAGATGTGGACACCGAATTTACCAGTTATTTTCCCGGCCTATATTTTGGATAATATGCCTAATTTTCAAATAGGCATTGTGGATGCGGTTAAAGATGTCAGCGGTGTAATGCGTAAATTAAGTTTTAATACGCCGGCACAAAATAAAGATATTAAAGACGCTTATAAGTTATTAGACTACGCGCCGAATGTTTGGATTATGACACGTAAAAGCGCTTTAAAATTAGCTCCTTCGTCTAATTCGCAATATCGTAAAGCTGCCAAAAAATTGAAAGACTATCGTCGCAACGGTATCTTTACGCCGCAAGCAGTTGATTTGGAAAAACTCATAACGGGTATCGGTAAGAAGTTACAGAAGATATCGCAGGCAAACGAGGAATTGCAACAGGAAAATTCCGGTGATTTCTTTGACACCAGATCTGATGATTTGTTCTATTATAATCGCGGTTATGCCTTTGCTTTGTGGCAAATGACAAAAACATTGAGTGCCGATTACAAAGATTTGATACTGAAAATGAATGTTTATCCGGAATGGACATATTTGGTATCTTCGTTAAAACGCGCGGCAGAAATGAAACCGAGGATTATTCGTAACGGTTCAGCAACCAGTGTGTTTGTGCCTAATCACCTGATCATGCAAAACTACTATTTGCTGCGTGCACTAACGGCTGCCGAAAAAATTCGCAACGGATTAATACGAGAAGAATATGTTCGTCAAAATTGATGATTTAGAACCAAAGCAAATTATAAATTTTTATTTACCGCAAGAATTAAAATTGTCGGATGTTTCGCTTGTTCTGAAAAATCCGGCGCAAGCGGCAAGCTCCTTGTTGGTCGGGGTTCTGTCTGTTGCCGGTGTAACCAAAATTTTACTGACGGATAAATTGTTATCGGTTCATTATAAGGCCGAAAATAAAGATGATGTCCGTATGTCGGTTTTGGCCGAGTTAGATGATTATTTTTCCGATACGCTGACTGATATAAAAGAAAAAAGTAATGTTTCAGAACTTGAAAAAGCGGAGGCTCTGGCCGATGCTTTTATCCGTCCGACCTTAAATCGAGATAAGGGCGATATCGAAATTTTATCGCTGTCCGACGGTGTTTTGACAATAAAATTTACCGGTCATTGCGCGGGTTGTCCGTATGCGCAAAATACACTGCAAAACGTTATTGCCAAAACAATGCTTTATTATATGCCGCAAATTCAAAAAATCGACCTGGAGGATGCTTGATGAAACTGCCCGTATGGATATGCCTGTTTGTTTTTTCGATTATTTTACCGCTCAGCGCCAAGATGGTTTCAACGCAAAAAGACGGTGCGTTATACATTAAGTCAACGACGGTTGCCGAACTTGATAGCCTGTATAATCAGCAGGAATTTTTCGAATTTTCCAAACCGCGCGGTGTTTATCCGCGCATTTATTTGGAACATCTGCCGGACGATTGGAAAGATGTGCCGGAAAATCAGGCAAAACAACGTACATTTATCAAGATCTTACTGCCGTTGGTGTTGAAAATTAATGCAGAAATAAGTGCAGAGCGCGCCGAAATCGAAAATATAAATAAAAAATTTGCAAGCGGTGCCAAATTAACCGAAAATGAGCTGAAATTACTTGAAGAAAAAGCCGAAAAATACGATATTTTTACGCGCATGAAAGGCGATGAACGTACGCAAATCTTGTTACGCCGTTTGCTGATTAATGTTGATACCGTGCCGCCGTCTATAATGATTTCGACTGCAGCTATTTATACAAATTGGGGTATGTCCAGACTGGCTTTGCAGTACAATGCGCTGTATCGGGATGAAATTTGGTACCAAAAAAATCAAGGTGTTAAACCCGTTGATGATCCGGAAGCCGAATATACTTACCAAACATTTTCATCGTTGGAAGATTGTATTCGTCACCGGGCCGTAAAACTCAATTCGCATATCAACTATGACTATTTGCGCGAATCGAGAAGAATTGCCCGAACCATGGGACGTCCGCCTTACGGACCTCAGCTGGCAGCGCAAATGATAGATGACAGTAACTTAAAAAATATAGCCGGTTTAATAGACTATACGTTTACATTTTTTCAACTCTCAAATGCGGACTTTTATCCTGAACTTCGCGATGTTAAATAAAGGAGACTGTTGAATGTTTTTCAGTTTAAGCAAAAAAATCTTGTACAGTCTGATAGCCTTTTTGTTTTTGATTGCGCTGTTGTTTTTATCAATATTTATTAATCTGTATTCGCAACAAATTGCCGATAACCAGAATACGATTTATATGCGCAATGAATATGTATTGAATTTGTTATATGATAATATTCAGTTGAAAAAGCAATTGGCCGAAATAGGGAAAAGTCATCCTAACATCATTAAAGGCTACAATGTTTACTCTATGTCAAAAGAGTTGGATTCGACGGTTAAAGAATTAACAAGCGAACAAAAACTTAATGAGGAACTTAAAAAGAATTATGACAATAATGCCGAGGCGATTAAGACCGGAGCCAAAGTTATCGGTTACAGTCTGGTTGTTGTGGTAATGCTTATCTTACTGTTGATTTTTTTATTGGATTATTGGGTTATACGTCCGACAGAACGGATATCAAATGTCAGTCGTCAAGTTTCTAAAGGCATTTACTCAAGCCGACTGCCGTTAAAGCAAGGCGCCAAACTGCAGGATGAGTTTGATATTTTATATTCGGCATATAATCAGATGCTTGACAGTATTGAAGATAATATTGCCCAGGTCAAAAACCGTGAGCACTATTTACAGCAATTGATTGATGCCATACCGGAAGGTATTCGTGTTATTGATAAAAATTTTAATGTTATGATGACTAATCAGGCTTTTAATAACATGTTTAAAATAACCGAAACCAGTGTCGGGCAAAAGTGTTATCAGGCTTATGGTTATAAATGCGAGGAATGTCCTCAAAGCCGGTATAACTGTCCGGTTCGTAATTGGAAGAAAAACAATAATTCGGATCCGGTTCGAACAATTCACGAAGTTGGTAAAACGCCGTTTTACGTAACCGCCGCAAAATTAAAAATATCGGCAAAAGAATATTATATTATTGAAGCCTTACACGATTTGAGCGGAGATATTAAATATTCGCACCAGCAAAAAGTCTCGTCACTTGGATTTTTATCAACGTCCATTGCGCATGAAATGAAAAACAACTTAGGGGCTATTCGGATGATTTTGGAAGGCCTTTTGGATAGCGAGTATAAAGATATTGCCGATGACGATGCCGGTAAAAAATATCTGGTAATGGCGCATAACCAATTAATTGAGACCATTAAAACGCCGGAAAGACTGCTGCGTTTGGCTCAATATACCGAAGATGAGATTACCGAAGTCAATGTAAAATCGGCCGTCAGCGATATGGTATTGATGATTGACTACGATGCCAAAAGGCACGGTATTGCGGTAGAAACAGATATTGACAACAGTATTACTTTGACTGTCAATGAAGCGGATTTTAAAATGATTATTCTCAATTTGGTACAAAATGCCATCAAAGCCATGCCGAAAGGTGGTAAGTTGAATATAGAAGGTGTAAAAAACCACCGCAATGTTGTTATTAAAATCAAAGACAGCGGTATCGGAATTGAAGCCGGCAAAATTAAACACATATTCGAGCCGTTTTACTCGGCGAATACTCAGGCAAAAAGCTCCGGTCTGGGGTTGGCTATTGTAAGCAGTTTGGTTGCTAAAAATAAAGGCACCATTGCTGTCAGCAGTAAGGTCGGAGAAGGAACAGTCTTTACGTTGCGTTTTCCGCTCGGCAAACAAAAACAGTTGGTGTAATCATTTATCTTGAATAACATGATCAATACGGTCTTCCTGCAAGCCGTACGGGTCTTGGTGTACAATCAATTGCAGTTGCGGATAAATTGCAATGATTTTATTTTCCGCTTCATCAGATAAAGAATGCGTTTCAAACAAAGATTTATGACCATCAAATTCCAAGTGCACCTCGGCAAACCAATGATTACCGGAAACGCGCGTTCTTAAATCGTGATAGCCCAAAATACCGTCAACAGATTGGATAATACTGATGATATTGTCTTTAACTTCGGTATTAAGCTCTTTATCTGTTATTTCTTCTAAGGCTTCAAGGGTAAGCTCCCAAGCATTATAAATAAGGTAAATCGCAATTAAGATAGCGGTAATGATATCGAACCACTCCCAGTTTAAGTAACGTACCACCACCAATGAAATGATAACGGAAGAGTTGGAAAGAATATCAACCACATAGTGCAAACTGTCGGCCGCGATGGCTTTTGATTTTGTGACTCGGATAACATAGCGCTGAAATAAAACCAAGGCACAAGTAAGCAGCAAACTGATAATCATCACGGCTATACCCAGAGCTGTTTCTTTAATTTGTACCGGATGAATAAATCGGTAAATACCATCGTATAAAATAAATCCGGCCGAACCGACAATGAATGCTGCCTGCATTAAGGCACTGACAGCTTCCGCTTTACCGTATCCGTAACGATGTTGCTGGGTAAACGGCTTGTCGGAATATTTGACGGCAATCATACTTATCAAAGAGGACACAATATCGGATAATCCGTCTACTAAAGACGATAAAATCGACAATGAACCGGTCAAAAAGGCGGCAACCGCCTTTATGGCTGTCAGAACAACAGCCAGCGTTATACTGCAAATGGTTGCAAAATACTTTAATTCAGCATATTCATTGGCGGATGATTTCAAGAATTTTCTCCATTTTGTCTTTATCTATTTGAATGGCTTTATCGCTTAAATAGCGGGCCAGCAGCACTAAATTCGGATTAACGTTGTTTTTATCAAATTTATATACGACAAAAGCCTCGTTTTCGGTATTATAAAAATCCAAATCGACATAATCACCACCTTCAACATACAATTTATAAGTAAAATCAGGCTGTCGGTCAGGTTTATCCGCAACGCGGATTATCGGTGTATTTAACATTAATTTTAATAAATACATCAATTTTGTTTCTTCTTTCGGATCACTTTTCGGTGAATAGAGGCGACCATAGCGTAAATCCCAGAGGTTAGAATAGGTCCATTGGTGCCAATCTAAGTCCATACCAATAAAATCGGCCTCGATTTCCCATACTTGGAATTGGTTATCAAAGCGTATGTAGGCAGCTTTACCGCCGCGCCCTATATCAATATCCGTATCGCCGAGATTAAAGGCTTGAACAGTCTCATTTTGGTGTTTGAACAATATCTGAATAACATTAGAGTTTTTATCCTCTATCGGCAATAAATTAAAGAAAGCCAGATTTTCGGCTTTATTTGATTTGCGTGCAAAGAATTTTGCTTGGGCTGCGGTGGTCAAAAAACGGCGGATTCTCTCTTGTAAAACAGGAAGATCCGGCATTTCCGTCAACCGCCATAATCCGTTTTCTCTTACGAAATGCAGAGAGGTTCGATTATTTTTGATTTCAATCGTGTCAATATCATTAATATGCTCGGTTATTTTCGGGAATGCCGGTTTACCTTCATAAGCATCGATACTGCTGCGATTGATGATTGATACGCCGTAAATACTTACAATGAGAATTAGTGAGCAAATAAAGGCTAGGCGCCAAAGATTACCGTCAAAAAACAATAAATTTTGTAACGAAAAATGTTTCATTATTCGGATAACGGCGCGCAATAAAAAGATAAAACCGAACAACAGCGGTATCAGCCAAATATTGATAAATTTAACACGTTTTGCGGTTTCATCGATGTCATTATATGCCTGATAGCGCAAATCACTGAGTTGTAATCGATAATCATTAAGACTTTTTCTTATATTGGAAATAGCAACCATTTCATCAGTTGAAAAATTAGTGCGCTCTTCAAAATCTTTTTTGCTCATAATTTCTTGTAAAGCGATTTTAGCTTTATTAATTTTATTGAAAATCTTCTGCTCTTTTGTTTTATAAACAAACGAATTTAATCGGCGCATGGTTTCGATGCCCTCAAAGCGTCGGCTTTTGGTTTTTTTGCCGCGCAAACCGATCAGGCTATTACTATCGGTTAAATAGTCCAAGGCATTTAAGACGAAGTTCATATTGTCGTAAAGGTTGGTTATGTAGTCGCGTTCCAATAAGCCGATTTTTTCCATCCAAAAAGAATCATAAAGAAAATCGGAATCACCGACAACAATAAGTTCAAACGGATTATCCGTCTCCAATCCGATGATGTCGGCAGCCATAATTTTTTGCATCGAATCAGGGTGAAAATACTGTAAGATTTCTTTTGGGTTTAAGCCGTCGTAAACAACTTTAGATGTCATGGTTGAGGAGATGTCACTGGCCCGCATTAACGGATAAAATTTGATTTTTCCGGCCTCATAAGCATCGGGTTGCGGCGCGACAATCGAAGCCGATGCAAGCATAATTTCATTCAGGTTGCGTGTGGTTGGGTGCGCCGGGTTCAAATCATCAGACTTTAAGCGAAATTGAATAACATCTTGAGAGAAAACCGGATTTTCTTTGTAGTCGACAGTGGCATCAACGGTAATGGAATTTTTCAAATCAGCGACGACGTAATCTTTATAAAATTTGATACCCCAAAAATCTTCAAGCTCACCCAGGTCCGAACTTTGCGGCAGGGCAGAGGTCATACCGTACAAGCGTGAAGATTCATGAGCGGCATCCAACAAAACTAAAAATTTACCGCCGCTGCGCGAATACTTTTTAACAGCATCAATCATATCGGCAGATAAATGTTGCGGCAATAGTAAGATAACCGCATCATAATCTTTACCGTTAAAATCTTTTGCATCTTTAATAGTCGTTAAATCATAATTTTCTTTTAAAATGTTCACGGCTTCCCAAGGCTCGGTTAAAATTGTACTGTCTTCGTTGTTTTCTCCGAAAATCGGCAGAGAAGATATAATCCCTATATTTTTCTTTTTATGATTGAGTAAGTAGAGATTAGTTGTGATTTCCTGCTCTAAGCCGTCGGTGCTTGCACGGGCAAAAAACGGAATGGTTCGGATATTTTGTAAAGTATCTTCAATAGTCATACCAAAGAGAGCATTTTGGTTTAAATCGATAATAGGAATCGGTTGAACGCCGTTTGCCAAAGCAATGTCTTCTTCGTTGCTTAAAAATGTCGGATAGTAAATTTTGAAGTCAAAGCGACCGGCAGAGGCATCGCGATACTTTTGCAATAAAATACGCACATTATCAAAATGTTTGCGTAAACCGGCATTGCGTTGTCCCAATATCGGCGAAAAGTATAATTTTGCCAAAACGGGTTCGGGTTGTGCGCGTAAAACTTTCTTTGTTTCATTACTTAATGTAAATATTTTTTCCTGTGTGGCATCAAATTGAATTTGGCGCATTAAATTGTTGGCTGTAATATTAATCCCTAAAAATGCCGCAAAAAGAAACAGCCAGCAAGTTACAATGTAGGCTTTATTGGTCGAGTTAATACTGCCGGAGGTGCCGGAAGTCTTAAAGTTGATGATAAGAGTCGTTGTAAAATTACAAAAAAAGATCAGTGAAGCAAAAAAGACTATATCGCGCAGTTCCAACAAACCATGCGTTAGGGTATCGAAATGACTGAGAAAGCTGAATGATGCAATAACATCGACAATGGTATCCGAAAAAAATAAACGGCAGAAGGATAATATGTAGTCAATACCGCTCCAGAAGAAGAATAAATTGGCAATAACGGCCAAAACCAGAGCGATAACCTGATTTTTGGTTAAGGCGGACATGGTTTCTGAAATTGCCAACATACAGCCGGCCAAAACAAAACCGGCAACATATCCGAGCATAATAACCTGATTATCCGGTGTACCCAGCAAATTAACGGTTATCCACAGCGGAAATGTTAAAATTAAGGCTAAACCGCAGAATAGCCAGGCCGCCAAAAATTTTCCCCATACCAACGAATTGACAGTGACAGGCATGGTAACAATCTGAACAACGGTTTTATGACGAAATTCTTCACTCCATAAGCGCATGGATATACCGGGTACAAACAAAAGATACAACCACGGCAAATAGCTAAACATGGACAATAAATCGGCTTCGCCGCGGTTAAATAAATCGCCGAAATATAAGGCAAAAGAACCATTTAACAAAATAAAAGCGACTAAATAAACATAAGCAACCGGTGATACGAAATAGTGCAGTAGTTCATATTTGGCAACGGTAAATATACTCTTCATCTCAGTCCTCCTGCTCGGTTATATGCCGAAATGCTTCCGAAAGAGTTTGGCATTTTGTTTTAGTCAGAATTTGTTTTAATGTTCCGTCGGCTTTAATTTTACCCTTATCAATAATAATGATGCGGTTGCATACCGTTTCGGCTTCTTCAAGCAGGTGAGTGGAAATTAAAATGGTTTTTTCGGCTGCCATTTGTTTAATAAGCGAACGGATATGGTCTTTTTGGTTAGGGTCCAAGCCGTCTGTCGGTTCATCTAAAAGCAGTATCGGCGGATTATGCAAAATACTTTGCGCAAATCCGACACGGCGCTGATAACCTTTGGACAGACATTCGTTTTTTTGCTGCATTACGCCGGAAATGTTGGCAGTTTGAGCCGCTTTAGTAACCGCATCTTTATTCAAGCCGCGCAATTCTGCCATATAGCATAAAAACATTTTAACGCTGATATCCGGATACAAAGGGGAGCCTTCCGGCAAAAAACCGATGTTTTGCTTGGCATATAAGGCATGGTCTGCGATATTTTTACCCAAAACTTCAATGGTTCCGGCGCTTGGTGCTAAATAGCCGGCAATCATATTCATCAATGTCGATTTACCGGCACCGTTCGGTCCGAGCAAGGCAATAATGTCACCGGTATAAGCTGAAAAAGAAATATTTTGAACGGCATGAAGGGAGTCAAAATCCTTTTTCAAATCGGTGACAGACAATGTCGGGTTATTATTTTTTTTCATAGATTTCTCCTCCGGTCATCGGTGCAAAGGCCCCCGTGGTTGTCGGAAATGTTAAAGGCAGACCGTAAATCCGACGTACGGCATTGAAGGCCGTTGCCTGCGCACCGACAGCTTGTAGTTTCGGGTGTATCTCCTGAATGCTTTTAAGCGAGCGCGGTGCAAAATTTTGTTTAATAAAACGTACCAGCGACGGATTTTTCTGTCCTTCGCCGGACAAATAGATATTTTGCGGTATTGCCGGCAAAAAGTCAAGAGCTGCCTGATAAATTGCTTCGGCTATAAAGCTGGTTGCCGTTGCCGCACCGTCTTCTAAAGACAATCCTTCCAAATGTTCTTTTTTATCACTGAAACATAAAATATCCAAAGATTTCGGTGGGGCTTTTCTTAAAAATTTGTGATGCAAAAGCGACTGAACGATTTGATTGTGTGCTTTACCGGTAATGGCAAGCTTTCCGTTGTAATCGGTTTGCATATTGGCGTGACGGAAAGTCCAGTCTTCAATCATGGCTAACCCCGGCGCACAGTCAAAGGCCATAATTTTTCCGAATTCGCTCAAATACATTAAGGTGCTGACAGCATCTAAATTAATAAACAAAATCGGTTTTTCCATATCGAGAGTAATCGCGTTGAAAAAGCCCGGAGACAATGGTGAAGCTTGGCCGCCGGCCAAAAGGTCAGCTTTATGGAAGTGGGTGACAACGGTTTGTGACAAGATTTTGCATACCAGATGTCCGTCCTCAATTTGGTAAGAACATTGATGTTCCGGGTCATTAAATATGGTTAAACCGTCAATACCGATTTGATCATAGTTTTTTTTGTCGGTAAAATCATTGATAGCTTCAGCATAAAAAGCACTGATATTTTCACGCACATTTTGTACTTCAGAGCTGCTTTCCAAATCATCAAACGTCCACCCGCGTTTACTGATTAATTTGCGGATATCCAAAGCCAAATTTTCAGGATAAGGCACAATTCGCGAATCAATATATTCTTGAACATCTATGCCGTCGGTGCTGATGAGCGCAAGTTCAATAGAATTAAGGCTGGCGCCGCCGTATAAACCGAGAGAATTCAAACTTTTTATTATCATATAAATTAATCCTGTTGCAATAGCAAAATTGTATGATAATATACGTTAAAAATTAGTATAAATTAACGAAAGGGACAGAGGTCTGAGATGACAAAATTTAAATCGGAATTCTTAAATATAATGCAAGAGCGCGGTTTTTACAATCAATGCACAAACATAGAGGGGTTTGATGACTACCTTTATGAGTGCGAAAGTAAGGGTAAACCGGCTGTGGGTTATTTGGGTTCCGATCCGACGGGAGACAGCTTGCACGTCGGGCATATAGTGCCGTTAATGATGCTTCGTTGGTTTCAAAAGTGCGGACATAAACCGTTAACTTTGGTTGGCGGTGCAACGGCTCGTATCGGCGATCCGTCCGGAAAAGATAAATTGCGCCCGTTTTTGGATGAAGAAACATTGGCGCACAATATTACAGGGCTGAAGAAATCGTTTTCCAAGTTTTTGCAATTCGGTGACGGTGCCACAGATGCCGTTATGGTTGATAACTGGGATTGGTTTAAAGATATTAATTATCTGGCCTTTTTGCGCGATATAGGAACTTGCTATTCGGTTAACCGTATGCTGACTATGGATAGCGTTAAAAGCCGTTTGGAACGTGAACAGCCGATGTCGTTTTTGGAATTTAACTACATGCTTTTGCAAGGCTATGATTTTTGTGTTTTGCTGCAAAAATACGGGTGCCGCGCGCAAATTGCCGGTGCCGATCAATGGGGTAACATAACCTCCGGAACCGAGCTCGGCCGCCGTCGCTATGATACAGAATTGTTTGGGTTTACCAGTCCGATTATTACCGATTCTGCCGGTAAAAAAATGGGCAAATCCGAAGGCAATGCCGTTTGGATTAACGACGAAAAATTGCCGTCTTATGACTACTATCAATATTTCCGTAATATCGGTGATGCCGAAGTCGGCAAGTGCCTGCGTATTTTTACCGATTTGCCGATGGATGAAATTTATCGTTTGGAAAAATTACAAGATAAAGAAATCAACGAAGCCAAGAAAATTTTGGCTTTTGAAGCGACCAAAATTTGCCGCGGCCCGGAAGAAGCTCAGTCAGCTCAGGAAACAGCCGTTAAGACTTTTGAACAAGGTGCGGCCGGCGGTGATTTACCGACACTTAGCGCTGATTTGAATGCCGGTATAGGTGTTTTGGATGCGTTTTTACAAATCGGATTCGTTGCCAGCAAAGGCGAGGCTCGTCGTTTGATTAAACAAGCCGGTTTAAAAATCAATGATAAACCGGTTACCGATGAAAATTATGTAATTACAACGGCCGATATTGTTGACGGTGTCGTTAAAATCGCACAGGGCAAAAAGAAATTCGGTTTGATTAAATAACTAAATAAAAACGTCGCGATTTAAAGCGGCGTTTTTTTAATATACCTTGGTATAATTTTCATCTTCATACTTATAAACGGCGTAACTTTCGTTGACTTTCGGAGCGCCGTTATGAAACATTTTGTTGCCGAATTCGGTGCGGATGTTTTTATCGTTCAAGTGAGCGGAAATTTTGTTATAATCAAAAGATTTGGCTTTTTTCACTAAACTTTCCCACAATTTAACGGCCGAATAACCGTAAAGCGATAATCCTTCAAACTCGAAGCCGCTGAGGCGTAATTTTACCAAAGTTTCAGCAAAATCCGGATCATCATTTTGACCTCTGAGCTCCATAAAATAAGTGTTATCGGCCAAATAGCCTAAATAATCGAAATAATCCTTGGTGACAGCATATTTGTTGGTGAACAGAATAAATGAATCACTTTCTTCTTTTAACTGGCGTGCCATTTTACGGATATTTTTAGAAGTTCCGAGTAAAAAGGCTATCTGATTCCCGTCTTTTAAAACAAGTTCGGATAATTTGCTGTAATCTTTTTGTGTCATGCCGTAAGTATAGAGTTTGACGACAATGGATTTGCCGTGCTTTTTAAATTCATCAACAATGGCGTTAGCCTCCTCCATGCTTTCCACCTCGGTGTCATTGGTGATAACCGCGACTTTTTTGCCGGCAAACGCCTGATTGTAGTAATTAAAGAAATCTTTGGCTTGCTGATGTGTATAACCGAGCATTTTAACCAAGCCTTTTTTTATGGTTTTCGCCTGCGTATAGTTGACTGTTGTCGGAATAATTTGAAAAATATGAGCTGTGGCATAAACATCGGCCACTTCATCAAACGAGTTAGCACAATACGGACCGATAACGAGTGCAATTTGTTTTTCTTTTTGCACGGCAAGCATTTGCGCGGTGGATATGGCAATACTGTTGTTACATTGGTCGTCTACGGAAAGAAAATCTATTTTTTTTCCGAGCAGGCCGCCGTTATTGTTTATTTCTTCAATAGCACGCTTAACACCTTTGTTAAGCTCGATTCCCTGCTGGTCATAATCTCCGGCCTTAGGCGCAACTAAAGCGACTGTCATTTCGGAATATGCCGGACCGGACAATAATATCAGTAAAAAACTGACTATATATAAAAACAACCACCGCATAAAGTTATACTTATCATTAAAACATCGGCTTAGTATAACAAATAAATTTGTTTTTGCAAATACTATTAAAGTATTGCCAACACAACAGGAATGATATACAATCCGTCGCTATGGAGTAAAAAATGGCTGAAAATAAATACATTGAAATTAAAGGCGCGCGCCAACACAACTTAAAAAACATTAATGTCAATATCCCGAAGAATAAATTAACGGTTATTACCGGATTATCGGGTTCGGGTAAATCTTCGCTGGCATTTGATACAATCTATGCCGAGGGACAACGCCGTTATGTTGAAAGCTTATCGGTATACGCGCGCCAATTTTTGGATTTGATGAGCAAGCCGGATGTCGATTCGATAGAAGGTTTATCGCCGGCTATTTCAATCGAGCAAAAAACAATTTCACATAATCCGCGCTCAACCGTCGGTACGGTGACTGAGATTTATGATTATATGCGCTTGTTGTGGGCACGTGCCGGCACGCCGTATTCTCCGGCAACGGGTTTGCCGATTGAGGCTCAGTCATCTTCGCAGATGGTGGATAAAATTTTGGAATATCCGGAGGGCAGTAAAATTATTTTATTGGCACCGATTGCCCGCGGTAAAAAAGGCGAGTTTAAAAAAGAATTCGCCGAGTTGCAGAAAAAAGGTTTTCAGCGTTTGGATGTTGACGGTGAAATCTATAATATCGACGAATTGCCGGCCTTGAATAAAAACATTAAGCACGATATTGAAGTGGTTGTCGACAGGCTGATTATCAAAGACGGTATAAATACGCGGTTGGCGCAGTCGGTAGAAACGGCCTTAAAATTAAGCGATGGTATTTTATATGTCGAAAATATGGCCGATAAATCAAGGAAAACCTTTTCTTCAAAATTTGCCTGTCCGGTTTCCGGCTTTACGATAGAAGAAATCGAGCCGCGTTTGTTTTCGTTCAATAATCCCGAAGGAGCCTGCCCGCATTGCGGCGGCTTAGGCGCAAGTTTGTATATGGATCCGGAATTAGTCGTTCCGAATGAAAATCTAAGTTTGGCAAATGGGGCTATTGCGCCGTGGTCAGTCAGCAGTCATTCGATTTTTTATCGCCAAACGCTTAACTCGCTGTGTGAATATCTGGAAATATCCAACAAAACGCCATGGAAAGATTTGCCGGCGTATGCGCAGGAAATGATTCTATACGGTTCGGGTAACAAATGTGTACCGATGGTTTACTCCAAATGGGTAACCGATAAACCGTTTGAAGGCGTTATTCCGAATATGGAACGCCGTTTTTTGGAAACCGATTCGGCGGTGGTACGCGAGGAATTATCACATTATCAATCGGCAGCTCCGTGCGAGGTTTGTCATGGCAAACGCTTAAAGCCGGAAGCATTGGCAGTTAAGATTTGCGGTAAAGACATTATGGAAGTAACGGCGATGTCGATTAAGCAGGCTTTGCCGTGGTTTAAAGCGGTTGAAGAACAACTTAGCCCGCAAAAAAGAGAAATTGCCCGCAAAATCGTTAAAGAAATCGTCGAAAGATTGAGCTTTTTGAATAATGTCGGACTGGATTATCTGAATTTGTCGCGGCAATCAGGTACGCTTTCCGGTGGCGAAGCACAGCGGATTCGTTTGGCTTCGCAAATCGGTACGGGACTGACCGGTGTGATGTACGTTTTAGACGAGCCGTCTATCGGTTTGCACCAAAGGGATAATGATAAATTGCTTGACAGTTTGACACGACTACGTGATATCGGCAATACGGTTATTGTGGTTGAGCATGATGAAGACGCGATGCGTGCGGCTGATTATTTAGTTGATATGGGCCCTCTTGCCGGTTCAAAAGGCGGTGAAGTCACGGCCTGCGGCACGGTTGATGAAGTTTTGAAAAATCCGAACAGTTTAACCGCTAAATATTTAAACGGTGAAAAATGTATTCCGGTACCGCCGAAACGTCGTAAAGGTAACGGCAAGTTTTTGGAATTAAAAGGCGCGCGTGTCAATAATCTTAAAGATGTCGATTTGAAAATCCCGCTCGGGACTTTTACCTGCGTGACCGGTATTTCCGGTTCGGGTAAATCATCGCTGATTTTGGAAACGTTGTTTAAGGCGGTGGATAAAGAATTAAACGGTAGCCGCGTGCCGCCCGGAGCTTATGATAAGCTTATAGGTATTGAAAATATCGATAAAGTTATTGATATCGACCAATCGCCGATCGGGCGGACACCGCGTTCTAACCCGGCAACCTATACCGGTGTATTTACCAATATCCGCGATTGGTTTGCCGAATTGCCGGAAGCTAAAGCACGCGGTTATACATCGGGATATTTTTCATTCAATGTGCCGGGCGGACGCTGTGAAGCCTGCAAAGGCGACGGCGTGATGAAAATCGAAATGAACTTCTTGCCGGATGTTTATGTTCCGTGTGATGCTTGTCACGGCACACGCTATAATCGCGAAACACTGGAAGTAAAATTTAAGGATAAATCAATAGCTGACGTTTTGGATATGACGATTGATGATGCCTATAAGTTTTTTGAAAACATTCCGCCGATAAAGCGTCGTTTGGATTTACTGCGCCGTGTCGGTTTGGGATACGTTAAACTCGGACAGCCGGCTCCGACTTTATCAGGCGGTGAAGCGCAACGTATAAAACTTTCGAAGGAGCTGAGCAAAAAAGCCACCGGTAAAACACTGTATATCTTAGACGAACCGACAACCGGTCTGCATTTTGAAGATATCAAGCATTTGTTGAATGTTCTTGAAATGCTGGTTGATGAGGGCAATACGGTGGTCGTTATCGAGCATAATCTGGATGTGATAAAAACCGCGGATTATATTGTGGATGTCGGGCCGGAAGGCGGCGACGGCGGCGGCGAAATTATAGCCACCGGCACACCGGAAGAAGTCGCCAAAAACAAACGCAGTTTTACCGGTAAATATCTGAAAGGCAAGCTCGGTTAATTTTCACGGCATTCTTCAAAAACAATGCGTATTCTTTTGCCGTAAAAATTCAACAATCGGCGAAATGCCGAATACTGAAGGAATTTACCGATTTCCATGCCTTCGATGATTCGTGCCGGCAAATTGGTTTGGGTAGCAACGGTACGCAGGTAAAGCCGCCGAGCGTTTCGTTCTTGCCATAAGGCGTACCCGATTTCACGCAAAGTTTGCTTATCTATTTCATTATAATATTTGGACATTTTTGAACTCCTCTTTTTGCTGATTTGAAACAAAAAACCGCCTGAATCTCTTCAAGGCGGGGAGTTCGAAACTGCTCATAGTCAGTCCGGTGTATTCAACATATTCCACCGGCTCCCCATTGTTGAGGAGTTTATACCCATGAGAGGAGTTTCGACACTCCGCCGACGACCTCTCGCCGACAAAATTGATATTAAGGTAAATGCAAATAAATGCAAGCAAAAAAATTAAACTTGCATTTTGTGGTATTTTTTATATGTTCAAAATATATTTTTGAGGTCTGCAAACATTATTCCGAAAGCGGTGTTGTTGAAAGGTGAATTCTGATGAGAAAACGTATATATGCCGTCAGACACGGCGAAACAGATTTTAATAAACAAGGAATATGTCAAGGACAGGGCTGCAATATCGGTTTAAATGAAACAGGCAGGCAACAGGCAGAACTTTTATCAGAGAAGTTAAAAAACATTGATTTGGGAGCCATCTACAGCAGCCCTCTCTTGCGCGCTTTGGAAACCGCCGAGATTGTGGCACAAAATAAGGGGATGGAAATTAAACAACATCAAGGGTTGATTGAGGCTAATTTCGGTGTGGCCGAGGGTGTTAGAATGTCCGAGGTTAAAACTTGGCCTGTTTATCCGTTTTGGTGCAGTCATGATCCGAAATATGATACGGCACATTATGATAAAGGCGAAGATAAAATTCAGATTCGCACCCGCGTTTTAAAGGCGATTGAAGAAATTTGCGCCGCAGAAGAAGCCGAAAATATTTTACTGGTTGCTCATAGTGCAATTGTGCGTGTACTCAATTGGAGTGTTGGAAATTTTGTTCAAGGCTTGCCGAACGGTTCGATTTACGAGTTTATTTACGAGGACGGAAAATTGTCGGCGGTGAATAATAAAATTTTGTTATTATCTTGCTGTGCGCCGTGCTCATGCGCCGTTATTAAGACTATGGCGGAAAAAGGCGAAAATTTTGATGTGGCTTTTTATAATCCGAACATTCGCCCGTATGCGGAGTATCAAAAGCGCCGCGACGAAAATGAACGCGTGTGTCGTCAATATGGCGTTGACTTTATCGAATTAGAGTATGATAATAAACGCTGGTGTGAGCTGACCAAAGGTTTGGAAAACGAACCCGAACGCGGCGCGCGATGCTCTATATGCTTTTATATGCGCCTGAAACGTGTTATGGAGTATGCTAAAGAAAAAGGTTATAATGCAGTCGGTTCCGTGCTTGGTGTTTCGCGGTGGAAAAATCTGGATCAGGTTAATGCCGCGGCCGATAAAGCCGGACAGGAAACCAAAATGGCTTATGTCCATATTGAAGGGCGCAAGAACGGTATGCAGGAGTTGCGCAGCCGGTTAATAAAAGAATTAGGTTTGTATAATCAAAACTATTGCGGTTGTAAGCCGCCTAAAACAGAAGAATAACAAGGAGAGTAAAATGCAGAAAATTATTCCGGCAAAATTGCAAAAAGGCGATAAAATTATGATTATTGCTCCGTCGCGTGGTTTGAAACTAATCGGGCAGGATTGTCGTGAGATTGCCGAAAAGCGCTTTCAAGATATGGGCTTGACTGTTGTTTTTGCGCCGAATACCAAAGATGAAAATTGGAATGAGTTAGGTACCGGTTCGGTTGAACAGCGTGTTGAAGATATTATGACCGCATTTAAGGATAAATCCGTTAAGGCCATTTTTACGACAATCGGAGGCTTTAACTCTAATCAGATTTTAGCGCATTTGGATTATGATGTTATTAAAGCTAATCCGAAAATTATTTGCGGTTTTTCCGATATTACCGCCGTTTTGGCAGCCATTCAGGCAAAAACCGGTTTGGAAACTTATTACGGCCCGCATTACAGCTCGCTCGGTATGAAACTGGGGTGCGAATACACGTTGGATTATTTGCAAAAAATCCTGTTTTCCGATGAACCGATAGAAGTTAAAGCGTCTGCCGAATGGAGTGATGATATGTGGTTTATTGATCAGGATAAGCGCGAATTCATCAAAAATGACGGTTTTTGGATTTTGCACGAGGGCAAAGCCGAAGGCAAAATCGTCGGCGGTAACTTATGCACATTTAATCTGCTTTTGGGGACGGATATGCGTCCGGCATTTGAACAGGATACGATTTTAATGATTGAAGATGATGCCGAAAGTTATCCGGCAGCATTTGACCGTAATTTGCAGGCATTGTGCCATCAACCGGATTTCAAAAATGTTAAGGGTATGGTTATCGGTCGTTTTCAAAAAGGTTCGAAATTAGATCGAAAAATGCTGGAATTTATTATCAATAATAAACCGGAACTGAAAAATATTCCGGTACTTGCCAATGTTGATTACGGACATACAACACCGATTATAACGATTCCGTTCGGCGGATATGCCGTTATGAATAACGGAAAATTAACGCTGCAAAAATAATAAAGGATGTTACTGATGGTATGGGGTTTGATTTGTTTAGTTTTTTTATATCTCGGATATAAATTAAACAGTCGCAAAATAGAGACGGAATTCGGTACAGATATTCACAGCTTACCGGAAAGTTACGGCGATGCGGCATCAACCCCTCTCAGCTATCGTCGAACACAGCTGTTGCAGTTTGGCCTGACCTTTGGTGTCGAAGGCTTTTTCGGTGCGGTAATCGGTGTTGTTTACGGACCGCTTACCATGATTTGGTGCGTTTTGGGCAGCGTGTTTTTAGGTTCGTTTTTGAACTATTACAGCGGAATGTACTCAAGAGCTCATCATAAATCATTACTATCCGTTGCCGAAGAAGTATTCGGCCGTAAAATATATCTGGCGCTGACACTTATTTTTTGTGTGTTGCTTTTGCTTGGAACGAGCGTTAATTTTATGTTTTTCTTAAATGTCGTCAGCCATGCTTTTCATCCTGATTGGCTGTGGTACGCCTTTTTGCTTGTTGTTGTCGGCATAGTTTTTTTAAGTTCGCAACGTTTTAACAAAGTATGTATGGCTGTCGGGGCAATGATTTTGTTGTCAACTCTGTATTTATGCATAATGTCTGTCGCGCATTTTGCAAACATAGAAGTCAGCAATAATCCGCTGAATTATCCTAATTTAAAATATGCCTATCCGTTTTTGTTTATTACGGTAAATATAGGTGTTTTAAGCGGTATTCAGGCCTTAAAATGCACTTTAACAGCCGAGCATATCCGTAATGAACGTATGGGAAAAGGCGTATTTATCGCAACCACATTATTCCAAGCCGGTATGGTTGTTTTGTGGGGGTTATTGCTTCTAGCTTGGAATCCGTCGTTAAAGGTGCTGACTTCAGCTATTTCCAAAGAGGCCATGCCGGATATTGTTTTGCACAAATATTTGACGGTACATACGGGTGTAATCGGTGAATACGCCGTAACGGTCACATTAGCCGCCGTGTGCATTCTGTCTGCCGGAGTTATGCTGCGATTAATTTCGAAACTCCTCAAAGAGGCCGGTATTGCTTCTAAATTAGAACATCGGATAATCGGGGTTGTGTTGTCGATAATGAGCGCTTTATTTTTATTTTTTCCTTCCGTTATGCACGGATACGAGCTTATCAATCAATTAATTGTATTGTATTTGCTTTATACGTGTATATATTTGCGAAGAAAACAAAAACAAAGTTACAAACATCTTTTGTTTATTGCCTATATTCTGTCAGGTGCTTGTGTCGCATATTTATTAATGGCTGTATTACGCCTACCGCTGAATGTCGGTGTTTTCAGCGGTTTGACCTGTACATTTTGCGCTTGTGTCGGACACTATTTTTACCATAAAAAAGTTTAACTTAATTGGGTTTTATAAAGCGCGGCATATTCTCCGTCATTTTTAATCAGTTCGTCATGTGTACCCTCTTCGACGATTTTTCCGTTGTTCAAAACAACAATGCGGTCGGCATTGCGAACGGTTGACAGTCGGTGGGCAATAACCAAGACCGTGCGGTCTTTCATTAAATTGTCAAGAGCTTGCTGAACAACGGCTTCGGATTTATTATCCAATGCCGATGTCGCTTCATCCAAGATAAGAATAGGAGCATTTTTGATAAAGGCGCGGGCGATGGCTATACGCTGTTTTTGTCCGCCGGATAACATAACACCGCGCTCACCGATTGTTGTATCCAAGCCTTTTTCCAAAGATTCTATAAATTCATGCAGGCAGGCTGAATCAATTGCCTGTTGCAGTTGTTCTTCACTTACATCAGTTCTGCCTAACAAAATATTATCTCTTATTGTACCGCCAAACAGGAAGTTATCTTGAAAAACAATGGCAATATTATCTCTTAAACTGTCAATTTCATAATCTTTGATGTTAATGCCGTCAATTTCAATTGAACCGGTCGATACATCATAAAAACGAGGCAACAGAGTGGATATTGTTGTCTTTCCGCCACCGGAATTTCCGACTAAAGCAACGGTTTGTCCGGCGCGAATATCCAGATTTATATTTTGTAAAACAGGTCTGTCTGCACTATAAGCAAAAGAAACATCTTTGTAACTGATATTGCCAGAACAATGATTGAGTTTTGTTGCATTGCTGCCGTTACGAATGGTCGGAATTTTATTCAAGTTTTCAAAAACACGTTCAACAGCCATCAACGAAAAGACGACACTGTTATAATTATTCCCTATTGATTTTATAGGATTATACAGCATAACAAGCGAGGTTATAAAAGAAGCAAAATTACCGACGGTAATCTGATGGCTGACAATTAAATAACTGCCGAACCAAATAACAAAAGCAATACCGAAAGAAGATATAAAATGCATAATCGGGGAAATAATGCCGGTTTTTTGTAACATTGTTAAACTCAGGTTAAATACTGCTTCAACAGATTTTGTAAATTTGGCTTTGCAGTAATCATATAAATTATAGGCCGTAATAATTCTGTTACCGCTAAAAACATCATTATAATTTGTCAGTAACATCATCATGGCTTTGGTATCTTTTGAAACGGTTTTTTTCAGGCGCTTGCGAACGCGTGTTAACGGCAGCAGAGCACCAAACAGAACAACAACGGCCACAATGGCTAATTGCCAGGAGTTGTAAAACAGAACAATAATAAGGGATAACGACGAGAAGAAACGTGTCGCAAACATCTTCATATTGTTCAGTAATCCGCCGCATGCAGATTCGGCATCATTATTAAATCTGAATAAAATTTCACCGGAATTTGATTTATCAAAAAAAGCGGCATCATTATGTAAAAGCTTGTTAAAAAGATCACGTTTTAAATCTAACGACATTTTATTTCCGACCCATGTGTTCATGTATGTAGCAACATATGTAAAGAGAGCCTGCAATACGCTGAACACAACTATCATCAGCGGGATGTACATTGTCCAACCGCTTTGCTTTTCAACCAAAACAACATCCATAAAAGGCTTTAATGACCAGGCTATGACGGCATCCATCGAGCCGACCGGAACCGTTATTAAAACAGCCAATAAAGCTCTGCCCCAATAAGGTTTGGTATACGGAAAAATCAAAGCGTAGTTCTTAAAAGTGTATAAAGTGAGTAATTTTTCTTTTATTTTTTGACGGAAAATATAGCCGGCAATAAGCAACCCGCACAAAATGATACCAAAAAGCAAAGCGGTTATGAAAATAACAGGCTTGAATACACGATGCTCCAGTTTATAGCAATTTTGGCACACATCAATTGTTGTTTCGCTTTGTATGACTGCCGAAAGATTGTCGGCACTATTATTGATAATGCGCAAACCATCAGTTTGCAAGGGTTGTAAATTTTTCAAAGCCTTACCGCTTAAGAACATATCTGATATATTGACAATACCGGCGTATTTACTGAGTTTTAATGTGAGGGCATTAATGTCTGTTGAATTCAGAACAACGGTATATAGAACCGGCGTTTCGGTCATTTCAGGATATATTTGAGTGTTTTTTTCGGTGCCGTTGAAATCGGTATAACGGAAGTCAAGCAACGCTTCACCGTTGCCGCTTAAAAAGAAAGATAATGTCGGATTCGGATAACCGTACCATAAAAAAGACGACAAACCGATGGTCAGCAGCAGACCGGCTGCAGCACAAAATATAAGTTTTCCGAGTTTCATCTTACCTCATATCAAAATATCAAACTGTTCCGAATATAAAATATTTTTTACTCAGTGACAATAAGAATATGTAATATATGCAATTTCTTAATTATTTGATTATATCTTGTATAAGATAAAGGAGAAAAAATATGCAGGCAGATAAAAGATTAACGGCGCTTGCCGAAAACATTTTAAGCAAGTCGTTGCGTGTAAAAAAAGGTGAAAAAGTATATTTGGAATCATTCGGAGCAAGTACGAAAGAAATGCTCAACGAAATGATAAAAGTTACCATTAAACTCGGCGCGACACCTTTTTATTTTTTTAATGACAGTGATTTTATCAAGAGTCTCATTAATGGGGCTGAAAAGGAACAAATTGAGAGCTTTACGGCATTTCATAAATATTTGATGGAAAATGCAGACTGCTATGTCGGATTACGCGGCAATGATGATTTGTTTGCATTAGCGGACGTTGATGAAAAGTATCGTAGCTTGTATAACAAAATTTTTCATGAACAAGTTCATATGCGCACGCGTTTACCGAAAACACGTTGGTGTGTTATGCGTTACCCTAATATCACCATGGCCGCAATGTCACGTATGTCTTTACAGCAATTTGAAGATTTTTATTTCAACGCTTGCCTGCTGGATTATCAAAAAATGGGCAAGGCTATGCTGCCTTTAAAAAAACTTATGGATAAAACCGATAGAGTTCATATCAAGGGCAAGGATACCGATTTGACATTTTCCATCAAAGGCATTAAAGCTATTGTTTGTGACGGTAAAATGAATATTCCTGACGGCGAGGTTTATACGGCACCGGTTAAAGATTCGATTAACGGATACGTTCAGTTTAATACCGATACGACACACGGCGGCATTTTTTATTCTAATATTCGATTGGAATTCAAAAACGGGAAAATTGTTAAAGGAACTTCTTTGGCAAACAACGATGAATTCCAAAAAGTATTGGACAGTGATGCCGGCAGTCGATATATGGGGGAATTTGCATTTGGCGTAAATCCGTATATAACACATCCGATTTTGGATATTCTGTTTGATGAAAAAACCTGCGGTTCTTTTCACATGGCCATAGGTAATTCGTATGAAGATGAGACAAATAACGGAAACGTATCTTCAATTCACTGGGATTTGGTTAAAATTCAGACACCGGAACACGGTGGCGGTGAAATATGGTTTGATGACGTGCTGGTGCGAAAAGACGGTAAATTTGTTTTGCCGGAGCTCGAAGGGTTAAATCCTGAAAATCTTAAATAGACATTTAAGAAAAATTTGCTATACTCATTGCAACATAACAATAAGAGGAGATAAATATGGCCAGAATTAATGATGTTTTCCATTCCGATATTTTTATTATGCCGGATAAAAAAGTATTTGTTCCGGATCCGCGAACGGAAAACGGCCTGCAGATTCTTGAACCGGAAGATTTTGCGGATTTTTATGATTTGCTGGAAAAGACTTATCGAGGTAAATCCAGCTATACGATGATTTACGAAGGTTTTTTCTTCCGTGTAGAGAGAACAAATTCGATGTACGGACCGATGTACTGTATGCGTAAAATGCCGAAAAAAGTTCCGGATTTGATGAGTTTGGGGTATCCGCCGGCGTTAATTAATTATTTGGCCGGTTTGGGTAATGCTTCAGGATTGATATTGCTCGGTGGTGCAACGGGTTCAGGTAAAACAACAACAATTTCAAGCTTGCTTAAAGAATATCTGATTCGTAACGGCGGGTTTGCCTACACGATTGAAGACCCTTTCGAAATGCCGCTTGACGGCGAATATAAATCTATGAACGGCTCAATGGGTTTGTGCAAACAAACACAGCCGGTTGATGATAACTGGGGCGCATCACTACGTTCAGCCCTGCGTTCGCGTCCGCGTTTTATTCTCGTCGGCGAGATCAGAACTCCTGATGCGGCAAGCGAAGTCTTGCGCGCAGCCACCTCGGGACACTTGGTGTTATCAACAATTCACGCCAATAATGTGACAGATGCTCTGGATGCTATGGTAAAACATGCAACCGCCGGTGAAATGAGTGAAGAATTAGGCTTTGACTTGTTATCCCGCGGCATTTTGGGCGTTATTCATCAAACATTGGTTGGTATCGGGCAAAAACGTCCGGTTGTGCAATATTTGTTTGCCAATCCGAATACAACAATCGGTGACCAAACTCGAAATATTATTAAAACCGGTAAATTGAATTTGGCAACCACAATTGAAATGCAGATGACCCGTATGATGCAAAATCGTCCGCTGTTTGAAATAGGGGATAACTCCCGATTAAGTAAACAATAATCAGTTTATATTCTAAAAAACTCACTCCCGTTTTGTTACACGGGAGTGAGTTTTTTTCTATGCAATTAATGGAATGTCCATATAATCATATTATCGGAGGACTTACAAATATCACGAGTTTTATATTTTCCGATAGGCAGAGCGTGATCTTCTCCCCATGCAAAAACGGTATCATTAAGTGTAATAGTTTCCAACCCGAGTTGTTTGTCCCGGCTGACAGGCATTTCACTCAATCCGATACAAGCAGATTTATTAAGCTTTTTTAAGACAATGTTAAAACTCATCTCACCGGGCATAACAACATCACCATTATCACCGCTGCCGATAGCCACTTCATAGTCTTTATATTGATTCAAATCAATTTTAACCATACCATTTTCTTTGGCAAAATCGGTTGAAAGTTTCCAATATCCCGGCTGATCGCGATAATAGCTGCGTATCATGTCTGAGGTGGCAATAATTTGGGTATGCAAATCTTTATAAGGATTGTGGAACATAAAGTAGCATGACAGCATAACGGCAATAATAAGCGCAAAACATATCGCCAAACCCCGAATATTATATAGCTTAATGTGTGCGTTCATAGTCTTTACCCCTGTGTTATTTACCCATAGAGCTGGTAATTTGATCTTGCATGTCGAAGGTGGCGAACACGGCCCAAGCAATAATACCCGAAACGGACAGCATGGCAACCATGTTCATGATTTCGGCTCTTTGCTCAATCATATATACGGATTCTTCCAGCCACTCGTTGGCAAGCTTATCCAAAGCTTCTTCAAAGTTATCCAATTCAGAATAAATTTTTAAGTCGGCAATAATCTGCTTATCCGGAAATTCCAAACCGCTTTTTCCTAATGCCTGACCTAAGTTTTCACCGTTTTTAATATGGAACAGAGCACCATCGATACGTTCTTTTAAGTATTTGCTGGAATCTTTTCTTAATGATGTTAAGGCTACCGATACCGGCACGCCGCCTTTTACTAAAGCAGACAATGCCAACAACCAGGTAATACCGGTAAAGATTTTATATAATGACCACGGCGGATACCTGTCAAATACCACACGGGCTTTTCCGGTCCAAATACTGATGGTAAAGTAAATGGTTAAACCGATAGCCGGCAGAATAGAAAACGCAAGTTGCCAATTTTCCTGAATCCACTCGGACATATCAATCAAATTTTTAGCCGTACCGGTCCAACGTGTGTTCGGTGCGGCACTGAGCATCGGCGGTACCATGTAAACACCGATTGCATACAAAATAACAACAGACATCATCATCAAAAATGACGGGTAGGTAACTGCCGATACAATAGGTCGAATCATACGGGTGGAACCTTCGGTTACTTTAATAAGGTTTAATAAAGCACTTTCCAAGTCTGAAACGTCGCCGACGGAAAGCATTAATCGTTCACGATTCGGCGCCCAGCCCTTTAAGGCATCTGAAAACGGATGACCTTCTTGCAAGGCCCGTCCCCAAGCACTGACGGCAATACCCATCGGGTCATTCGGTTTTGAACCTTCTTCGGTCAAACCGCTGTAAATCATGTCCAATGCGTTCATCAATGAAAATCGGTTACGCAGTAACGCAGCCAGCTTACGATAAATTTTCAGGCGGTTTTTATTAGAAAGATTACACATAATTTTGGCATAGGTCAGCACCCAGTCATTTGTATTTTGCATGGCTTTATTAAAGGCACTTTGTTTTTTTACTTCAGGCATGAGTATTCTCCTAATAAATCGGACGCTGATCCAGCAAACCGCACCAACGTTCTACTTCATCTAAATCAATAAACCCTCTTAACATGCGCTCGATTGCTGCTTCTCTTAACGGACGCCCGTCAAGTTCGCTTACCCAATAATCAATGGCTTCTTTGGTTCGGCCTTCGACCATTAATGTCAGGAAGTGACCGTCCGGAATAATGATTTCCGGCACAGACATACGACCGATAACGCCTTTATGATGGCAAAATTTGCATCCCGGACCGCGCAGATAGGTGTTTTCAATACCAAAATCGCCCAAGGCGACTTTAACGCGCTCAAACGAAGGATCATCCATACGTTCTTTAATGGAAATTCGGCAGTACGGACAAATTTTACGGAACAAACGTTGTGAAATCAAACCTTTCATAATTTCCGGATCGCTTAACATGTACGGTTGAACGCCCATATCACGCAAACGGGTAATAATTGCCGGTGCTGAGTTGGCGTGCAATGTTGACCACACGCTGTGTCCTGAAAGCGCGCCTTTAAACACAAGGCTCGCTGCCGAAAGTGAACGAATTTCACCGACCATCATCACGTCAGGGTCGGAACGTAGGGCGGCAGACAATGCTTTGTTGAATTCTTCATCTTTTTCTTCTTCCGTATTGGCGTTTGTTACCGGCATTTGCCGTGCGCCCGGAATCGGATACTCCGGCGGATCTTCCACAGTAATAACATTTATTTCGCCGTGTCGCTCTTGAATTAAGCGAATCATATTACGTTGCAGAGTTGTTGATTTACCGGAACCCGTCGGACCGGCAACAATGTTTAAGCCGACGGCGGTGGCGCGCAGACGATAAAATAAGTTCAACTCTCTTTCGCCGAGTCCTAAACCTTTTAAATCACCATTACCATTCGGGTTATCATCGGCGTACAAAAGACGCATAACCAAATACTGCGAACCGAAGGCAACCGGATTGAATTGCAAACGAATAGCTAATACGTTGTGCGGAAGTTTCAATTTTCCGTTGGTACCGCGGAGCGGTTTATCGCCCAGCTTTTGAGCACCTTGGAATTCGTTTTGAGAATAGTTGGCATCGGAAATATCGGCAGAAGCAAAAGCCGCACGCACAAAAGCTTCTCCCCATTCTTTGGAATATTCGAGCTCACGCTCCATCATACCGTTGATACGGAACATAACGATTGACGAATCGGCAACGATAACATGCACATCGGAAACTTTTTTGCTTGCGGCACGTGAAACCACACTCAAGAAGTCAATTTGCATCTGATAATCTGCTGCTTCTTCAATTGAAATATCGACTTTACCCGTACCGCGTTCGGCGTAAGAATAAATAGCCGAAATTTCCTGCGCTGATACATATTTCGGCGGGTTCATCAACATTTTTCGACGTTTGGCAATAGCCGTAAAGTTTAAAACTTTACCGTCAAACCGATGGCTTTCATCTATTAAGTAGGTGCCGTCGGAAAATAAAGCCAACATACGGCGCGTTTCACTGTCAAGAACAATCTCGCCGTCTTCAAGAGTTAATAGTTTGTTGTCGTTAGCAAAAAGAACTTGGAAGAGATTGCTATCTTTTTTATCTTCTTTTGCAACGGGCACAGGGGACGCACTTGCTGTCGTCCCTCCTTGTGTCGTTGCTACTTCTTTTTTCTCTTCCTCAGCCATTTTCAGTACTTATTGAACAAACATTCCCGATCCGAAAGAGGTTGAACTGCCGGCTCTGCGTCTGGATCGGCTTGCATTCGCAGATGACTTTCTATCGTTGTCGGTAGGATTTGTTTTCGGCGTAATGTCATTGGTTGTGGCATTACCTAATACATTTTTACCGCTCGGTTTTATACTGGCTTTTTCCGTTTCAGCCGGCATTTTATTAGAGTCGTTAAATGCAACGGTCGGCTCGAATTCAAGGACGGTTCCGCCCGTATAGATGAAACTCTTAACGCCGTTTTTATCAAACCCGACATAGTGATCGGTAATTGTTGAAACAATCTCGCCGCCTTTCAGCATAGATCCTTTATGAACGGTAAAAGTAGTACCGTCTTTATTGACGATTTTGGCAACAATATTATCACCGTGTCCCGTGATATCCATAATAGCATATTCTTCCGACATATCAATAGCACCATCGTCCATATCATCGCCGGATGTCATAGCGGCCGCCGCGGCAAAAGGATTATTATTGGCAGAAGTTTCCTGCATTTTTCTGATACGTTCTTCGCTGTCAGAAATAGTCTTTTTAAGTCCGGTAATTTGCGAATTAAGCGAAGCAACTGTTCTGTTGTGATTGGCAAGAGCTGTTTCCGCAGATTTTTGCAGCGAGAAAGAATCATGCTGAATTTGAGAAATGGTTTCTTCAAAATTCTTAATTAAATCGGCACGATCTTTTTTCAATTCTTGAATTTGGTTTTGCAATTCAGTATTTTTAACCACCCATTCTTGGTTCATTTTGAGCATTTCATTCATATACTCATTTAAAACTTTTGCCTGTCTGACCTTTTCAAGTTCAATTTCTTTTTGTTTTAACTTTGTTTCTTCAGCCAAAATCAAAGCCTGACGTTCGGCTTCTTGATCTTTGAGCTTTTCTTTTTCGGCACGACGACGATTATCTTCTTCTTCCTGTGCGCGAATTCGGGTATTACGCAAAGCTTCGACTTTATTCTTTAATTCTTCGCGTTTTAACTCAAGGTTTAATAATGTATTTTGTTTTTCAATGCTGGACATTTGATTGAACAAATCATTATCAACTTTGGATAAGATGGCATTACCGAAACTTTCAAAAGGAGATTTCGGGGCATCGACATCAGGCAGACTTAAATCTTGAGGTTCTTCTAACGGAGCATCAAATAAACCATCGGAATTTTCGGCAGTATCATCGGCGCTTGGAGGTGTTTGATCACCGGAATTATTGTTTTCAGCTTCCGTAACCAGCTGATCTGCCGTTGCAGGTGTACTACCTGCTTCATCGCCGCCTAAGAAATCATTATTCTGAGTTTCTGGCTCATTTTGGTCAATCGTTTCATTTTGTTCAACCGCTCCATCCGAAGCAGCCGGCTCGTCTGCAGACGCATCAAAGGATTCTTCTGCCTGGGTATCATCGGTATCAGCCGGTGTTTCCGCTTCGGCAGCGGTATTTTCTTCTCCTTCGGTATTTTCATCAAATCCCATATCCAGCACATCACCGGCAGCCGGTGTGTCCGCAGACACATCTGCTTCTTCGGCATAGCTGATATTGTTCATAGCTAAGAGTACCGCAAAAGACAAAGCAATCATAACTATTGTTTTATTTTTCAGATTATAACTCATAAATTTCTCCTTTGTATGTCCAGCTTCCAGAATTATGATCATACGTTATGGTTTTAACGGATAACCCTGAAAATCTCATTAATAATTCAATCCAAACCAGCGGGCTGTTATTTGACTGAATGGAAAATTCCATAATGTTGTAAGTATTACCTCGCGGGGAAACCCAGCTTTTAGGTGATGTCTGAATATTAATACCCAATGTTTGATTTAAGTCGTTAATAATATTTGTTAAATCTTCCTCATTATATTCAGGTGGTGAGTTTAACGGAGATGACTCGCCGACAGGAACGGTAACCATAACCGTATTACCGGTTTTATCAAGTACTCGAGAAGAAAATTCTACACCGGATACATTCAATGCCTGTTCCATCCAAGTCAGACGTCCGAATTCACGTTTCCATGAAGTTATGACGCCGGTTGTCGGTTCGCAAGTGATACCTTCTATCTTCCATCCCGGTACGATTACCTGGACGACTTTTTGAATGGTCATGTAGCAATTACGCATTGTGTCGATAGGGTTTTCCAGTTTTTCCCACGGCTTTGGCTCAGGCGGTACATAAACCGGTGCTTCAATTTGCTCAACCGGTGCAATAACCGGCGCCTCCGGAGCCGTGAAAAACATACTTTGAATTGTCGAATAGCCGAACCATGCTAAAATAATAAAACCGACAATAATCACAATAAGCATGACACTATCGTTATTGGCATTAATTTTATCAAGTTTCGATTGCAGACCTTTTTCCAATAACGGCGCCAATTCATCATGGCGTGTATCATCAATACCCCATTCTTCGGGTGCGAATAAGGCATCCCAATCCGGAACGGCCAACATTGAAATAAATTGGTCTTTAGCATCTTTTTCATCGACAAACAACGTATCGCCGTCAGACAAAATAACGTCATTTCTGAAACAGATGTACCACCAACCGTTATCTACCTTAAAAACGCCCAAAAAAGACGTAACGGCACCCAAGCTTGATACCAAAGCTACGGCAGCCGAAGGTATACCGCGTGTAAAACCTTGAGACGAAGCGGCTAAGCCGAACTGAGATGATTTACCCTTACGGACAACATACAAATCAGCACCCTCTAAAATATTTTCGGCAGCATCCTTCACTTCGGGCAGAGGATTATCACTGTTCATCAACGGCTGCCAGAAAATACTGGCAGCATAAGATACGCCGTTTTCGGTAAAAGACGACTTCCAAGCTTTTTCTTCGGATCTTTCCTCAGCCACTTGCGTTCTCCCTAAATTAGTCGTTCATTCTCGATTCCGGATTTAATGGAGATTCCAAAACAACCGGAGTTAACATAATTACAAGAATTGTTCTGTCGCGGCTGGCAGATTGTGAACCGCCCAACAATGCATTGTCGGCACTGCCTACACCTTTTTTATCGGTAGAATCCTCAACACGTTCATAACCTGCTAAAATCAGAGTTTCACCCGATTTCATAGCAACTTCTTGCGTAAAGCCGCGGGTTTCGATAACCGGGTTTTGAATGTATTGACTATCGCCCTTCTCTTCGCCTTCTTCGGTCTTACTGCCGGATGTAATATCGACGGCTTCAAGCGATAACAAGTCAGACAAAGTTAAGTTGAAGAACATCAAGATTCTTCCGTGATCCAATACGCGCGGTAAAACACTCATGGTGAAACCGGTTTCAATTTCTTCCGTTGTTACGGAAATATCATAGGTATCACTGTCACCGCTGTTGGTTTTGGTAATATCTGCGATATAATTCTGCGTTTTAACAACTTGAATCGGGGCCGGTTTATTATTCATGGTGGTGACCGTACCGCTGGTAATAAGGTTGGCCTGACCTTCACGAGACAAGGCTTCGACAGCGGCATCAACACTCCAACGCTTAGAACTTATACCCATAGTTAAGCTGCTGATGGCATTATCAACGCTGACATTGGTACCGGCTGTAATATCTTTAATAGAACCTCTACCGCCGAATGTGGCATTCAAATCTAAGCCGTATTGATCTTTGTTGTTGATGTTAACCTGAATAACCTTAACGCTGATGGCAATTTGTTTTGCAATACGGTTATTTTGTTCGTTCACAAATTTTGCAACGCGCTTGATATCGGTTGGTGTAGCCGTTAAAGTAATGGTACCGTTACCTTTATCTATAACCAGATTTGAATCTTGTGTAATCATAGAGCTGATAGAACTCTGGATGTTTGCCCACATATCCATACCATCAACCGAGCTGCTTTGAGAAATACTCGAAGAACCGCCCGAACCGCCGACGGTTACGCTTAAAGACGGATTGGTCGGCAAAGAATAAATAACGAAAGTTTTTGTAATGTATTTATAGAAATAGATTTGGTTCTTTTCATATTTCCACCAAATACCGAAACGGTTCGCAACTTCATCCAATAAACCGCTGAGCGGACCTTTATAATTAACAATCATGCGGGTTGAATCGGTCCATTGTGCACCCAAATCTTTCATTGAAGGTTGGTTATGATCGGCATTTGAAATGGCCGTGTCTTCCAATTCAGGAGCATAGCGAACGGCCAGAGAAGTAATTTTATTAATCATGTTACCGATTTCATATAAAGTAATCGGTCGGTTACTGATTAAAGTAATACCGTCTTTGGTTTCTAAGTACGACGGGACAGCTTCTCCTTCAAATTCGATATTGGATGTGTCACCGAGCCAAATATCGTTTTTTACGCGAACAACATCATCAGGAATCGGATCGCCCGGTACGGCCGCCTTTTGTTTTAAATCCAAAGCATCTTCGGCACGTTGAGCCATTTCCTTATCCATTTCCGGAGATACGGAACACGCAACGGTTACTCCTAAGATGGCAATAACAGACAGTTTAATAAGATTAGTCAAACGCATTTTCGTCCTCCATTGTTTCAATAACCAGAACTCGGTTGCCTTTATAGAATGTTGCTATTGGTGCCGGTCGGGCGCGGGCAAAAGCACGAACCAAAGCAGATGATACATCGGCAAAATTACCGCGGAACATTGCACCGGCATTTAAGGTATAATTACGATTGGTCTTCCAAATTAAACGCCAACCGGCTTCTTCACTCCATTGAGTTAACAGTTGCTTCAGGCTTTGACCTTCTTCAGCCAACCAATCTTTATCCTGATCTTCTTCGGATGAAGTTTCACTTGAGGTGTCTGTGGTTTCGGTGCCCGAATATACCATTTGTTGAACAGACATGGATGTATTAGGATTTTGCCCTAATTCGGTTTCGTAATCCACAACTTCGTCCTCTATGGAAGGAATGACAGTTGCCGAGATATTGTTGCCGGCAGCGGCTTGGGTAATACGATGATCACGCGGTGAGCGTTCGCCGTATTTACGGAACTGTGCGGCTGTTTGCGTATAATTTACAGGTGTTTCATCATTACATTCACTATAACCCGCTTCATTTTCATAGCAAACGGCGGTATATTCCTCATCACGGGTACAAATACCGTCTTCACATTCTTCTTGCAAATAGCTTTTATTACTGACGCAACCGGTCGTGCCGAGAACAATGCAAAGCAAGCCGGCGAAAACCAGTTTATTTATTGTCATATTATTTTCAAATATATATCTCATCGTATTTTCCTATAATACATGTTGAAATTGAAATAGCAACATCAAAGTTAAGACCAAGGGTTATATGTTTTTACATTCTTAGCTTTTTCTTCTTCGGTTGCGTACCGTACATTCCTAATAATAAAAGAGTTTGGCTCACGTTCCGTAAAAATTATGTTAATTTTGTTGAATTCAACACCGTTGTTTGCCAAAATTCTATATAATAAGCGCAGTCTTTTTTGCTGTAATTCATAAGGCGCCGATTTATTGATTCTGATTTCGACGACCACATTTTCATATTTAACCGCATTGTCTGCAAAAGCATGTATCCACTCCAGAGTTTGACCGGAAATTTCTGCGCGATTAGGCTGAAATGATAGTTTTAACTCCGTCGGCGTAACATTGCTCTTTTTAGCCCCAAGCAATTTATTGAAAATCGAATTGCTTTGATCGCCGTTGCTTCTGGATGACGAAGACGATTTATCCGGAGCCTTAATGTTGTCATCAGAGCTCTTAGGTTTAGAACTCGAAAACCATGCGGCAATACTTTCAGATAAACTTCTGGAGGATTGACTTTCTTCCGATGAATCGGATGTATCAAGTAACTCCGGAGCATCTTTATCAACCGATACCGGTGCGGTTTCAGTGCTTACCGCGCTATTGTCCTCATTCGTTGCTGAAGGCGAAAAGTCTTCATCGCCATGGCTGTCGAGTGCCGGCAGAGTTTTTTTGGCTCTTAATTCATCCTCAAGCTTTTTGTTTTCGGCAGATGTCGAAAATTGAGGAGTCAGATTTTTATCGTTCATTATCTCATCCGGAATAGGAATGAGTAAATTCTTTTGCATTTTATAAGCAACATGCTTTTCGCCGGACGAATTTTGATTTGATTGTCCCGAAGCTTCGGTATTTTTTGTATACGCGCCCAGAGAATTCTTGCCGGCATGTTTATTGGCTGTTTCGGCTACATCCCAAGGACTGTCGGCATCGGATATGGCAACAGTCTTCGAATTGCCTATGCTGACGGCAGTATCCGTAACGGCAGCACGGTTTTGCGTACCGAGGTTGCCGACGGCAACATTATGCGAAGATAAAGCTATTTGGCTGTTGTCGGCTTCGTTTGAAACAGAAACGTCAGCTGTGCCGGTATCGTAATTGTGTATTAACGGAATGGAAAATACCGGCGCCGTAGAGGCATCGGCAATAACCAACTCATCGGTTGTTTCGCTTGTTGCGTTTGTTTCCGGTGTCGGCTCGTCGGTTGTAACTTCATTAGCGGCAACAATCAGCATATCATCATCTTCTTCTTCGGAAGGAATAATATCCTTAATGTCCGAATCGTCATCGGCAACAATCAGATTATTTTCATCGGCGAGATCTTCTTCAACCGGTTCGGATAAAGGTGCATCTGCCGCTATTTCATCTAAATCCAAAGCATTGCTCGACATCTTGGTATCACGCCGTTCGGCTGCCGAGCTGTGCTGTAAATTGTTGAATTTTTCATATAACGGATCAGTATCTTCATTTGACGCGAACAACTCAATGTTTTTAGTTTCGATGTCCGTGTTAGCAATTTCTTCGGCAGCTTTATCCTTTAATGACATAACCAAATATGCTTTAGTAGCAACAAATACGGCCGCTAAAGAAAGCAAAAAACTACCTAAAAAACATTTCAATCCATATTTCGGCATTTTAAATCCTGTTTAATCAATAAGATACGCCGACGCATAGTACGCCGTATATCCAGTCTTTTGTTGAAGATATAACAAATTATGTTAAAATAGAGTTAATGAGTATAACAAAGTTTCAAGTCGAGTCGGCACGGAGGCTATGAGAACTATAAAAAAAGAATATACGTATCAATTTTGAATATGGGACACCTGTATAACACATATCATCCAGCCGCATAAGTGGATAAAAAGTAAAATGTTATTACTTTATTTACTTTTAAATGATAAAAGTGAAATCGTATAAAAGCGAATGTGGAAATATGAATTTTTTGTTACAGGTATTTTTATGCAGTTAAAACAATGTGTTATAATGGTATAAAATATCTGGCAATTTTTCAAAAAATAAGCTATTATAAAAGTGTAAAAGGAATTTAGAAGGAGAAGAAAAATGAAATTCTTAAAAAATAATATCTTAAGCCTGACACTTATGACTGTATTATTTTCAGTTGTTATGATGGGCGATGCATCGGCATCCGTTTTCGGTACAGCCGGTGGTAAGTTGGTTAACTTATTTAAAAATGCCAAGATGATCATCTTTATTATCGGTGGTTTCGGTTTGATTGCATTGGCTTTCCAAGCCATCTTCGGCAAAGTTAAATGGGCATGGTTCGCTGCTTTGGCTTTCGGTTTGGCAGTAGTTGCCGCTGCAAGTTCTATTATTACATATGCAGCAAACAGCGATGCTGTATTCAGTCGTTCTGAAGATCAATCTTTGGGCGATACATTGGGTACTGGCTCAGGTCAAACCGGCTCAAACTTCTAATAATCAGAATATATCGGGCAGGAGTTCGTCTCCTGTCCGATATACGGCGCTAAAGGGAGGCGTGTTATGTTGTGTAGAAAAATAAAGAATTTTTTATATGAGAACAAATTCACAATTTTGTTGGTTTGCTCTTTATTTTTGTATACAACTGGTGCCGAGGCTGCCGTGTTCGGAAAATTAACCGAGGCAGGTACCACAATTTTCCAGGGTTTAAGAAAAGTTATCTATCCGGCAGCAACCATTGGTGTCGCCTGCGTTTGTATTGCGGGTATGTTCGGCAATTTTAACTGGAAATGGTTGGTGGCTATTCTTTTGGGCGTTTTTATTATCGCGTATGCCGAACAAACCGGCGGTTTAGCTACCGGCTCTGATGAAATTGATTTAAGCGGAAATAGTTAAAGGAGGCTGAAATGAAAATAATGTATGGGATAAAATTCAGTTTTCTTATTTTTGCATCAATGTTTATTTCATCTGCGGCACAAGCTGCCGGAGCGGGAGAAATTTTTGATCAGCTGGCTGCCCGAGCTCAAAATTTAGGCGGCGGTTTGCGAGATGTCGGATATATTATCGCAGCGTTCGGTCTTATCGTCTTTTCCTTTATGGCTATATTTAATAAAATTTCGTGGAAAAACTTAGCTTACATTATGATGAGCTGTTTCGTTTTGTCGTTTATGGCGATGCTTATTAATGAAATTGGCAGCGGTGGCAGACAAGCACCGAATTTGAGCTTTGATACGGGAAAATCCGGCGGCAAGGCTGATAACGGTTCTCAGGATCCGTTGCAGGTCAATGTCAGTAAGGACAAAAATTGAAAATTAACAGGAAAAAAGGCATAAGTTAAGATGAAATTATTGTTTTTGGTATCAGCAATTTTTCTGTATTCAACATCAGTGTCGTTTGCATATATTGATGATACCGAAGCCGGCGAGGCTGAAACTATTGCCGGCGACCAAAATACAAATCTATATCGTCTGCAATCAAGCGGACTGATGAAAATTAAGAAATTTAAAGAAATCGATAATTTAATTACACAGCGTAAAGCCAGCGGTAAAAGTGTTGATGTTGCCGATATCGAAACACTGATTACTGTCGACAAACAGGATAAAGAGCAAGAAGAATTGCAAGCACAGTTGGCAGATATTGAAAAACTAATTTCTGCACCTAAGCAATTGCGCGCCGATATAACACCGGATATTTATGAAAAATTAGTTACCGTCCAACGCCAGAATGTGCGTGATCGCGATGTTGCCGCGGCTCTGATTTCAGAATTTAAAATAGGGAGACGGTAATGAGAGAAGAAATCTTAAAAGCCGTAGCACAACCTCCGAAAGTTTTATGGGCCCCCATGATTCCTGCAGTGATTAATTTAGGCATTCAATTCCCGATGATGTTTATGGGTATCGGTGTTGCAAATATGAATCCGCTGTTTTTCATTGTTTTAATTATTGCATCACATGTTGCGCTGTGTGCAGCCGGTTTCAAAGAACCCCACTTATCAACCATGATGCAGGCATACGGACAAACATATATCAAAACAACAAATTTGTATCAAGAGATAGGGAATAAGTATGCACCATGAATGAATATGATTTTTTCAGTATATTTGTACAAGGATTGAATAATATTCAAGTCGCCGTTGCTGTTATAGGTATAGCTTCGGCGGCATCGTTTGCGGTATTACTGTCGACAAAATTCGGTAATTGGGTGCTGCCGCAACCGCGCGAATCCAGAGTGTCGGATTTTTTACCTTTTCAAAAATTGATGTCTGACGGTGTGACTATTCAATGCCGAAATAGTTCGTATGCGCGTGTTTTTCAACTTGAAGGTGTGGATTTGTCAGCAGCGACAGGTGAGAAAGTTTATTCCATGATGGAAGCTCGAAAGTCGTGGATTGACGATATGGCCAATATGCAAATTATTTGCCGCGTTATCACCACGCGTGAGCGTGTTTCTTTGGAAGATGAGAAAAGAGATTTCGGTAATCCGCTTTTGGATACAATATCCCAAATATGGTTTGCCAATATGAGCCGTGTTTACAGTAACAAACACTATATTATACTGTCGGTTATTGATCGAAAAGATGCCTTAAAAGATTTGAACTATGCCTCTCAAAGCTTATTATCGACATTGGGCGAATATTCGGTAAGTCCTATGTATGAAACCGATACAAGCCCGGTAGAAGACAGCCCGTTCTATCTGTTTGCACAGATATGCTCGCCGGTAAGCCGTCCTCGTCCTAAAGTTCGTAACACCGAAGGATCGCAATTGTGTGAGATGTTAACGGCCGACCACATTCATTTTACCAAAGAGGAAGGGTTAATTCATTTCTTCTCGGGTGATATACATGTATATGAAGCGATAATGGGCATTCGTGTCAGCGGAGATTCGATGGATGAAAGTATGATTTATTCGCTAAATGCCATTGATTGCGAATTGATTCTTTTGCACAATATTCGACCGTTGTTCAGGTCGGCGGCACGTGCTTTATTGCTCCAACAACAAAGAATGGCCATGACAACCAGCTTATCCGGCGGTGTTATAGAACAATACGGAGAAGCATTAGCCAGCATTGATGACAGCGATAACGATTATCAATCGCTTTGTGAATATTCAATGTCCATCATTATCAAAGGCGAAAGTAAAGAAGAAGTCGATTTCGGCGAATCGGAGGTTCAAAGAATTTGTCGCTCGTTCGGTATAACGCCGGTGCGTGAGGGTTGGGTTGCACAGGCCGTGTTTTTTACGCAATTTCCGACTTATGACACATATCCCAGAACATATCGCTACCTTTCCAGAGTTATTGCCATGGGTATTACAATGGATAAGCCGCCTGAAGGTTTTGGTAAGAGTGACTGGGGTAAGGGGGCTATTTCCGTCTTTCGTACCATGTCGGGTTCGGCATATCGTTTTCAATTTCATGTAAGTGCCGAAGAATCTGCGGTGGCGCACTGTTGTATTATCGGTCCTACCGGTCAAGGTAAAACAACCTTATTAACATTTTTAGCCGGTCAGGCGATGCGGCATGGTGATTTAAGGGTATTCTTCTTTGACCGACACTTAGGTGCGCAAATTTTTACCCGTGCGGTAAAAGGCGCTTATGTCGGTTTTGACGGTGACGAGAAAAATGTGTCACTTAATCCGTTTGACTGTACAAATACCAGTGAAAACAGAGCATTTTTACGCCGGTGGTTAAAATCTATTACCATGGTTGATGATGCGTTGGCCGACCGTGAGGTATCACGTGCCGTGACAACGGCGTTTGATTATTTGAAACCTGAAGAACGTCTGTTGAAAAATTTGTATAAAAGCTGTTTTTCACCGACCGGTAATATGCGCCGTGAGCTGTATCGTTGGGTAAATCCGGATCAATACGGGGCCATTTTTAACGGACAGGATGACAGTTTGGATTTGAAAAGCCGCCGTTTTATGGCATTTGACTTTACACATATTTTTGAGGATGAGAATTTAGCACCTGCCGTAATCAGTTATATTATGCACCGAATACAGTCTGAAACCGGTGAAACCGGCGCTCCGTCGTTGATTATGATCGATGAAACAGCGCCGATGTTAAAACACCCGATGTTTAGAGATTATTTTATTATCGGTCTGCAAGAAGGACGTAAAAAACGTCAGGCATATTTGTGTGCGTTCCAACAACCGAATATTATTGATAAGCTTGATGTCGGTGAGGTTATTCGCGGTCAATGCCAAACAGTTATATTCTTCCGCAATCCGCAAGCACAGCCTGAAGATTACGCCAACTGGAATCTGACACAAGCGGAAATGGATTTTATTTTCGGTAAAAGCTATCGAGATTTTCCGTACGCAATTTTATTGTCAAGACCGGTTACCGGCGAATCGGTTATTTTAGATGTCAATCTGGGCGGATTGGGCAAATACTTAAGAATCTACAACTCCGGTCGCAAGAACGTTTTGTTGGTTCAGCAACTGATAAAAGAGTATGGCGAAGACGGATTTGTTACAAAATATTTAAATATTGCATAGGTTTTTAAAAAAGTGTTTTTTTTAAGGTCAAATTATTGTAAAATGAAATAAAGAATTCTTGCAAGGAGGTTATCATGATAAAAAAGGTAAATTTAGGTGTCATTGCGGTTGCAATATTATTGATAACCGGCTTTGCTCAGCGGGCAGAAGCATTTCCTCTTCCAACTATGGATATGAAAAAGCTGATGGATAACGCCAAAATTGTCATGAACCAAGTTCAGGAAATTAAAGCGGAAGTCGAAAGTAATATGCACATTATTCAAGAAATTCAAAACGGCGGTTTCGGTGCTGCCGTGAATGATTTGTTTGGTAAAATTGAAAATGGCGACTATGATCGTTTCGGTAATCGTTTGAAGACTATCAAGAAAGCTTCACAAGACAGTTTAGATGAAGTTAAAGATAGCCAAACAAGATCCAAGGCCGAAAAAGAAGCCAGAAAAAAAGGTATGTCTAAAGAAGAAGCTCAAAAGTATGCTGATGAAAAAGTGGCAGAGCAGCAAGCAAAACGTGAAGAAGAACGTATGTTGAGGGCTCAGGCACAAGCGGAGGCTAAAGCAAATCGCCAGAAGACAGGAATTGAAAAAGCATATAACTGGTTGAAAGATAATCGTTCTGTTACAGATGCTGTTCGTAGCGGTGCTACTGCAGCTCAAAGCGGTAATTGGGGCGGTGTTGCCAGTTCGGTTCTTGCCGGTACGGGTGATACTTTGAGTGCAAACGGCAAAGGAAACTCGGGCAGTCTCTTAACGGGATTAGCCGGAAATGCCGGAAATATGGTAAATTCGGCAACCAGCGGTAATTGGGGCGGTGTTGCCAGTTCGGCTCTTTCGGGTGTCGGTGGTGCTGTAACTGGTGCTAACCAGACTAAGATGGAAAAATGTGCTGCCGGCGATACGGCTTGTGAAGCCAGAAACCAAGAAAGACAAAAGAAGGCTAATGCCGGTAATTTGGTATCAGGGTTAGCAGGTAATGCCGGAAATATGGTAAATTCGGCAACCAGCGGTAATTGGGGCGGCGTTGCGAGCTCGGCTCTTTCGGGTGTCGGTGGTGCTGTAACTGGTGCTAACCAGAATAAGATGGAAAAATGTGCTACCGGTGATACAGATTGTGAAGCTAGAAATCAAGCCAGACAAAATAAAACGAATACCGGTAATCTGTTAACGGGATTAGCAGGTAATGCCGGAAATATGGTAAATTCGGCAACCAGCGGTAATTGGGGCGGTGTTGCCAGTTCGGCTCTTTCGGGTGTCGGTAATACGGTGGCAAACGCAAGTCAAAATAAAATGGAGACTTGCAAAGCCGGCGATGCAGACTGCGAAGCCAGAAACAAGGCTAGACAAAATAAAACCACAATAGGTAAAATTTTGTCAGATACGGCAGGAGATACCGGCAATATGGTAAATTCAGCCGCCAGCGGTAATTGGGGCGCTGCGATAGGTTCGGCAGGCAAAGGAGTCGCAACAGGATTAACGTCCGGCGGAAACGCAAAAGTCGGCGATATTGTAAGTAAAGCTTCTGCCGGTGCGGCAGGTGCAGTCAATGCAGCTCAAA
>JAGBLF010000019.1 GCA_017635595.1 Alphaproteobacteria bacterium
AGAATCTCTCGCAAAATAAATGTCATCCTTGCACTTTTTATTTTTACCGTCATCCTTGCGAAAGCGAGGATCTCGGCCGAATCTCTACATCGTCACTCTTGCGCGTAGCGCGAGAGTCTCAGCCGAATCATAAAGCAGCCGGGATTCTCGAGCTAAAGCTCAAGAATGACTTTTTAAAACATTATTGTCACTCTTGCGCGTAGCGCGAGAGTCTCGGCTGAATCATAAAGTTGCTGAGATTCTCGACCTAAAGGTCAAGAATGACTTTTTAAAACATTATTGTCACTCTTGCGCGTAGCGCGAGAGTCTCAGCCGAATCATAAAGTTGCCGGGATTCTCGAGCCTGCGGCTCAAGAATGACTTTTTAAAACATTATTGTCACTCTTGCGCGTAGTGCGAGAGTCTCGGCTGAATCATAAAGTTGCCGGGATTCTCGACCTAAAGGTCAAGAATGACTTTTTAAAACATTATTGTCACTCTTGCGCGTTAGCGCGAGAGTCTCGGCCGAATCATAAAGTTGCTGTCATTCTCGGTTCTCGCTTCGCTCGACCAAAAATGACTCTTTTTATTGCCAGGATTCTCGACCTAAAGGTCAAGAATGACATAATAAAAAATGCGGCTCAAGAATGACATAATAAAAAATGCCGCTCAATAATGACATTTATCAAAGAAAAGCATTTAAAAAAGAAACACCCCCAACACGACCGTCACGGCGCGAAGGGGGCATCGAAATTACAACTCTTTCGGTACCGGTTATGCCCAAATGTGGACCGAAACCGAGAGAGTGACAGTTTTACTCAGCATTAGGAGTTGTTTTCTTGAAGACGTCCACCTCCTTTGACACCGGAGTGTCTCGGGGAACCGTACGGTGTCTCCAAAAGTTTTGAGTCAAGCCTAAAATGGAGGTGAACTCCACTTTTTGGCCGGGCTGAACCGCTAGAAGATCTTCGTCGGTAGACTCGTAGCTTGTTCCATCTTTGAAGAACAGCTTGTAAGTCTCTTCCGTGGCACCGAAGCCGACACTGTCGACCTCTGAAACCATACGTTTGATGTCCCTCTTGTGTGCTACCGTGAGAAAGTTCTCTTCCTCACACTCGCAGTAAGCTACGACGTAGTCCTTTGGAGACTTCTTTACCAGCTTGTAAACGACAACGCTTACTTGAACAGCTTTGTCGTTACCAGCTAAGACAAAAAAGCTCTTGCCGGTCTGCTGGACTGACTCAACTTTGAAAAACTCCTGTGCCGAAGCACTAACACATGCGCATGCCATCACGATAGCTGCGCAAAC
This sequence comes from Alphaproteobacteria bacterium, assembly GCA_017635595.1. GTDB lineage: Bacteria > Pseudomonadota > Alphaproteobacteria > RF32 > CAG-239 > RUG410. Next base: position 1,289 of record JAGBLF010000019.1, read on the forward strand.
TGTCTTTTTTAAGAATGCCATAATGTTAGGTATATAATTAAATATTTTTATTAGTAATCTTATTTCCCAAATGAAAACCGATTATGGCAAATTTATGTTAAAAAATAAACACAATAGCACATAATCGATAGAAGAAGTAACATTATACTAGCATTATTTTTATCAATATGCAACACTTTTTTTGTCAAAATTTAATTTTCTTTTAAATATCATGAAAATGTCACAAAAATTTAAGTTGCAATGTCGTTTTTGTCCGTGTAAAGTATAGCCACATTATTCTTATATTCGGGAGGGAACATGTCTGAAAAAACAAAAACAGCCCTTATTATCGGCGCCGGTCCAGCCGGCCTGACAACCGCTTTTGAGCTTTTGCAAAAAACCGATGTTAAACCGATTTTGCTGGAAAAAAGCGATACCGTCGGCGGTATGTGTATTTCCAAAAATTATAAAGGCAATTTGGTCGATATCGGCGGTCACCGCTACTTTACCAAATTCAACCGCATTAAAGAGTGGTGGTTACAATTTTTGCCGCTGCAAACACAACCTTCCAAAGATGATATTATCCTCGAGCGCGATTTGAAACTGCCGCTTTCCGCTGAGCATGATCCCGAAAAAGAAGATGATGTTATGCTCAAACGCTATAAGCTTTGCCGCATCTACTATTTGCGCAAATTCTTCGATTATCCGGTTTCGATTAATTTCAACACGATTTTCGGCTTGGGTTTATGGCGTATGACAAAAATCTTTTTATCGTACGTTAAAGCCAAAGCCTTCAAAATCAAGCCGGAAAAAACCGCCGAAGATTTTTTGATTAACACTTTCGGGCGTGAACTGTATCAAACATTTTTCAAAGACTATACCGAAAAGCTGTGGGGTATTGAATGTAAAGAGATTTCCGCCGAATGGGGGCGCGAACGTATCCGCGGTATTTATTTTTGGGAAACGGTGATTTCGCTTATTAAAAACATTTTCATTCACAAACCAAAGCCGGAAGACCCGTTTTTGTACCCTAAACTCGGTCCGGGGCAATTGTGGGATAAAGTAGCTGAACGTGTAACTGCCGCCGGTGGTGAAATCATCTATAACACCGAAGTAATTGATATGGAAAACACCGCTGATAAAATTACTTCTGTCACCGTTTGTCATGCCGACGGTACAACCGAAAAGCTGACCGCCGACTATATTATTTCATCTCTGCCGGTCCAAACGCTGTTCCATATGCTTAAAGGTGTTCCTGCCGACACGATGAAAGTTGCCGACGGCTTGATGTATCGCAACTTCCGTACGGCGGCAATTTTGCTGGATAAATTAAAAATCAAAAACACTTCCAAAATCAAAACCGTCAATGGTATCCTACCGGATACATGGACTTATATCCAAGAAAGTGACGTATTGATGGGGCGTATGCAAACCTACAACAACTGGTCGCCGTATTTGCCGAAAGATAGCAATAAGGTTTGGATCGGTTTTGAGTATTTCGGCGGCGATAACGACAAAATCTGGACCATGCCGGATAAAGAATTTGAAGAACTGGCCGTTAAAGAAGGTTGCAAAGTCGGCATTATTGATGAAAAAGACGTTATCGACGTTACCTCGGCAAAATTAGAAAAAGCCTACCCTGCTTATTTCGGCACATACAATCAATTCCACGTTTTGCGCGAATTTACCGATAAAATCGGCAATTTGTATTTAGTCGGTCGTTGCGGTATGCACAAGTACATCAATATCGACCACGTGGTTTTGAGCGGTATTGCCGCCGCCGACAACATTGCACAAAATATGCCGACCAAGGACAACATTTGGAATATCGATCTGACTAAGTTTTTGGATTAGTCCGGTATATGTTTTACTTTCTTATGTCATCCTTGGGCAAGCGATAGCGAGAACCGAGGATCTCTTTAAGTATAGCACTGCCCACTGCCGGTTGCAAAAGATACCCGATCAGGTCGGGTATGACCATAATAATATCATCCTTGGACTTTTTATTGTACCGTCATCCTTGCACTTTTTACTTTTACTGTCATCCTTGCGAATGCGAGGATCTCGGCCGAATCACTACATCGTCACTCTTGCGCGTAGCGTGAGAGTCTCGGCTGAATCATTAAAGTTGCTGAGATTCTCGGTTCTCGCTATCGCTCGCCCAAGAATGACTCTTTAAAAAATCGCTCGTCCAAGAAAGGTATAACAAAAAAATCCCGCTCTGCAGCGGGATTTTTTTATAAAACTTTTAACTAACCCTGACGAGCTTTCATCTTCGGGTTCTTTTTATTAATCACATATACACGACCTTTACGACGAACGATTTTGCAGTTCAAATCGCGTACTTTTTTGGATTTCAAAGAGCTGTAGCATTTCATTTTCTTATTCCTTTACAAAACAATTTGAGCGCAAAATAAGCTATTTATTGCGTATTGTCAACCAATTTTTTCAAAATTGTTGTAAAATTTTAAGACATTTTAATTATTATAGCCTATTATAATGACGCAGATTTCTGTTTTAGGAGTTTTTGTATGAAAAAATTTATTCTACTGTTAGCGGTTTTGTGCCTGTTTGCCCAAAATGTAAGTGCCGGTCCGAAACCGATGTCTTACAAAGAAGAAATGTATTTATTAGGAGCCGTTGCCGGTCAGGGTTTAGCCTGTAAATCAAAAAAATATCACCGATTCGAATTACTGGCGCGCGCCATGATTTTAACCAAAGCTACCTCGGATGAAGAACAAATGCTGGGTATGGAAAAATATGCTACCGGCAAAATCAACTCTTTTGCCGATGAAGAAAGATTAAACTTCAGTAATTGCGGACAAGTAAGAGAAGCTTTTGAAAATCAAAAAATATTCGAAACCGTTTTGTATTCCGACGGCAAAATTAAACAATATGACGGCAAAGTATTGACACCGCGTCAACCATACGATGCCACCAAATTATACCAAAAAGATCCTGAAGCTTTCATCAAAGCCGATGCCGCTTATAAAAAATATCTTGCTATTGCTCAGGAAACTGCTAAAAACGGACCTAAAATAGAACTTAAAGACTCGAGAGCCGCTGGCCTCTCACATTTATTTAATTAACAGGAGAAAAATCTGATGGCCGCATACCAATATATTTTTGTGATGCAACATTTAACTAAAGTTTTGCCGGGAGGCAGAGAATTATTCAAAGACATTACCCTTTCTTTTTTGCCGGGTGCCAAAATCGGTGTTTTGGGTGTTAACGGTGCCGGTAAATCGACTTTATTAAAAATTATGGCCGGTGTCGATAAAGAATTTAACGGTGAAGCTTGGGCTGCCGAAGGCGTAAAAGTCGGATACTTGGAACAAGAACCTCAGCTTGACCCTAATAAAAACGTTATGGAAAACGTTATGGACGGCTTGGGCGAAACGCAAGCTCTGTTGCAGCGTTTTGAAGAAGTTTCGGCCAAATTTGCCGAACCGATGACCGATGATGAGATGAACGATTTAATCGCCGAACAAGCCGATTTACAAGAAAAAATCGATGCCGTCAACGGTTGGGATTTGGAACGCACCGTGCAAATTGCCATGGATGCACTTCGCTGTCCGCCGGCCGATGCTGATGTAACCAAACTCTCAGGCGGTGAAAAACGCCGTGTGGCTTTGTGCCGCTTATTATTACAAAAGCCGGATATGCTGCTTTTGGACGAACCGACCAACCACTTGGATGCCGAATCGGTGGCGTGGCTCGAGCACCATCTGCGTGATTACACCGGTACGGTGGTAATGGTCACCCACGACCGCTACTTCTTAGATAATGTTACCGGTTGGATTTTAGAGCTTGACCGCGGTCAGGGTATCCCGTATGAAGGCAACTATTCTTCATGGCTTGAACAAAAACAAAAACGTTTGGAACAGGAATCGCGTGAAGAAACCGCTCGTCAACGCACATTGGCCCGCGAATTGGAATGGATTCATAAAAATCCGAAAGCCCGTCAGGCCAAATCCAAAGCGCGTATTAATGCTTATGACGAATTATTGTCGCAGGCTTCTAAAGAAAAAATCACCACCGCGCACATCAATATCCCGATGACCGAGCGCTTGGGTGATTTGGTTATTGAAGCCGAACATATCAGTAAAGGTTTCGGCGACAAATTGTTAATTGATGACTTATCTTTTAAAATTCCGAAGGGTGCCATTGTCGGCATAATCGGCCCGAACGGTGCCGGTAAAACCACCTTATTTAAAATGATTACCGGCCAAGAAAAACCGGATTCGGGTACGATTCGTTTGGGTGATACCGTCGATTTGGGTTATGTCGACCAATCGCGTGACGAACTCAATGCCGATAAAAACGTTTGGGAAGAAATTTCCGATGGTCTGGATATGATTCAGCTCGGTAAAAACGAGGTTTCGTCCCGTGCTTATGTCGGTCAATTCAACTTCAAAGGTGCTGACCAGCAAAAGAAAGTCGGACAACTTTCCGGCGGTGAGCGCAACCGCGTTCACTTGGCAAAAATGCTGCGCAAAGGTGCCAATGTTATTTTGCTCGACGAGCCGACCAACGATTTGGATGTCGATACCTTACGTTCTTTGGAAGAAGGTATAAGTTCATATCCGGGTTGCGTTTTGGTAACATCGCACGACCGCTGGTTTTTAGACCGCTTAGCCACTCATATTTTGGCTTATGAAGACAACGGCCATGTCGAGTGGTTTGAGGGTAACTTCGAAGACTACGAAAAAGATAAAAAAGCCCGCTTAGGTGAAGATGCCTGCAACCCGCATCGTATTCGTTACAAAAAATTAGAGCGCTAAAACAAATTAAAGGGCGGTTATAAATACCGCCCTTTTTTTTCAGCAATTACCGACATGCACGTGGTGTAAATATTTTTGTGCCGTATCGCGCAATTTATAAATCGTTTCAACCGGCGTTGCCGCAATATCGCTTTTGTAACGCGGAAAATACCGGCTGATATGCAGCGGAATATCCGGCGATAGCGCAGCCAACCATTCGGCCTCGGCTTCCATAAGCGCGATATCATCATTTTTGGTCGGCACAACAAGCGTCGTAACCTCTAAATGGCATTTATCGTAAACCGTTGCAATCGTGTTTTTAACGCACTCAAAATCACCGCCGACATAATCATAATATGCCTTGCTGAAACCTTTTAAATCAATATTCATCGCATCAATTAACGGTAAAAGTTCGGCTAAAGGCTCGGGATTAATATGCCCGTTACTGACCAGCACGGTTTTTAAGCTTGCTTGTTTCAATAAAACACAGCAATCGCGTACAAATTCGTAGCTGATAAGCGGCTCATTATAGGTAAACGCCACACCCAAATTACCTTGAGGCTCGGCGGATAATTTTACCGCCAAATCGGTTAGTTGTTCCGGTGTAATATTATTGTGCCCGACATCATTTTGACCGGCCATCGAAATCTCAAAATTCTGGCAAAACGGACAGCGCAAATTACACCCGAAACTACCGATGGATAAAATATAGTGTTGCGGATAAAAATGGTACAGCGGCTTTTTTTCAATCGGATCCAAAGCCAGTGAGGTAAATTTGCCGTAATTAACAGGAACAACCGCACCGTTTAAGCACTGCCGCGCCCGACAAAAGCCAATTTGACCTTCAGCCAAATCGCAGCGACGCGGACAAATCGGACACCGGGTCATCAATAATGCCTTTTCACCTGAAAACTGAACATATCGACCGGTTCGCTTGGCGCAATTCCGGCTTTTTGGCGAGCAATGGCAATTTGCTGGTCTATGGTATCTACCCCCTCTAAATCCGGCAATAACAGACCGCGCCTTTGACCGTTTTGGACGATAATTCCGTCGACTTTCGGATTAAGTTCCGTTATATCCGTCACCGGACGCGCCGGTGTCAATACATCAACACTGTAAACAATATCGTCCAACTCCTCCGGTTGTACCGGGTTAAAACGCGGGTCTTTAGAACAAGCCGAAACGGCATTACGCCATATTTCACGCGCAATATTTTCGCTTGTCGGTTCAATAGTACCTATACAGCCGCGCAGCTCACCGTGCATTTTAAGCGATACGAAAACACCTGCTTTATTTTGCAAAAGTTCTTCCGGCAAATTGTCAGGAAAGTCAAGCGGCTTGCCGGTTTTTACAAACGCTTCGACACACTTGCGCGCAAACGATACATATATATCCTCTTTTGCACGTCTTTGAGCTATTTTTTGCTTTTGTTTTTCAGCGTATTGCATTCCGAAACGTCGACTTTCATCACTCCCCTTAACGGCAAATTCGGCCACACCGTAGCCGACACCGAACGGACCTTCATACGATAAAAGTTTACTTTCAACAGCCTTGCCGTCAAGCGCACCGGCCATAATCACAAACGAGCGATGTCCGCATTCACCGGCGGCCTCGCAAAACTGCGGATCAAATTCCAATAAATCGCCGAAATCTCCTTTATCGAGTGCTTTAGTAATCCGCGCATCAAACACAGGGCCTTCCGGTGCAAACCCGTACGGTCCGTCATCAAGCAATCGGTGTGATAAATCACCGCTGGCGATAAATACCATACGCCGTCCCAAATCTTCGGAAACGGAACGGATAATCTGTCCGAGTTTATAGTGTTGCGACAGTGACAAACCGGATATACCGATACGCACAACTTTATAGTCGGTCCATACTTCATTCAAAAATTTTAGCGGAATAAGCGAACCGTGATCCAGCGACGGATCGCGCTCACCTTTGGTCCCGCAGGCAAAATTTTGCGAACTGCAGGCCAATTCCAATGCCGTTACAAATTCGTGATCATACTCAACGCGCACTTTAACTTGCGGCGCACCGAAAGCGGCAAAATTGCCTTCCGAGCCGAACCCACCGGAAACGTGGAAATAATCGGCATACACCTCGGTATGCGGACTGACCAGAATAACCGTATCCGGCTTATAAGAGGCCAAAAATTTCATGGCCTGACGATATGATTTTACCGTTTGCTCTATTGTTTGCTCACGCCCATGTCCGACCTCCGGAAAAATAAGAGGCGGATGCGGCACAGCCACGGCGGCAAGTATGGAAAAAAGGACAGACATATTGCGGCTCCTGAAATGTCGCTTTGTTTTATTGTAGGCAATGTAAAAATTTTTGCAAGTTTTTTTACAGTCCTTACCAACCGTGTAATTCGATGTCAAAATCACGGAAAAGCCTATTGACGTTTTATAAAAGATGGTATAAATTGCAAAAAGTTTGAATAACAGAGAAAAAAGATGAAGCATTTTTATATCATACATTCCATTATCAATATTATCCCTTAGGGGATTGCGGCATCTTTATATACATACAGTTTCTTTTATAAAATCAATTCATAATAATATTAGCATTTTTAGGGTATAAGAATATGACGAAATACTATGCTGAAGTTAAGGCAAAGCCTGACTTTGTCGAACTTGAAAAAGAAGTTCTGAAGTTTTGGGAACAAGATAATACATTTGAAAAATCCGTTCACAACCGTGACGGTGCTGCCGAATTCGTATTTTACGACGGTCCGCCGTTTGCCAACGGTACACCGCACTACGGACACATTATGGTCAGCTATGTTAAAGACGTGGTCGCCCGTTTCCAAACCATGAACGGTAAAAAGGTTGAACGCCGTTTGGGTTGGGACTGCCACGGTTTGCCGGCCGAAATGTCTGCCGAAAAACAACTCGGCGTTTCCGGTCGTAAGCAAATAGAGGCTTACGGTGTTGAAAAATTTAACGACTTCTGCCGCTCCGATGTTTTGAAATATTCAGGCATTTGGGTAGATATGTTTAAGCGTATCGGCCGCTGGGTAGATTTCAATAACGACTACAAAACCATGAATTTATCGTTTATGGAATCGGTTATCCATAACTTTAAGGCTTTGTACGATAAAGGTTTGGTATATGAAGATTATCGCGTATTGCCATATTCTTGGGCAGCAGAAACACCGCTTTCCAACTTTGAAGTTAACTTAGGTTATCGTGATAAAACCGACAATGCCATCACGGTTATGTTCAAATTGGAAAACGGTCAAAAAATTTTGGTATGGACAACCACGCCGTGGACTCTTCCTTCCAACTTAATGCTTGCCGTCGGCAAAGATATCGACTACGTTGTTATGGAAGAAAACGGCCAGCAATACATTATCGCCAAAGCACGGTTGGGCAGCTATAAAAAGCAGCTTGAACAAGCTACCCAGGTCGGTGAATTAAAGGGTTCCGAATTGGTCGGCATGAGCTATGAACCGATGTTCCCTTACTTTACAAATCTAAAGGAAAAAGGTGCGTTCAAAGTTCTCTCCGGTGAGTTCGTATCTACCGAAGACGGTACCGGTGTCGTTCATATAGCCCCGGGCTTCGGCCAGGACGACTTTGAGGTTTGCCGAGCTTATGATGAAAACTTCCCGGTTGTATGTCCGGTTGATGAGGCCGGCAAATTTACTGCCGAAGTTTCGGACTATGAAGGTCAGCAAGTATTTGACACCAATGAACCGATTATGCAATGGCTGAAACAAAACGGCCTTTTGGTTAAAAAAGAGCAGTACACCCACACTTATCCGTATTGCTGGCGTACCGATACCCCGCTGATTTATAAAGCAATGAGTTCTTGGTTTGTCCGCGTCACCGATTTCCGCGACGAAATGGTTAAAAACAATCAGCAAATCAACTGGATTCCGGGACACATCAAGGATGGCCGTTTCGGTAAATGGTTAGAGGGTGCGCGCGATTGGTCTATTTCGCGTAATCGTTTCTGGGGAACGCCGATTCCGGTTTGGAAGTCGGATAATCCGAAATTCCCGCGCATCGATGTATTCGGTTCAATCGCTGAAATTAAAGAAAAAACCGGCTTTGCGGTTGATAATCTGCACAAGCCGTATATTGATGACGTCGTTTACCCTAACCCGGATGATCCGTCCGGCAAAACCATGATGCGCCGTGTCAGCGATGTGTTTGACTGCTGGTTTGAATCCGGCTCAATGCCGTATGCGCAAATCCATTATCCGTTTGAAAATAAAGAATGGTTTGAAAATCACTTCCCGGCAGATTTCATTGTTGAAGCCATGGATCAGACCCGCGGTTGGTTCTATACTTTGATGGTATTATCGACGGCTTTGCATAATCGTCCGGCATTCAAAAACTGTATTTGTACCGGCTTATTGATGGCCGAAGGCGGCCAAAAGCTGTCTAAACGTTTGAAGAACTATCCTGACCCGAATGAAATTTTGGATACCATCGGTTCGGAAGCTTTACGCTGGTTCCTGGTATCTTCGCCGGTATTAAAAGGCGGCAACGTTGCCGTCGATAAAGAGGGCAAAGAAATCGCCAAAGCTTCGCGTGCTGCCATGATTCCGCTGTGGAATGCTTTCTACTTCTTCACATTGTATGCCAATGCCGAAGATTATAAAGCCAAAGAAATTTCATCTTCAAGCGAGGCGATGGATAACTACATTTTATCCAAGCTGAAATTGTTAGCGCAAAAAGTTAAACATGGTTTGGAAACTTATGATGTATCCGAAGCTTGTGTCGAAACCTCCAACTTTATGGAAATTTTAAACAACTGGTACATTCGCCGCACGCGTGAACGTTTCTGGAAAGGCGATTCACAGGCATTTGATACTTTATACACGGTTCTGGTTAACGTTGCTAAAATTACCGCACCGTTAATGCCGTTTATTTGCGAATATATGTATAAGAACTTGACCGGCGAAGAATCGGTTCACTTATGCGATTATCCGACATTGGATAACATAAGCGCCGATGAGAGCCTGATGAAAGACATGGATTTTGTTCAAGATTTATGTTCAACCGGCAAATTCATTCGTGAAGAAAAGAATCTGCGTAACCGTTTGCCGCTTTCAAGTTTAACGATTATCGGTTCGACCTTATCGCCGGAATATCAGGATATCGTTAAAGATGAGCTGAACGTCAAAGAAGTTAAGTTCGACAACAATCTGGCTAATTATGCAACCAAAAACGTTTATCTGTATACCCCGTTGTTAGGCAAGACTTTAGGCAAAGATATGGGTGCCGTTATGGCTGCATATAAGCAAGGTAACTGGACCTTAAACGACGACGGCACGTTATCTATCGGCGGTCAAACTTTGACAACCGATTTGTTTGAAGTCCGTTTGGATATGAAGGACGGCGTTGCCGGTCAGGCTTTTGACAGCAATAAAGCCGTTTTAATGCTTGATACCAACGTCACTGACGAGCTTAAACGTGAAGGTATGGCACGTGACTTTGTCCGTATGATTCAAACGCTTCGTAAAGACAAAGACTTCAATATTTCCGATCGCATTGAACTGAGTTATCAGACCAGCGATTCGGAATTGGCAAAAGCTTTATCCGAAAACGAAAAATATATTGCCGAGCAGGTTTTGGCGGTTAAGGTATTCCCGAACTGCTCTGCCGGCACCGAAGGCGAAATCGACGGCGTTACCGTAACCTACGACGCAAAAGTCGCATAATCAATTTGCATTTGAAAGAATCCCTATCCGACCGGATGGGGATTTTTTTTGCTCTTTGTACAAAGGAGTACACAGGCTGAAAAATGCGGGAACCAGCACGGCGCTTGCAAACCTCGGACAGTGCGGGGAATGCGCCGTAAATTTTAAGCGCCGTGTACAATGTTGGTACACAAGCGCAATATGCTACCGGCACGGCGCTTGCAAACCTCGGATAGTGCGAGGAATGCGCCGTAAATTTTAAGTGCCGTGTACAAAGTCGGTACACAAGCGAAAAAATTACAAGTAGTCCCCCGCTATACGAGGTTTTAAAAAAAAGAAACTGTCGGGTTTTCTGGACGTAGCCCCCGACAGTTCTGTAAATAAAAAGAAATTCAACAGCACGATTATGGTTGTCCGATAATCTCCTGCTTTAGTGAGTAAACCGAATGGCTCAGGCGGCGATTTCGCTCGACGATGGTAGCACACGCTTCCGTAAACTTACCGGCGAACGCATTCTTGCGGCATTCACGAGTAAGGTACTTTTTCTTCAACGCAACCTTATCGGAAGTTGAAACAAGCAACTCCGAAATCACAGCAATTAAGCCATGGTCTTTAATCTCTGCACGAAACTTGGCGCAGAATTCATGATTCAAATCATTTGCCATACATTATAATTATAAATAAATTACTGATTAGACAAAAATGAATATAACATCTTTGATTTTATATTTCAAGCAAAAATTACACCTAATCAAATATTTTTTGCCTAAAACAACCTATCTTTGTCATTTAACGGCTTATATTTCAAAAACGGCAATATTTTTGCCACCCATCTGAAAATGCTTTTATCATTCATTGCCAAAGCATATTCCACATACTCCGGATAATGCGACAAATGGCGTTCTTCGGTTTTGGCGCGCAGGTAGTAGATGATATTTACCCCAAACAGTAAAAAGCTTAATTTAACGGCCATTGCCGGTGTTTGCGCCATAAACGGCATGGAAATCAGCCACCAACTGATATTTTTAAACACATAGGCCGGATGTTTGGTATATTTGTACGGGCCGGTATTCCACAAACCGCGATAGGTCAGATTGGAAAAGCGAATTCCGGCCGCAACCGTCGCCATCGAATACAAAAATTCCAATCCGATAATCATAACGAACCACAGCCACCAACCGATACTTTGAACTTCAAAAACCGAAAGCCAGCCGATTTCGTCATACCTAAAGAAAAATTTATAAAACAACACGCCCCAAAACGGCCAATAACACATAATTGCCACAAACCAACCTAAAAATGTCGGCTCGGCCGTGCGCGTTTGCGTATTCAAAAACTTAAAATTCATCATATAGCCGACGGAAGCGTAGGTTAAGTCAATGAAAAAACAAAATGCATTGGCCGCCCAAAACCATTCCATCGGTTTGTCCATAAAATAAGCAATATCAAATTTTGCCAGCCAATTTAGCTTTTCCATCATATACGGTTGCATTAAAGCAAGCCAAAATGCCTTAACGAGCCAAATTCGTATATAATTACCTAATTCAAATTTCGTCAGCGTTTTTTGGCGATGTATAATGGCATAGCCTATTTTATAATACGCATCTTCCGGCTCCGGATCTATTTTATCCATAAATGCAAAATAAGGAATGCTCCCTACCACCAAAGACGGCAATAAAATTTTCAAAAACGGAAAATATTTATGCTGAAAATCATTATAATCATACATCGGTAACAGCCAGTAAAAAATTCCTATACACCCGAATGTTACCAATAAAGCAATTTCTTTATATCCGACACGTTTCCAATTTACCTTCCTGTGAAACTTCCACTTATCATAAACTGCTGTTTCAGGATAAAAAATCAACTCCAGACAAACAATTGAAACAGTTAGCACTGCCGTAACCAATAAAAACATATACGGTGTCACCGGAACACCGGCAATTCGGCACAAAATCAAAACGCCGAAGCAAATGATAAAAGCGACCAAATTAATCCAAAAAGATGTTTCCGATTCGGCCTTGCCTTTTTTGAGCGGTTGATAATAATTTTGCTCCATCTGACTTCCCCTGATTTCCAAACGAGGTCAATATAAAATAAAATTTATGGATTGACAACAACAAAAAAATATGTATTTTACTAATTTGATTGAAGTCATGCGCTCCTAGCTCAGCAGGATAGAGCAACAGCCTTCTAAGCTGTGGGTCGGGCGTTCGAATCGCCCGGAGCGCGCCAATAAAAAAAGACAACCTTGTTTAGCAAGGTTGTCTTTTTTTTCCAGAGATGTATTACACGTTTGTCATAAAGATGGCGGCAACGGCATCCTCATAGCTGATGGGGTGCACATTGTAACCGTGCTTGCTGAGATATTCGCTTGGAATTTGCTTATCCCAGTACCACAGCTCACGCGGGTTCTCGGCAACCGAGCAGTACTCCGTACGTCCGATACTGCCGCCGAATGCACATTGCAGAAGCTTGGCATGTTCGTACGAACCGACAAAGTACCAGGCATCAAGCGACATCACTTCAAAATCTAACCCGTGGCGCAGTGAGCCGTAATATACTAAATCGCGCAGCACACAACCGGCATCATTCTGACGGAAAAACACGTTACCGATGTTCTTTACAAATCCGCCACTCATCAAACCACGGCTCAATTCTGCCTTGATAGCAGCAAGCTTCTCTCTTTTCTCAATAATTGTCATAGTTACCAGGTATTAAAATTAATAATTATGTTGTTAAGCGCAAAATAGCATATTGTACAAATTTTGTCAATATTTTTTCATTGCAACTATGGTAATTTCATTGTATTTAACCTCTAAGGAGATACAATATGCAGCAAAAATTGGAACGTCAGGAAGTTATTCGACTTCTGAGAGATGAAGATGAAACAATTTTATATAAAAGGGCCGATAAAATACGTCATGAAAATGTCGGGGATGAGGTTCATCTGCGCGGATTAATCGAATTTTCCAACATCTGCCGTAACAATTGTATGTATTGCGGTATCCGCAAAGATAATGCCTTGTTAAAGCGCTATCGGATGAGCGAAGAAGAACTGGTTGATACGGCGCGCAAAGCCGCCGAAATGGGTTTCAAAACCATTGTTATGCAATCGGGCGAGGATATGTGGTTTTCACAAGAGAGAATGTGCAAAATCATCGAGCAAATCAAGAAGTTTGATGTTGCGATAACTTTAAGTATCGGCGAACGCTCGTACGAAGATTACAAAGCTTTTCGCGAAGCCGGTGCCGACCGTTATTTGATGCGTATTGAAACCACCGATAAAGATTTATACCACAAGCTTGACCCGAACATGAGTTGGCAACACCGCCACGAATGTTTGCTCATGATTAAAGAACTCGGCTATGAGCTCGGCTCGGGCATTATGGTCGGCTTGCCGGGGCAAACGATCGAATCTATCGCCGACGATTTGATTTATCTGCAAGATATCGGGATTGATATGGCCGGTATCGGGCCTTTTATTCCGCATGCCCAAACGCCGCTCAAAGATGCGGCCGGCGGAACTCTGGAACTCGGATTGCGCACTATGGCCGTTATGCGGATTATGATGCCGGATATCAACATACCGGCCACCACGGCAATGGAAAGCCTACACCCGCAAGGACGTATTCGCGCACTGCAATGCGGTGCCAATGTGGTTATGCCTAACGTTACCGAAGGTGAATATCGCCGTTTATACGAGTTATACCCAGGCAAAATTTGCGTTGACGACACCCCTACCCAATGCAAATCATGTATCGGTATGAAAATCATGAGCATAGGCCGCACCGTCGGTCTGAGCTATGGCGGTCACAACGGACGTCTGCCGCAAAAAGCCAAATCGTAAACCTTTGTAACATTTAGAAACATATTTTTAAAAGCATTTTACACAAACTTATGCTATATCTTATGCTAACAAGTTTGTAATTTAGCTAAATAAAGGATTTTTAATGTCTAATACAGTAAAAGTTGCCGTAATCGGCGCCGGAATGATGGGTAAAAACCACCTCAAAACATATAAAAATATGCAAGGTATCGAACTCGTCGGTGTTTACGACGTATTCCCGGAAGCGGCCAAAGCCGCAGCCGAAACATTCGGGATTAAAGCTTTTTCATCTATGGAAGAAGTTGCCGCCAATGTTGATGCCGTCAGTGTTGTGACTACATCCGTTACACATGCCGATGTCGGTGAATTTTTCATGAATAAAGGTATCCATTGCATGATGGAAAAACCGCTTGCCACAACCGAAGAAGGTTGTATGCGCCTGATTAACGCCGCCAAAAATAACAATGTTGTTTTGATGGTCGGCCATATTGAAAGATTTAATCCGGCCGTTGAACAAATGGGCAAATTGTTATCCGATACATCTAAAATTCGCTCATTAACGGCTCAACGCATGTCAGCCGCCAGCGGTCGTATTACCGATGTTGATGTCGCTATGGATTTGATGATTCATGATGTAGAAGTCATTATGTCACTTGTCCAATCTCCGGTCGTTAACGTTCAGGCTGCATCGGTTAAAACCAAAGAAAGCCCGGAAGGCAAAGATTACATTACCGCCTTGTTGGAATTTGCCAACGGCGCAACCGCCAATATTACGGCCAGCCGTATTACGCAATCCCGCGTTCGTACCTTAACGGTTACGACCGACACCAACTACATTGACATGGACTTTATCAATCAAAGCATTAACGTTCATTCCCAAGGCCGTATGCCGTATGTTAACCAAGAAGAAATTCCGGAATGGATGAATTATGGCTTAAAAGGCAGTGTTGAACAATTGTTTATTCCGACGAATCAGCCTCTGCAAGCTGAACTGACACACTTTATCAAATGCGTCAACGGCGAAGCTACACCGCGCGTTACCGGTGAACAAGCCTTAAACGCTTTGCGTGTTATCTGGGAAGTTGAAGATAAACTCGGTTTATTAAATGAAGTTTCTGAAAAATCTTCTCCTAAATCAAAAACAAAAGCAGCATAACCTCATATAAAACAATGCGCTTTATAAACTCCGTCCGCATCGGGCGGAGTTTTTTTGTTTGACTTTCCGGCGGATATTTTTTACTTTATCTGCAATATAAAGAGGAACGAATGCGTTACAAAATAACAGTGGAGTATGACGGCACAAACTTGGTCGGTTGGCAAAAACAACGTGAGGGACCGAGCGTGCAGGAATATTTAGAAAAAGCCATAGACGGATTTTCACATCAAAAAGTCGAAATTTTCGGTGCCGGACGTACCGATGCCGGCGTTCATGCATTGGGACAAGTCGCCCATTTTGATATAGATTCGAATTTAAGCGAATATAAAATGCAAGAAAGCCTGAATGCCTTACTGCGCGAATTGCAAGCCCCGGTCGGTGTATTAAAAACCGAAATTGTTGATGAAAATTTTCATGCCCGTTTTTCGGCTGTCGGCCGCGGCTATATTTATCGCATTTTAAACCGCCGCGGACCAAGCCCTTTACGGATTAACCGCGTGTGGCAGGTAACCTATCCGCTTGATATCGAAGCCATGAAAAAAGGCGCGCAATATCTTTTGGGTAATCACGATTTCAGTTCATTCCGCGGTTCGGGCTGTCAGGCGCTATCACCGGTTAAAACGCTGGATAAGCTCGACATTGAACAAATCGGCGATGAGATTATTTTCACGGTTGAAGCACGCTCATTTATTTACCATCAGGTGCGCAATATGGTCGGCACGTTGCAGGAAGTCGGCAACGGCAAGCTTCAACCGATTGATGTCAAGCACATTTTAGAAGCCTGTGACCGTAAAAAAGCCGGTGTCAGCGCACCGGCATACGGTTTGTATCTTAACAAAGTGATGTACTAAAATAACTTTGCACGACACGCACAAAACGCTTGCACTCAAGCAATATTTTCGATACCTTAAATTTTAGCAAAGGAAATAAAAAATGATAGCAAAATTACGCGGTATTATCGACACAATCGGCGAAGATTATTGCATTATCGATGTTAACGGTGTCGGCTATTTGGTGGCGGCTTCAGCCAAAACTTTAGGAAAACTGGTTGTCGGTACTGAAACAACACTTTTAACAGAAACCGTGGTGCGTGAAGACAGTATATCGCTGTTCGGTTTTGCCGATGCGTGGGAAAAAGAATGGTTTAACACGCTAACCAAAGTTCAAGGTGTCGGTGCTAAGGTTTGTTTGAGTATTTTATCAGTTTTAACACCGGTTCAACTTTCGCAAGCCATCGGCGCACAGGATAAAACATCATTTTGCCGTGCTTCCGGTGTCGGTCCGAAGTTGGCTGCCCGCATCGTCACCGAATTAAAAGACAAGATTGTTACCGTACCGGTTAATTCAAACAACACCGATGTTTTAAACGATACCGGTACAACAGCCGCACCGATTATACCGAGTGCACCGGCAGATTATTCCAAAAGCGATGATGTTATCTCGGCATTGGTCAATCTTGGTTATCAACGCTTAGAAGCTTATCATGCTGTCAGCCGCGTTATTGCCGAAAATCCGGATGCCAACGTTCCGACGCTCATTCGTCTGTCCTTAAAAGAATTTGCCAATAAGGAATTTTAATAATGAAAGAAGATGCCCGCATAGTCAGTCCGCAACCGCAGCCCGAGGATGAGCAAATCGGCAATAATCCGGTCAGCTTACGCCCGAATTCGCTCGATGATTTTGTCGGTCAGCGTGAAGTTTGCGATAATTTGAAAGTTTTTATTACAGCGGCTAAACAACGCGGCGAGGCCTTAGACCACGTCCTTTTATTCGGCCCTCCGGGACTTGGCAAAACAACCCTGTCTTCGATTGTTGCCAAAGAGCTCGGTGTCGGCTTCAGAGCCACCTCCGCACCGATGATTACCAAATCAGGTGACTTAGCGGCTATTTTAACCAATCTGGAGCGCAATGATGTTTTATTTATTGATGAAATCCACCGCTTAAATCCGGCTATTGAAGAAGTTTTATATTCAGCCATGGAAGATTTTCAACTTGATTTGATTATCGGCGAAGGCCCGTCGGCACGTTCGGTTCGCATTGACATTCAACCATTCACACTGGTCGGAGCAACAACACGTTCCGGTTTATTATCCACCCCGTTGCGTGAAAGGTTCGGTATTCCGCTCCGGCTCGATTTTTACTCACACGAAGACTTGAAAAAAATCGTTCAACGCGGTGCCCGTCTTTTAAATATTGATATTTCGGACGACGGTGCAATGGAAATAGCCAAACGTTCCCGAGGTACGCCGCGTATTGCCGGCAGATTACTGCGCCGTGTACGCGATTTCGGAGCGGTTTCCGATAGCAAGGTTATCGATTCGCATATTTCCGATTTAGCCTTAAAGCGGCTTGATGTCGACGATTTCGGTTTGGATAATTTTGACCGCCGCTATTTAAATTGTATTATCAAAAACTACGGCGGCGGACCGGTCGGTGCCGATACATTGGCGGCCGCCTTATCCGAAGAACGTGACACCATAGAAGAAGTTGTCGAGCCGTTTTTGCTTAAACTCGGCTTTTTACAACGCACCCCGCGCGGCCGCGTAATATCACCGCTCGGTTATAAATATCTCGGGATTCGTATGCCGAGTAAAAACACCCGACAATATGACTTACTGGATACGGGAGAAGATGAATGAATATAAATATTTTGCCGGCCTCAGGTTCTGTTATTGATAAGTTTTTTGCTTATCCGATTCGCGTGTATTATGAAGATACCGATGCCGGAGGCATTGTATATTATGCTAACTATTTAAAATTTGCCGAACGTGCCCGCTCGGAGTTTTTGCGTTCCTTAAACATTAATCAGCAGCTGGATTTAACGGAAAAACACACCGGATTTATCGTCCGTTCGTGTCAAATCGACTATATATCATCAGCCGTTTTGGATGATGCTTTAACCGTTGTTTGCAATATTGCCGAAATCGGCGGTGCCAGTGCGGTTATTCATCAAGAAATTTTCCGCAATGATGAATTATTGGCTAAACTGGACGTGAAGGTTGTGCATATGAATATCGAAACGCATCGTCCGTGCCGAATTCCGCCGGAATATATTGAAAAATTCTCACATTTTACTGATTAATTTTTGTGTTGGCGGACGGAAAACAGCAGCACTAACAAAATCAAAGCCAAACTCATAAATACCGGAATGATATTACCGTATTTTCCGAACAGTGTCTGTCGTGCCGTATCCGGTTTTACAGCTACGTCAATGTAACCTTCTTCATTTAAATCGAGTTTTGTTTTAATAATGCCGTATGGTGAAATCAAAGCACTGATACCGCTGTTGGCACTGCGTACAATCGAAATTCCCTCTTCTACCGCACGCATCTGAGCGGCGGCCAAGTGCTGATACGGTCCGGCACTGTTGCCATACCAACCGTCGTTAGTCAGCACAATCATCCATTTAGGTTTATTTTCTTTGCGGATAACCTGCCCGGAAAAGATAATTTCATAGCAGATAAGCGGTGCAAACTCCGGATAATCCACAAGATTAATCGTCTGATATTGTATTCCTTTACCGAATTGCCCGACACTGTTTGCCACCGGTTGCAACCAACTCGGCAAATACTGTCTGAACGGAATATACTCGCCGAACGGAACTAAATGGCTTTTATCATAAGTATCTAAAACTAACCCCTGTTTTGTCATTACTGCCAGAGAATTATATAAAGCATCTTCCTCCGGTGTATTCCCTATTTCATGCCGCAAAAATCCGGTAACCAGATAACCGTTTTTCGGAACAGCTTTTTTTATTTTGGCAACGTGCGCCGTATCAAAGGTCAAATCAAACGGTGAAGCGGTTTCCCCCCAAACGGTAAAGTCAATGTAATGATTATCACTGCCTTTACTCAGTTCTATATATTTTGCCAAATTTTGCTCGGCGATTTCTCTGTTCCATTTCATCGCTTGCGGAATACTTGGCTGCACCAGGCGCACCATAATCGAATTGCCGTCCTGTACATGCGGACGATTTACAAGCACATACAAACCGTATTCCCATAACAAATCTATGGCGACAAACGATAAAACAGCTATAAATGCCGTTTTCTTACTCGGGTTTAAAATCCAAAAAACCGGCCACGATGCTAAAATAATTAAAACCAACGATAATCCGTATGTTCCCCAAATTGTCAGCGTTTGCAGCATGGCCGGACTAAAGCTGACGGCCGAGCTTATCGGATTCCACGGAAAACCGGTTAAGATAAAGCTTCTGAGCCACTCGGCGACCAAACACCATGTCGCGGCAAACAAAATAATCTTACTTACGGTATTTTTGCCCAGTTTACTCATCATAAAAGGAGCAATCGTAAATAAGCCGAAAAAAGCACCGTTTAAAAATAAGGTTATCGGATACAGCCAACCGGTTTTTACCGGATCAACCAACAGCGCATTGCCTATCCAATAGAAACCGGCGGCAAAGAAACCGAAACCGAAAAAATAGCCTTGCGCCGCCAACTTTTTCAAACTGTTGGTTTGACAGCACAAAAACATCACCATACTGAATGATACAAACAGTGCCCAAATCTGATTAAACGGCGGTAAAGCAAACGCAAGTAAAACACCCAATCCTAACGCCAACGTTTTGCGGTGTATTAAAAGTTTGCTGACAACAATTTGCCATATTTCAATCAGTTTATCCGTCATTTTTATGTATCAACTTTCTTCATACGGATTGGCGATTCCGATACTTTGCAAAATTGCTTTTTCAAAACTTTCCATATACTCGGCTTCATCATCTTCGATATGATCAAAGCCTAAAATATGCAGAAAGCCGTGTACGAGCAAGTGGCAAAAATGGGCGTAAAGCGTTATATTTTCGGCTTGAGCTTCTTTTTCCATAGTCTCAAAAGCGATAATGATATCACCGAGTTCTATTTCTGTAAACGGCTCATTCTGCGCATTAAAATCGTCAAAATCAATATTGGCAAACGATAACACATTCGTCGGCTTATCCTGATTGCGGAAATCGCGATTAAGCTGCCAAACATGTGCATCATTGCTTAAGCATACATTAACGATAATCGGTTTATCTGTGCTTAAAACATCAATATTTTCATGCGCCGCAACATAGTCAAACGTTGCTGTTTTGACTTTTTGCATAACCGTCTCTATATCGGGAATAGCCGCATCCCAACGAGGTTCTTCCGTTTCAATCCGAAGATCAATCTGCATTATTTTGCCTGCTTCTCGGCTTCTGCCTGTTGTTTTTTACTTTTTTCTTCGTAAGCCTGAACAATTTTAGCAACCAACCCATGACGAACCACATCGGTTGAACCGAAAGTTACTGCTGAAATATTTGTTAAATTCCGCAGTGTATCCAAAGCATCACGCAAACCTGAAATCTGTCCGTGCGGTAAATCGACCTGACTTAAGTCACCGTTAACCACCATACGCGAATTTTCGCCCAAACGGGTTAAAAACATTTTCATCTGCATCGGCGTGGTATTTTGAGCCTCATCCAAAATAACAAAAGCATTGGATAATGTGCGACCGCGCATAAATGCCAGCGGCGCTATTTCAATCTCACCCAAGGCCAGTTTTTTATCAACCTGTTCGGCCGGCAGCATTTCATACAAAGCATCATAAAGCGGACGCAGATACGGATCGACTTTTTCCTTCAAATCACCCGGCAAGAAGCCCAGATTTTCACCGGCTTCAACGGCCGGACGCGATAAAATAATTTTATCAACCGTACCCTCAAGCATCATAGCAACGGCCAAAGCAACGGCCAGATAGGTTTTACCGGTACCGGCAGGGCCTAAGCCGAATACCAGCTCATTTTTCATCATTTCCTGAATATATTTGGCCTGGTTTGCCGAACGCGGATAAATATAGCGTTTTTTGGTTTTTAAAACGATATCATTCATATTTTGTGTTTCTTCATCCGAACGCACATTTTCGCCGCTCATTCGGACGGCGGCCTTAACTTCTTGTTCGCCGATTTCAATGCCTTTACTGACTTTGTTATAGAGAGTCTCAATGGCGGTTTTGGCACATTCGACATCACTGGAAGCCCCTTTGACGGTTAACTGATTTCCAAAACTCAAAATCTCAACATTCAGCATTTTTTCAATCAGACGCAAATTACTGTCAGCTTCACCGACAAGTTGTTGCACAAGTTGATTATTAAAAAGTTCGAAACAAATTTCCGCCATATTAAATCTCCTTTCCGCCTAAAGAATTTGTTGTGGCATCGGTCACCTCAACATTAATAATTTTATTAATATTAGCACTGTCCGTTTTGATATGCAAGTTTTGCATATAAGGTGTGCGTCCGATAAGCTGTCCTTTGTGCCGACCTTTCTGATCAAATAACACCGGCATAACCTTACCTATACAACATTGATTGAATTTAACCTGATATGAAAACAGCAGGTTTTGCAAAACATCCAAACGTTGTTTTTTTACTTTTTCTTCGACCTGATTATCCATTTCGGCAGCCGGTGTCCCCGGGCGACGGCTGTATTTAAAAGAAAAGGCCTGAATATACTTAACTTCATTCACAACATCCAGTGTTGCCTGAAAATCGGCATCGGTTTCTCCCGGAAAACCGACAATAAAGTCCGAAGACATACCTATATTCGGATTGGCTTTTTTCAATTTCTCGACGATTCGCAAATAATCTGATGAATTATGACGACGATTCATCGCCTTTAAAATTTTATCCGAGCCGGACTGTATCGGCAAATGCAAATACGGCATTAAAATATCGATATCTTTATGACAAGCTATCAAATCGTCGGTCATATCGGCCGGATAAGATGTTGTATAGCGAATACGTTTTAAACCATCAATTTCAGCGACTCTATGTAGTAAATAAGCCAAATCGCGTTCCTTGCCGTTTTCGTCTTCACCGTGATATGAATTCACATTCTGCCCCAAAAGATTAATTTCAAGCGTGCCGGTATCAACCAAACGGCGTGCCTCTTTCAAAACCTCGGCTATAGGGCGCGAATATTCGGCACCGCGGGTATAAGGAACCACGCAATAGGTACAAAAATTATCGCAGCCTTCTTGTATAGCTAAAAACGAACAAGCACCTTGAGCTTTATTTTCAGGTAAAAAGTCAAATTTACTGACAGCCGGGAAATCGGTATTGACATAGCTTTCAGGCCCTTTTTCAGCCGATATTTTTTTCAAAACATCGGGAATCGTGTGATACATCAACGGCCCTAGTGCAAAATCAACAAACGGGGCACGTTTGATAATCTGCGTATCCTCAGCCTGTACAACGCAACCGACCACGCCGATAATTGTTTTTTTACCGGTTTGTTCCAATCTTTCTAATTCAATAAGATGAGCGCGCCCCAAATCCGAAAACAGCTTTTCCGCAGCTTTTTCTCTGATATGGCAGGTATTAAACAATACGATATCGGCATCGGCTTGTTTAAGGGTTTCTTCATAACCCTCTTTTTTAAGCATATCGGCAATACGTGAAGAATCATATACATTCATCTGGCAGCCGAACGTTTTAATAAAATATTTCTTAGTCACAATTCATCCGTTTTTATAAATTTATACAATATCAATATATCTACGCCAAACATTATTTTTTTTCAACATTTTTTTATATTGCAAAATTCGCAATATATAGATATTATTATAATGTTTTTGAGGAGAAAAACAGTATGTCTGACATAGAAAATATCGTACCTTCAAGCTTAAATAATGCCTCTACCAAAGAAAAAAAGGCTTTTTTTCAGGTGTTATTGTGTTTATCCGGCATTGACGGACAGACCGATGAAGATGAATTTAATTACATTATTGATGCCGCACAAAGACACGGAATCAACAATTTGGATGATTTAACAAACTTCAGTGATGAAAAAGAAGTATTAAAAAATGTCAAGGTCATCAAAAATCGTGATTTGGCCCTGGAATTAATTAAAGAAATGTGCACATTATCCCATCTGGACAGCATTCTGTCTGATGAAGAGACATTGTTTATCGGACAAATCGGTTTGGCCTTGGGTATAGAAATGGATAAAATAGAACAAATAAGTAACTGGGTAATTGATCGTATTATCTGGCTGGAGCAAGCTAAAATTATCTTCGAAAGAGACTGAACACTATGGGACGTTACAGCGAATGCACATACTTTTATACACTTTATGATGCCGTAGAACAATGTTTTCCGGCCGTAAGCCGTAATGATGCCTGTACAATTTTGCGCGAAACCATCTTAGCTCCGGATGATTATGAACTTGATTTTAATGATTCGAATTATACCAAATATCAGCTTTTAAGTTTGATAGGTCATACATTGTCAAAAAACTGTATGTTGAATAATAAAGAAGAAACACACTATAATACTTTAGAAACGGCAGCTAACGTTATTAAACACATGAATGACGGTTACATATCGCAACATGATTATGCCGAAAGGACAGATTTTATAGAAGAAATCAGTCGCAAAGAATTTATGCTTTTTGCAGCATTGGCATGTACAAAAACAGCCGAAGAAGAAGATACCATGTTTTTCGGCGAATTGACACTGAATATTGTTCGTTTCCGAGAACTGAAAGATTTAATTGAAAACTACACACCGGATATCGTAGATGAAGAAACAACCGTCCAGGATTTTGAACGCGCCAAACCCATCTATAAGATGCTTAAATCACTGCAATCGCTCGGCTATAATTACAACTTCAGCAGCAAAGAGCGTACCTCTCTTGATATTGATCATGAACAGGATGATGATTTAACCGGCCATTTCAATTTTTATAACTGGCTTAAAAGATTAATGCTGTTGCAATTACGTAAAGAAATTTCTTTACCAATTACTAAAGGTTCTTATGTTAACGTGGCTCCCGAGGTTGCAAATATTTCTCAACTGGACCGCATAGCACGGCTGCGCGGTGCTTTTAACAAAAGAAGATTTGACAGAAACAGATTTAATGTGCTAGAACAAGCAAATGAAACTTCGCAAAATAATGACGAAGAAGGATAAATAAGGAGAAGAATATGGGGTTTATTGGTTTATTTTTAATGCCGTTTTTAGATATTTTGGGCTTTGTTATTGATATATGTTTCAAGGTTGTAGCGGTTGATATTATTCTTTATTGGATGTTGCATTACAAAATTATGACTGTCCATAATAAATATGCAGAGAAATTTATGTCTATATTGAAAAGCATTACCGAGCCGGTGTATGAACGTATCCGCAAAAAGGTCCCGCCTGTATCCGGCTACGACGTTGCGCCGTATGTGTTATTGTTGGTTATTGCTTTTATCGGTTCATTTGTAACCCATTTAAACCGCTGGATCGGACAATATATGTAAGCAGATGGCTTTTTTTGAAGCATACAAATCAGGGTTTATCGTTCGCATAAAACTAACGCCAAATGCTGCAGCCGATGACTTTAAGGATGTATTGGTTGCGCCGGGCGGATTGGAGTATTTACGCGCATCGGTAACCGCTGTTCCCGAAAAAGGTAAAGCCAATCAAAAATTGATTAAAATGCTATCAAAAAAACTGAAATTACCTAAAAACATTTTCAGTATTGTCAGCGGAGAAACCGATCATTGGAAAAAAATTTTAGTTGATACACCTCTTACCGAAGATATCAGCCGAAACATTTTAACCCTGCCGAAGGAAAAGTAGATAATGACCGCACAATTAATAAACGGAAAAGAGAAAGCCTCAGAAATATATACCGCTCTGCGCGATAAAATATCGGCATTGCCGAGCAAGCCTAAACTGGCTATCATTTTAGTCGGCAATGATGAGGCCAGCCTTATTTATGTGCGTAACAAGCAAAAAGCTGCCGACTTGGTCGGCATAACGGCCGAACTGTTTCATCTGCCGGAGAATACCGAAGAAACCGAACTTTTGCAATTGATAGACACCTTAAATACCGATTCGCAAACCAACGGCGTTATTGTTCAGCTTCCGTTACCGGACCATTTAAACACCCATAAAATAATTAACCGTATTTCTCCACTGAAAGATGTTGACGGATTCAATCCGTATAATACGGGAATGTTGCAAAACAACGAAAAGCCGTACTTTATTGCGGCCACACCTTTGGGGATTATGAAACTTTTACATGATGTCTGTCCCAAACTTACCGGTAAAAATGTCGTTATTATCGGTGCTTCTCTGATAGTCGGGCGTCCGCTTGCAACCTTATTGCTCAATAATGAATGTACGGTTACCGTTACCCACATCCACACCCGTTTTATTGAAGAATTAACCCGTCAGGCCGATATTTTGATTGCAGCTTGCGGTGTGGCAAAATTGGTCAAACAAGACTGGATAAAACAAGGAGCGATATTAATTGATGTCGGCATTAACCGCGAAAATGGCCGTATTTGCGGCGATATCGATTTTGAAGATGTTAAAGATAAAGCTTCTGCTCTGACACCGGTTCCCGGCGGTGTCGGTCCGATGACCGTTGCCATGCTGTTGCAAAACACCGTAAATGCCTATCTGTTGCAAAATCCGTCCCTTTAATAAACGAAAATAATGGTTATATTTTCTCTAAAAAAAGGAGAAAATATATGCAGTCTGATTATTACGGAAAAGTTTTCTTATACAACGACAACAAACTTCCTCTCAGTGCTTTTGATGATTTTTTTAACAGTCGTTCTTTTAAAATGTTCGGCTCTGATAATTTATATCAGCTGATTCGCTATGCCCGGGAAATAAGTCCGGATTTACTTATTTTCGATATGCAGGAACAATCCGAGTCCGATTTTTCTCCGCTGTTGCATTTTAATACCGAAATACCGGTGATTGATTATCCCGTCATTGTGTTACAAAATGAAACACAACCTTTTATAACACATCCGAGTATTGCCCATTATTTGCGCTTGCCGCGCGATGTAAAGCTGTTGACGGACATTACCGAAAGCTATGGCTTGGGACACAAAAATCATCAAATTCTGCTATTGGATAGATATCGGGAAGAAACTGATGTTTTACATAATTACCTTAAACAAGAAAATCTGAACTACTTTGAAGTTCACAACGCGCGAGCTGCCGAATTGTATTTGCAAAAAAATAAACCGCAAATTTTTTGCATTGAGCCCGATTCGGCATACACTTCAATCATCAACAAACATTTGCACGACAAATTGTTTTATGTGGATAGAGATAAAGATATTACTGAAATCCGTAATTTTTTACATTAATATCGCTGTAAATTAAACAGTGAGGAACTATATGTCATTTACCGGATTTGTTCGCAAAATATATGATTGGATAATCGGATTATCAGGCAACAAGCACGCGTTGGTCTGCTTGTTTGCGATTTCTTTCATTGAAAGTTCTTTTTTTCCGATTCCGCCTGATATTATGATGATTCCGATGATTTTGGCAACGCCGAAAAAAGCATGGGAAATTGCCGGTGTTTGTACCGTTGCCAGCGTTATCGGTGCTTATTTGGGATATGTTATCGGCGTTTATTTTTTTCAACTTATTGCCGAACCACTGCTAAACTTCTACGGGTACCTCGAAAAATTCAATGATTTTAAAAAACTTTACGAAGAATACGGCGCATGGATTGTGTTCGGAGCGGGTATCACGCCTTTCCCGTACAAAATTATTACGATTGCCAGCGGTGTTGTTCACCTAAATCTTTTTGTTTTCACCGTTGCTTCTGTTATAGCGAGAGGCCTGCGCTTTTTCGTGATTGCGTGGTTACTCAAAACCTACGGCGAAAAAATGCGCACGTTTATCGAAAAAAATCTCGGCTGGCTGTCGGTTTTGTTTTTAATTTTACTTATCGGCGGATTTATGCTGCTTAAATTATTCTGAAATATCGTTTTTCAATTTCAGCATATAGCGAATGACTTCGGGGTCGCTCCATTTAACCGAACCGGTGATTTGCCCGACTTCCTCCCCGGCTCCGTTTATCAACAAAACGGTCGGTGTAACCTGTATGCCCATACCATCGGCAAAATTTGCTTTACGGTCAAGATAATTTATTAAATCCGGTGCGCCTATTCTTTTCATAAAAGTATGGCGTTCTGCATGTGATGCCCAGTCCTTTTCCGGCGAAATTAAAATAACTTTAATCCCTTTTGAGGTCATTTTTTTTGCAAAAGTGTTCAAATATTTCATTTCCGAAATGCACGGACCGCAGCGACGCGACCAAATAACCACCATTAATAAATCGGCCGTAAAGTCTTTCAAACGATACGCCTTTCCGCTTTCACCATAAAAACTGAGCGCCGGAACATAACGAGGATGCGGAAATATATTTATCTTTGCTTCGGCCGATGCACAACTGACAAATAACAAAAATAAAACGCATATCACCTGCAAAATTTTATTCATTCATTAACAACTTTCTGCTACAAATATAAATTATCTTTCACTTTTCTGTATTTCTGTGATAGATATACAGCAAATACATCAAAAAAAAGGTTAACAAATGAAAAATTTGCGAAAAATAATTTTATTGAGCTGTTCTGCGGCGTTATTGCTCAGCCTGTTAACGGCTTGCGGCAGATATTCCGAACCAACTCCGATTGAAGGCAGCGGCTATCCGCACAACTATCCGCACAAGCAAGGGGGAAACAATGGCTGATACAGATAGTGTAGACAGAATTCCGTACGTGGAATTTGCCGATAATGCCAACGAGCGTACGCCGTGCGTTTTGGTGCTTGACTGTTCCGGCTCTATGCGCGGTGAACCGATTAAGCAGCTTAATGCCGGCCTGATTGCGCTGGAAAAAGAATTAAAAGAGGACATTGATGCCAGCTCACGCGTACAAATTTTGATAATCAAAGCTTACGGTAAAGACAATGTACAAATTTGCTCTGACTGGACCGATGCCATGAATTTTACGGCACCTGTTATGGAAGCCGGCGGTTTAACACCGCTCGGTAAAGCCATGGAAACCGCTCTGCTGAAAATTGAAGAACAAAAATGTTTGTACGACAGCTGCGGTATAACGTCAAAACGCCCGTGGATATTCTTAATCAGTGACGGTGAACCGACCGACTATGGCTGGGAAGATTCAGCCGAAATTTGCCGCTATGCACAAAAAAATAAAAAAGTTGTTATTCACGCCATCGGCACACAAGGTGCCAACTTGGATAAATTGGCCAAATTTTCTCTCTTGCCGCCAAAACGCCTAACCGGTCTTAAGTTTACCGAATTTTTCTTATGGCTCAGTCGCAGTGTTTCCTGTGTATCAAAAGCGGCACCTAATGCAGACCACTACTTAGACGACATTACCGACTGGAATGAAAAGTAAGCAAATGGCAAAAAAAGAATGTATACAAATCTTATCGGCGAATATTCAAGGAGCTCTGCATCGCTCCAAAAATATGCCGTGCCAAGATTGTTACGCTT
Source organism: Alphaproteobacteria bacterium (assembly GCA_017635595.1). Classification (GTDB taxonomy): domain Bacteria; phylum Pseudomonadota; class Alphaproteobacteria; order RF32; family CAG-239; genus RUG410. The sequence continues at coordinate 29,985 of JAGBLF010000019.1, forward strand.
CCAAAATTAATAAAAACAAACTGATTGCCGTCGTCTCTGACGGTGCCGGCTCGGCAAAATACGGTAAAATCGGTGCGCGTATTGTCTGCGACACACTGTGTGATTTGCTTATCCGTTCCGATTTGAAAAACATTCGCCGCGATGTTAAAAATGCACTGCGGGTGGCACGCCAAAAATTAATTTTACACCGTTTGAATAAAAATAAATCAACTGCCGGAATTATGGATTTTTCGGCAACGGTTGTCGGCGTTTTCTGTATCAAAAACCAAGGCGTATTTTTCCATATAGGTGACGGTGCCGGTTTAGCCTTTTATGAGGGACAATCCGATAACTTTGTCATTTCCGAACCGGCAAACGGAGCCTTTTCATGCGAAACTTTCTTCTACACCATGAATGACTGGCAAGATAATTTACGATTTACGTTTTTTGAAAATGCCAATCGCATTATACTGATGACTGACGGTGTGACAGATTTTGTATTTGCCGATGATTTCTATAAAATTCGCCAGAAGTTTTTGTTTCCGATCATCAATTATCTGGAGCAGGAAACCAATAAGGTCTCGGCTCAAAAAGCTTTGAGCAATACATTAAACGACACACGTGCACAACGCATTAATGCTGATGATAAAACCCTGTTGTGGGTGAAAATGCCATGACTGAAGCCCCGCAAATATGTTTAGCCTTGTATCCTGACGGACATCACGAGCATGTTACGTTAGGCAGACTTTTAAACAAAGGCGGTGCCGCCGGTAAAATTTATCTTGATACCACACACCCGGACAGCGTAGCCAAAATTTTTCATGAAAAAGAACACAGCGAAACCAACCGCAAAAAGTTGGAAGCGATGCTGCATAATCGCCCGAACATACCGACGATTCCGTTTGAAAATAAAGAATATATCCAAATTGCCTGGCCGACGGCCTTGTTGGAAGATGAACGCGGTTTTTGTATCGGCTATTTGATGCCGCTGATCAACACCGATGAAGCTATTTCTCTGGACCATATCATCCAAAAAGCCGTGCGTCGCAAGCTGGGCCTGTCCGAACGCTATGTCGACCGCGTTTTTGCCGCTTATAACATTACCTCGGTTGTTGCCGCTTTGCATGCCTGCGGCCACTATATTGTTGATTTAAAACCATCTAACGTATCGATTTACAAAAATACGCTTTTAGTTGCTCTGTTTGACTGCGACGGCTTTTCGATTAAGGGCGAAAATAACGAGCGCTATCCGGCCGAATATGTCAGTGAAGAATATATTTATCCGGAAGGTATGACACAAACCTGTCAGGAAATGGGCGAAGAACAAGATAAATTCGCTTTGGCGGTTATCATTTTCAAATTGTTAAACGAAGGAATTCATCCGTTTTCCGGTACGCCTCACAAAAACGAAGAAATGTTGTCATTGCAGGAGCGCATCGCCGGCTACCACTATGCCTACGGCATGTGGCCGGACAGCTACCAGGCACCGCATCCGTACAGTATTCATGATTATTTTGATAAAAACACCATGAATATGTTTGAACGTGCCTTTACCAAGGGCAACGAGCGTCCGAGCGCACTTGAATGGCAAATGCAACTTGAATACATTTTAAAACATTTAAAGCAATGCAAAAAAGACCATAATCACGCTTATTTTACACCTAAAGGCTGCGGTTTATGCATGATTGCCGAAAAATTCAAAGTCCATATTGATGATTACAAAAAGAAACAGGAAGTCGAAAAAGAAACCGTCCGCGGCGTTAAAATTAATGATTTGACAATCGAAAAATTAAAAAAAGATAATAAAAAGCACAAACAAATCAACAAAGTCAAGAGATACGTTAACTATGTGCTGATTGCCGTCTATTTATTATTCTTTGCATTTCTGTTCAAAATCCTCGAACCGATTAAATCTTACTTAACGGATGCTGGTCTGTTTGCACAATTGTTGATTTTTTTCACAAGTATTTTCGGTATAAATTTGCTGTTAAAAAAGTGGTCTGATTTCCTTACCGAAAAAAATCCCAACCTTATGAGTATGCTCTACATCTTTGCTCTGGCCTGCCTTATCATCACTTTTATATCTATAAACGGTTCACCTTTTGAGTTGTTTTCTCTTGCCGAATAAACCGCCGTTAGTTTCCTTGATGAAACTAAGAGTCGCAAAAGTGCCTACTTTTCTTTTTATATGTTTTGATTATATTAATGATTGATTAGGAGGCACACCATGAAAACTTTAAATAAAATCAATATTTCAGGAGCAGAGGTTTACCCTTTGATAGAGGGCGGAAAAGGTATTAACGGAACAGACGGAAAAAGTTCCGGTGCATGGGCTAAAGAAGACGGTGTCGGCACAATCTCAATGGTCAGCCCGACCGAAGTTGACTTCAGCGGTTCTATTATTCCGGAAGTATTTCATGAAAGAATAAGAGAAAAACGCCACCGCGAAATGGTTGAATATGCCATCAAAGGCGGTATTTCACAGGCACAAATCGCCCATGAAATTGCCGGCAATCACGGACGAATCCATATCAATATGCTTTGGGAAATGGCTGATTCGGAAGAAGTTATCGTCCGCGTTTTGGAAGGGGCTAAAGGTTTAATCCACGGTGTCACCTGCGGTGCCGGTTTACCTTACAACTTAGGCGCTATTGCTTCCGAACACAATGTTTACTACTATCCTATTATCTCATCGGCACGTGCAATGGCTATTTTATGGAAGCGTTCTTTTAAGAAATATCCGGAATATTTGGGCGGTGTTGTTTATGAAGATCCGTGGCTTGCCGGCGGACATAACGGTTTATCAAATGCCGAAAATCCGTTGCAACCCGAACGTCCTTATGAACGTTTAATCGAATTGCGCAAGACTTTAATCGAACTCGGATTGCCGAATCTGCCGATTATTATTGCCGGCGGTGTTTGGAGTTTGAGTGACTGGCAGGATTATATTGATAATCCGGAACTCGGCAATGTTGCTTTCCAATTCGGTACACGTCCGATGATTACTAAAGAAAGTCCTATCAGCGATGCTTGGAAACGCTTAATGATGAGCACACATAAAGGTGATGTCATTTTGCAAAAATTTTCGCCGACCGGTTTCTTTTCTTCGGCTATCAAAAATGCCTTTTTAAGCAACTTAATGCGTCGTAAAAAAGCCGAAATTACATACAGCGATACGGCCACCGAAGAACATACGTTATTGCTTCCGATTTCACCGTTGAAAGCCGTATACATTAATCCGGCTGATAAAGCCAAAGTCGAGCAACAGCATGACCAAGGTTATACCATGATTAAAGAAACGCCGGATTCGACATTGGTCTTTTTAACACCTGATGAATGGATGGAAATGCAAAAACAGCGCGCCGAATGTGTCGGTTGCTTATCTCAATGCCAATTTTCAGGATGGTCGCGCGCCACCGGCACAACCGGCAAAATTCCTGATCCGCGTACATATTGTATTCACAATACATTAATGCGTATCGGCCACGGCGGCGACATTCAAAACAATCTGGCCTTTGCCGGTCATAATGTCTATCGCTTTGCGTTAGACCCTCTGTATGCTAACAATCACATACCAAGCGTACATGAGTTATTCAGCGCCATACTTTCCGGTAAATAGGTCGATAACGGAAACAGCCTTAGCAGTAAGGCTGTTTCTTTTTTTTAACGTCTTTGTTGTAATTTTTGCGCTGCACCGGCCAGGCGCATAATTGTATAGCTTCCGCATTCTTCGGCAGGCAAGCCTGTTGTTTTGCAATCTCGTTCACAATCGTATAATACTCGCAACGCACTGAGTATCCTGTCTTTGCTCCACATCTGCAATTGGCGCTTATAATCGTCTTTACGATAAAACATCAACGGCGGACGCATGGCAAAAATCACTTGGTCTGCGTTTTTACCCTCCTCAAGCATGGTTGCCGCACTTATAAGCAAGCGATTAAAATGGTATGACACCTGTCGAATCAGCATCGACGGATCATTTCCCTCTTTAAGCAGACGAGTATAGATATTGCAAGCCTTCACGACATCACCGCCGGCCGTAAAATAGCACAAATCTTCGATATTGGCACCGGCAACATCACTGACGACAACTTTAACATCTTCTATATTAACAGTTTTCCGTTCACCTAAATATGTGTCTAATTTATCAATTTCACACTGATTAACTTTACTATCCGGTGACAATCTGGCACACAGCGCTTGCATTGTTGGTATATCGGCCGTTATTCCCCGTTCGGCGAGAAGTTTTTCGGTTTCCTTGGCAATATCCGCCTCCCGTTCTTCATAACAACCGACGATAATAGTGTCGGTACGGTCTTTAGCCCACGTAATCAGAGAAGATTTTGTGTTCAGACTGTCCGACATCAGAATAAGCAGATTTTCGCTGGTTGTTTCCGGCAATGTATTTTTCAAAAATGCCGTCAAATTATTGTCCGCATTTTTAACCGCAACCACACGCCGACCGCCCATCAGCGATTGAGCATAAAATTCGGCATAAATCTCACCGCCGTCTTTAGATATATTTTCCATATCCAGCAAAACGTAATGAAACGCATCGTCCGTACCGCCGCATACGGCTTCAACACATTGTTTGTGCAGCGTAGCGACAGCACCTTCGTTTGTTCCGAACAGTATTACACACTTAATATCCGGATTCGGATGCTTACAAAAATTTTCAAACTGCGCCGGTTTAAAATTCATCTGGATTACCGCGTTTTGTTTTAACCGAATGGAAATATGCACCTATACGAAGCGAGATTTCATTTGCCAGAATCTTTGCGCCGTCTTTTTCGATTTTCTTTTTATCCATTGTGGTCGAATAAGGATTATCCAATAAGTCGTAACTCAAAAATATTGAGCTTTCGCCACTGACCAGCTGACCGTCTTCCTTGCTCCAGAGGGAATAAGTAAGCCTATACTCAACCTTTTCACGCGTAGCGGTAATATCATCACGCAGAGCCTGTTGAACGGTACGACTATTGACCGGCGCGATTTTCAAAAAGTATTTTGAACATTTTGGTGTTCCCATCGGGTTAAAAGTATCCATCAGCTCGTTTTTCACAAGCTGTCCGATTCTATCGGTAACGCTTTCAACGCGAATTTGCGCCATTTCCCGTACAATATCGGTATCAAACTTATTGTTATAATACCACATATCCTCGCTTGACGTTTTTTCCACATACAGTGGCTCAAAACCGCATGAGGTTAAGCAACAAACCAATGCCGAAACGGCAAATATTTTCTTACTAAGCTGCAACAATGTTTACAATCCTACCCGGTACGACAATGATTTTCTTGATATTTTGATTTTCGAGCTGACGCGCCACATTTTCAAGTTTTAAGGCCTCTGCTTCGGTTTCTTCTTTAGATGCGTTTTTGGCAACGGTAATCGTACCGCGCATTTTACCATTGATTTGAACACCTAAAGTAACCGTCTGTTCTTCCGCCAAAGCCGGATCACCGACCGGCCATTTTTCGGCAACGATTAGTGTATTATGGCCCAAACGTGCCCACATTTCCTCAGCCAAATGCGGCGTAAACGGCGCAAGTAATTTCAAAAGCGTTTCATAAAGTTCGGCCGGAACTTTATCCAAACCGGACAGATAGTTAACATACGTCATTAGTGAAGAAACAGCGGTATTGAATTTCATCTGATCAATACGCTCCGTAACCTCTAAAATGCACTTATGCATTGCGCGTAAGTCATCGGCCGATGCTTTAACTTCGGAACCATAAACTTTTCTAAACAGTGAATACACTTTACTGACAAAGCGATACACGCCGTTCAAACTTTCTTCCGACCACATAGCAACCTGATCGAACGGACCGATAAACATTTCATACAAACGGAAGGTATCGGCACCGTAGTTTTCGACAATCTCATCCGGATTGACGACATTTCCGCGTGATTTACTCATTTTCTCGCCGTCGGCGGCCAAAATCATACCGTGCGAGGTGCGTTTTTGATACGGTTCCGGCATCGGTACATAACCGCAATCATACAGGAATTTGTGCCAAAAACGCGAGTACAGTAGGTGCAGTGTGGTATGCTCCATACCGCCGTTATACCAGTCGACATTCATCCAATATTTTAAGGCCTCTTGCGAAGCAAATTCTTTATCGTTATGCGGATCGCAATATCTTAAGAAATACCAAGACGAACCGGCCCAGTTCGGCATAACGTCGGTTTCTCTTCTGGCATGACCGCCGCACTTCGGACAAGTGGTATTCACCCAATCGGTTGCATTAGCCAAAGGCGATTCGCCGTTATCGTTCGGACGATAATCCGGAACATCCGGTAAATTAAGCGGCAACTGATCTTCCGGAATCGGCTGCCAACCGCAATGTTCGCAGTAAACCATCGGAATCGGCTCGCCCCAATAACGTTGACGGGAGAACACCCAGTCACGCAGCTTAAAATTAACTTTCGGCTGACCGAAACCGTTATCTTGAGCAAACTTAATGGCGGCGGCCATGGCATCCTTTTTATCCATACCATCCATAAAGCCGGAATTAATATGTTCACCATCTTCTTCCCAAGCTTCTTTACTGATATCGCCGCCGGCCAAAACCTGAATAATCGGCAAATTAAAGACTTTGGCAAAATCATAATCGCGCTGATCGTGCGCCGGAACGGCCATAATGGCACCGGTCCCGTAGCCGGTCAGAACATAATCGGAAATAAATACCGGAATTAATTTACCGTTAAACGGATTGCGTGCTTTAATACCCTTCAGTTCAACACCGGTTTTCGTGATATCGGAAGTACGTTGCAATTCGGATTTCTTAGAAGTTTCGGTAACATAATTTTCAATTTCGGCAACATTTTCAAACTTATCGGTCAATTCTTTAACAAAATGATGTTCCGGTGCCATAACCATATATGTTACGCCGAAAGTCGTATCCGGGCGCGTGGTATAAACAACCAGCTTTTTACCTAAATCATGACCGTTGTTATCGGTTAAATCAAATTCGAGCTCGGCACCTTCGGAACGACCGATCCAGTTGACTTGGGTAGATTTAACGCGATCAATAAAATCAACTGTTTCGATATCGTTAATCAGTCTGTCGGCATATTTGGTAATGGCCAACATCCATTGTTCCTTGTCTTTGCGAACAACCTGTGCACCGCAACGTTCGCAACAGCCGTTAACAACTTCTTCGTTAGCCAACCCCACTTTGCAGGATGGACACCAGTTAATGGCGATTTTATCCTTATAAGCCAAACCATGTTTCCAAAACTGGATAAACATCCACTGTGTCCACTTGTAATATTCCGGATCACAGGTATTGAAACATCTGTCCCAGTCAAACGAAAAGCCTATTGATTTCAGCTGGCGGGTAAAATTGGCGATATTTTCTTTAGTAGAAATTGCCGGATGCACACCGGTTTTAATGGCATAGTTTTCTGCCGGCAAGCCGAAGGCATCAAAACCCATCGGGTACAAAACGTTAAAGCCCTGCATTCTCTTTTTGCGAGATATAACGTCCAAAGCCGTATATGAGCGCGGATGGCCGACGTGCAATCCCGCACCGGACGGATACGGAAATTCAACCAACGCATAAAATTTAGGCTTATTGTAGTCTATATCGACCTTATAAGCTTTTTCATCTTCCCAAATTTTTTGCCATTTATTTTCGATTGTACGAAAGTTATATCTCTCTTCATTTTGCCAATCCTGGCGCCATTCTTCCCAACTATCTTTTCCGTTATAACGGGCTTTTCCAGACATTCTGACCTCTTTTCAATATAAATTAAATCTGTGCAAAAGTAGCACATAATTTCTGATATTTCAATGCTTATAAGCATTATACACAAACACAAAATAATCGGCATTTTAACTAAAAAATAAACATTATTAATTACACTTTTGCATAAGAGAAAAAAATGGAAGATAAGGCTTTTTTACGCTATGCTTTAGAGCAATCCTTTTTGCATCCGCTTATCACTCTTCCCGAGCGGATAAAAATTGTTGCCGACAGTGTTCGGCCGGAAATGTTGCAAATAAGCGATACAAAGTTCCCTGACATCGGACATTTTGATCTGTCTGTCGAGCAAATCAAAAAATATGCTCAAAGCATTCCGTCTGTCGTCAGTTCGCGCCAAAACAAACGTCTTTATGCCGAATACGAGCTTTATAAACACGACCTGACCGAAAACATTATCATACCTGCTAACTATTCCGGTATAAAAGAAGTCTGCCGGCAATTGGGTTTACAGATTGTAAATCGCCAGTCAGCTCAAAAAAAGAAAATAACGGCAACGATTTTTCCGGTGTCATTTACGGCCGAGTTCAGCAAAATAACCGAACAATACAATACCTATTTGCAGCAATACACCGGATTATTAAAACAAAATCCGACAGCCGTCGGGTTGTCGCTTGTAGCGGATTTTGCAAATGTTTTTGAACAAAATTTGAAAAAATTCGGTTTTTCGCATTTTAACTTTTGGATTAACCGTAGGCGTTTCTTACTATACTTAAATGAAGCAGCCCAACTTTTGAAAACACATCAGCAATTAGATGAAGATTTTTGCCGCACCCACGTCTTTTGCGGTGAAAAACTGAAAATAATGCATCATTCAGCTACCCAATGCCATGATATGCTACAAGAATTGGTTAAACTCCTGCAGCAAATGGCTTTCGATTCGCAGCTGTGCAGCATTGTACAAGAGCTGTTGGTTTGCCGTCAGCGTTTCAACAGTGCCTTAAAACAATATCGTTCGCAAAATCCGGTAGATAATATCGATCAAATCAGTGCGTTACGCCACACAATGCGCGAAGTATTCAAAAATTACGCCTTACTATGTTATTTAAATGGTGTTCGCTGCGCCTTTGAATATAAATACTTAGATGAATCTCCGCAACAGCGCAATCCCGAATTACCGACAGTATCCCCTGATGGCGAAATCAAAAAAATCGCCAAAATCGTCGCAGAAAGCGCCAAAATCGATTCTTCAGCCGGAAAAATAGGTAAACTCTATACCGCGGCCTTAAATAAATACAACACTTCTCAACGCAAATTGCAGACATTATTTAGCAAATAAATTACTGCATAAATTTGCACAAAAATACTAGACAAAAACAGAAATGCGTGTTATTATAACATCAAAGAATATTTTTATGAGGGTTTAATATGAATAGTGCGGATGTAAAAAAATACGTTGAAGAATTGGTAGCGCTGTATAAAGCCGGTGCTGATCGTGATAGTGCACGTTCAAAAGAACTTTTTACGCTCTTATCCGATGCCTTACCTAAAGATGTAGAGAACGCGGCAAATTCTTATGCCCGTTTTAATTTAAGAAATCCCGAATTAAAGAGTTTTATTGATAGTATCCCGAATGAAGTAGAAGCAATTCGGCAGGCTAAAAAAGGCAAAGAAGAAACACCACAGGAAAAAAATACAGATAAACACGTTCAACCAAAGCCTCAGCCTGAAAAAGAATCTGCTCGGCAAGAAAAGTCCGAAAACAAACAGACAAAAAACGAATCTTCTCAACCGGCGCCTCAGCCTGAAAAAAAGCCTGCACAACGGAAAAACAAGAATAGCAATCAATCGGCATTAGGAAAAGGGCAACAAGCTGTTTTAGCAACTTTAGCCGAATACGCCTCCGAAGAGGGTATTGATTTGACGACGGTTACCCGTGATAATTATCGCGATATCGTAAGTCGGCTGGAAACTGCCCAAGAAAAAGCAATTGCCGCAGATTTACATGTTTATCTGACCGATAAAACGGATGATTATTCTGACAGAATTGCCGATTATCTCTCTGCTGATGATTTATCGCCGAGTAAGCAACGCTATCACTGGACAAAGACTTTAAGCATTCTTCGCTCGGAGTTTACCGCACGCCCGCAATCAGCAGAAGAAAGAGTAAATCGTGACAAAGTGATGGAGTTAGCACTCAATGTCTACCAAAGTTCTAAAATAAGATCCGATAAAAATCCGAAAGTACCGGAACCGCGGGTTACCGAATTAACGGAAGCTCTGCTGACAAAGATGTCAAAAGTTGCTCAGTCCGATTATCAAAAGCGTTTACAAAAGAACAAACATCGAATTTTCCCTAGAGATAAGTTTTTGGCGGACATAAAATCAAATACTCGCAATGATCAGGATTTAATTCCGCTGACAGATAAAATTGCCGCGGCGCATGTTCAAAAAATGTTAGAATCTCTGGAACCGGCGGCACAAGATAAATACATCGCATCTTTGCGTAAAAACGATTTGGCAGAGTACATCCCGAAAGGGTATGTACCTCATAAAAAAGAACATGAAACGAAGCAAAATAACGGAGATAATCCGCATAAAGAAGGAGACAAAACCATGGCTGAAGAAAATAAAAACGCCGAAGATACGGCACAACCTGCTGAGCAACCTACCGAAGAAAATACATTCAAACCGTCGGCTATTCAACAAAAGGCCTGTGAACTTGCCGGTCTGAATTGGGAAGATTACAAAGATGCAGCATCGTTGATGACAGCTGTTGAAGATAAAGGCTTTAAGATTGACGGGGCAAACATCCTTAAGATGGATGGAGAGAACAGTTCCGTTGTTGCAACAGTTAACGAAGATGAACAAAATAATAATCCTCAACCCAAAACAGAAGAAAAGAAGGAGGAAGAAAAGGAGGAAGAAAAGAAAGAGGAAACAAAAGAACCTATAACCTTTACACCTCTTGAAGAAAACAATACCCCGGTTCAGACACAAGAAAATGATGATTGGATTGCCCGTAAGGCTGCTTATTACAAGGGATTAAGCGACGAGAATAAAATTGAAAATTACGAACGTGATGAAACCGTTCAAAACGGCTTCGCCGCTTCGTTTAACGGTGCTAAAATTCATTATTCTACTCCGAATGATGTAGCTGTTTCCAAAGAAGCCGGCTTAGATGTGTTTGATGCCATGCTCAAAGAGCCGGACAACAAAGGCCGCCGCGTTAACTTCTCACCTGATATGACACCGGAAATGGCTGCTCGTTTGTATGCCGCTTGCTTAATCAACGGCAATGAAATGGGTGGTAACGCTCCGCAATTAACTGAAGAGCAGCTCAAAGCGGCTTTAGGCGATGAGGAATACGCTGTCTTCCAGCAAAAAATGGCCGAAAGAGCCCAACAACAGGAAACGCAGCAAACCGCCGAGCAGCCGACCGCCGAACAACCGACTACCGAACAACCGAATCGGGAAGGTGCTGAGACTACAAATACAGAAGCTACAAGTGCCGAGAGTACCGAAGTTAAAGAGCCGACTAAAGAAGAAATCAAACAAGCTTTGCGCGATCAATACGATATGGCGCAAATGGAAATGGCCGGTAAAGTATCTAAAGCCAAAGAACCGCGCTTACCGGATACTCCTCCTTATGTTAAAGGCTCAAACTGCTCTGATGAAGAATATAATAAATATATAGCGATGCAGGAGCGCGCCAAAGACAGTAAAGAAATGCTGCTTGAGCAATATAAGAAGGACCCTGAAGCTTTCCGAGCAACAATGAATGAAGTTATTCAAGAAGCTCAAATAAGCAAAATAAGTGCCTTAAAAACAAGAGTTCATCTGAACCAAACAAGAGAGGAAACTCCTGAAGACAAAAAAGCTCGTATGCAAGAAAATATCAAAGCTACACAGGCCGCTCTCGGTATTATTCCGGAATACACGGATAAGAATGGTGTCAAACATCAAAAGTTAGAAGGAGACGCACTTGATGCTTTCGTCACCGAGAAAAAGATAAGTGCCTACACCTATGGTAACTTAGGCGGTAAAGATGCGACTTTTGCCGAAAAGCTCCCTCCTGTCAAAAAAGACGGCGATGCCAAAAGGGATTTTGCTAACGGCCAAACTGCCTATACAGCCAGAACAACAAACAGCAACACCGGACGGTCCTAGTAATACTATTCGTAAAGGAGAAAACCCATGGTAGACTTTAGCGCAACATTCAAGGAATTCTTAAAAAAGTACGATTCGGCGGCGTTATCAAAAGTCGAAAGCGACGGAACTCCGCCGGACGTATTGAACAGCATCTATTCCTCGTATATCAGCAAGTTTGAAACTTGGGAGAAACTTCCGCCTCTCTTGCGTGACCGCTATGATGTTGTTCCGCAAGATATCATGGAGGCTGCCGCTCGCGGCGAAATAGAAACCTTAAGGGCTATGGAAATAGATCCGACATTAAAAACTGCCGAAGAAGCTCAGGAAAAAGTCGAAAGAGAACGCAGACAGCGCCAAAAAGATATAGAAGAAGCGGTTGATGCTTGCTGGCCGTATCATCACCACCACATTCCGGAAGATATTATCCTGCCTGCAGCGGCTGTTGCGTACACCGCAGCAATTGTTGCCGGTTACTCAAGCGGTGCTTCGCATGATATGGCTCTTGAAAGTCAATTCCGCAACAAAATCTTTGAAGGCGCCAAAGGCCGTAAGCTTACGGATGAAGAGCACAAACAGATTATTGAAAGTCATACCCGTATACGCGATATTATGGTCAAAGACTTAGCCGAACACCAACCGGAAAGAGCCTTAATTCGTATGTTCTGTTTCCTTGATCGCCATCCGGAGAAAAAAGACGAATTACTGCCTAAAATTGCCGATTTAGTCCAAAAGATTGAAACGGAAAACCGTCAGGGCGACTTATTAAGAGCTTTACAGCACCCTGTTTATCAGGCTAAATTATCTCGAGTCAAAGCTGAAACTTTAGATTTGATGAACAGTTGTTTATTGAAAAATGTTCCGAGTGAAATGCAGAACGGCTATCTGGCTAACAGTATTCCTATCAAGAAAAAGCTTGCCGAACTTATTGATGCCGATAATGCAGGTAATGCTACGGACATTCAAGCCCGTATTAATGATTTGGTTAAAGATGCTAAAACAAACGGTATCGGTATTGACTTTAAAAATTACTCGGCTCGATCCCCTCACCCGATGTCAGCCGAGTTACGTCAAAAACTTATGATTGCCTGCTGTGTTAACGATGTTCCGTACAGATCTAAATTGGCTGAAAAAATTCGTATGGATTCTGAATATTTCAAGAGTTTACCGAAAGACCTTCAGACTCTCGTGGCTGCAAAAGAGCTCCAAATGACAAAGGGACAAATTGTTACCCGCGACAAAATTGCCGACACCAAAGAGCTTTATGCTAATATGCCGTCAATTATGGCCGCCCGAAGTGCCGGACGTTAAAAAAGCATTTTATTCTAAAAGACACGGCATTGTGCCGTGTCTTTTTTTATCTGTTATCATCAAACGACATCTTCGATTTATTGATTGACATACAAAGTATAATCCCAAAGCTGGCCATAATCGAAAACATAACCGTTCCGCCGTATGAAATCAGCGGCAGAGGAACACCAACCACCGGCAGCAACCCCATAACCATGGAAATATTAATGAATACATACAAAAAATAATTGGTATTCAAGCCGATTATGGTCAGTTTGGCAAAATAGTTATGCGTGCGAAAAGCAAACAAATAGCCGAGTGCGATAACCAGCAAATTCAAAGCTAATACCGTCAGACTGCCGAGCATACCGAATTCTTCGGAAAACATTGTAAAAATAAAATCTGTATGTTTTTCCGGCAGAAAATTCAGATGTGTCTGCGTTCCGTGCAAAAAGCCTTTGCCGAAAACACCGCCGGAACCGAAAGCTATTTTAGATTGAATGATATGATAACCGGTGCCGAGCGGGTCTCTCTCCGGATCCAAAAATGTCAGCACCCTGTTTTTTTGGTACTCATGCAAAAAGTTCCATATAATCGGCAAACTGCCGCCGCCGATTGTCCCGACCAAAGCAAACTTCCACCATTGTACACCGGCCACAAACACCATCACTGTAGCCGTAATCAAAACCATCAGCGCCGTTCCCAAATCAGGCTCCATAGCAATAAAAGCAACCGGAAACAGTGTCAGTAAGGCCGGAATAATCAATCCGCGGAAAGTTCGAATTCCCTGTATGGTCATTGCATTAAAATAGCGTGCCAAAAACAGAACGATACCTATTTTCATCAACTCGGACGGCTGTACCTTAAACAGTCCGAAGTTAATCCAACGCTGTGCCCCCATACCGATATGACCGAATACCTCAACGGCAATCAACAGCATCATAGATACCAAGTAAAAAACATAAGCCCATTTATAGTATTGTCTGGCATCAATCAAAGCCATAAAAATCATCAGGGTAAGCGCAAAACCGAAACGCATTAAATGTTTACCTGCCCACGGTTCCCAACTGCCGTTAGCCGCTGAATACAGAGTCATTGTTCCGATACCGGCCAAAATCACTATAAGCAAAATATAGGTAAAACTTATACCCAGAATTTTATCCTTCAAACTTTGTCCGTTATTTCCGTAACCGATATATTCCATTGAGCACCTACTTTATATTTAATTCTAATGCTTTTTGCAAAATTTTGCTGGCAATCGGCGCAGCCACGCCGGAACCGGATGATCCGTGTTCGACAATAACCGCCACGGCATAGCGCGGATTATCAACCGGTGTAAACCCCATAAACCAAGCGTGATTTCTAAGTTTCCACGGCAATTGTTCATCACGGATAATACCGCTTAACCGCTCTTTCATTGAAATTCGGCGCACCTGCGTAGTGCCTGTTTTACCGCCCATCACGGCTCCGTCTATATTAAATTTGGCTCGGCCGGCCGTACCCCCCGCCCCGTTAACAACTTCAAACATACCTTGTTTAACAAGTTCGATATGCCGTGTTGAAATATCTAACCTTTTTATCTTTTTAAGGTCTGCCTCCGTCGGTTTGATAAATGTCGGTTGCACGGCATACCCACCGTTTACCACACGCGCCAACATCGTGGCTAATTGTAACGGCGTTACCAAAACATAGCCCTGTCCGATACCGGAATTTGCCGCATCGCCCGGTGTCCAATTTTTATCAAAACGTGCTTTTTTCCAAGCTTTAGATGGTATTAAACCGCCTTTTTCGTTATCCAAACCGACATGGAGTGGTTCACCCAAACCTAATTGCAGGGCCATATCGTGAATTTTATCTATACCGACACGCAAAGCAGTTTCATAAAAGAATATATCGCATGAATATTTTAAGGCTTCCACCACGTTCAGACTGCCGTGGCCGGCATGTTTCCAACAGTGAAAGCGAATATTTCCGATATCCATACCACCGGCGCAGTAAATACGTGTTCCGACATTGATAACACCGGCCTCCAAAGCAGCCAAAGCCACCACCACCTTAAAAGTCGACCCCGGTGAATATTGACCGGATACGGCCTTATCGACCAATGGCGTACGTTCATTATTCAAAAGAGCGTTCCAATGTTTATAGCTGATACCGTTGGTAAACAAATTCGGGTCAAAAGAAGGTTTGGACACCAGAGCCAAAATTTCTCCGGTACGCACATCTAACACAACAGCGGCGCCGCTTTCTTCCCCAAACGCCTCATAGGCAGCCTCTTGCAGTCTGGAATCAACCGTAATCTGAACACTGTCACCCTGAACGCCTGAGTTGCGCTCTATTTCTTTCATAACTCGCCCGTAGGCATTGACTTCCAGTTTAACCGTACCGCCCTTGCCTTGCAACTGATAATCAAGAGTACGTTCCAAACCGGCTTTACCGATTTTGAAACCAGGAACCATGGCAAGCGGATTATCTTTTTTATCGGCATCGGATATCGGTCCGACATATCCGAGCACATGTGCATACAAATCCGCATACGGATAAATACGGCTCAAACCTTCATTAATTTCGACGCCCGGTAAATCCGGAGCATTCAGCTCGATTTTAGCCACTTCTTCCCAACTCAAATCATTTTTCAATTTAATTGGAATAAAGCGGCGTTTATTTTTAATATCCTTCAAAATGCGTGTTTCTTCATCGACCGTTAACGGAATAATATTCTTAAATGCTTCCAATGTTTGATTAATATCCGATGTCTGTTCGGCAATCAGCAGTGCTTGAAAGTCCTGATCATTTTTAGCGATAACCTCTCCGTTTCGGTCATAAATCACACCGCGTGGCGGCACCAAAAAGCGTGTCGAAATCCGGTTTTTATCTGACATAACCTTGTATTTATCGGCTTCATACACCTGCAAATAATAAAGTCGGGCGACAATCATCGCAAACGCAACCAAATTAAACAGCATCAGAAAAATAGTCCGATGTCCGAGCACTTTCACTTTTTCGTTTTCGGAACTATTCATTTATTCTCTCCTGCGGCAACAAATGGTCTTGCACCCAAACGTTAATACTGACAATCAGCGGATAAAACAGCAGGGTTGAAAAATAGCTCAGCATAACCTCGTTTAATGAAAGAATATGCCCGAAATAAACAGTCAGGACCAACCATTTTAAAAGAATTTGCCCTAACCCGACCACACCGAAGATAAACCATCCCAAACCGAATGAGGCCGTTTGAAAATAGCGCCCGATCCATTCGGTTACAAAGACCAAAAGCATCATAAACAAACAGTTAAGTCCCAACGGCGACGAGCTGTAAACATCAATCAAAAAGCCAACGCAAAAAGCCGATATATAGCTGAACATGTACCCGCGTTTCAGTACCCAGTAATAAACACAAATAACACCTATTGTCGGCCGAAAATAGTTAAGTTGCACCGAGTTAACAGGCGTAAAAAAAATAAACATTAAAATAAACGTCACAACCAACGGAATACGGTGCAATAAAAAAATCTGTAATTTTTCCTGCCAACTGTCACGCATTATTTATCACCCTCAAAAAAGTCCTCACGGACTTCTTCTTCGTTAGATAAACCGTAGTCGACGATACGAACATACTCGACACGACTGATATCGGCCATGGTTTCAATACTGATCTCACCGCCGGAAATCGTATTAACAAATCCGATAGGCAACCCGGCCGGGAACATACCGCCGACACCCGATGTAACCACAACATCGCCCTCTTGAATATCTGATGTCGAACGCGTAAACAAAAGTGTCGGCATGGCTGTATTATTACCGGTTAAAATACCGCGCACACGCGTTCTTTCTACGACTACCGGAATTTTAGAGTTAATATCGGTTACCAAAATAACTTTGGCATAATGACCGCTGACTTTGTCGACGCGCCCGATAACACTTTCATCACCCAAAACGATTTGCCCCTTTTTAACCGGCTCGTCACCTATATATACCAAAAGCATGTGGGTAAAACTATCGCCGGATTCGGCTATGATTTTAGCGCTCATAAAAGTTGCCTCGGCCGGCGGCGTATAGTTAAGCAACCGGCTTAACAGCTGATTTTCGACCTCCAGCGTGCGTACTTTATTTTGTAAAATAAGCATTTGCTTGTTCTCGGCACGCAATTCGCGGTTATCGGCATAAATATGGCTGATATCGTAGAAATAGGTATAAACCCTATGCACAATCCGTGACGGATATTCCACCACCTGCATAATCGGACCGGTTGCATCCATAACAACTTTATGCGCCGCTTCGACCACAATATTGTCCAATTTAGACATCAAGACGGTCAAAAACGCAACCACAAACAATATAAACACAAAAAAGCGGCGAAAATTGGCTCTTAACTCACTGAATTTGATAAGCAGAACACCACGCCGCCACATATTGTATTTCCTTACTTAATCTGCCGGATTAATCCATACTTGAAAGAACATCTTTCAAGCGACTGTATTCATCTAAAGCTTTACCCGAACCCCTGGCCACGCAAGACAACGGATCTTCGGCAATAGATACAGGAAGTCCGGTTGCTTTACGCAATACTTGGTCAAGATTTGCCAACAATGCGCCGCCGCCGGTTAAGATAATACCTTTATCCACAATATCGGCAGCCAATTCCGGTGCGGTATTTTCCAACGCAACTTTAACGGCTTCGACAATATCGGATACCGGTTCCATTAAGCTTTCGGCAATCTGACGTTCGGTAATAACGATTTCCTTAGGTACGCCGTTTACCAAATCGCGGCCACGGATTTCAACCGTACGCCCTTCACCTTTTTCAGGCGGACAAGCCGAACCGATTTCTTTTTTAATGCGTTCGGCACTGCTTTCGCCGACCAGCAGATTTTTATTACGGCGAATGTAGTTAACAATGGCGCTATCCATTTTATCACCGCCGACACGGACAGAACGTGCATAAACAACGCCTTTAAGCGACAAAACGGCAACTTCTGTCGTACCGCCGCCGATATCAACCACCATACTGCCCGAAGGTTCGGTAATCGGCAAACCGGCGCCGATAGCGGCTGCCATCGGTTCTTCAATCAGCTGAACTTTGTGAGCACCGGCTTGGTATGCGGAGTCCTTAATCGCGCGTTTTTCAACTTCGGTTGCCCCGCTCGGCACACAAATAACGATCAAAGGAGTTACAAAAGTCCGACGATTATGTACTTTGCAAATAAAGTATTTAATCATTTCTTCGGCGATTTCAAAATCGGCGATAACACCATCTTTCAACGGACGAATGGCATGAATATTACCAGGTGTACGTCCGAGCATACGCTTTGCTTCATTACCGACGGCCAAAACACGCTTACGGCCTTTATATTCTTCAATTGCCACAACCGACGGTTCATTCAAAACGATACCGCGACCGCGCACATAAACAAGCGTATTTGCCGTACCCAAATCAATCGCCATATCAGCGGAAAACATTCCCAACAGCTTTGCAAACATTTTGCATTTCTCCAAAATTAGTTTTAATTCACTACTTTTTTATAACAGAACGAAATAATGTGCAAGCGATATTTAAGCATTTGCACGGTTTAAAATTTGCGCCAAAATTTCGGCTTGCCCGCTGTAAACTTCTTCGAAAACAATATCGGCCGGCAACTTATTTCGGAGCCAAGTACGTTGTCTTTTGGCGTACTGCCGCGTATGTAATTTAGCTTCGGTCAGTGCATCTTCCAAAGAAGTTTCACCTTTTACATAACGCATTAATTCCGGCACGCCCAATGCCTTCATTGCCGGCAATGTTTCCGCAATTTGCCTTTGTGCCAAATATTCGATTTCTTTTAGGGCATCCCACTCATAAACCATTTTATCCAAGCGCTGTTTACAGCGTTCTTCAATAACATCGATATCCGGCACGATTTTTATAACAATAAACTCGGCTTCCGGCAATTTTTTTATCATCGGCACTTTATACCATTCCGAAACTTTTTGATTGGTAGCCGTCATAATTTCAACGGCGCGAACGATTCGTGTTTTATCATTCGGACTAAGCTTAGCGGCAATTTCGGCATCATATTGTTGCAAAAAGCCGTAAAGAACCGAAAGTCCGTCTTTATTAAGCCAAGTATGCACTTTTTCTCTGATGGTTGCGGAAACTTCCGGTATCGGCGTCACGCCGTTTATAAGGGCATCGATGTACATACCAGTCCCGCCGACGACCACCGGTACTTTATTTTCGTCCCACAGTTTTTTAATTTCGGCAACACATAAATCAAGCCACTCAACGACGTTTCCGCGTTTGGAACAGTCAAAAATCTCATATAATCTGTGTTCGACTTTTGCCCGTTCTTCAGCACTCGGCGCAGCAGATATAACCGGAATGTTTTTATAAATCTGCATCGAGTCGCAGTTTAATACCACGCTGTTTAAAGCGCGTGCCACATCAATCGCCAAAGCGGATTTGCCCGAAGCCGTCGGACCGGCTATAATCACCACTTTAGGCATACGCTTACTCCTCTAACGGGCAACCTTCGATTAACTGCTCGAACTCATCGCGCTTACGGTCATACATTTCTTTATTTTCGCCTTTCAAACCTTGCAATTTGCGCGCGATGGTATACTGCGGCAACAACTTTTTAACCTCGTCAATCGGCTTATTCCAAAACTGCGGACGAATACGGATTTTTTTACCTTCACCTGCCGAAACTTTTGGCGTTATATCACCGGTTACGGCATCTTCAAACTCGGTTAGAGTCAAGCGCAGATTTTCCAACGTGTTCGGAATTAAAAAGTCCACAGGCTCGCCGGAATTGATATAATTGCGGATTTCAAAAATCGCATCATCACCCTGCCATTCGACAATTGAACCGGCAAACAGCCATTCGCCTAACGTGCGCGTATATTCATAGTTTTGGCTGATGTTCGTCAATTTACCGTCGTGGAAACCCAAACAATAACCTCTGTTTTGCAAAGCATACAACTCGTCCATATACTTGGTATAGTCCCAACTTTCAGGATTCGCGTAATAGTCATCAATTGCCTGACGGTAGGCTCGTGCCACCGTACCGGCATAATATTCTGTTTTATTGCGACCTTCAACTTTAAGCGAGTCCATTCCGATACGCAAAATATCATTTAAGCGCGGCATCAGGCACATATCTTTTGAGTTCAGCAAATAGCCGCCGTGTTCATCTTCAACAATTTCATAGTATTCACCCGGTCTGAATTCTTCTTCAAGTAAAAATTCAAAGGCTTTGGCATTATCCTCGTTAATTTCAATTTCTTTAATTGTCCCGTCTTTCAAACGCAAGTGCATTTTATAGTGCCAACGGCAACAGTGTGCGCATTTACCGCGGTTGGCACTGCGATCTGCCATAAAATTGGAAATCAGACAACGGCCGGAATACGACATACACATCGCCCCGTGGATAAAACATTCGAGCAATATGTCCGGACATTTTTCACGAATCTCAGCCATTTCAGCAAAAGTCACTTCACGTCCCAAAACGCACAAGCTCGCCCCCATTGATTGCCAAAACTTAATGGTTTGCCACGAACAAATATTGGCTTGTGTAGAAACAAAACGTTTCAATTCCGGCGCATTTTCTTTTAAGTAATAAAATACGCCCGGGTCGGCCACTAACACACCATCAGGTTGCAAATCTTGCAGTGTTTTCACAAATTGCGGCAACTTTTCGGCTTCTTCGTTATGGATATACAAATTGAGCGTTAAATAAATTTTTTTGCCGTGCGAATGTACGAACTCGATTCCCTCTTTTAAGTCTTCAAGCGTAAATTTTGATTGTGTTCGCAAACTCATATCCGGCGTACCGGCATACACGGCATCGGCACCGTAAAGAATAGCTGTTTTCATCTTAACCAGCGAACCTGCTGGTAAAAGTAATTCCGCTTTTTTCATTTTGTTACCTCTATTTTTGTTGTCAGAGATTCAAGTTTCCCGAATGGTGTTGACTCGACAACGATACGTGCCACATAGTAGGCATCGGTCGTCTTATCGCGCAAAAGCCAAATATAGACCGGTTCACCGCTTGAAAGTAAAAAACCGGCATCCTCCTCATCCACATTTTCTAAATTATATTTGCATTTTAAGGCCTTACCCTCAAAGTAATCGGTTTTGATTTTTTCTTTTCCTACGGTTTTAACCGTGGATAAAGAATAGTGCTTACCACCAAACGAATACCCTTTAAAATCGCAATTTCCTTTACGATTTATTTGTTCTAAAATCACCCCGAGTGTTGATAAAAAGTCCAAAGCTCGTCCGTATTTTTCGTTTAAGACAACGGCATCGCGACGTTTCTTTTTATCTTTCGTGCTGACACGATACGTTGGTATTCCGTTTTCATAAATCAGCTCTTTGGTTCGATGATGAAAACGCGATTTAGCTTCCTGAAAATAGTCTTGCGGCACAAAATTATTTCGGTCATAGGTCCCGACGGCATGATACATTCCCTTAAACGGATATAATGCCCCAAAAGTCCCGGTCGTATTCAACGTGGTTTTGATATCATAATCATGGTCTTTAAAAAAACTGTATGTCAGCGTTTGCTCACAAGCATCAAACACACCTATTGTTGTCTTCATATACTGTTTAATCCGCACCGCATGAGCCGGTTGAATAAGCGCAAAAAACAGGCATAAAAAAGCCATAAACCTTTTCATAATTTAGTCATTCCTTAAACAATTTTTCCTACAATAGCAGAAAATTTCAGATAATAAAGGAAAAAATAAATGAAAAAGAAAGTTTTGTTACTGTTCGGCGGCTTTTCGGCAGAACGAGAAGTCAGTATCAATTCCCAAAACGACATAGCCGCGGCGTTAAAAAACAAAGATTATGAAGTAATCGAGCACGATTTGACTGATGTCTGGAATTTTATCAACGTCTTAAAAACCGAAAAACCCGACGTTGTATTTAACGGTTTGTACGGTAACTGGGGCGAAGACGGCGAAATTCAAGGTTTATTGGATACACTGCAAATTCCTTATACCCATTCCGGCGTTATTTCCTCGGTTTTGGGAATGGATAAGCATCTGACCAAACTTATTGCCGCTCAAAACGGTGTCAAAATTGCCGACGGCGAATACAAAACTGCCCGCGAATATTTCAAAAGCGGCACTCAAATCCCGTATCCGTACGTCATAAAGCCGGTCAGCGACGGCTCAAGTGTCGGCGTTTTTATCGTCCGTAACGAAAAAGATGCCAAAAAAGTCACTTATCCGGATGAAAATATTAAAGTATTGATTGAAGAATTTATCGCCGGCCGAGAATTGACAGTCATGTGTTTAGAAAGCAAAGCTCACGTTGTTACGGAATTAAAAGCCAAAAATGAGTTTTATGATTATGAGGCTAAATATACCGACGGTTTTACACAACACATTTTGCCGGCCGATTTACCGCAAGATGTAACCGACACTTGTTTACGCTATGCCGAGATTATGCACAAAGCTCTCGGTTGCAATACGATTTCACGCACGGATTTTCGTTATAATCCGCAAGACGGCGTTGTGTTTTTGGAAGTAAATACCAATCCGGGCATGACATCATTGTCATTGGTTCCGGAACAAGCCAAATACATTGGCTTGAGCTACGCAGATTTGTGCGTCAAATTAGTTGAAAACGCCACATGTCGCAAAAGGTAAAAACGGATTTGATATTTCCCGATTACTTATCTGTCATGCCTTAAGAACAAAGCGAGTTAAGACGTAATAAATAATTTAAAACGTCATCCTTGCAAATGCGAGGATCTCGGCCGAATCATAAAATTGCCGGGATTCTCGACACGTCTACGCCGGTCAAGAATGACCCTTTATTAACCGGCACGGCTTTAGAAAACTCGGATAACGAGGTAAATACGCAGTTCGCCGACTGTCGCAGTGTACAAAAAAGGGAACATAAGGCAACCGGCACGGCTTTAGAAAACTCGGATAACGAGGTAAATACGCAGTTCGCCGACTGTCGCAGTGTACAACAAGGGTACATAAGACAGTCGGCGAACAAGTAGTTACCCGTTAGACGAGTTTTCTATATTTTTTCGACTTGAGAAAATTCCAACTCAACCGGCGTATAACGACCGAAAATAGAAACCGAAACTTTAAGTCTGCTCTTTTCGGTATCGACATCTTCGACAATACCGACGAAAGAGGCAAACGGGCCGTCGATAACACGGATTTGCTCACCGGTTTCGAAATTAACATTGGTTTGCGGACGTTCAACACCTTCTTTAACCTGATTCATAATTTTTTCGACTTCGGCATCGCTGATCGGCTGCGGCTTATTACGGCTGCCTAAAAATCCGCTGACACGCGGTGTATTTTTAACAACGAGCCAGGTCTCATCAGAAAGTTCCATTTTAACCAAGATATACCCCGGAAAGAACTTATGCTCGGCATTAACTTTCGTGCCGCGACGAATTTCAATAACATTTTCCACCGGAACGAAAACTTCCTGAATTTTATCTTCCATTTTTTTAAGAACGGCTTGTTCTCTAAGCGATTCGGCTACTTTTTTCTCCGAGCCGGAATATACGTTTACAACATACCAACGAGCGGTCATTTAAAACTCCTAACCTAATTGTAAAATTTTATCTACGCCCCAGCTTAATACCATATCAACGACGCAGAAGAACAATGTAGCCATGGCTACAATCATAATAACCATTGTGCAAGTCGGAACGACTTCTTTTTTTGTCGGCCAGGTAACTTTTTTAACTTCTTGTCTTACCTGACGCAGAAATTGTATCGGACTAATACTCATTTAAAATCCTTGTTTTCAAATAAACGGCACAACGCCGACGTTAAAATCTTATGCAATATAAATATTTTTACCCGTGAATGTCAAGCGTTTCTTTACGATATCCTATATTTTATTCGTTTCCCTGAGCAAAATGTTCATCAAGCCAAGTTTGAATATAGGGGATATTTTCTTGTTTGTAATAAATGCTGTGATGATTTGATTCATCAAGCAGAAACAGTTGTTTATCTTCGGTACCGGAAGCATCATAAATTTTTTGCCCGTGTTTATAGGGGATAAGTCTGTCTTTTTTACCGTGAACGACCAAGGTCGGAACCTTAACGGTTTTGATTAGCTCATCGGAGGGATAGTGATCTTTTAAAACCAGTTGCGCAAACGGCACCGGCTTTTGTCCGACCAATTCATAAAGAGAGGCAAACGGCGCCGTCAAAATCAATCCGTCAACAGCACGCTGACTTGCCAAACTTACGGCGGCGGCACACCCCAAAGAATAACCGTAAATCACAATTTTATCATATCCCTGTTCTTTAAGCCAATCAAACGTCGTGACAACATCGGCATACATAGTTTCTTGCGACAGTTTACCTTCTGTTCCACCGAAACCGCGATATTCCATCATTAAAACGGTATAGCCGTCATCAACCAAAGGCATTAATTGCTCGGCAAAAGCCGAATTTTGCCACGCATTGCCGTGAAAGAATAAAATTGCCGGTTTATCGTTATAGCCCTTGGCAAACCATGTCCTTAATTCAGTGCCGTCGGCCGCAGTTATCGTATTTTCCTGAAAAGCCGGCACATCAGCCTCTTGCGGCGATACATAATACTTTGTCGGATAATAAATAAACATATCCTGCATAAAATACAAACCACCGATATACCAAGCGGCAAGCACCGCCATACAGATACATATTTTTATAAAAGTGCGCATATTCAAAATCCCGTTATATAAAAATTTATCAAGATGTAGCTGAAATTATCAACATCGTCAACAATTATTTGTTGCCTTTCGGTATCGTTAATATCGCACAAAAAGTTGCTAAAATATTGACAAATACAGCGAAATAAACTACCATAAAAGCAAACGGAGAACTTAATGGTTGATATTACAGAAGTTTTGAATAAAGCCGAAAATAGAGAAGAGCTGAGAGCTGTTCTCCCTTTAAGGGCGAAAACAGAATCAGAGATTTTTCAACAAATAACAACAGAATTTGCTCAACAAAATGATTTTGAAGCTTTCTTAAATAAAAAAATTCATTTTGATAATCGCGATTGGACTTATGGTCAGTTTTTATATAAGCACTGCTTTGATGAAGTTCAGAAATTTACCTATAAATGTAAAGATTATTTTGATGGTAAACCGGTGGCAAATTTTGGTGAAACAGAAAAGAATTTAGCACAAAAAGTTGCCTTCATTTTTTCCAATAATTTAGCGCAGCCGGATGGTGTTTTGCAAACTGAAAAACTCAAAGAGCTTGATATATTTAACGGCGACAAAGAAAAAGAAGCTTTTTATCAAAATTTGTTTGCTAATTCTAATCGCTCGGTTGAGGGAAATCCGTGCTATTGGCATCCGGTTTCGCAATATCAAACTTTGGTTATTGAAAATGAGCTCTCAAAAATTGGAATGAATACAGGTCAGATACGCGATTTAATGGTTCATTGCGAAAAGGAAAGAGAAAAAGCCGAAAGATTTTATAAAGATAATATGCCGACAGAATTTGTGCATAATTCAAGAGTTCCGCCAGAAGAAATGGGCAATACCGTTCAAACAAGATTGCGTTCTGTTGATTCCGCTATCACAACGCAAAAATACTGCTTTATAGCCGAGCCGAATTCATTTCATTCCGGACTGCCGATGCAAGGTGATAAAGAATTTAAGAGCTGGCCGCGATTTAGCCCGAAAGTTATGGCTTTTCAGATGTCCGCAACTGAATTTGCCGACAAAGCACAAGATTCATACAATTATCAAATTGATCTGTCGCAAAGAGATGCCATCCAGCCTTGTATTCCGTTATGGGGCGGTGCGCCAAGCGAATGGGTTAGTGTTAAAGATTTAAGCTACTCTCCGGATGTTAAAAAAGAAACATTGCCGGATTTGCAAAAGCAAGGAATGAAGTTTTATCTTGTGCCGGATAAAAAGGACTGGGATTTGCTTCGCCAAGCCGAAAATCTATCCGAAAATGAGGCAGAAATCTTTATGCAAAAGTTATGCCAAGAAGGCAAAGCAGTGTTGTTTGATAATAAAAATGCTAATCAAAATGCGTGGAATATAGCATTTGATGAGAAAACCGGCGAATTTGTGGAAGTAAACGATAAAACCGGCGAACATCGTGCATTTCAACAAGAGCAGGAGTTTAAGCCCGAAACGGAAAAACCCAGTAAAGCACCGGAAATGAAATTTAATCCGACTTCAATGGAGTTTGAATATGCAAACCCGAAACTTCAAGAACTTGCCGAGCGCAGACGAGTGCTAAACCACTCAAAACAAGACATTTTAACACTCAAAGAACGTATTGCTAAACAAGGTCTTGAAGAAATCGGATTGGAAGGTAAAATGGGACAAACCGGTAATTCGCGAGCCACCAATCCTAATGAAGCCGTAACCGAGACCCATAAAAAAGTTGCGGAAAGTCAAATTGAAGACTTAAAACCGTTTATCAAAAACTATTTAGAACAAAAACGTAGTAATTAAAGGACTAAAAATTTTGACTGCAAAACCATTTCCGAAAACGGCGTTTCAATATTTAATTTATGAGTGTTTACTCCCTTTCAAGTGGCAATTTTTAATTTGCATATTCCTGGTCTCGGCTGAATCCGGTGTTTACAATCTGCTCAATTGGTTTTTCGCAGGTCTTATCGAAAGTTTAAAATCCGGTATAAATGAGCAAACTCTGCGGCATTCCATGTATTTGATTGCCG
Organism: Alphaproteobacteria bacterium; assembly: GCA_017635595.1. Classification (GTDB taxonomy): domain Bacteria; phylum Pseudomonadota; class Alphaproteobacteria; order RF32; family CAG-239; genus RUG410. The sequence goes on from JAGBLF010000019.1 coordinate 56,776, forward strand.
CCATTATAGGCTTAGATGTCATCAACATCTTTTTACCGAAAATAACCTTAATGCACCGCCAGAAATATTTCTATTTTCCGCTTCAGGAAAAACTTTACGGGCGTGCTTTGAGTTATATTTTCGGGCATTCGGTCAATTACATTGTCAACAAGCAGACCGGAGCCTTGCTGGCCAAAACCAATCAGGTTACCGGTATACAACCGACGTTGTCGGCCATTATTACGGCATTATGGGCACGCATCAGTGATATTTCCCTGAAAGTAGGTTTGCTGATGATAATCAACATTTGGCTCGGCATTTTGTTTGTCTTTTGCGCGGTCATGGTTGCCGCTGTCAACTATTATGCCAACAAATCAAGCGAGCGCCTGTCCAAAATGCAGGGAAAATCCGAATCTTTGTACACCGGATGGCTGGTTGATACAATTGCAAACATCCGTACCGTCAGACAATTCAACCGACTTGATTACGAAAAGCGGCGTTTGTCCGTGTTGCTGCGCCAATATATTAAAATAAAAGCACAAACCATGCTGGTATGGTTTACTTCATATACCGGCGTCGGTTGCTTTGTGCATGTATGTTCATTAAGCGTTTTGACCATTGCCGTTTATTTATGGAGTATATCTAAAATAAATATCGGCGACATTGTCTTCGTCTTACTGACATTAAACGGCGGCTTTATGTGGCTGATGGAACTTTGTGTGTTATACCGCCGCTTTGAAAACGGACTGGCTTATATTCAGGCCGGTTTAGATGTTTTCAATGATGCTCATGAAATTCAAAATATTGCCAATGCAACCGAACTGAAAATCAAAAAAGCCGACATCGAATTTAAGAATGTCTGCTTTGCTTACCCGAACGGTCAACAAATTTTCACCGACTTTAACTTAAAAATCAAAGCCGGTGAGCGTTTAGGTATCGTCGGTTTATCCGGCAACGGTAAAACAACCCTCATTAACCTGCTGCAACGCGCTTATGATATCCAAAGCGGACAAATTCTGATTGACGGACAGGATATTAAAACAGTTACTCAGCAAAGCCTGCACCAAAACATTGCGGTTATTCCGCAGGAAGCTGTTTTATTCCACCGCTCGATTCGCGACAACATTGCCTACGGCTTTATGAATATAACCGACAAAAAAATCAAACAAGCATCTAAAATTGCCTGTGCCGATGAATTTATCAAAGAATTACCGCACGGCTATAATACCGTTGTCGGTGACCGCGGATGTACGCTTTCGGGCGGTGAGAGACAAAGAATAGCTATTGCCCGCGCCGTGCTGCGCAACAATCCGATTCTGATTTTAGATGAAGCGACGTCATCGTTAGACAGCAAGGCCGAACAAAAAGTGACACAGGCTGTCAATAACCTTTTAGGCAAACGTACGGTCATTGCGATCGCACACCGCCTGTCCACCTTAAAAGAAATGGATCGGATTATCTACATTGAGCAGGGAAAAATTGTTGAAGAAGGTACATTTAATGATTTGGCATCCGAAACCGGTGGCAGATTTGCCAAACTTTGGCAGTTACAACAAATTGAAGAAGAAAAGCAATGAGAAAAATTTTTGAAAAAATACCGCCGTTAACCGCCGTTCCGTCAAGCCCGAGCCGTTTTTTATGGGATGTACTCGACGGTATGCGTTTTTGGGCTTTTACCGGTATGTTTTTAGCATTCTGTCTGCAACTGATGAAGGTTTTTGTACCGGTATTTTTCTCCGACATGATTGATTATTTTTCAAAAATCACGCCTACTGAGTTCTCGTGGGCAAAAATGTGGTGGTTCTTGGCGGCAATTTTCGGGTCTTTTATTCTCCAGTCAATTTTCCGTATGGTGCGCGAACTGATAGAGGATATTCGCGTCCGCAACATAATGGAAGAAAAAATCAAGCTGTTTTGCGTTGATTACTTGGCACACCATTCGGAAAGTTATTTTGCCGCCCAAAAAACCGGACAGATGTCACAAAAAGTAACGGAATGCGCCAATAAAGCCCGCGAAGTTCACGGCTTGATTTCACGTTTGTACAGTAATTTCTTTTTGGTTTCTATTAATTTTTTCTTCATCGGACGGATAAACTTATGGTTGTTGCTGTTGGTTATCATCTTCGGCTCGGTTTCGGGTTATTTATCATATCGCTCGAGTTTTAAAGTCAGAGAACTCAACAAAATATCAAGTGATAAATTTGATAATTTCAATGGTGTATTAGCCGACAGCATCGGCAACGCGCTCACAGTCAAAGCTTTCGGCAGCGAGCAATACGAGCAACAATATCTTGCTGATGTATTTGCTGATGCCAAACAGACTCGGCTGCAAGCCCTGAACAAAATGTATAATTCGCTGCGTACCCAGCAAATGCTTTTATGTCTGTTTGAAATCGGAACCTTGTTATTACTGATTAAATTATGGTATGCACATCAAATCGGCATCGGTGATGTCACGCTGATCATTATGCTGATGAACACTGTTATGTCGTGCTTCTCGATGATACTAACCAATATATGCGACTTAAATTCTATGCTTGGCGGGTTGCAGGCAGCCATGTCACCGTTTGTCGCCAAGCATGAAATTATTGATGCGCCGAATGCCAAAAAGCTGAAAGTAAACGGCGGTGAAATCGAATTTAAAAATGTTACTTTTGCTTACGATTCTCAAAAAATTTTCGATAACTTATCGGTTAAAATCAAAGCCGGCGAAAAAATCGGATTGGTCGGTGCTTCCGGCAGCGGTAAAAGCACTTTTATCAACCTGTTACAGCGAGCTTACAACCTGCAAAGCGGTAAAATTTTAATTGACGGACAAGATATCGGAAAGGTCAAGCAGGCCGACCTGCACGATTCGATTGCGCTTATTCCGCAAGATACATCACTGTTTCATCGAAGTATTATGCAAAACATCAGCTATGGCAACTTAAAAGCCAAATCTCTGGAAATATTGCAAGCTTCTAAAAAAGCTTATGCCGAAGATTTCATCAAAAAACTACCGCAGGGATTTCAAACCAAAGTCGGCGAAAAAGGCGTTAAACTTTCCGGCGGAGAACGCCAACGCATAGCCATCGCCCGCGCCATCTTAAAGAACAGCCCGATACTGATTTTGGATGAAGCAACATCTGCTTTGGATAGTGAGGCTGAAAAATATATTCAAAAAGCCTTGAAAAACTTAATGAAAGATAAAACGGTTATTGCGATTGCTCATAGGCTGTCAACCTTAAAAGAAATGGATAGGATTATTGTTTTGGATAAAGGCAAAATCGTCGAGCAAGGCAAAATTAAAGATTTACTCAAAACCGATGGACCTTTCCGCCGGTTATGGGAACTGCAGAGCCAAAACTAAAGGAAAAAATTATGCGATTCGGAGAAAAACAAAAACCGTCATTTAAGATCGGGCAGAGAAAAGCTCTTTTTACAATCGGTAATGTTAAAAAAATTAAAGATGTTCTTCCGATAAGAGAACATACCGATATAAAAGTATCAAATAAAGAAGATTTACGAGAAATTGTCGAGGAACCGTGCTTAAAAGCATGCCAACAACTTTTTGAAAAAAACATCCAAACCGTAGACAGCGGTTGTAATAGTGAAAACTGTGCTAATCGTGCATATATAACCATCAATTACGATACTTTAAATAAAAAGAATAAAGAAATTGCCGATAATTTGGTAAGAAACGGCATTATAAATTTCATTCCTAAAGATGAAAATTGTATCCGTAACTATTACAATAAAATTGAAATAGAAATTCCGACAAACCCCGAAGCAACGGTAAAATCGGTTGAAAATAAGCTGTTGGCAATAACCGGACATTTCGAGCAACAGCAAAAAATTGAAAAAACAACGGATTTATCAATTCTTCGTACCAAAGGACTTATTCCGGACGGTAGGCTGTAAATGCGGCTGTATTATATGGCACGGCCTTGCGAGCTTATTATTTTATAAACGCCTGTCTTTTCCGGCTCGATTTTCGGACTTTTAAACCTGTTCCATGCCGCTTTCAGAATATGATGATTTTCCAAAACATTGTGATAGCTGACCGTCAAATTTTTGCCGAACGCCAATGATTTTTCAATAAACGGTTTCAAAACCGTATTATCGGTACACTGTTTCAACAAATCCACCACATTCGGAACGTCTTGTTTATTATGATACCAAAACTGCCCGATTTTTTTCATCAAATTTGCCTGATATTTACCGATAAGTGTCAATTTCTTTTCATTTGTGGTCCAAAAACCGTCATTATGTTCACTGCCTTCGAGTAAAATTTTATCAAAAGCCATCAGCATTTCATTATTTTTAATTTTCACAAAGCCGGCTTTAGTGCCGTCCAAAGCACCGAAAGCTGAGCTATCCTTAATAAACACCGGATACCCTTTAGAGTATTTTTCTTCATATTCCGGTTCAAATTGCCCGTCTTTGACAGAATAGCGATGAATACAGGTAAAATCAAGATTATCCGTCATTTCGCGCTGACTGTTATTAGTCACGCAAATAACCTGCCGCATGGCATTTTTTTGCTCTTGCAGGGTGTAACCGAGTTTATTCATCGTTTCGTTAAAAACACTGGCAAAATACGGCAAATCGTTAGCACCGGCACAGTGAGCCTGAATAAAGATATTACGGAAATTATCGGCCAATTCCTTACCGCTGTACCGCACCGGTTTACCATTTTCGATTTTTGCCATAAAAGGTAAAAACTTTTCTAAAATTTCGCGCTTATAGTCCGCAGCAATTCGTTGCTCTATATCGCCGGCACGGATCGATAAAAATCGGATAGGATCACTCGGTCGATAGCACGAAACCATCTGCATACTATCTTTTTGTTCATCGGTTAAGCCCAAAACATTGGCAAACGCGTTTATGTTCCCGTTTGCTACACGAGCATCTTTGGTTTGATCGCCGCCCAAACACAGCAATGTTTTCTTTTTAGGGGTCAAAACGGATTTTTCTACCCAATGCTCTTTATTTTCCTTAGTTTTCGTTCCCAAACGGTAATATGAGAAATAGTCCGGATTAACCTTAAGCTGGCCGTTTTTAAACTCGTATTGTGTATTACCGTTTATATCATAAGCGATAATATAATTTTTTTCTTCGCGCGCGGCTAAATTGCCGTTATCGTAGTAGTATAAACAAGTTCCGTTCGGTTGATAAAATTTTTCAACCTGCCCGTTATCAAAATATGTTTTTTCGCTACCATCCGGTAAAATTTCTTTAATTATTTTTTCAGATTGCGGATTATATTTACGCAAAACACCGGCTGGCGTTAATTCTTCCGTTTTAATATTGTCGGCATTAACAACAACATAAGAACCGCCTTTTTCAATGGTTTTGGTTTGTACAACCGCAGTGCCTCGTTGTTTTTGTTCAACGGTTCGTCCGTCAGACAGATGTTGGGTAACAATGCATAAATCACCGTCTACAAATTTTCGGGTTTCATCAATAATTTCAGCCATACGGTTGTCTCCGAAAAGTTAAAAGATACCGAAGTATACCATAAATTTAGTGCTTAAACAAGAAAAACTTTTACCGAACGTGATTGAATAAGAAAGCTGCAGCAATAGATACCGCTGATAGAACAGCCCCCATAAATATAATATTTTCTTATCTTGCAAAAGATTTATTTTTGCGCTATGACAAAGAAAAAATATATTTGCGGCAGAATTGCAGATATATGCCGTAAAATACACCCAAACGACCGACTTGATAAGGATATCACGCCATGAAACAATTTGCACATAAAATGAATCAAATTTTATTTAACGGCAACCTTTTTTACCTGCTATTTTCGTATAAAGGTCACATCGGCCGTATTACCTACGCTTGCGGATTAACTTTGGTGATTATTCTTATATCGGCACTGCGTGCCATTCATCCTTTAGTCAGTATAATTGCCCTCATTTTAAAATTGTATTGCATACCGGCGCTTATCCAAAAACGCTGCCGTTCGTTTGCCGATAAAGGAACGCTGTACATAACTTCGCTGTTTATTTTAATCTTGGCGCTTGAGCTGACTTATAATGAAGATTTATCGGTTATCCCGTATGCTCAAACCGTTTTTTATGTTCTGATGTTGCAATTTATTTTAGCACAGCTTATTTTGTTGCTGCGGCCCGTGAAAAATCCGGCCGATGACACGCAGCAAAGCGTTCTCACTAAAATTCCGCCGGTAACGACTGTCGGTATGATATGTATTATTTTTGCTTCATTATTTGCACAAGACAGATACTTACCGCATACCGAAAATCCGGCTTTCAGATTGGGGCTTGCTATCGGTGAGGTTTATCGCCATGAGTTCGGCTATCCGGAATTTTGCCGACATTACGGTTATGAAATGGTTAATTATCCTCAGCAATTCAAATCACAATACTATCAAGCCATCAAAACAATTGAAATTGATCAAATGAAGTTGTTAAACCGCGCTGCTCCCAATCAATATAAAAACATTGAAGATTTTTATGAGAACGTTATGGCTAAAGAAGATGATGCCGTCAATAATCCGGCAATTCGTGACTTTTTCGAGGCTGTCCGCAAGCGTCTTATTGTCATACAGGTTCTTCAAGACCAGAGAATTCCCGAAGATAAATTTTCATGGAAAGACGAATACGATACTTTGCTCGGCTATGATGCCGCATGTAAAGCCGTTGATAAAGATGCCGAATATTTTGTTTCGGCAGAATGCCCTTTCGGACACATTTTATCCTACGTCGGCTTACCGACAGAATGTCAATACAAATAATTTATCCGACACGCCGCGCATTACGCGTGACATCTTCGGCCGCCTGATTATTTTCCAAAACTTTCGGAATACACTCAAATATTTCGTTAATTGGATTATGGTACATTTTATCGGTCGATGCCGTATGTATATGCGGAAAACAACCAAAATTGATGTAGCATAACATCTTGCGCATCATCTGGTTCGGCGAGCACACTAAATGCAATTCGGCAAAATTATATTTTTTAAAAAGCGAGCAAGTCACAAAACATTCATCGGTTGAATTATAAACGCCTTTTTTCCCCATAATATCATCATTAGCGTCATCGGCAAAAATATTTGCTTCTGGAATTCCTTTGGAAATAAGATAGTTTTTGCCGGCCGCTGACAAGGAAACTATATCGGCCCTACCATTTTCTTGGTGACGTGATCCCGGAATATAAAATTTTACCGTATCGGTAACGGATAATTTATGGTAGAGTTCAATTCCCAAATCTAATCGGGCCGAAAATTCTTCAGCCGGGTATTGTCCATCTTTTAACGGGTGCTGTGCGGCAACCTCAATAAGAATACCTTTTCCCGTTTGTTTGCTCTTTTGCATATTTTCCAACGCTCTGTCATACTTATCAAGCCACAATAAATGCAGGGGCGATCTTTGAGAATTTTCCATAATGTTTCCTTTCAACAATTTTACTGCCGTATTTGAAGTATATATACCAAAATTCGCACGCTGGCAATCATAAAACGTGCTACTGGCATAATAATTATTGACAATCTACGGCAACGGCTCTAATATACGGCCAGCTTATGTATCATTATTATATAATTTATTCACCAACGTCTGGTTTTATATACTTGACGTTACAACATATAATTATTAACCCTCTTTTCGCTGCAAAGGACAGTGTAGAGAACAAAATGAAAAAGACCTACATTCAGCCGAAAATTGAGGTCGTAAAGATGAAGCCGGCATCTTTGATTTGCACCAGCTTCAACGACCGATGGGTGCAGATGCGTCAGCATTCTCCCCGCTAACTGCCTGTTGAACGAGCATCTTATGCAATTAAAAAGGACTTATCGAGCAAATCGGATAAGTCCTTTTTCTTTTCGGCAAAAAATAATCAGAAGTTCCTTTCTGTTCCACTTGAAAACTTTGTATTCAACTTCCCTTTGCCGGCATTGCTTGCCCCTTCAGTCCGACCACCGGCTTTATTCTCTGTTTCACCCGCAGCCTTTTTCTTGCCGTCTTCCACGTGTTCGCTTAACTTTTTCTTAGCCTCGTCAGGGGTTTGCGGCGCTTTTTCCTGAACTTTACTTCTACTAGCAATTTTCGCTGCAAACTCTTCATAAAGCTCTTCCATTTTTTCACCGCTCATTATGCGTCTCTTAATCTCATAGGCATAAGGATCCGACATATCCGCCCAAAGAGCTTTTTTTGTCTCATCTGCAGGAACAATACTGACACCATAAGTTTTACCATCCCAATCCCTATGTTCATTAAAAGTCCAGCCTCTTTTATTTTCATATACTTTAGCGGTCTTTTCTCCTCGAAAGGAGCTATAATAGGTCACTTTTGTCCCAATATATTTATTTTCTTTATTTTCTTTATTTTTACGTTTGAATAAATCAGAAAACCAGTTCATAATACTCTCCTTGTTCTTGTTATATGATTTATATTAGCACCTCTGCCATTTTTTGTCAACATTTAATGCAAAAAACAAAAAGGCCCGTCGACATAAAAATCGACAGGCCTTTCTTTCATTGGCAGACAACATATAAACACTCTTGATGCTGCCACGTTATACGTTCAAGATGATATTGGTCAAAACCGTCGGACACATCAAAACCGCCTCTCCTCTCGACAAGGGATTTTATGTACTGAAGGCCTTTTTCGGTCAGAGCGCCAACTTCATAGGTTTTGCCGTTGGCAAAGATTTGTGCCCGATGCATGGTATCGCCGGCAACTGTTTCTTTTGCCAGCTGAAAAGCGGTGTCGATATCGTGGCCGCGAAGTGTGTATCCGTAAGCCAGTTGAACAATTTTTTGATCGGCACGCTCTCGATAAGTTCGGTAAAATTTTCTAAACGTCATAGTTTTAGGTTTTTAGGTTAAAAAAATAGGCATAATTATTCGTCATTGTCAATGACTGTACCTCCTCCTATATATTTTGTCAAGATGATTATCTTAGCTGTTACCAATCCGAACACCTGAAATACTCACTGTTTATACACACTCAATTCATATCGAAATTTATCTTTTAGCTAAATTACTTGCAGTATGATTTGCTTTACTGTAGCTCGACTTTAGAGCGTTCTTTGGACATTTTGAGTATATTGGCATTGTCTGCTTTTTGATTTATTTCCCGTCCTTTTAGCAGAACAATCTTTCATTTTTTTCATTTCGCGCACAATGGTAATAGCTGTCTTTAAGGCGGGATATTTTATTAACATCTCTCTTGATATAACAACATTATCAAGATTATCAGGTAATTTGATATTTCGGGTTTTTGATAAATCGGCTCCGCATAAATTAACAGATTTAACATTACTAAAATCCACACTTTCCGGAAGTTTACACCCTTCCAGAGAAGTTATTTTATGTGGCCATTGAACACTTTCTAGATTTGATAAATCCACATCCTTAAATTTAATCGAATTCATCCCAGAAAAATCAAAAGCACTTGGAAATACAGATTCTTTAATGGCAAGAACGGATTTATGGGCCACTATTTCTTTTACCTTAGAGAAATCACAATTTTGAAACACAACATTACCATCGCTGCAATTCAATCTTTCAGGAAGCACCGTATTTGAAACTTTACTCCAATACCATTCATCTACAGACTTAACCTGCGGCAGTATAATTTCTGTACAATTATCGCAATTTGCATTCCTTAATCTAACCGATGGATGCCGGCTGAAATCCGTTTTTTCAGGTAATTCAACATTTTGCGGTATTGATATGTAACGGCTTAAAAACGGATAATCAAGATATTGTTGAATGGAAAGATCCTTACCGATTTCCACTTTTCTCATTTGCAATTTATTGAGAAAATTACTGAGCCTATAACTGGATTTAATTTTCAAACGAATAATGCCGTTTTTTTCTTCACATTGCAAGCATTCCTTAGGAGATATTTCCGAAAGTGCTTTAATCTTTTGCAAGTCATCTGAAGCATATTCCATAACAATATCTTTCTCCTCATAATATGCTTTCAAAGGCTTATCAAGTGTTTGTAAAAGTTTTATGGCGCAACGTTCTGTTAGTTGCCCTGATTTTTCTCTAAAACGACGTTCACAAAAATATCCGAAGAAATTTGCATGTTTTTCAATGGGTTGATTTTCATAACCATTAAAATATTCATGATTTCCTTCAACTCGTAGATAATATCGGCGATTGTATCCCATTAATAATGAAAAAGCATCGGAATGACATAATTCTCTTTTTGTGAAATCGTCTTTTAAGGAAATTTGCCCAGAACTGTCGTGTTGCAATAATGCGTGGGCAGCTTCATGGGCTGTTACTTGAAGAACTTGATCCTTTAGACGGCTTGTTGCTAACGCGATACAGTGATAATTAGCCCAGCCTAACGAATCTGTAGAAGAAGATTTTCCTATAGTTTCAAGAGATATTTCGTGTGGCATTTGCGAAATTTTTTGCACAGTGTCTACAACAGCCTTCATCTGCGGACATGCTTGTTCACTGTTGTGCAAAATTTCCGCCAAATCAATTCTTCCTTGTTCTGCCAGATCTTCTCCGACTTTTCTTGCCATTTTGCGCACAATCTGAAATTCGTCTGCATCAAATCGATAATTTTGATATAATTTTTTAAACTCTTCTTTACATACTTCATTTACGAAATCCTTACAACTGATACAAGGATTTTGCGCAATTCTTAATTTCTCAATTTCTACATAAACACCCAGCCAATCATATGTGGACCAGCTTTTGATTTCATCAGATGTCAATTTTTGAACAAAATTCTTAAAATCATCTATTGAATTAAAATTACTAGAATTCATCAAAATTGTCCTAAAAAAAACACTTTAATATATGGTGTATATTATCATCTTTACCTTATTATGTCAAGTTTTCAAAAGGATGCCAAGTTTACGCCACTTTGAAAACATAACTTTCGAACTAATATAAGTTATTGATTTAAAAAGAAGAAAAATAGCTATTTCCGGCGTTTTGTAATACTTGGCAGGGGCAGAAAGATTGCTTAGCTTCGCTTTTCCTTCGCGCTCATCGCCTTTGGCGACCGGCGTTCTAAAGCCCGCCTTTCGCTTGGCGTCGAACTCTCTTGCCGAGTTCGAACCTTTACCCCACTCAAAAACAAAGAACCTCCCTTTCGGGAGGTTTTTGTTTTTGGCAGGGGCAGAAAGATTGCTTAGCTTCGCTTTTCCTTCGCGCT
>JAGBLF010000020.1 GCA_017635595.1 Alphaproteobacteria bacterium
ATAATCGTTCTATTTCTTGTTCTGTCATTTTTCACCTCATTTACTATATGTTAATGAGATAAAATTAAACTCTTGCTTATTGAAAAGCAAGAGTTTTTTGTTTTAAGGATTATATTTCAACAAAATTATTTAATAGAGCCATAATTATAAACATCTTCAATATAATTCGGTGTTGCTCCGGAAAAATCCTGTATGAAATAATAATCATAATGTACTTTATTGAATTGAATAGCGCGATTAACACCTATATAAACAGCATTTTTAATTGGTTTAAATTCAGATAGCGTAGGCCCAGTTGCCACAATTACTACATTTTTCCCTTTGTTAATTCCCTTAAACTGTGGAAAAGTTTTCTGATGTAATGCAAATGTTGATAATTTACGTTCCATAATTCTGTTATTGTTTACCATGATTTTACAAAAATCATACCCTGTCAAAAGATTAAGATTCACAGCATTTTCTTTAGGATGGGAGACTTTCTTGAAGTTACCTGTAATTTTATACAAAGGAAAACCTAATAGATGTAAACTTTTTTTAGTATTGGTACTTTTAGTACAGACCAAAGGCAGGCCACAGAAAGTAAGTTTATAAAACCACGAAGAAACAATGCTTTTAAAGAGTGGCAATCCCAAAACTATAATTTTATTTTTAACACAATTATCATTAAATTTAAAAGAGTAATAATTTGTTGATTTAATCTTCAACAATGGAATTCCTAATACTGCGTATTTAGCAACGTTTTTATTTGTGGTTTTAAATCCTTTTTCATTACGTGAAAAATCGTATAAAGGCCGATATGTTTCATGCGCTTCATCTCCTGCAATCTTCACTTGGGATAAAATGGACTTTTCAATATTATTTGGATTTATAAATAATATATCTGCCCACTCTTTTACTATTTCACAAGAAAAAAAATTAAAATTATTTACATTTTGAGCATAATCAAGTATTCCGGCTAATATATAAAAATACCTTTTTTCTCTCTTACTCTCCTCTTCCGTAATTTCTTTATACACCGGTTTATCATCCACGACACCACAAAGAGGCGGTTCAGGAGACGTCATCATATATTCATAAAAATCCCAACATAATATTTTATCGTTTTTTATGAGATCATAACTAAATGCTTCAACTTTGTATCCATCGTGATTTAAAGCATTTTTATATGCGCTGTATAAAAATGTTTTAACTTTATATTTTAAAAAGTAACTAATTAGCTTTGTGGACGATAGCAACGAACTTCTGGTATCAATGATACAAGCATTATTTCCTATGCTAAAACTATCAATATATTTAGCATAATTTTCTTTTTCCTTTTTTTCAATATCTATAAATAATTTAATATTGTCATTAATAAATGCATGAGCTTCACTTTTATTCCTTATATATTTTGCTGCTTGCTCTATAAATTCATTCTTTTTTTGATATTCTCTCAATAAAAATATTTCTCTTCCATCATTCATTGCCTGCTCTATATTACAATTTATAAAAACTTGTCTTGGGGCATAGATATAATGGGTTTTAATATCTTTGTGACCGAAAGAATCGAATACTTTTTGCAATGAATAACCGTCACGTGCCACAAATAAAATTTCTTTTATACCTTCCTTTAAGACCTGCTCTTCTACCCAACGCATATAAGCATAAACCATCGGACCGCCATATTCATAGCCAATACGTGCCCAAAATTCTTCATTTGGATTTTCCAGCCAATGCAAAGCAAAGGCCATTATCATAACCGAAACTTCTAAATTGTTCGGATATTTTTCCAAAAACATTTTGGCTTTTTCATTTTGCCTCAAATATCTTTGAATTACTTGCTCATACCAGAATGAATCTATTCCCTCACGTTGCGCCACGTTATAATCACTGTTTTTATTGTCGCCGATATGCAAAATATTATTTTCTTCCACCAATAATTCTTTAGTAACAAATTTATAAAGTTCTCCCGTACCTTTTCTTTTTTTTCTATCTCCGGAAACATAAATTTTTTCAAAGCCTTTGTAGCCATTTTTTTTCAAAACTTTAGATAAAAACTTTTCTGGCAGATACATATCAGAAACAATAATAATACGCTTACCTTGCTTTAAGGCATAATCATATACCTCTTTCATTTCCGGATTAACACGTAATACCTCGTATTCCAAATCCATCTCTTTTAGCTTTAGATTTTTGTATTCACCAGCAATCTCATCATAAATTTCATCAATGGTAATATCTTCTTTATTGCTTTGCATACTATTATAGGCTCTGTTTTGTGCCTCGATACGGGCTTTGGCAAAACCATCGGCATTTTCTAACTTTTCCAAATGCAAAAATAAATCCGTCGGCTTGACGTAGGGACGCAACAGTAAAGTATCAAATATATCAAAAGATACAATGTTATGAGCGTCAATTTGTTTTTGGATCTCATTTAACAACATAATCACTTATCTCCTAGTGTAAAAATCTGAAAAGTTTAATTTTGTTTTGTAAAGATAAACCGTGATATCCGATGATTTGCTTTGCACATAATTGCCGTAAAGCCTTCTTGGTTTCATCTATGATTTCATCATTCTTCGACCTGATAGCACTGTTCATCATCATTTTTGTCGTGCGCGCAATACGTGTCTGTTTTACCTGTTTCCACAAGTTCGGATAATTTTTATAAAAAAAATTGCGCACACCCTCTATGCCGGTCACATAATCATTCATCTTTTTCAGACTGTACGAACTGCGCATAATAGAATTTTCGGAGATTCTATACCCGTATAAAGGTGTATTTAACCACACAAAAGATGCCGCCTTAGCAAAAACACAAGTATTAAATACCCAATCTTCATAATACATGCCTTCAATAAAAGGGACACCACGAATAAGTTCACGTTTATAGAGTTTATTCCAAACATTAAAATGAATAAAATTTTTTCTGTTTAACAACACTTCCAGGGCCGGTTCATAAATATGTTCTGCTTCTTTTTTTGAAGGAATAATTGCCGAATTTTCCCGAATTTTTGTAAAATTACACCCGGAAATATCGCTATCTGTATCTTGTATAGCACTATACAATCGCTCAAGTAATGTAGGATGAACAAAATCATCACTGTCAATAAAAGAAATATAATCAGCCGCAGCTATCTTTAATCCGGCATTACGTGCCGCAGACAGACCTTTATTTTCTTGGTTAATGACCGTGATTCGGCTGTCTTTATTCGCAAAGTCTTCCAAGATTTTCAGGCTGCCGTCAATTGAACCGTCGTTGACACAAACAATTTCTATATCCTGCAAAGTTTGCCCTATAACACTGTCCAAGCAACACCTCAGATATTTTTCGGTGTTATACACGGGAACAATTACACTTACTTTTGCCATAGCCATCCTTAAATATTTTAACGTGTCTGAATATATGTACTTAAGTATGCCCTAAATACAGAAATTGTATTGTGCCAACACAATATGATATATTGTATATATACAATAATGTCAATAAAAAAAGTATTGTATACTCCCAATAGTTTAACAGGAGAATACGCTATGCTAAATGAACAAGATTTTCGCAAACAACTGAGTTCTGCTATATTGCAACTACGCTATAAGCGCAAGTATTCCATTGAAAAGCTTGCAGAATTAAGCAATGCCGACTACTCTTCCGTTAGCCTGATTGAAAACGGTAAACAAAGCCCAAAATCATACACCTTGTACAAGATCCTATACGCTCTTAATATTGATATTTTTAAACACTTAGAGATTAAGCCCGATACCAAAAACAAGCAAGCACTAGAGGATACATTATGCCGATTTATTAAAACGCTTGATGAAGAACAGCTTATTGCCTTACTCGATTTTATGGAAAACTATACACTGACCAAGCAGCGGCATTCTAACCTTTAAACCCTTGCGCGAAATGTGCGACTCAACGAATTTCTGTCTACCGACATCTGATTTACGACAAGCTTATTTTTGCCGATGAAATTCTATTACCATCATCGTAATGTCATCAAACTGCGGTGCACCTTTTATGTAAGCTTTAATACTTTTATGAATATGATCCAAAGTTGCCGATAAAGACAATTCCTTTTGATTCAGTGTCTTCTTCAGGCGATCTTCTCCAAACATCTTCATATTTTTGGTTTGAGCCTCCGTTACCCCGTCGGTATATAAAAACAAACGATTATTTGGTTTCAATGTGAACTCATTACACGTGTATTGATATTCAGGCATAGCACCCAAAATCAAATGACGTTTGGTATCTACATAATCATAACCGCTCTCTGTTTTAACCAACGGCGGACAATGTCCGGCATTAATATACTGAACCAACCCTGTTTTCAAATTAAGAGTACCGATAAAGGCCGTCACGAACATACCCTCGGCATGATTTTCGCACAGTGAATCATTGGCCTTACTGATAGCCGTCCCCAACGGATATCCGGCCTGCAGCATATTTTTAATAGCCGTTTTGGCCGCCATCATATAAAGTGCGGCGGTAATACCTTTGCCGGAAACATCAGCCATCACAAAGGCACAATGGTCTTCGTCTATCGGGAAGAAATCATAAAAATCACCGCCCACTTCTCGCGCCGGCGTCATCGATGCCATCAATTCAAAACGTTCATCTTTCGGAAAATCGGTCGGCAAAGCCGAAGCCTGAAGGGTTTTGGCAATAGCCAATTCAGATTCTATTTTTTCTTTTTCGGAGGATATCTTTGCCAGCTCAGTCATTTGATTTTTGATATCGGTCTTCATTTTATTAAAGGCCGAAGCCAATTGGGCTAATTCGGAAGGTTTATCTATCTGAATATCTTTATCCAGTTCACCGTGGCTGATTCGATGTGCAATTTCAGTCAAAGTTGAAATCGGTTGATTGATATTACGTCGTAAAACGATAAACAACAAACCGACGATAACCAGTGTGCAAACAAGCAGTACACTCAACAACACGCTTAAATGATGTACCGCATTATGAAACAGCTCAAACAACGGCACATTAACAATTAAAAACAGACCGTTGTTTAATTGTTTAATATAGGGAATATAAGTTACACCTTTATAATCAAACGACACACCGTCCTTCATTTGTGCCGAATACCATTTAATCGTCTCTAAAGGCTGTCCCATAATCAAATTATTATCGATACCCGGTTCGGTTGTGGCAATCACATAATTATTAACTTTATCAGCAAACAACACAAAACTGTTCGGTGTCGGTTTAATTTGTAAGATAGCTTTTAGAATTGTATCGATTTCCCAATCGACGGTAGCCATGCCGACCAACTGATTTTGGTCATAAATACCGGCACCGACCGTTGTCATTAAAATTCCGAGCTGTGTACTTCTGTACGGCTTAACCCAAGAAACACGCTGTCCGGCCCGCAAATCTTCAATAATTTCGGTATACCAATGTTGGTTAAAATAGTCAAAAGTACTGTTGACACACGACGGCAACAATCCTATTTCCCGATTTTCTTCCCAAACCGCGTGAATACAGGATATTCGTTGATTTTCATGAACTTTGTACGGCTTAAAATAAATACCGTTCCCCATAGAATTAGGATAATTGCGTAAAATTTCCTGTGTAAAATATTCGCCTACATCAAGTTGTTTACCCTTTTTAAAATAAACTTCCCCCATTACGGATAAATCCAGAGCATTTTTTCCAATTCGGCAATATCGGTATTGATTTGTCTTTCAAATGCGGCAATAGAAGCATTATTACCGGCAACAATCAACTCTTTATCATGATAAAAGGCCAACGTGGCAAAACTTGTCACCACAATTCCTAAAGTAAACAGCAGAGCTATGGTTAAACCGATAATTCTTGAATTAATACTGTTTAGCATATTTTCCTTCTTTTGGGATTAGAGTGACAACAACGTTAAGCCTTATGGTTAACACTTTGAACAGGCTAATAAATTTTACGTTAATTGTCAATAGAGTTCAATTAATGACCTCAAAATCTCAAAATTCCGTTCAATATGCGCCGGATTACCCCTTAAATCCTTGCGCCACAACATACATTTCAACGGAATCCTGACGACTGGCATCCGGTTTGTAATGGGTTACTTTGGTAAAATTTTGCTTCATATCATTTAAAAGGTTACTTTCCGTACCGCCTTGAAAAACTTTGGCAATAAAAATACCACCCTCGGCCAAAATCTCTTTAGCAAATTCATAAGCGATTTCCACCAGTCCCATTGAGCGCAAGTGGTCAATATTTTGTACGCCGGTCGTATTGGCGGCCATATCGCTCATAACCACGTCGGCAGGCCCGTGCAGCAATGCTTTAATCATATCCGGTGCCTCCGGTGCCGTAAAGTCCTGTTGCAATAAAATTGCCCCTTCTATCGGTTCGGTCGGCAGTAAATCCATTCCGACGATTTCACCGCTGCCTTTATTGCGCATGGCAGCTATCTGTGTCCATCCGCCCGGCGCACAGCCCAAATCGACAATACGCTTTCCTTTGCCCAAAAAATGATATTTTTCATCAAGCTGAATAAGCTTAAAAGCGGCGCGTGAACGATACCCGACACGCTTTGCCTCGGCAACGTACGGATCATTTAACTGACGTTGTAGCCAACGATTGGAAGATACGCTGTTATACTTGGCATTTTTGACCTTAACGGTCAGCATTTTGCGGCCGCGCACCTGTTTTGCCGATTGAGTTAATTTTGCCATTGTGCCGCTAAATCCTCTATAATAGCCTCTTGTGCACCTTTCAACGAGGCTGTTAATGTTTCAATGTGTAATTCTTCGTAAATGGTTCTGAAAATCACACAGGCAGCCATAAAAATCGGTGCACGA
This sequence comes from Alphaproteobacteria bacterium, assembly GCA_017635595.1. Lineage (GTDB taxonomy): Bacteria > Pseudomonadota > Alphaproteobacteria > RF32 > CAG-239 > RUG410. The sequence continues at coordinate 6,781 of JAGBLF010000020.1, forward strand.
CTACTGCCGATATACGGACTTTCGGAAAGTTTTACGAAATCCATAGTCTTAATCTCATCAATCACCGCACTTATATCGGTTGTTTTTTCGGTCATACCATCGGCATAATCTTTATTGTAAGTCTGCGTTTTTTCGAGCATACTGAACAGTCGGAGCGGCGTGCTGGATGTTGCCAAACAAAAACAATCTTTTCTATACATCAAGAATTCGGAATTAATCAAAAATTCTCCGGTATATTTCTTAACCTCAGCGCGTAGCTTTTCAGCCTTTTCTTCATTATATTCCAAAATATCAAATGCCTCAGAAGCATTACGCGCCCCCCATGGTATGGATATCGTATATAAGACTTTAGGGCTTTGTTCATTCGTTGCCAACGTTATTTCGGTAGATCCGCCGCCCAAATCGTAAACAAGCACATAAGGTGCCGATTTTGGCGCATTCATCATAGCGCCGCGTAAATTTAAAATCGCTTCTTCTTCCGGCGAGATGATTTCAAAATTAATACCGCATAATTCGGCAACAGATTGGATAAATTCCTCGCCATTTTCTGCCATGCGGCATGATGCCGTTGCAATGGCACGATAATGCCCGACGTCATAATCATGCATCAATTCCGAAAAATGCGTCAGACATTTCAATCCGCGACTTATGGCTTCAGGCGTAAAACGACCGTTTTTATGCAATCCCTCGCCCAAGCGAATGGTCAAAGCCTCCCGATAAATGATATTGCCGTTCGGATCGGTTATCCGAATACGGCAGGAATTTGTTCCCATGTCAATTGCTGCCAGATTTTTTGCCGCCATACTTGCGTCCCTTTCTGAAAAGTCTTCTGTATCGCCCGTCTTTGCGGAAATAATTATGCTTCTGATGATGTATCATGTCAAGCAAAATACCTTCTCTGATACCTCTGTCGGCAATTGTAATTTCGGATATCGGCCAAAACGAACACAGTGCTTCGATAATTGTGCAGCCTGCCATGGTTAAATCGGCTTTTTGTTTGCCGATACAAGAATGGCGGCAGCGTCCTTCATAGCCCATATTTTTAATGCGCGATATAACTTTTTCGATATCGGAACCGGACATAGCCAGCCCATCAACCGCCGCACGATTATAATGAGGCAAATTCAAATGAACGGCGCCCAAAACCGTTACGGTTCCCGAAGTACCGATGACCTGAATTTCCTGATTTTCGATAGCTTCGCGAACATGATATTTATCTTCAAATTCCTGCAAAATTTTCTGCGTGCGTTCAACTATGGTATCATAAGCCAAAGTTGTCATATCTTTCCCCGGAAAGGCCTCCGAAATTGTCACAACGCCGTAAGGGAGCGATACAAATCCTTCAATAAAGGTTTTACCCGTTTCGGTAATTCGGGCCAGCGAAATTTCGGTTGAACCACCGCCGATATCAAAGACAAGTGCTCTTTTAAGCATACGGTTTAACAGCGGCATACAGCCGACAACCGCTAATCTGGCCTCCTCTTTGGATGAAATAACTTCCATTGACAGGCCTGTTTCTTTAGCCACGATTTTTTCAAAATCCTGACAATTCAAGGCGCGACGACAAGCTGCTGTTGCCACAAAGCGCATTCTGACAATCGGTGCATATTCTTCAACAATGGCACTGCACACTTTAAGCGCGGCTACCGTGCGGCGAATAGCTGCTTTTGAAAGCATATTGTCATTAATAATTCCCTCGCCTAAACGGGTAATTTTAGAATACGTTTCAACAACATGAAACGAACTCGGTGTCGGTTGGGCAATAACCAAACGGCAGGAATTTGTGCCTAAATCAATCGCCGCATAACATCCGTTAGTCGTGCTTTGGTTTACTTCGACTTTTTTCCTGTCAGTTTTCGTATTATTTGTCTGTTGCCCTTTCTTCACTTTTATTCTGCCCCGTACAATTCAGCTCTGATTTGTTTGCGTAAAGCATCAATACAAATGAGTTCTTTACCGTTTTTATAGTACCAATATTCCCATCCGTTGCATGCGGCGGCATTTTGCTCGGCTGCACCGACCTGATGAATGGAACCTTCGGCACTGTTGCTCTTAATAGAGCCGTCGGAACGAATAACAGCCGTATGCTTGCCGCTGGCATCTGTCAGCACATCACCCGGTTGCAACATTCCGTGTTCCAAAACTGCTCCGAAAGGTACACGCGGCATTTTTTTCTTGCAGGTATATTCCATGGCTTCGCCCTCAATCGGCGTTATTTCTGCCAAACGCTCGCGCGCACCGGCAACATACGACGGATCACGTTCTATACCTATATAATGGCGGCCAAGTTTTTTAGCCACTGCACCGGTGGTACCGGTTCCGAAAAACGGATCTAAAACAACATCTCCCGGTTTGGTAGAGGCAAGTAAAATCCGATACAACAATGCTTCCGGCTTTTGGGTCGGATGCAATTTTTCGCCGCTGCCGTTTTTCAAGCGCTCTTTACCTGTGCAAATCGGCAATTTCCAAATACTGCGCATTTGCGTATCATCATTTAAGGCCTTCATTGCTTCATAATTAAATGTGTATTTCGCCTTTGGATTTTTAACGGCCCAAATTAAAGTTTCATGAGCATTGGTAAATCTGGTTCCTTTAAAATTCGGCATCGGGTTGGTTTTGTTCCAAATCACGTCATTTAAAATCCAAAATCCCAAATTCTGCAAAATATAACCGACACGGAAAATATTGTGATACGAGCCGATAACCCATAAGCAGCCGTCATCTTTTAACACACGTTTCGCCGCACTGAGCCATTTTTTAGTATATTCATCATAAGCGGCCAAACTCTCAAAACTGTCCCATTCTTCATCAACACCGTTGACCACCGTGTTATCCGGGCGCAACAAAACATCCCCCAACTGCATATTATACGGCGGATCCGCAAAAATAACATCAACCGAATTTTCTTCCAGTTGATTCATTATATCAATACTGTCAGCATTGATTATGGTGTCTTTAACATCTTCAATTTTCATTTTTCACCTGTTTCAATTATTACAAAGATAAAGTTTTAAAGTTATAATTTTATTAATAATTGAATAAAAATTTTACGACAACACAGATAATTTCTGATATAAAACGCTCTGATCAGCGCACATCCTTAAATATTTTTTTTAAGGATTCTTCATACTTTTCGACGATTGCTATTTCGGCCTTACTGAAAGTTTCCTGCGCCATACGCTTTTGTTGCATTTTAATCATTTCAAGCGATGTTACATCATTTCGACGCGCTTCAATCTGCTTAATAACGGCCAAAGCTGTGCGTCTGACTTGCAGATATTGCAAAAGCGAAACCACACGTTGTTGTACATAAAAGAACCGATTTGCATCCCAGCAAATTCTGATAAACCAGTATTTAGCGTGCCAATTCATACTATTCTGTATGCTGTCCGCATGAGAAGAAACCATTAAATCTTTAGCAAAAGGCTGTTGCACAAATCGCGGCCAATATTTTATAATACCGCGCACTTCCGTTTCGGTAACAACATCCTGATAATATGGCCTTTTGGCTTCAACTGCTTTGTGATAACGATGCCAACTGGTTTCAACCACATTAAGTTTCAGTACACCGGCAATGGCAACCCACCCCAACACCAGAAACATTGTTTTGCTGAGCTTATCTCCTACCATACCAGTTCCTCCGCATAATAATCTATATTCAAACCATAGTTATCGGCCAACTCGGTCAGTTGCTGAGCCACATCACCGACTAGCAGATGAACACCGTTCGTTAAAAACAGCGTTTGCGCTCCAAAGGCATTTCCCATACGCATATCCGTTGACATACAGTCACCTATAACCAAGCACCGCTTTTTCTGCAATCCGCTAATATTCTCGGTCAGATAAGAAGCAATTCGAACGTCCGGTTTGCCGAACGGAATAATTTTTCCACCCAACAAAGCATATTTTTCGGCAACGGCCCCCACACTCGCACGTACGCCGTCTTCATGAACAACCGAAGTATTATTACCTATACAGAGCATTGGTAAATTCAAATGCAAAGCTTGTTCCAAAACCGGAAAGATTTCAGCCATATCAACACCTTCTGCCGATGTTTCGGCCACGACAAAATCAGCCATTACCATACTTTCGGCCATGCGATACGGCAGACCGTCAACGGCATGCGACGGACAACCGGACAGATTGTAATACGTTTTGCCTAAATTCTTATGATTTTTCAAATAAAAATGAGCAATTTCGCCAGCCGTAATCATGGCATAAAAAATATTCATCGGAATATCTCTTTGTTTCAAAAAATAATACAAGTCACGTACGCGCATACCCGTATTTGAAACCAGTGCAATTTTTTTGCCGCTCTGATACATTTTAATTAAAGTATCGATACATGAACCGACAACGGTACCGCCACGCAACAAGACCCCGTTGACACCGCATAAAACAAAATCGAATTCATCTTTGATTCTGGATATATAGTTAATTTTTCGGTTCATTTCCAAATTTTTCCCAATTCACTGTTTTGACACTATAACAGTGAATTAGTAAAAAATTAGATAACATTTTATTGTAAAAGAAAGTCATTTATGGAATTTGTGATTTTTGCATTAAAATAAGACGGATTATCTATCCAATCTTGCGGATTATCGATTTTATAATAACCTTGGCTTAAACCGTCATTAATTCTAACCACCACCAACGACAGCGGCTGAGTCAAATTATAATCAAGTTGCATGGTAAATTCGCTGCGCTCAGAATAGTCTATTTCAAAAATATTTAAAACCGTAATAAACTCTCTGGCATACAAATCATAAATCATCTCGATGGCTTTCGGACAAGATCCGCAATAATTATTACCGTCGTAAAAAACGAACAATACGGATTTATTCCAATTTTCAGGGCTTTCCTCGACATATTTTTGAATAAAAGAATTAGTACCCGATAAATCAACATATTGCGCCTGCACGTTATTTGACAGCAGTACGGCCCAAACGATTAAAAATATTTGCTTAAACATATCCGCCCCTCAAAAAACATCAGAGAGGGGAACAGGCCTTTTCCAACCATAATTTTGCTTCACTGCTAAGATAAGGAGTTAAAGTGTTATACACATCTTGATGATAGGAATTTAACCACTCCCGTTCCCCCGCACCAAGCATATATTTATCGATTAGTTTTTTATCAATAGGCACTTTGGTCAGATAACAGAATTTCAAAAATTCGGCGGATTCAACATCCTTCACGATAGTCGTGTACTGCAGATTTTCTATACGAATACCATATTTGCCTTCCTTATAAACACCTGGTTCATTTGAACATACCATATTCGATCTGAACCCATATTCTGAACTGCCGACAGAAATACTGATCGGTCCTTCATGCACATTTCCGAAGCAAGCCACACCGTGACCGGTTCCGTGTTTATAATCTTCGCCGTTTTGCCATAAATTGGCGCGCGCGATAACATCAAGCTTTATACCGGCCGTTCCGACGGGAAATCTGACCTGAGCCAAGGCAATATGTGCTTTAAGAACAGTGGTAAAATCTTTAATCATTTCCGTAGTCGGCGTTCCGAGAGCAATGGTTCGTGTGACATCGGTCGTACCGTCTAAATACTGCCCGCCGCTGTCAAGCAACAACAAGCCGTTTTCCGGCAGTAGCGTATTGGTTTCATGTGTCGGCTGATAGTGGACAATTGCTCCGTTTTCACCGGCCGCTGCAATTGTTTCAAAACTTTCTGAAAAGAAATATTCTTGTTCGGCTCGCAACGCATGAAGTTTTTTTACAATATCCAACTCCGTTAACCCGTGCGGTTGTTTTTCGAGCCAACAGAACAAATTAACCAGAGCAACACCATCACGAATATGACAATTAATCATACCTTGCAGTTCGACATCATTTTTAATCGCCTTCAATTCCTGACAAATATCCGGAGCTTTGTTAAAAGATACTTCATCGCTCAGCAGCAGTTTAATCTTTTCGGGAGTGGTATGCCCGTCATAAAGTATTTTTGCGTCTTTTAATCCCGATAATGTATCGGCTAATTTGTTCCAAGGTTTTACCGGTAAATCCGCTTGTAACCGATCGGAGAACAATATTACATCACCTTTAAGCGAAATCAAGGCATAAGCCCTTACAACCGGCGAACATGGTAAATCACGCGCATACAAATTCAACAGCCACGACACACTGTCAGCCGAAGTAAATAAATAATAATCACTTTGTTTTTCCAAAAGCATATCGGCAACAAGTTTGCATTTTTCTTCACGGCTTTTTCCGGCAAATTGCACATCGCGCCTCATTGCCGTAACCGGTCCGACACTGTCTGAGTGCAGCCAATCTCCGGCATCAACAAACCGGATATCACGATACCGGCGCTTCAAAAATTCCATCTCGACAATCGGATGACACCATGCATCATACCCGATATCGGAAATTCCCTTTTCTTGCAATAAGTCGCAAACATTTTTAAATCGCGGCATTTTATCAACAACGGTAATTTCATTAACGTTAACCTGCCGGCGTGCTTGCAATTCATAGCGACCGTCCACAAGCAAATAAGCATTATCGGACGTTACGGCTAATATACCGGCCGACCCCGAAAAACCGCAAACGTTTTTAATTTTATGTTCGCTCGGCAAAATATCCTGCCCGATAAAGCGGTTGCCGTGACTGATAACATAAGCCCCTAAACCGCATTGTTTCATTTTATTGCGAATTTCATCCAATGTCATATTATTTTGCCTTTTTTAATAATGCCGCGCGCCAATTATCGGCTTCATATACTTTTTCCAAGCGCAAACCAAATTTTTCATGTGCTTCGATAACCCAATCAACCTGATCTTCTATAAAGCCGGATATAACGGCATAACCGCCCTCTTTCAGATATTTAGCCATATCTTCAGCCATTGCAATCAAAGGACGCGCTAAAATATTGGCTAAAATAATGTCATAAGGGGCATTGTCTTGAACCGTTTTTGATTGGTAGCCATCGCTGTAAACCGCCGTAATTTGCGCTTCGACACCATTATCGGCGGCATTTTGTTTTGTAACCGCCACAGACTCGTCATCAATATCTACCGCAACAATTTTAGCCGCAGGCCATATTTTGGCCGCTGCCAGCGACAAAATTCCCGAGCCCGTTCCGACATCTAAAACGCGCGGCGTAAAATCTATCTGTTTATGAATATCTGAAATCCCCTGCAAACAGCATTTAGTCGTTTGATGTTCCGAACCGAAAGCGGTCGCGGCATAAACTTTAATACCGATTTTACCTTTGGTATCTATATTTTTTTCATGAATACCGTAAACCAAAAATTCGGCAACATCAACCGGCGCAAATTCAATAACATTATCGGCCAGCCAATCCTGACTGCTGAGTATTTCGACTTCATACGGCGGCAATTCGATACCGTTTTCTGCGGCGGCCTTTTCCAAAGCGCTTTCTTGAACATCATGGCGCATATAACCGACAAGCTGTTCCAATCTGTCATCGGTATAATCATTGGTCACAACCTCAAAAAAATCTTCGGCAAATTCCTGCAATCGTTCATTAACTTCAGTACATGGTTCAAATTTAACAATTTTACAACTTCCGGTATTAGCACTCATTTCTTTCATATTCCTTCTTGATTCCGTATACAGTTTCATATAGAATATATAAGACTTAAACATTAAAATAGAGTTTATAATGATTGATTTAAAACTTTTTTTTCAAATAGTTGTAATTACTTGTTGCTTTTATTCAAATGTCTCTGCACAAGTAAAATCTGATCGTGAATATTGGGTAAATTTTGCTTACAAATTATCACGCCCTATCCTAGAAAATATGAGTAAAGGCCAATTAAAACAGAATATGCCTATTGATGTCAGTACAACGTTTAACCGTCCGCATGAAATCGGTTACGCTGAAGGTTTTGCACGCTTAATGGCGGGTATTTCTCCATGGTTATCCTTACCTGACGATACTTCAGATGAAGGTATAAAACGCCGACAGTTGCGTGAATGGGCGTTATTAAGCTATAAAAATGCTGTGGATCCCCAAAATCCTGACTACTTACTATGGGGTAAAAACGGGCAAATACTTGTTGAAGCAGCTTATATAGCTGAAAGTTTTTTACGTTCTTATGATACCTTGTGGCAACCATTGGATAATACAACTAAACAGCGTTATATTGAAAAATTCAAGGCAACACGCAATATTGATCCTCCATATACAAACTGGTACCTGTTTTCCGGAATTATCGAGGCCTTTTTAGCAAAGGCCGATCATCCATGTGATTTATTTCGTCTTAATACGGCAATTCGCAAAACAGAAGAATGGTATATCGGAGATGGTTGGTTTTCTGATGGGCCGGATTTTGCATTTGATTACTACACTAGCTATGTATTTCACCCGATGTATTTAGAAATTTTACATACAGCCGAACAAAAACATATCTATACCCGCATAGATTACTCGGCATATTACAAGCGTGAACTCTATCGTGCACAAAGATATTCAATCATTCTCGAACGTTTAATCTCGCCTGAAGGAACTTTTCCTCCAGTTGGACGTTCTATTACTTATCGTACGGCAGTTATGCAACCATTAGCTCTTTTGGCTTTGAATGAACAACTACCGAACGAGTTACCGAATGGTCAAGTACGAGCAGCACTGACTGCTGTTTTGCACCGGATGTTTGATACTGATGATAATTTTACTGAAAAAGGGTACCTGAAACTTGGATTTTACGGCCATCAACCGGAAATTGCCGATTTCTATACCAACACAGGCAGTCTATATATGGCCTCACTCATATTATTGCCGCTCGGACTACCTGAAACGCATAGTTTTTGGCAAGCCCCTGCAGAAGACTGGACACAAAAAAAAGCATGGAACGGACAAAGTTTTCCGCAAGACCATATGTGGAAAGATGCTATTCCTCAGATCAGAGATAAATGGTAAGAAAAATATTTTATTTTGTTATGACTTTTTTTACCAACTGTCATTTATAGTGTAAGTTGTATATGTACATAAACAAAAGAAGAGTATCACATGAACAAGATATTTATTTCAGTTTTATCCCTTATCCTTGTGTGCTTAGCCAGTGAGAGCCGAAGTGACTGGGGTGAAAACGCGAAGGCTCAGATTAACGAATTTTCCGAAAACGTCAGAGATGGTGCCGTTAATGCCACGAATAACATTTCAAGAGCACTGCACTCTCTTGTAGAACGGGATAATAAAAACTATTGGCTTAACAACATTCGCTCATATAAATCCTTTCCCATCAATTTTTACAACGGCAATGGTTGGAAATATGACGGCAATAAAGAACGTGAAGAAATAGCTACCCGTGAGTATAAGCATAATGTGGTTGTTTCAGCAAACCTCGGACAAAGAATGATAGATTCGGAAACATTTACCGTTACGGTGCATCATAACAGTCCGCGCTATGTACCTGAGCAAAAAACAACATTCTACGGTGTCAACAGCGAGCTGGTTTTAACAAGTGACAACGAATTAGAACCTATCGGTGAAGTTAAAATGGAAGGTCTCTATTATTTATTGTTTGATCCGTATCAAGACGGCAGAATCGTGATGATTGATGAAACAGGACGTTTTTTGCATCTGGTTTGCCGCATTTACAGAGATGAGTTGGTATTACCTAAAAGACCTAATCTTGTGACACCTAAAAATGCCCGTGTCAATAAAATATCGGGCGTTAAACAAACATCTGAGGCACCTAAATTTAATTTTGAAATCAAATATGACGGCTTGCGTGATGATGAAATGGCATTTATCTATATCACATCCGAAAACGGCGGACAGGCTCAACGCTTTACCTATCCTGCATCACAAAAAGTCATTAATATTTACGGCAACAAAATCCAAATTATTAAGCCGTATACCGATAAAATCGAATACATGATTTTGGATTAGACAATCCGTATTTGCAAAAAACTCCGTTTCAACGGAGTTTTTTTTTGTGCTCGGATAACGCGGTTAATACGCAAGTTCGTCCTTTTGCGCCGTGTACAAAAGCCTACCGGCACGGCATTAAAAGCTCAACAATAACAATCATCATCAGACATGATTTTTATAATTGTCATCCTTGGACGCGATTTTTATAATTGTCATCCTTGGATGCAAGTCTGAGGATCCCGGCTGTTTAAAAAATGATTCGGCCGAGATTCTCGCCTTCGCCGTGCTCGGCAAGAATGACAATTAAGCAAAAAAACTCGAATAACGCGGTTAATACGCAAGTTCGTCCTTTTGCGCGGTGTACAACAAATAGTACATAAGACAACCGGCACAGAATCAAAAAAAACTCGGATAACGCGGTTAATACGCAGTTCGCCGACTGTCGCGGTGTACAACAAATAGTACATAAGACAGTCGGCGAACAAGTAGTAACCCGTTAGACGAGTTTTTACAGATTAGAAGAGTCGACTTTAACCCCTACTCCCATCGTGGAACTCATAGAAATTTTCTTCAGATAAGTACCTTTGAATGCGGTCGGGCGAGCCTTCATAATTGTTTCGATAAACAATTTAGCATTGTCATAAATTTGGTCATCCGAGAAAGATGCTTTGGCAACACCGGCGTGAACAATACCATTCTTTTCGACACGATATTGAACTTCACCTGCTTTGGCATTCTTAACGGCGGTAGCAACATCGGTTGTAACCGTACCGAGCTTCGGATTCGGCATTAAGCCTTTCGGGCCCAAAACGCGCGCAACACGACCGGCCAAGCCCATCATATCAGGCGTAGCAATACATCTGTCGAAGTCGATTTTGCCGGCCAAAATAGAATCAACCAAGTTTTCGGCACCGATAACATCTGCACCGGCAGCTTTAGCTTCTTCAGCTTTTTCATCACGAGCAAAAACGGCAACGCGAACGGTTTTACCATTACCATGCGGTAATTGGCAAACACCGCGGATCATTTGATCGGCGTGTTTCGGATCAACACCCAAATTAATTGCTAAATCGATAGTTTCATCAAATTTTGCAGTAGCATTTTCTTTAACAATCTTCACAGCTTCTTTGAGGCTGTATGCTTGATTCTTGTCAAGATTTTTGTATGCATTTACTAATCTTTTTCCGCTCATCGACTTACTCCGTAACCTTAATACCCATAGAAACAGCTTGACCTTTAACCATATTCATAGCAGATTCAACTGTTGAGCAGTTCAAATCCGGTAATTTGGTGGTTGCAATTTCTTTAACCTGAGCCATAGTGATTTTACCGGCTTCTTTTTTGCCCGGTTCTTTAGAAGCGGACTGAACGCCGGCTGCTTTCTTAATCAAATAAGACACAGGCGGTAATTTAGTAATGAAAGTAAAGCTCTTATCATCATAAGCCGTGATGATAACCGGAACAGGAACACCCGGTTCCATTTTTTGAGTTTGAGCGTTAAAAGCCTTACAAAATTCCATAATGTTAAGACCTTTTTGACCCAAGGCCGGACCTACCGGCGGAGACGGGTTGGCTTTACCGGCTGCAATTTGCAACTTGATAAGGCCTAAAATTTTCTTTTTAGATTTAGCCATTTTATACCTCATTTACAGGGTTTGTGGTAAGATCATGGCGGATCCTCCACAAATTTATTATTAATACAAATACGCTTCAAGAAAGCCAAGCTTCCCGTAAAGCGTCAGTTTTGTATAACACAGAAAATAATTTTTGCAAGCATTTTTTTATTTAAATTTTGCAAAAAAGTGCTATGATACAATCTATTGAATTAATTGCGGTGTGGAGAAAAACGATGGCTCACTCTTATGAATTGTCGGACGGCTCATTAATAGCGGACAACGATACGGATTTTACCATTCGGCGTACAGACGGTCAAATATTTATCGTTGACGGTGATAAAATATATAACGGCGATCGCACACCGTTAACCGGCACCGAAGCCCATCAGTTTTATGACGACTTACTGCATGCCGAATTTTTTATTCCGGCAGAAAAGGCCGTTCGTTCGGCCGACATCAAACAAAATGCCGAGGGTAAATTTCGCTTACTGATTAACGCCGGTTCCAAAGACAATTCAACCGCCGTTGAACTGAAACAAGAAGCCGACACCGTCACCGTTATCCATAACAATATTGATGTCACACCGACAAATCACGGTTCAAAAACCAAAACCCGCCGAATTCATGCCGTGTCCGGTGCGTACGACCGCGAATATACAGATTACACAACAAACGTTGATAAAGATCACGGCGAGAAATTTGAAAGTGAAAATAGCCTTGTACTCAAGCGCAATATTAAAGGTAAAGGCCAACGTCTGCTTTTAAGCCGTGAAGCCGTATTTTATGAAGATGAAGGCTTTATCACGCAAAACAGCAATCTGACTAATATAGAAATCTCAAGCGACGAAATAAATAAAACCGAAGCAATTGATGATACGGCATATCGCCAAAAGTTAAAAATCGAATATAATTTGAAAAAAGGCCGTATTCAGTGCCACTTAAAGAAAAAAGAATTTGAAGCCGTAACGATTGTCGAATACAAAAACACACCTCTAACCGCTATAACCGGAAAAAAGGCCCGCGTCACGACCTTGGTCGATCGCGACTTTGACGGACAGCTTGATTTGCATAATGACGGCTCTTTTACTTATGTGCAAGAACAAACCGATAACCAAGGTATGTTGGTTAAAACCAAAATAACCGATGATTTGAGCAAAGTTCCGGCGGCAATTATGCGCGAAGTCGAACACCTTAAGGCTATTGCCGGCAAAATAGCCGTTTTGCGCAACAGTCAGGCTCAAAGCGAACAAGTAAATTTTGCGCTCAATCCGACCGTATTTGATGAAGAAATCAAATTCTCGGAAGTAAAGGGTAAAGATGCCGTTAAATTAGCTGATTCTTTGTCTCGGGGCAGCGCAGAAACCAATCGCCGATTGTTAACCGCCGTTATTCAATCTGCGGGAAGTTACTCTTTATCAAATTTAAAAACCGATACACAGCGTACCTAGTCTTTAAGCATCTTCTTTTTTACGAAAAGAATAGTACTTATGCAAAATAAATGTGATGATGGTCGAAAAAATCAAATAGATTGCCTGCGCGGCCCACGTTTTTAAGCCGAAAACAACCATTAAAAGGGTTAAAATCGGTGCGTTAATCAAATAAATAAAGATATAAACCGACCAAGCTTTGGCAAATTCATGTTTCCAATTTCCGTGACTTTGGAAAACATAGTAGCGCATCGTAAACACCGACAAATTAATTGTCATTAAATATTGAATAATTAAAGCTGCATTGGCAACCACTTCCGGTCGATACCCCCAACCGGCAGCTATATTAGCTCGGCCAAACAACCAATCTAAGAGATTAAGCAACGTGTAAGAGACAACCGTATTAAAACCGCCGACCAACAGATAGCGCAATTTTTCAGGAAGCGGAAACCATATACTTTCTGCCCATTTATAAATTTTAATAATCAACTTAATCATAATTATCAGCCCTCAATTATCAATACCGTTCGGCACATTTTTATCCAACAGCGTTTCCAATTCAACCGTTCGATAAGCCGATAATATATTATTATCCCACACGTCGTCAAGATTTTGTTTATCAATTTCCGGCATACCGGGATGCATCATCACTTCCACCGCCTTGAATTTTGCCGGAACCTTAACATTGTGAAATAAATCTTTAGAAATTTTGCAGGTCCAAAGCATCGTATAAAAATAGGTATCCGACGGATACTTATTCCACCACGTTAAGACCCGAAGTAATATGTATTTTATAATACTGCCGTCCATCAAGTGCGAAAACCAATTTTTCTTCAGATTATCTTTGTTATACTTAACCGTATAAAGAATATTTTCGTTCATGGTTCGAATACGCGGAATATCGTACTCCTTTGCCAGTTTAAGTAAAACCGTAAAAATAACCGGTATTAAGTGCACATGCCGATGCCCGTCAATATGTTTCAGCGGCAATCCCGTCGCTTTATATTTTTCGATTTGGGCCCGCATTTCGATTTCAACCTGTCGAGATAATTCTTTTGATTTAATCAACGATAGTATTAATAAATTCACAAAACCGTTTTTAAGCTTACCGTCACTGTTAATCAATAACGGAATTTGTGTCGGATTCGCCACCGGAACTTCGTTGGTTAAATTTAAGTGCAAACCGATTTCCAATGCCGGCATTTCTTTGGCTTCTGCCACCGCTTCCCCGGCATATTTTTGATTAATCATCAAACTGGCACTGTTTAAGATTCCCTCTTTATGCGCTTTACAAATTGCGGTATTAACCCCTGGACTAATTCCGAAATCATCGGCATTAAAAATTTTTTTAAGCATCACGCTTATCCTTTTGCTCGAGATAATCAGCCATATAGAGCGGACGCTTTTTAACTTCCATATGAATTTTGCCGATATATTCGCCGATAATTCCCAAACAGATAAGCTGAACCGCACCTAAAAAAACCACCGTAACCATAATGGTTGCATAGCCCGGTGTCGGATTGTGCAAAAAGAAATGCTCAATAAACACATACATCCCCATCAAAAGAGCAAATACGGCCGCCAACAAACCGACAACCGTAGCTAACCGCAGCGGTAAAACCGAAAACTGCATAATGCTGTCCATGGCCAAACGCAGCGATTTGATAAAATTATATTTTGAAGTACCACTAAAGCGCTCCGGCGCCACAAAATCAATCACAGCGACTTTATTGTGCGGCATAATCCAGCTCAAAAGTCCGCGGAAAAGCCGATCTTGCTCGTTAAATCCTTTTAAAAAGTCAACATATTTACGGTCAATCAATCGAAAATCCGGTGCACCGGCCATAACCGGCGTATCAGAAAGCAAATTCAAAATATAATAGAATGTTTTAGCACACCACTTGTACAAAGCAGATGTTTCTTTATTGTCGACACGTTTGGTCAGAACAATCTCATTACCTTCTTGCCACAGCTTTATCATTTGCGGAATATAAACCGGCGGATGCTGTAAATCGGCATCCATAAAAATAACGGCATCACCATTAGCATAATCCATGCCGGCGGTCATCGCAATTTCATGTCCGAAGTTACGTTTCAGCTCAACAATTTTCACCTGTTTATCTTTCTTTTGCAATTTCTGACAATTAGTCAGTGTCTTATCGGTACTGCCGTCATCGACATAAATGAATTCGAAACCGACATCGGCTATTTTCTGGGTACATTTTTTCAGCTGTTTGTAAAGTTCGCCGACGTTATCCTGTTCATTATAGGCGGAAATAACGATACTCACCAATTTATTCGGCATATTAATTCTCCCTGTCTGAATAGAAACCAAAGAAAATTTCCTTTACTTTGGTTTTACCAAAATAATTTTTTAATTCAAGTTTAATCGTCTGCGGCGGTGTTACCTTATGCGGAAATTGTTTCATATATACCTTATACTCATCTTCACGTTCGGCCAACACCAAAGCCCCCTTTTGCTTAAAATCATCTTCGTCAAACCACGGATTATTTTTCGGATTCAGCCAAATCATCGGCTTAACATTGCCTTTTGCATAAAGTGCGATCAAATCGGCATACCAGATATTACCTCCCGCGTATTCGAAAGGCGTATGCTCTTTTTCCTGCCATTTTTGCTCAAGCATTCGGACGACTTCATCTGTATGTGTTTGAAATCTCAAAGAAGTTGTCAACAAGCACTGTGCAGCATAAGCAACGGCAAACAAAACACTCCAACCGAACATAACTTTGATAAATTGATGAGCCGATTTTGCATCAGTTTCAATCGGCATAAAATAGAACAATGCCGTACCCCACATAAATAAACACGGGAAACCCCACATACTTTTTGCCGCATTACCACTGATAAAACAAACAGATGTAAAGACAACAACCGGTATAACAGCCATACACAAAATAAACAACGAAACCGACCGCTGCCGATCACACTCTAACCAGAAGAGGTTTTTAATTTGCGCCGGATTTTGAAAAATTTTGATTAAGCCGTATTTTCGTTCAAACCACGCATAAGTCAACAATGCCGGTGCGGCAAACAACAGCTGTGCTCCAAAAAATTTAAGCGGATATACCAAATGCCGCCAAAACGAAACTATGTTGCCGCCATGACTGCGTCCGGAGATATAATTCAAAGTTTCAAAATCACTCTGCCACAGCCACCATATATGCGGAGAAATAATTTTTAAGGCGATGATTATCGCAAAGTAAACTTTAATATTTTTGATTAATTTTACAAGATTTTTATCCAAAATAACAAAAAGCCCGAACGCTATTAAAAGTACGCCGCCGACATACTTATTGAGCAAATTCAAACCGACTAAAATTCCGAACAAAAACCAGTCAAGCCACTTATCTTGTTTGTAGGCTTGCCAAAAATAATAAGCACACATCGGCCAAAGTGCCAAAGAAACAACATTTACATTAAATTCCACACTGGAAAAGCCGTAATAAATAATGCCGAATTGCAATAAAGCTGCCAAAATCGCATGATTTTCATCTAAAAAACAGCGTGCCAGCTTATAAATATACAAAACCCCGAGCAGAACAAAAAGCTGGCTCAAAATATACATTGCACCGTCCCAGTGTCCGAACAATTGCCAAAACGGATACGCTATCCACCCTGAAAAAGGAGGATGTTTTGTCGTTCCCCAAAGGCAATATTTTCCCCAGACCATTGCCTCCTGTGTATCCATAGGCAAACTGATGCGCAAAAGCGGAATCACACTCCACAGCATAAAATTACACACCAGAAAATAACCGAATACTTTTTTCAGATTTACCATGTTCAAACCTGTTAATATATCTTAAACCAATAAGGTGTTATAGCATAGAAATAAAAAATGTATAGTAAAAAAATGCGATATCGCAAAATTGACAAATATTTATACATAAAAAAATATTTTTGTCATTTTTACTTGATTATATAATTTTTTTGATATATACTGACAGAAAATATAACTTTTTCGCGGAGAAAAAAAATGGCTGAGAATACAGAATTTAGTGCAAAACTTAAAGAGATTGTCGAACAAAACAAACCCCTGCCGGCAGAAGACAATGCTTTTATGAAAGAGCTGGCCGAAAGCACAACCGCTTTAGACAGTCTGGACGAAAGCAGTCTGAAAAATCTGCAGGCATCTGTTGAAAATTTAGCTTCCAATTCTCCTTACAGAACTGTTTTAAGCGAGCGCATTTCCGACAAATTAAACAAGCTTCAAACTACCGCCGAACCGACGGAAACCCGTGATGCATCCGAAAGCGCCTCCCCTGAAGCTTCTGCTGACGAAAATAAAACGGCAGAATCGGAACAACCTGCAGCCGACAAGCCAAAAACTTTTACCGACTTTATTACACAGCCATCTTACTCCGTTGCCGCTCGTCACAAAGAATTAAGCGAAAAAGGTGATTCAGCCACACCTGAGGAGCTTGAAGAAAAAGAATACTTGGAAGCTATGGCAAAAGAAGCTCTGAAACTTTCTTCTCCGGAGGCTGTTTCGATTGACAATGCTGTAGCCTTAAAAGATTATTGCGAAATTGCATCCAACTCACCTGATTTAACCAACGAAGAAAAAGAGAAGCTTGCAAAACTCGAGCCGCAAATCGAAAAAGCTCTGGCTGAATTTGATAATTTGAACGACATCAGCCTCTTTGATGATTTTAATCCGGATGAGATGGATAAAAATGAGAAAGCGTGGCTTCAAGAATCAAAAGAATTTTTAAGTGATAAAATAAACGATGATAATAAAGAAACTTTAGATTTATTATCGCATTTGGCTGCCCAAAAATTAAAAAATCAGACACCGGGAGAAAATGCCCAAGAAGTTATCGGTCAAGAGATAATTGATTTGCACGAACAATTTGCCGAAAACGTCCGTACTGAAATTATAAATCAAGGTGCCGCCAATAAATTCAAAGCGGAAACCGGACTATCCGATGAAGAAATTGCCGCTCTTAAAATCAGTGGCGATAAAGGTCTGCTTGACAACGATGAAGAAAAGAAAAAATACGAAGCTCTCATCAAAATCCGCGAAGACTACTTAAAGAAATATGCCGATGCGGATATAGCTACCGTTACATCGGTGCTAGCTTCCGAAGAAATGGCTTTGGAAGATCCGGAAAAAGCGAGAAAACTGGCAGCTATACACGCCAAGAACATAGATAATCAACCGCTGACGGATGAAGAAAAGCAAATCTATGACGAATTCAATAAACGGTGTCAGCGAAAAATAGATATAGCCACCGAAGCAACGCAAGTTACCTATGCCAGAGAAATTGATGCACTCGCCTCCCGTACGGCGCGTGTAACCGGTGCTAAAGACGTAACAAATGAGACCAAGAGTCTATTAAAAGAATTTGCCGATAAACACCCTAAGCTCTATACCGCCAGCAAATGCCTTGCATTAGGCGGTTCTAAGGCAGCCTTAGGTATGGCTATAGGTATGGTTGCCGGCGTTAACGGCTTAGCCGCATATTCGGCTTACAACACTTTCAATGCCTGCAAAAAAGCCTATAAAGAATTCCAGGCAGAAACCGGCGAAAAAGGCTTCAAAAACTTTATTAAATATCTTAAAAAAGAAGAAAATGCCGACAAGCGCATTAACTTAATCGGCTCGATTGCCCGCACGAGCATCACCATGACCCTTGCCACTGTCGGCAACGTAACAGGCTTATCGTACATTCCTGGTTTCAAATCAGCCGCCAATATGGCAGTCAATATGGCAACAAACACAGCAAAATTCTTCCATAGCGGGAAAGCTTTTCTCAAAGATAAGAGCAGTAAAAACAAAAAGAAATTACTTGTAGCCGGTGCAGCATTGGCCGTAACCGGTGTAGCGGCAGCCGTAACATACGCTTTACCGGATGAGACCAAAGAAAAAATAGGTGATTGGGTTAAAGGATTATTTAAGGGTAAAGATGATGTACCTGCACCGGAAACACCTAACGAGCCGGAAGTAGAGAACCAATCATCGGGTTCATCGAGCAAACCTTTCGATTTGGAAGAAGCTAAGCAAAAGCTCAGAGATGCAGCTAAGCTTGATCCGGAAACCGAAAGAATCATAAATCAAAAATATGAATTCCACGGTCACGGCCACGGCGGAAAAATCCTCGGACAGGCAGGTAACGGCAATGGTAATACAGATACAACGCCGACAACGCCGACAACGCCGACAACACCGACGACACCGACAACACCGACGACACCGACACCGGAAACCGTAAAAGCCGATGAAGTTTCTTATAGTTTTGACCAGCGTCAAGGTTTATTTATCAGCGATACAAAAGGTGTGGGCATACATCATACCGATACGGCTGTTAAAGGTACAGATCAGCTGTTTGAAGGCGGAACGGCTAAATTGCCGTCACAAGCCGAAGGAGAGGCAAATACAGCCTACGACGAGCGTGTCATTGCAGCTGTTAATGCCGATATCAGCCGCAATGCCGAACTTGGCGACAATTATCATGCTAAATTCTCCATTCAGAAACAAGACGGTTCAACCATCGATGTCAAACAACATGCTTCGATTAAAGAAACTAACGAGGAAACGATTACAAAACTTCGTCGTAAAATCAGAACCGAGGAAGATACATACTCGCAAAAAATTGATAGACATACCGATAGAGAAACAGGTCAATCTTATACAACGACAAAATTCCGCAGCCACCAGGTTGAATCCAACACTGTCGGTGATGCTAACGGCGTAAAAGATGATAAAATCTTGCGTGCGGCAACAGTCGGCAATAAAAAATATGAGATTGTCCGTGACGGTGATACAGGTAAAAAGTTCATTGTCGAATCTCAACGTAACGAAAACGGCGTTTATGAACGGGTATCGTCCGCGCGCACAACCATGGGAGATAAGAAAACTCTGCAGTCAATGATTAATAAAGAAATGAGTGGCCAGAACGCCGGCGCAACTACAGCACCGCAACCGGTAACGCAAAATACAATTGCTCCGGATCCGAAAATCAAAGAAATCTCTGTAGCCCAACTCGCTGCCATGAACAAAGATTACACCGCCTAGGTTCAGCAAATGTTGATAAATCCCTCGCCCGCGCGAGGGATTTTTTTATTGATTATTTCTAAAAAAATAGTACATTTATAGCAGTTATAACTATTATGAAAGGATTATAAAAATGGAAGCCGTTGCTATCGCACTTTTAGTTTTGGTTATCGTATTGTTGATTAATTCGGCAGTTATTGTCCGTCAGGGCTATGAATACACGGTTGAAAACTTCGGTAAATATACCCGTCTGTTAAAACCGGGATTTCATATTTTAATTCCGATTTTTGAAACTATCGGCGCCCGTATTAACCGCAAGGAACAGGTTTTACAGGTTTCTTCGCAAGAAGTTATTACCAAAGATAACGCTATGGTCAAGGTTAACGGCGTGCTGTTTTACCAAATCCAAGATACCGTTAATGCCGCTTATCAGGTTGAAAATCTGGACTATGCCATTATGAACCTTGTCATGACCAACATCCGTACGGTTATCGGCAGCATGGAAATCGATGAACTCTTATCACAACGTAATATCATCAACCAAAGATTATTGGACGTCGTCGATGTTGCAACCGTTCCTTGGGGCGTTAAGGTAACCCGTGTTGAAATTAAAGACATTACCCCGCCGAGCGATTTGATTGACTCCATGGCGCGCCAAATGAAAGCAGAACGCGACAAACGTGCCAACATTTTGGAAGCCGAAGGTTTAAGACAAGCCGAAATTTTGCAGGCCGAAGGTCAAAAACAAGCCGTCATTTTGGAGGCAGAAGGCCGCAAAGAAGCAGCCTTCCGTGAAGCTGAAGCGCGCGAGCGTGCCGCACAAGCCGAAGCCGCTGCCACAAAACTCGTATCCGATGCCATCGCCAAAGGCAATCCGAGCGCTTTGTCTTACTTCTTGGGGCAAAAATACATTGAGGCACTGCAAGGTATTGTTACTTCACCGAATGAAAAATTGTTGATGCTGCCGGTTGATACCGCCCAGGTTATGAGCACGGTAGCCGGAATTTCGGAGCTGGTTAAAGACACCATGAAAAAAACACCCCACAAAACAACTAAGGAGCAATAAAAATGTTTGATTCTCCGGTTACCAATTGGCTGATTGTCGGCTTGGTATTATCTGCCTTAGAACTTGTGGTTCCGGGTGTTTACCTCATCTGGTTCGGGTTTGCCGGCTTTGCCATGAGTATTTTGATGTGCTTTACTTCAATGGCTGTCACGACGCAACTTATTTGGTTTGCTTTATTTTCAGCCGTCTTTGCCGTCATCGGGTGGTTTGCATATCGTGTAATTATGAAAAAAACCGAAACACCGAAAGAATACCGCAATTTAAATAATTCGGCCGAACAACACGTCGGCTCAATCGTTACGATTGCCCAAGATGTCGAAGATAATAATACTAAAGTTAAAATCGGTGATACTTTTTGGCTTGCTTACAGTGAAAAGCCTCTTAAAAAAGGTGATACTGCCAAAGTTACCGGCGTTAAAGACAGTTTGATATTGATTATCGAATAACAAACCCAAAATCCGGCACGGAATCAGTACATTCTGTTGCCGGATTTTTTTTGCACAAAAGGAAATAACTATGCTACATATCGGTTGCCATTTATCCATATCCAAAGGCTTCGAGCACATCGGTAAAGAAGCCTCATCCATAAATGCCGACACATTCCAGTTTTTCACGCGCAATCCCCAAGGCGGCAAGGCCAAAGACTTGGATATGAATGATATCAAAAAGTACAATACTTACGCTCAAGAGAATCACTTTGCTAAAATTGTCGCTCATGCGCCCTACACGCTTAATCCATGTTCCGATAAGCCGGAAACCCGCGAATTTGCCGAAATGGTATTTGCCGATGATTTAAAACGTATGGAATATGTTCCGAACAATTACTATAATTTTCACCCCGGTTCGCACGTCGGACAAGGAAGCTCTGTCGGTGTAGCCATAATTATTGATATGCTTAATCGATTGCTTATGCCGGAGCAAACAACTATGGTATTACTTGAAACCATGTCAGGTAAAGGTTCGGAAGTCGGTTCAACCTTTGAAGAACTGGCTGAAATTATTAAAGGTGTTAAATACCAAGATAAAATCGGGGTATGTATGGATACCTGCCACGTTTTCGCGGCCGGCTACGATATTGTTCATGATTTGGACGGTGTTATGAACTCGTTTGATAAAATCATCGGTTTAGAGTGCTTAAAAGCCGTCCATTTAAACGACAGTTTAATGCCGTACCAATCGCATAAAGATCGTCACGCTAAAATTGGAGAAGGTTTAATCGGTAAAGAAGCGCTGATTCGTTTTGTAAATCACCCGATTATTCATGAACTGCCGATTATTTTGGAAACGCCGAATGACTTGTCCGGTTATGCCGCCGAAATAAAGCTGATGCGAGATAACAGTTAGAAGATACCTTAAAAAGCAAATACCCCTTGTAGCGCTGAAACGTTACAGGGGGTATTTTAAGAGTTATTCCTCAACGACGGTAGTGTCGATGAGAAGGACCATGATGACGCGGCGGTGGCGGCGGCAATGGCCTTCTGTAATACGGTCTGCCGTAGTAATACCTTGGATACACCGGTGTATAGTAGTAACCGGGTGTCGAAACAACCACGGTTGCCGGGTACGGATACGGTTCACTGATCTCAAGCGCAGCACCGCAACTCGAGAATGACAGCAAGCTCACTAAGCAAACTGCCAAGATAAATAAAATCTTTTTCATAAGGCGTATTGTTTTAAAGGTTAATAAATACAAAATTATTAGTGATTATTTATATGTTAGCCTAAAAAACAAAATTTGTCCAGTAGTTTTTCATTTATTATTTTTTACTCTTATTTAAGTTATTCAGATATAACATAACTTATAATCAGGCATCATAGGATATAAGTAATATGCGCCATTTTACATTTTTAGCTGTTGTAATTTTGATAATTGTCATACATACCGCATATTTTAAAATACACACCGACTCTGCTTTTCCAAAGGATACAATTCATATCTTTTTTGTTGTCGATGATAATTATGTCAAATACCTTTCAGTTGCAATGGCGTCTATCTTAAAAAATACTAAAAGTCCCATTTTTTTCACATTATTGACAATCAAATTACCGATAAAACAAAAGCAAAATTGTTAAAACTGCAAAACTATAAGAAGTTTGCTATTGAATTTTTGCCTATCCGTGACATTAGCCCGTTGAATCTTCCGCCGAACATAATGCCGCACATCAATCAAACAACCAATTATCGTTTGATGTTATCCTCTATGAAGCCGGAAATAAAAAAATGCATACTAAGTGATGCCGATTTGGTATATGTAGCTGATATCAAAGAATTGTGGAATACAGATGTGGAAGATTTTTATATGGCTGCCGTTCCGGATCCTGCCGATAAAAACCGCACAAAAAACTGGATTAGACAATTACCTATTTACAAAAAAGAGCATTATGTCAATACCGGTGTTACCGTACTCAATCTGGAAAAATGGCGCCAAGACAATATAGAAAGCAGATTCTTTACCTACGCAGGCTTATATCACCGGTATCTGACCTTTCCTGATCAGGACCTAATCAACATTGTATTACATTTCAGAGTAAAATACTTAAATCCGCGCTTTAATGCGATGCCTGAACAAAAGTATTATAGTCTGTCGGAGCAAATCAGCGCTTTTTACGAGCCGGCCGTTATTCATTGGGCTGGTCCGGACAAGCCGTGGCAAAATCCGGATACCCCTCAACCGCAATATTTTTGGGACTACGTAAATCTATCCCCGTTTAGTGCACAAATATATGCAGATTATTATCTTCCAAAAATAAGCACGGTACTCAAAAAATATTTAGATTGTCCGACTAAGCAGAAAAAATCGCCGTTATATGATAAATTATGCCGTTTTATCCCATAATTGTTGGCCGTATTTTTTTAACCCCCACAAAGTCCCTGCCATTATAATACCGCTGCCGATTAATTTTAAACCGGCACTTATTAAATCATCACTGTCGAAGTAATATGTTATCACCGTCAATACAGCCAATAAAACCGCTCCGTTAAACAAACGCGGTTTGCGGTAGTGATACGCATACAAAGCCAACACACCGCAATACCACCATGTCGGCAGTAATGCTATTTTTATTGAAGAAAAAATGGTTATTCCGAATAAAAACAGCGGCATAAATGTCTTACGCTTATTTTTCAGGCTCAACAAATATGAATAGACAATCACAACAATAACGCTCCCCATTAATGCCGCATAGGTATTGAAATTCATTAACGAAGCTCGCATCATTTCCCAATTATTATCATAAGACATCATTAAAAACAGCAAAAGCGCACCGCTGAAAAATTTCGTGGCACGAGCAACCGTACCTTCCGCATACTTTGGTATATTAACAAGTGTTTCGTAAACCGTAACCACCGCCAAAACCGCCATGGTATGAATAAAAGAAGATGGCAAAGAGCTTACATCGATAATTTTTTGGGTTGCGGAAAAATAAAATATCGGCAGCCATCCCCAAATCAAAACCGGTTGCACAAACAAAAGCGGAAAAGCTAAAAAGCTCCAAAACAGCATTGCCCTATCAAAATCCGAACGCAAGTGATAAACTTGTCCGATTAAACCTATCGTTGCCATAATCAAAAAGCAAAATAAACACAAGCAAGCAGTATAAGCCGTTTTATAATTGCGGCTGTACAGTTCGGTAATAATAAAGGCATTCAGTAAAAGCAAAATCAATGCCCCGCATAACTTTACGAAATCAGGAATTTCCTGCCAGTTGGCCGCAACTAAAGAAACAACACCGAGCCCCATCAAAAAAGCCGCAAAGCAAAACAAAATCGCCAACCAATGACTTTCTAACGAATTCTTCTCTTCGAAAGCCAAAATTTTCTCAACGTCTTTAGCGGTAATAAGCTTATTTTCCTGCCATATTTGCAGCTTTTTCTTCAAACGCATGGCCCTCTCCTATTTTTGCGTATTAACATATTCCATAAATGATTTTCCGTCAACAAACAAGTCGGTAATGATTGGTTCAAAACCCGGACTGTATGAAAATTGCAGTTTAACCACACCGGCATTAACTTTCTGTGTTAATTTTTCCGATTGTTCACGTTTAATGTAAAATGTATAAGTTGTGTTAAAATCATCTTTCGGACATACATTGTCAGCAAATTGCGTACAATCGGTTTTTTCCCAATCCGGTCGCAGATACATATAATATCCCGAGAAGAAATCTTTTGGGTCATAGCCCTGAACAGCAACTTCAACTTTTTCAAAGTTGCTCATATAGCTTAAACGCAGCATACTTCCGGCCAAAACGATAATAGGCAACAATAGCAATGAGGCTAAAACTTTAGTGTTCATCTTTTTTCTCCCATAAAACTTTACTATATTTCATCAAAAGCAAAATCGTCGCAATAATCAAAATACCCGCGCCTATCAGATAAAGGCCTAAATGCTCTAAATTTTCAACATCACCATAATAGCACAAAATACGGATAACGGCTAAAATAACACCGGTATTAAACCATCTTCGACTGCGTAAACGATATGCCAACAAGCAAATAACGGCACAAATAATCAAACTCGGTAGCAAATCAAATATATGATTTTCGAATGTCCCTACAAACCAGAAGATAATTGCCATAACCGACAGCTTAAACAATCGCGGCATTTTGTGGCATTTGGCGTATATAGCCATCAGCAAACAAAAGACTATCGGCAACATCATATTTATCTCTTGCCAACTCCACCAAGAATGTGATGAATATTCCTTCGAGAGACTGACGTACGCTTGTTGTATGATAACTCCGATCAAAAACAAAGGCATAAAACTCTTACGTTTTGTTTTGTTGTTCAAAAAGTAAACGATACCGGCCGTTATCACATACGGCAACACAAAACGAAAGAATGTCGGCATTTGCAGCTGCGCATCCATCTGCGGTAATGCTCGGGCAAAGTAAGGAACAAAGCTATACATATTTAACAAGAACATACCACTGTAGAAACGCAGCGGATTAATAACGGTTTTATCCTGTTTTTTATCAAAATTGACCCATAACTCATAAATGAGAATAAAGACAAATGCCAAATATCCGCGTAAAAAGTTCAATATCGTATTGTTAAAGCGATATTGTTGCGAAGCATCTGCACTACCTAATACCTCCTCTATAACTAAATCGTCCATCACATGCGGCATATAGCGACAACCGAAGAAAAACAGCGGTGTCCACAACCACAACAAACGCGGTGCGATCAAGATGAGCGGCCAACTGATTAACGACCACAGCAAACAAGCATTTGCCATATGCGAGTGTAAATGATAGATTTGTCCGATTAAACCGATAACACCCATAATCAAAAAGGCATAAATACAAGCAAATACTTGTTTCAAAATCGGTTTATCGGTTTTCATAGTCCACCAAACCGCACCAGAATTAATCAGCATGGCAACCAATGCCCCGCCGAGCTTAACGGCATTCGGAATGGCTTGCCAATTGGCTGCGACCTCGGCAACAATACCCAAACCGACCAAAAATGATGCAAAGTACAAAAGCACCATCATCCAATAATTTTCTCGCGTTGAAGCAGTTTGGGCGGCAGATTCGACCTTTTCGCCGCTCTTCTGCTCGACTTGTGCTGCTTTAAGCTGCTTTTTCGTAACCATATTACTCTCCCTGATTTTCGGCCTTCAACATAACTTCCGGCGCTTCAATACCCAATAAATAAAGCATTAGCGTTAAAACATCTCTGACCGCTTTGGCTAATTTCAGACGTGATCCGGCTAATTTCTTACTTTCAGCACTCATAATCGGACAAGCATTATAGAATGTGCTGAAAATTTGCGCTAAATTGTAGGTATAATCGGCAATAATACTCGGTTCTTTTTCATTATGTGCACGCATAATCACATTATGGACCTGAGCTAATTTCAAAGCCAACACGCGTTCTTCCGGCGCTTGCAGCATAATTGCGGCAGGTTCCAAACCGTTAGTCTTAGCCTTGCGTAAAATTGAATTAATACGAGCAATTGCATATTGAATGTACGGACCGGTTTTACCCTCAAACTTGGCAAAATCATCCAGTTCAAATATATAGCCCGAAGCAATCGTGTTTTTTAAATCTTGGAATTTGATGGCGGCAACGGCAATCTGCGAAACCAACTTTTCGATTTCAGCTTTACCGTAACCGGCAACCTCATCCGGTTTCGGTAGCGATGCCCTAACCTTATCTTTGGACATTTCAATCAATGTTTCCAAATTCATCACCCCGCCGTCACGCGTTTTAAACGGCTTACCGTCAGCCCCGTTTACCGTACCGAAGACGATGTGTTTTAATTTCACGTCCGGCGCGATTCCGAGTTTTTGAACACCTTCAAAAACCTGCTCGAAATGCAATTGCTGACGACTATCCGTAAAATAAACAATTTCTTGAGCATGCAGTTGATCAACCCGCATTTTGATTGTCGCAATATCGGTTGTATGATAGGTATAGCCGCCGTCAGATTTAATTAAGATAACCGGCGGTTTTGGCTTATTACCCTCTTCCAAGCGGATAATTTCGGCCCCCTCATCAACTTCCGAAATGCCTTTTGCACGCGCTAATTTGACAATTTCACCGCAAGTTTCATGTGCATCACTCTCGCCCCACCACAAATCAAAATTAACGTCCAGTTTCAAATAGTTCTCTTTTACGGCATTAACCGATTCATTGCGTAAATGCTGCCAGGCTGATCTGTATTCCGGATTGCCGTTTTGCAGTTCTGCTGTCACTTTACGCGCATTTTCTCTGGCGGTTTCATCTTCTTTACAGCGAATATTGGCATTTTTATAAAATTCGGTAATTTTTGCAATATCATAAGAAGTAACTTTCTCCAAATTACCGTCGGTTGCGATAATTTCCGATAAAATCATTCCCATCGGCGTACCCCAATCGCCTAAGTGAACATCTGATGTCACATCATTACCGATAAATCTTTCAATACGTTGAACCGATTCGCCGATTACACCCGAACGCAAGTGCCCGACGTGCATTTCTTTAGCCACATTCGGCCCGCCGAAGTCTAAAACAACCTTATGCGGCTCATCAACCGTTCCGCAGCCCAAGCGCTCATCATCAGCGATTTTATCCGTGTTAGCGGCGATAAATTCATTTGTCAGTTTAATATTTATAAACCCCGGACCGTCAACCGAAACGGTATCAATAAAATCGTATTTCTGCAAATTATCGGCGATAATCGTTGCGATTTCGCGCGGGTTCTTATGCGCTATCTTCGCCAAAGCCAGAGCGCCGTTGCATTGAAAGTCACTCAAATCCGGACGGTCGGATACTTTAACAACCGCAAATTTTTCATCTAACTGATTTTGTTTAAAAATTTCACTTAAAACCTGATTAATTTTATTTTCTAACAATAAATTCATTTGAGTTCCCTATTCTTTAACACATTGATAATGAGCATGATTCGGTAACAGCAATTTGCCGTCGAAATATGTTTTTTCAACAAATTCGGCACGTATTCCGGTTTCTTGTTTCACGCACTCAGCATCTGCCATTTTTTGTAATTCTTCATCGTTTGTTATCCAACCGTTATAGCAAATCACCGGTTTTTCCGGCGTAGACGGGCCGGAATATAATTTTGATACATCTTGCACGCCCGGATTCCGTCGTCGGTCAATATACGGGTTAAACAAACTGCAGCCACTCAAAAAAAGCATACATAAACATACCGAATTTCTCATTTTTAGACTAGACAATTTAAAAATCTCCATTAAATTATATCTTTAGTTTGGTATATTATACGAAGAATATTAAAATGAAAAGTGAAAATGAATATATAGGCGACGATAATTTTAAAAAATTTCTCAATCACTATGATTGTCCGACACCGTTGGATATTGTCAAGTTCCGCTTCGCCGGCGCAATATGCAGTCCGAACACCGATTTGCGCCCGACCGACGTGATATCCTCTTTTTGGCCGGAAAACCGCACACCGCGTTTAGAAACTAAAAAAGAAGCCGAATTGTTTTTTAAATTCTTTATGGGTTTGTGGGATGAAATGTTTAAGCTGATTTCCAAAAACAACTTAACTTTCGAAAAAGTCGATAAATCCGATGACTTAAAAGAAGTATGCCTTAACCGCTATGATATCCTGGAACAAGGCTTTCTGGAAGGATTTTGGGGCGGTATGGATAATGTTAAAATTCCGGCATTTATTGCCGAAATCGTCGATTCTGTCAGCAAAATGGCGATGTTGTATAAATCAATGATTGATAAAATTAACCCTGACAAAGATAATAATGCCGTTTTTCAGGCGATTATCGAATGTGATAAAACGGCCGAAAAGTCTATCGGTTTTATCATTGAACACTATGTTCTTCCTAAAATAGAAGATTTAAAACGCACAGTAAATTAACAAGAGGTACAAAGATGAAAAAATTAATATTGTTATCAATAGGCCTGTTATTTATCGCCGGCACTGCATGTGCCGATAAAGGCGATTTAGCTAAAATTGAAAATTATCTCAATAATATTAATTCTCTTAAAGCAGGGTTTGTGCAAATATCCAGCAACGGCGGCTCGGCCGAAGGAAAATTATATATTGCCAAACCGAGCAAAATTCGTATGGAATACACCGCTCCCGATGATATTTTAGTTGTCGGCAACGGTGATTATATCATCTACAACGACAAAGAACTCGACCAAGTTACCAATATCGATTATAAAGATATTCCGGCAACCATGATTTTAACGCAAAAAATCAAATTTGACGGTTCTAACTTAAAAGTCGTTGATTTTTACAAAGACAGCGGCCAAACATCCGTCACGGTTGAAACCCCTAAAACACCGGGCGTTAAACCGATAACGCTGATTTTCGATAATGACCCGTTCCGCTTAAAACAATGGAAAGTTATTGACCAACAAAATATCGAAGTAACCATTTCGCTTTATGATATTGAACAAGATGCAAAACTTGATGCCGGTTTATTTAAATTTGATAAAAAAGTCGGTAAATCCAATTCAAAAACCAAGCGTAAATAATAAGTGATGTTTATAACAAAATAAAAGCTTCAATGCAATGCATTGAAGCTTTTATTTTTTCCATGTCGACGGCTTTTCCGGTCTTCTGGTTGGTTTAATAAGCCGTGTTTTCAAACCGTTCTCAACCAGAAAATCAATAACTTCCTTCCTGTTATTGCGAGTTGCCTGTGAATACGGCGTTTCTTTATCCGGCGCAACATAATTAACATCGGCTCCGTAATATAACAAAATCTCGGCAACCTTTCTGGACGGCGCATACATCAGTAAGCTGTACCCTTTATCATCAACAATCTGCGCATCAGGATAAGATTCAAGTATCGAACTTAGATTTACGCTCCAATTCTTTTTGACAGCCATAAATAAAAATGCTTTTTTCCACTCGCCGTTTATAATTTTCTCTAACATCCAATCTTTAGCTGACTTAATTTTTTCAACGATAACGATGCTTGAATTACTTATCATTTTTTGAATATTCCTAGGGTCATTCTTATCGGCATTTGAGTTTAAAAATGCTAAATATCCGAAAAAAATAAGCAGAACGACAATTCTGTTAAATGCAAATTGCCAAATTGATGTCGGTTTAGACACCTGGTTTTGCGACGGGGTTTCATTTCGGTCAGCCTTTTCTCTGAATACCGACTGCTCTTCCTGATAAACCGGTTTCTGCGGTGTGTATTCTTGCACGGCTCTTTCCACCTGCTGACCAAAGTAATCATATTCGGCCCGCTTTGCCAAGTCCCCCAACACATCATAAGCCGCATTAATTTTTTTAAGCTTTTCTTCGGCTTTTTTATCCCCCGGATTAAGATCCGGATGATATTTTTTAGCAAGTTTATAATACGCCTTTTTAATATCCTTCATCTCTGCTGAAGGAGAAACACCAAGTTCAGTATAATATTCCGGATACGACAAAGAAAACCTCTCTTACATTTTTACATATAATGTCTAATAATATCGCAAAAGTAAAGTAAAGAATGTTATCAATAACCAAAAATTACAACAGCAAACCCGCCGGAATTCAATCCGACGGGTTTTTAGCATTTCAGTTAAGACGTACTCTTAATCAGTCTTTTTTCTGGGACTTCAGTGCCAGCAAGAAGTCTTTCAGCGGACGGTCGGCACGTTCAACAACTTTAACGACCTCGGCATTCAGCTTATCCGGTGTACCCGTAACATGCAACTCGACTTCCGAACCGCGCGTAATCAAAGCATGCTTATCGTTGATCGGCAAGTGACGAAACGGTTCAATGGAAACAGTTACCAACGGCGGCACCGGAAATTTCCATGTTGCATCATTTTCATTGTGCATCACACACGAACTTACAGCAACGGTTACAAACAGTTGATTGTAATTACCGTTGGCCCAATTACTGGTTACTCCTTTGAGTGTAAAATCAAATGTAGTCATACGTTAAATCAGATTTTAGATAAATAATATATAAGTTACTTTTAATGGTAAGGAAACATAACATATTTATCGTTTAAAATCAAATATAAAAAAAGGCTGATAAAAGGCAAATATGATTTAGTACAGGAAGGTATGGGATGAAAGATTAAAAAAGCAAAAAGCCTCGATGATTAGTCGAGGCTTTTTTTTGATGATATAAAAATAAAACAATAAACAAGGAGTAGTAATTAGAAGAACTGGCAGCTACCGACTCTCCCGTGTCTTAAGACAAAGTACCATAGGCGATAAGAGGTTTAACGTCCGAGTTCGGAATGGGATCGGGTG
>JAGBLF010000021.1 GCA_017635595.1 Alphaproteobacteria bacterium
AATTGCCAGACGTTATATGGATGATAAAACACTTTCCGTCGGCAATACCTATCAAGCTTTAGAACA
Source organism: Alphaproteobacteria bacterium (assembly GCA_017635595.1). Lineage (GTDB taxonomy): Bacteria > Pseudomonadota > Alphaproteobacteria > RF32 > CAG-239 > RUG410. The sequence goes on from JAGBLF010000021.1 coordinate 67, forward strand.
TGCTAAAAACGGCGGTGTCGGCTACAGTTATACCTTTGAAAAGAAATATGACTATCCTGAATATTTGGGAGCGGCGCATGCCATAGACTGCTATTATATGTTCGGTACCTTTGACGGAGTTGATGTGAAGGGCACCAAAGAAGAAGTGGACTTGGCATTGGAATTTCAAAAAATGATTGCCAATTTTGTAAAAACCGGTAATCCGTCCACCGAAAAACATGCTTGGCCGGTTTACAATAATGAAACACGTCAAAAAATGATAATTGGTGATAATATGCGCGTTGAAACCAACCCTGAGAAAGAACGTGTGGATGCGGCTTTAAAAATGATGAAAAGCAGCAATCGATTTCGTTATTTCAATGCATTTGCTGAACAATTGTCAGCAGTCGCAGAGAAATATCCGGAAATTTATCAACGCTATATAAACAATGCATTTGCTGCAAAACAAAAGGCAGCAGAAGAGATTGAAAGCAAAAAGAATATTCACTAAATGTGTTAAGTGAACATAAAAAACATCCCTTCGAAAGTAAAATTCTTTTGAGGGGATGTTTTTATATTGCAAATATACCTATTCTAAAGAAAGTGATTAAATTTTGAAGTTTTTGAAGGGCAGAGGTTGGTGAAATATTCTTATTTTGTGCAAGCTAAAATTATCATTAAAAATAAACATGTTAATTTGGTATAACTTTCCGCTTTTTGTTAGCCGCGCACAACCAATAAAACAAAAGCGGAAGTTTATACTTCCGCTTTTTTCGTACATTATCTTATTCGCTGAACATCGGGGTTGATAAATATCTCTCGCCGGTATCTGGCAAAAGTGCGACAATTGTTTTACCTTTATTTTCCGGACGTTTGGCCAGCGAAAGGGCAGCATAGGCCGCTGCGCCGGATGATATACCGACCAGCACGCCTTCTTTTTGTGCCAATGCTTTTCCTGTCGCAAAAGCATCTTCATTGGTTACGGTGATAATTTCATCATAAATTGTTGTATTTAACGTATCAGGAACAAATCCGGCCCCGATACCCTGAATTTTATGCGCACCGGCGACACCTTTTGATAATACAGGAGAGCTGTCCGGCTCTACGGCAACAACTTTTATATTCGGATTTTGAGACTTCAAATATTCTCCGACACCGGACACGGTTCCGCCGGTTCCGACACCGGCTACAAAAATATCAACTTTTCCATCTGTATCCTGCCAAATTTCAGGTCCCGTGGTCTTGCGATGAATTTCCGGATTTGCCGGATTTACAAATTGCCCGGGGATAAAGCTGTTTGGAATGGTTGCCGCTAATTCCTCAGCCTTGGCAATAGCACCTTTCATGCCTTTGGCACCTTCCGTTAACACAAGCTCCGCACCGTAGGCTTTAAGAAGGTTGCGTCGTTCAATACTCATGGTTTCCGGCATGGTAAGAATAATCCGATATCCTCTTGAGGCCGCCACCGCCGACAAACCGATGCCCGTGTTACCGCTTGTCGGCTCAATAATAACCGAATCAGGTTTAAGTAAACCTTTTGCTTCGGCATCATCAATCATGGCTCTGGCAATGCGGTCTTTCACACTGCCGGCCGGATTAAAATATTCCAGTTTGGCAATAACCTTTGCCTGCAAATTTTGTTCTTTTTCAATATTGCTTAATTCCAATAACGGTGTTTTCCCGATAAGGTCTGTAATTTTTTTATAAATTGTCATATTGTTATCTCCTTTAATTAAATTGTTTTGATAAAAAAATACGCACGCAACAGCGCACTTCCGCTTTGCGTCTTCAATTATTTAAAATTAGGGATAAAAATCTGAAATTTTCTATAGTGTAAAGGGCAAACGGAAAGATTTCTGTTAGCAACACATACACATAGAACAGCAAGAATTTGTATTATGCACCTGAAGAGCCGAAACTTTTGTGTCGGCTTTGAAAAAAGCAATATGTTCAAACTTCAGATTCATATTTTCTTCCATTTCCATTCTTGTTTATCTTTTTACATTTAATTTATAATGTCAAGAAGTTTTTTTATATTGATTGTAATTATGACTTTTTTCTATGCATTGCTCAAAATATTTCTGACGGGGATACACGGTTAGTTAGGCCGAATATGAAAGTATATACTTAATCATCCTTGCGCTCACGCATTATTCTTTCAAGCTCATCTCGTTGCCATACCGCCTTATACCCGAATAAGGATACTTCTAAAAGCCATATCCCTGCTTTAAGCGGTATATGCACGATATAAAGTATTGCTGTAATACACCATAATAAAGCATTCAGTATGTAAGAGAAAACTTTTTTGCAACAAGATAAGACTTTTGAAAAAGAAGTACAACTTTCGTTAGTATCCGACTCATAATCAGGTGCTTCGCTTAATCTGTCATCCGCTGCATCTTGGATAATTTTTTGATATTCATCTGATGTTATTGCTCCGATTTGGTACAATTCTCCTGCATACTTATAAGTAAGTTCTTGTGTTATATCATTGCTACTGATAATTTTTTCAATGATACTTTCTTTTTCAGTCAGATACTTTTCCTCATCAATTTCTCCGCTTTTCTTTGATTTAAACAGGGTTCTCAGATTATTATACAATTTTTCACCTTTTGTCGGCATGGCTTTTTTTGCGGCAGATTTATGTACGTTGTGATGACTGTCATTAAAAGAAGCGTTTATTTGTTCAATTCTGCGTTTAATGATTTCATATTCTTCTTTCGTAAGACAGCCTGTTTTGCGTAAAGAGTGAGCAAATTTTAATGTTTTAGCATCAACATAGGGGGATGATGTATATTCCTTTGTTTTTATGCGATGAATACACTGTGTCTTATACTTCTTGAATTCTGCTTCCGTAAGCCCTTCATCTTCCATCAGGTCATAATAATCTGACAGAATTTCCAAATCATCACTGATGAAACGACCAAAATCTTCTCCATCATCGTCCAATTCCGCTAATCTGTCGGAAATATCATTCAATTCGTAATCCAAATCATCACGGTCATATTCTGTCATCATAAAATCTCCTTAACCATCATCATACAATACTTCTCAGTTTTTTTACAAGTTAATACTATGAGTTGTTATAAAAAAGTATCAATTTGGGGTATTTACATATAAATTTGCCAAAATATACAAGAAGTACATTGATTTTTTTTGATTCAAAATATATTTTCATATTTTTCCTCTTTTATACAGTCTTTCAAAGAAAAAATTAAGGACTTCTTCATCAGAGATATTTTGACGCGCTAATCTGATTTTCTGCGAAAGAGTGATATTGTCCGTGCATAAAATCATGGCTGACAGCCAATATTCGGATTGCTGTTCTTTTTTGGCATCAAAAAATAAGCGCATATCCACGACATTTTCTGCCCGTAATGCTTTTTCAAGTTGTTCTTGTCGGATGGCGGCTTTTTTTGTGTTTTTAGTCATTGTTTTTCCTGAATTATTCTTCATTTTCAAGTTCTGCCGGAATAAAATTTCCTTTGATATCGCGTTCATATTTAACCTTGCGCTTACCGATTTTATTCACCACAATATTACCGTTGATATCGCGCTCGTATGTGACATTATCTTTGCCGATTTTTTCGATAATGCGATTACCGCTTATATCTCGTCCGTATTTAATATCTTTATTGCCGACTTTTTCAGGTAAGCGATTGCCATTGATATCGCGCTCGTATTTTACTTTTTTATCGCCGACTTTATCAATGATGCGATTGCCGTAAATATCACGTCCGTACTTAATTCTATCAGCGGCAAAACAATGCTGTGCCGAAAAAAATACGCTAAGCGCCGTTAAAAGATAGAAAAATTTCATTTAAACCTCTTTATTCATCATCCGTCAGATCTTCGTATATAATACATTCTTCCATTTCTTTTGTTTCTCTTTTTTCTTTTGGTGTATCGTTCGGAGATGATTCCAACAAAATAAATTCATCATTATCAGGATCGTCTTTTGCCCGGTGACCGGCCAGTATGCGGTCTGTAATAAGGTAAATAATGAAAGCGACAAGTATTTCTATCATGGTTTTGCTCCGAGAGAAATCATATGTTAACGGACTTTGATATCGAAAATGGCAAATCAATATATCCTTCTATTATATATTTTATCTTATGATATCATGATATTTTTGCCATATCAAGCGGATAGTTTTAGCGTTGTCATAATCTGACATTTTCTTTGTGATTTTTTAATATCATCATTTTAGAATGCTGCAAACACAGGGGATATGATTTACCGGAAAATGCAGAAGTTGTTTGATATGATGCCGTGAATGCAAAGTGCCGGAAAATGTTGATGCGCTTGAAACGGTAGGTCTCAATAAGCAAAGAAGGCATTTCTCCTAACGGAAAAATGCCTTTTCGATTTATGAATCAATATATTATTCGACATCGAAATCAAAATAGGTGTTGGGATATGGTTCATCCTTTAATGTAAAATGCCACCATTCGGAATCAATACCCTGAAATCCGGCTTTTATCATAGCATTGTGTAAAATTTGACGATTATGTTTTTGTTCTTCGGTTGCATCGGCATAATCAGGATGGGAAACCTCGCTGAACAGATCAAACGTTCCGCCCATATCAACAAATCCGCCGTCTTTTTTAATAATTGTCAAATCAACGGTGCTGCCTCTGGTATGCCCCGATTTAGCCATTATATAATTGCCTGCCAACAAATCGGATTTTTGTAATGCCGGATAAAATGTTTTATCGCCGGTATCTTCCGGATCATTTATCCATTTTACAAAATTATCAACGGCTTTTTGCGGACGATATGAATCCCAAATCAAAAGCCGATATCCCTGCGTGCGTAAATCTTCGGCGGCTTTAGCCAAGGCAGTTAATGCAGCTTTGGTTAAATAGGCGCGGGGAGCTTTATAACCATCAATTTTATTACCGGTAAAATTATTCGGTGAATAATAGCGGATATCAAATGCCGCATCGTCAATTACCGAGCTGATTTCGGCAAAGTCTGTTTTATCGTAAGAAATTGTATCGGCCCAAGCCGGTATAGAAGTTCCGGCACACAATATTGCAACCAATAAAAATTTTTTCATGGTTTATTCCTTTTTTAGCAATAGGTACTAGTATTTGCGATTAATTTCCCAATCCCATGCGGTTTTGATTATATCTTTGATATCGGTATATTTCGGCTGCCAACCCAAAATTTCTTTAGCTTTGGTATTATCGGCAAACAGTCTGGCCGGATCACCCGGGCGACGAGGAGCATATTCCGTCGGGCATTTTTTGCCGCTGACTTCTTCGGCAGCGGTGATAATTTCTTTAACCGACGTACCGATACCCGTACCTAAATTGATACAACCGTTATAGGTTCCGAGCTTTTCAACGGCTAAGCGGTGTGCCAGGGCCAAATCTTCGACATGAATGTAATCACGAATGCAAGTTCCGTCCGGTGTATCATAATCGGTACCGAATACTTTGATATCTTTGCGTTTACCGCCGATCGCTTGCAACACTAGCGGAATTAAGTGAGTTTCCGGTGTATGACTTTCTCCGATTTTGCTGTCGGCGGAACAGCCTGCCGCGTTAAAGTAGCGTAGGGCAATATGCTCTAAACCGTAAGCTCGTTCATAGTCGGCAAATATTTGTTCTATCATCAGTTTTGTTCGTCCGTACGGATTAATCGGAGCCTGTTGATGCTTTTCATCAATCGGGGTATATTGCGGTTCACCATAAGTGGCGCAGGTACTTGAAAAGACGATTTTTTTAACACCGTGTGTCAACATGGCATGCAGTAAATTAACCGTACCGATAACATTGTTGTAATAGTATTTTTCCGGTTCGCCGACACTCTCGCCGACATAGGCAAATGCTGCAAAGTGAATAACCGCATCAATTTTGTTATTTTTGAACAAATTCTCCAGAGAAAGTCTGTCCAGTAAATCGGCATGTACAAATTTTGCCCGCTCGTCAACAGCTTCCCGATGCCCGTAAATCAAATTATCTGCCACAACAACGTCATAGCCGTTATCAAGCAAATGTCTTACCGTGTGTGAGCCGATATAGCCGGCTCCGCCCATAACCAAAATCATAAAACCTCCTCTGCAAAATATGCATAAAAATTATTACCGTTGACTGTTATTCAAACAGTAAATCGGGGCGTACTTCGATGCCGATTTGCATAAAGTCTAGCGGACGCAAATAATCTTGTCAAGAAAATTTAATGGTAAAAAAGCATATAAAATCAATGCATTATCAATAAAGTATTAAAATATTAAATTGTTTTGGTGTTTTATAAAATGCGAAAAAGCGGGAAATAATTCCCGCTTTTTCTTTAGAGTAAGCCCTCGGACTTGGCTAATTTCTCGATCTCATCAATGTAGTCTGTGATGAGTGAGAGACCGTTGGACCAGAAGTCAGGTGATTTGGCATCGATACCGAATGGTTCGAGCAAGCTCTTGAAGTCTTCAACACCGGTGTTTGACAACATATCGATGTAGAGATCATCAAAGTCTTCCTGAATCTGTAACTCGCGGTTTTCATCCCACTTGTCGTACGCCTTAATCAGGTTGTTTACGACCAAGCCGGCAAAAGCATACGAGTAGACGTAGTACGGCATTCCGAAGATATGTGAAATACCCATCCACATACACTCGGCATCTTTGCCGACATCGAAGCCCAGACAACGAGAATTTTCTTCTCGCCAGATTTTGTTCAGTCGTTCGGTCGAAAGCTCGCCTTTCTTACGCTCACGGTGAGTGCGCTCCTCAAACTTGTAGAACGCCACCTGCCTCTGGATTGAGTTTATCATATCCTGAACACGTCCAATCAGCAAGGCCAGTTTTTCGCGGTCGGTAGTGGCCTCGGACATTTGCTGCTGGAACACAAGGTTTTCGGCAAATTCGGAAGCTACTTCGGCAAGAGCTGACGGTGTTGTGTCGTTCAAGATACCGACTTCGGCAGCCAATATGTGATGCACGGCATGACCTAACTCGTGAGCAAAGGTGCGCACATCGCTGTTTGAACCGGTAAAGTTCAGCAAGATGTAAGGCACTTGACCGCGAATGCAATAAGCACCGCTGACTTTACCCTTGCGTGGCGGAACATCGATTATACCACAGTTGATAATCTGTGCCGCATAAGCCAGATACTCGGGTGAGAAACCGGCATAGGCCGTCAGCACCTTGGTGATACAATCCGTCCAACTCAGCTTCTTTTCCGGAATCTCGACAGGATTGTAACAGCGGTCGGCGTACCCGATGTGATCAACTTTCATCAGTTGGGCCATCAGCTTATAGAAGCGCTGTGAGATGGGGATGTATGAATCCGTTACCTCATTGACCATCGCCAGCAAATCCTCTTTACTGATGTTATTCTCAAACAAACTGTCCGTCACCGGCTCTGACATACCGTAAAGTTCATCATCAACGCTCTTGTCTTTCAATATCATGTTGTAGCACATGGTAAAGATGTGAGCATTTTCGCGATAAACTTTATTCATTTCGGCCAGAGCGCGCTCCCTGGTTTTTGCGTCGTTGGAATGGATCTTTTTCTCGATTTCCGCTTCATTGAGCGTTTTGCCGTTCAAACGGAACTTCAGACTTGCGCAGGTTTCGTCATACAACCTGTCCCATGAAGATGAAACAAGGGATTTCTTGTTGATGATGAAACTAACACCTTCGCTGAGCGCCCAATATCCGGAAAACAGACTAAGTAACCACGGCAGCCAACGATGCAGCTTCGGATGATTGACAAACTCGTACATCTTCCACTGTGGCAACGCATTCAACTCGAAGTGTATAAAGCCGAGGTTTTCGAATACGCGAGAGATTTCCTCGCGGATTTTTGTATCCAGAAAACCCCGCGTTAGACGCGGGGTTCAGTAAAGCTTATAGCGGTGAGGTTGTCAAAGCGCTCCAATTAGGTTAAAATTTTGCGGTCTGCCAAGACGCAAAATACCTAATTGGAGGTCAATTATGAAAA
>JAGBLF010000022.1 GCA_017635595.1 Alphaproteobacteria bacterium
CAAAATTTTAACCTAATTGGAGCGCTTTGACAACCTCACCGCTATAAGCTTTACTGAACCCCGCGTCTAACGCGGGGTTTTCTGGATACAAAAAAAAGCACTCGTTTCGGAGTGCTTTTTAAAGGTGTAAAGCTATACGGCTTATTTGGCCTTCTTAGCCGGAGCCTTTTTAGCAGCGGCTTTCTTTGCCGGAGTCTTTTTAGCGGTTGCTTTCTTAGCCGGAGCCTTTTTAGCGGCAGCCTTCTTTGCCGGAGCCTTTTTAGCGGCGGCTTTCTTAGCCGGAGCCTTTTTAGCGGCAGCCTTCTTAGCCGGAGCCTTTTTAGCGGCGGCTTTCTTAGTCGGAGCCTTTTTAGCGGCAGCCTTCTTAGCCGGAGCCTTTTTAGCGGCAGCCTTCTTAGCCGGAGCCTTTTTAGCGGTTGCTGTCTTAGCCGGAGCCTTCTTAGCGGCGGCTTTCTTTGCCGGAGCCTTTTTAGCGGCAGCTTTCTTAGCCGGAGCCTTTTTAGCGGCAGCTTTCTTAGCCGAAGCCTTTTTAGTTTTCTTCGGTTTCGGTTGGTTGCGTGCTTGCGAAATAGCCAAAGCATTTTCCAAAGCCTTTTCGTCACACAAACCGATAGCAACCGGATTCTTCGGCTTCAAATCCGCCATGTTGGCATATTCGCCGTTGCGGATTTTGTTAATGGTCGGTTTGGTCGTGCCGACCAATTTGCAAATTTGCGAATCCATAATTTCAGGGCAATTTTTCAAAATCCACAAAATAGCGGCCGGTTTTTCACTGCGTTGAGTCGGTGACAAAACTTTTTTGGCTTTTGCGTTGCGCTCTTTAACATTGTTTTCCAAAATGTTGGCAACCAAGTTGGCAGTGGCATCGGCTTCACAACGATGAATTTCATCCCACGAAAGCTGACCGTTGTTAATCGGGCTTAAACCGACGATGTTATAAGCGACATCGCCGTCGGCAATAGCCTGAATTTCCAATTCATGAATTTCACAGAACTGGGCAATTTGGCGAAATGTCAAAGTTGTGTTTTCAACAAGCCATACGGCGGTTGCTTTTGGCATTAAAGGAGCTGTCATATTTTTATCCTTTCATTTTAAAAATCTTAATATCCATACAATACTCAAGCTATGGTAAAGATACAATGAATTTTTTTGTGTTATAAACTCAAAAAAGCCCGCATGACGCGGGCTTAAATTTTTCAAGCACGGCAAATTAGTTAGATTTCAAACCGAAAGCACCGAATTTGCTGTTAAACTTACCAACTTGACCGCCGTTATCAATAATACGGCGAACACCGGTCCAAGCCGGATGAGATTTCGGGTCAATTTCCAAAAGCATTTTGTCGCCGGCTTTGCCCCAAGTCGATTTTGTTTTAACTTCCGTACCGTCTGTCATCACATATGTAATCTCGTGATAATCAGGGTGAATTCCTTTTTTCATTTTAATCTCCAAATTCAATACAAATTTCTAAGTTTTACGCCTTTATACATTAAGCAAATAAAATAAGCAAGCATTATTTTCACGCTTTTTTAATTTTTTTGCTATTTAGCCATCGTATCGGCTAATTTTTGGCGCAAAGCCTCGTTGGTGGCTATAATGTTGCCGCTTTGCAAAACTTTGTTCAAATCTTCGGTGCGGATATCCGTCTCGCCGATTGTAAACACATAACCGCCGGCTTCTTTAACCAATAAAATGCCTGCGGCAATCGCAAACATCGAGTTGTCGGAAGCAATAACGGCATCAATTTTGCCGGCTGCCGCATAGGCCAGTTCTAAGGCAACCGAACCCTTAACGGTTACATTCGGACTTAATGATAATGCTTTTTGCAAAATATCTAAGTTGGCATTGCACGAAAGCAAAGCTTTATCGATATTTTTGGCACCGCCGATGCGCAGTCTTTCATGATTGCGGAAACCCTCTTTGAAAGCACCGCTGCCTTTTTCGGCAAAAAACAGCTCGTCATAAATAGGGCTGTAAATGACGCCGTCGACTACAACGTTGTTTTCAACCATGGCAACCGAAATCGCAAAGTTGGCATTACCATGCGCAAAATTGGCAAATCCGTTAATCGGAGATACCAAAAAATAATTGCCGTCAGCCGGAATCGAATCGGATTTTGAGGAAATGACAACATAATCAGGCTTAAATTTGCTTAACTCTTCGCGAATCGTGTTTAACACTTTTTCGTGCGAGCGAACGGCAAACATATTGTCGGTATGCACCGAGTTTTGCAAATGCTCAAGCTCGTTGAAATCACGCGTCAGAGCAGTCGTCGCTTTTTTAACGGCGTTAACAATGTTTGTTAATGCAGGGGAAAGGTATGCCATTATTTAGCTCTTTCAACATAGTTGGCTTCAGATGTACCGACAACGATTTTGTCGCCTACACCGATAAACGGCGGAACTCCGATGCGTACACCGTTATCCAAAATAGCCGGTTTGTAAGATGAAGAAACCGTCTGGCCTTTAATAACAGGCTCGGTTTCAACAACCGTGCAAATAACTTGCAACGGTAAATCAACGGATATAGGCTTGCCGTCAATGTATGAAACTTTAACATCCATACCATCGGTCAAGAACGGACGAGAATCGCCCAAAATATCGGTCGGCATTGTGAATTGTTCAAAAGTATCGGATTCCATAAAGGTTAAGCCGGTTGCATCTTCAAACAAAAATTGGCAATCTCTGGTTTCAACCATCAATTTTTCAACGGTATCTTCCGATCTGAAACGTTCGTTGGTTTTGGTTCCTTCTTCAACGCTCTTCATTTCAACTTGCATAAAGGCACCGCCTTTACCCGGTTTGATGTGTACGGACTTTGTAACGGTCCACGGTTTACCCTTGTATTCAATTACCCAGCCAATTCTGATGGCACCTGCGAGTTGTTTCATTAAAGTTCTCCTATTTACAATTTTAAAAATGATTGATTTGCGACAATGAATGTTTTGCCGCGATGAGCGCAACATAAAGTATTTTTTTTTATTTGGCAACAAAAAAGTTTAGATTCTTGTGTCGTCCAAAATGATGAAATCGGAACGGATGTTGCTTAACTCTATTTCCTCGGCCGGTAAAACGGCATTTTGGATTAAAAACAGCTCGTTGTACCATTCTAAAAGTTCGAGATTTTCGGAAAATCCGTCTTTCCAAAAACGGAAAATAACAAAATCCGGTTCACACTCACTGACCAGCATGGCTTCGTGGCGGCGATTGCGGGTAATCACGCCCAAAATCGCTTTTTTGGCCTGAGCCTGAATTTGTTTAACCAGCTTTTGCGGCTTCTCTTCTTTAGAAGAATCGATAATTAAACCGTCGGCTTTACAATTTTGGTATGCTTCAACCGCATTATTGCCGGAAGTCAAAACCAACTTATTATGCTTATGCGCTTCTTCGGTAAATTTTGCCATAAATTCGGCAGACATACTGTCAGCCAAAATAAAACAGCCGATTTTGTCATCGGTAATTAATTTTGTATTTTCTTGCGTAATTCTGATGATTAAGTTTTGCATTTTTTAATTCTTTGTGTTACGAATAATTTTAATTATGACAAGTATACACTATTTTTTATTAAAAGGAAGATTTTTTTATGGAAGAACAAACATTGGAACAAAGTCAAAATTCACTTAATCGTTTAAACACCGCTATCGAAGAACTGATCAGAGTTATTCAAAGCCAAAAGGCCGGCTTTAATAAAGCACTGGAAACCGAGCGCAATAATACCGCTGCCGCCGAATCAAAAGTTGCCGATTTGGAACAGCAAATCAGTAATCTGGCAGATGAAAAAAATAAGCTGGCCGCTGATTTGACCGCCGCGCAAAATAATACCGAGGCCGAATCCAAAATTGCCGAACTGCAACAGGAAACAGCCGCCAAAGCCTCAAAAATAAGCGGCTTGCAAACAGAAATTCAAAACCTTAATAACGCACTTTCCAATCGCAAAGCTCAAATCGAAGAATTAGAAGGTAAAAATCGCGAATTGGCTGAAAAATTGACTGCCGCAGAGGCTAAACTCGGTGAAATGGAGAATAATTCCGCCGCCGGTCAAAATGCCGTTGCCGAAATCGAGGCTCGCTTAAATGAAGAAGTTAAGCAGAAAGAAGAGCTCGAACTTAAATTTATGGAATCCGAAGAAAAATTGGCCCAAATGCAACAAACAATTTCTCAGACTACCGAAAATATTGATGATGTTGTTGCCAGATTAGAAAAGGTATTGGAAGAAAATGGGACGAGTGACAATAACAATTGATAAGCGCGAGTATGCCATTGCTTGCGACGACGGTCAGGAAGGGCATATCATAAAACTTTCACGCGTGTTGGATGAAAAAGCCAAAATGCTGTCGGCCAGTATTGGTATTGTTAATGAAAATATGATGCTGGCTATGGTCGGACTGTTATTGGCCGATGAGTTGCAAGACATCAAAAACGGCGCGGCTCCTGCCGGTATATCGCCCGATGTGCTGAAAAATGCCGATGCCGAAACAGCTAAGCAAATTGACGGACAAACAGCAAAAATTAAAAACTTGATTGACAGTATAAAACCGGAATAAACTTTAAAAAATGCGCACAATCCGGATAAATAGGCTTGTATTTCGGCTTATTTTGTGTTATTATATAAAATATAAAGAAGGACTGTCTGATGCGTGGTTACCGCATATCTCTCGAGCCAACATTTTCATTTAGGGAGCTGTCTCTGTCCGGATCGTGGTCCGGTTATATGGCACCCACCTTAACATAAGCGGTTCGGTCTGAATGTCCAAGTGTTACGGTCAGACGGTCTTCCCTTAAAAACAACCTCGTTGATGATTTCAGCGAGGTTGTTTTTTTAGTTTTTTATACTCCGCAGGAAATCGCAAAGTTTCTCTGTGTGTCATAAAACTCTTGACGATTTGTAATTATTTCGATATCGTTCACGGCAAGAGTGTTATTTTTTATATATCCTTTATTTAATATTAATTACTATGAAAAAGAAAAAAATTTGGCAATTTGTACAAGTGTGTGCAGTTGTTTTTGTGATGTTGGGCTTTTGCTCTTGTCAAAATGATGACGGCGATGAAGCTATACCGTCCTCTCGAATGCAAAGCGAGCTTGTCTTTCAGACAAGGTATGGGACGGATTGTGAAAAAACGCCGTTTGAGTGTAATGAGGATTTTTTGTTTTTGCAGTGGTATCTTACCGACACGTATGTTTATTTTTCAAGTGTAGACGGTAAAAGAGATACACTGACGGCAGATCCGATGGCCTGTGTATTAATCAAAATCGAAGATGGCACGGAAATTCCTCAAAATCAAGAAGAGTTAACCCAAGTTCGAGAGCTGAGTTCCGGCAAATATGTCGGTGACGGGGAGGATGACTTCGTATGGTACGAAAATTTGCTGTCCGTCGGTTCGAAGGTGATTTCTGTTAGGTGGGGAAGTGATGTTGCGGCGAAAAACAGCTCAACAAACATCGTCTTTCCGTATCTCGAATTTACAAAGCCTTTGAGTTATTCTTGCAAAGCAACCCCGACGAATGAACTTAATGATAAAGGACAGCAAATTTATCGGGTGGATTTTGAAACGATGCAAAATATGTACATTGTTGCTTCGTCTCAAAATTTTTCGGAACGAGAAGTTTATCGTTTCCACTGGTTCTTTGCTTTATAAACTGTAAGATGATACCCCCGAAGTTATTTTCGGGGGTATCAGCCATTTAAACAGATTTGATTCTAGGCTTTTTTCCAAGTCGTGCCGTCGGGGCCGTCTTCTAAGATAATACCGCGATCCTTTAATTCATTACGAATGGCGTCGGCGGTTGCCCAATCTTTATTCTTTTTGGCATTTGCTCGCTTTTCTATCAAAGCTTCGATTTCAGCCGTTTCATCATCAGCACTGTTACCCTTAAACCAAGCTTCAGGATCGTTATATAAAAGCCCGAGCATATAAGCATCGGCCATTAATTGCGATTTTAAGCGTGAGCGTTCATCGGTACTTTCAGCCTTATTGAGCTCGTTGACCGTTTCATGCAAATAAGATAAGGCGAGCGGCGTGTTTAAGTCATCAGCCAAAGCGGCAATTAATTTTTCACTTGGGGCAACGTCAATCAACGGAACATCGGCGTTTTTCAAAAGCGCATTGTAAAATTTATCCAATATACCTTTGGCCTGCTGCAAGCCTTCAAATGTAAAATTAAACGGTTGGTGATAGTGGGTGGTCAAAAATAGCAAACGCAAAGCCTCGGCCGGATGTTTATCCAAAATCTCGTCAACCGTGTAGAAATTACCTAAAGACTTTGACATTTTAACGCCGTTAATCATCAGCATACCGGTATGCACCCAATAATGGGCAAAGTGTGTACCAGGAAAAGCTCCGCAGGATTGTGCCAATTCATTTTCATGGTGCGGGAAGATAAGATCATTGCCGCCGCCGTGAATATCAAAATCGTTGCCGAGCAATTTAGAACTCATCGCCGAGCACTCTAAGTGCCAGCCCGGACGGCCGTAGCCCCACGGACTGTCCCAACCCGGTTGGTCGGCATCAGACGGTTTCCATAAAATGAAGTCGGCCGGATTCTTTTTATAATCGGCCACTTCAATACGCGCACCGGCCAGCATTTCTTTCATCGAACGACCGGAAAGAGTGCCGTAAGCCGGCATCGAATCGACATCAAACAATACCTGTTTCTCGGCTTCGTAAGCATGACCGTTAGCAATCAGTCTTTTAACAAGTTCGATCATATCGGCAATATATTCGGTGGCACGCGGACGATAATTCGGCGCCAATACGTTAAGCTTTGCCATGTCCTCGATATACCAATTATAGGTTTGCTCGGTAATTTCTCGAATAGATTTACCGGTTTCTTTGTGTTTATTTAATATTTTATCATCGACATCAGTGATGTTGGAAACATAAGTAACATGATCTTTACCGTAAACATGGCACAGTAAACGATATAATACGTCGTAGACAACCGGCGTTTTGGCATTGCCCAAGTGAGCCTTATCGTAAACGGTCGGACCACAGACATACATACGGACGTTGTTTTCATCGATAGGTTTAAACTCTATTTTGCGTTGTTTTAAGGTGTCGTGTATGTATATTTGTGTCATTGTTTTTTCCTGTTTTTAAGCGGTTTCGCCCTTTAATCTTTTAAGTGTTTTTTTATAACCGATCAGCGGGAGCAACGTTTTCAGTTCCGGTCCGTTATCCAAAGCCGTCAGGGCTTTACGAATCGGGTGGAAAAGTTCTTTACCTTTTTTACCGGTTTTTTGTTTGATTTCATTAAGCCAAGTGTTGAATGTGGTATCATCCCACGGCTCCGGCGGCAGTAAAGAAGCAGCCGTATCGGTTAATTCGCTATCTTCCATAATCGGCGTGACGGCATTGTTACAAATGTCTTCCCATACCTGAATATCAGAAGCAATGTTCAAATTAGGGCGGACTTTGTCCCAAAATTCTTCGCTGACATCAAAACGATCTTTAATTAACGCGTAAGGCATCGAGCGAACAAATTTGGTATTGAAATGGATTAATTCTTCTTCATCAAATTTAGGTTGCGAACGGCCTAATTTCGAAAAATCCAAAGAGGCAGCCAAGTCATCCAAAGAATAGAACGGTTCAATAGAATCGGATGTACCGAGTTTAGCTAAAAACGAGCAGATAGCCAAAGCTTCAACGCCGTCAGCTTTGAGCTCGCGTACGCCTAAACTTCCCAGTCGTTTGGAAAGTTTGCCTTCTTTACCCGTTAACAGCGGCAGGTGGGCAAAAGTCGGAACTTTGCCGCCGATAGCTTCAAACATCTGAATTTGGGCGGCTGTATTGGTAACGTGGTCTTCGCCGCGGACAATGTGGGTAATACCGAAATCCGAATCGTCAACACAAGACGGGAAGTGATATAAATAACTGCCGTCTTCACGAATGATAATCGGGTCGCTCAATTTCTCGGCCTCATACTGGCAATGGCCGCGCACGATATCTTCCCATTCAATCAACCCCGGCAACAATTTAAAACGATAGTGCGGTTTGCGGCCCTCGGCTTTGAATTTTGCCAAATCTGCTTCGGTATATTGCAAAGCTTGGCGATCGTAAATCGGAGCCTGACCTTTAGCCATAGCGCGTTTGCGCTTGATTTGTAATTCTTCCGGTGTGTCATAGCAGGCATAAATGCGGCCTTCAGCAATTAATTTATCGCGCAAAGCATCGTAACGTTCAAAACGAGCGGATTGACGTGCTTCTTCGCACCAGTTGAACCCGAGCCATACCAAACTTTCGCGCATGGCGTCTTCATATTCTTTTTTAGAACGAACAAAGTCCGTATCATCAATACGGAGCATAAACTTTCCGCCCAATTTTTTGGCTAAAAGCCAGTTAAACAGAGCCGTACGGGTGTTGCCGATATGCATAAATCCCGTCGGGCTCGGGGCAAATCTTACTTTAATATCTGACATTTATTTATCCATTATATTCAAAACTAACTAAGCATATTATAAGGATTATCGCTTAAATTCAACCTTAAAATTCTTGTTCATCAAGATTTTTTGCGTTTCTTTCGTTATTATCTTCGATACGCATATACAAATCATCCAAAAACCAATCGATATCATCGTCATTATCATCGTGAATCATTTTGTAAAAACGATCACGATACGAGATAAGAAAACTGCTTTCTGAAACTTTGATATCGCGGACTTTGATTTTACCGGCATCATCTTTGACAATAATGAAGATGATTTTAAAGCCGCCGTTTGAAGCATTTTGGGTGTCATGTCCGAGCTTTTTAACGTAAACCGTACAATGGACATTCACTAATTTAGTATCGGCAATGATATTGTCGACGG
Organism: Alphaproteobacteria bacterium; assembly: GCA_017635595.1. Lineage (GTDB taxonomy): Bacteria > Pseudomonadota > Alphaproteobacteria > RF32 > CAG-239 > RUG410. The sequence goes on from JAGBLF010000022.1 coordinate 8,807, forward strand.
TAAACGAAACTTCTCCTTTGTCAATGGTCAGAGGGTAGGATTTATAGAGTGATTCGGTGTATTTTTGAAATAAATCAAGATAATCTTTGCGCTGGCTTTCGGACATTCTATTCCAATATTTTCCGACCACATAGCGGGCGGCGTAATCTATATCTATATCATTGTGCAAAATATCGTCTAACTTAGCAAATTTGCTTTCAATATCGGTAGAGGTCAATATATTTAAAATTTCATTACCTTTGTTTTGAGCCCACAGCTTAGCTTCCTCTTCGCTTAAGCTCTCGGCAAAAGCCCGAGAACCGATTAAAATACAGAAAAACAGTGTAATAAATACAAAAATTGTTTAATTTTCATTTTTAATCCTGTATCGTTATAACAATTAGGATTAATATTAGCACAATGGTTTCAAAATGAAAGTATTTTCGAGTTTATTTTCGCTGTTTTTTATCATCGGTTCTACGCAAGTTTCGGCACAGCCTTATGTTCAGGCCAAAGAAGTTTATTATGAAGTTCCGGCAGAGGAGGTATATAACGGCGAAGGGCATTTCAAATTCACCGGTATGCAACCGGAACAAATTTATGATGAAAACGATGTATATGTCGTGCCGCCGATGGCCATACCGGCACGCGGCAGCTCGTTAAAAGCCATTCGTCAGCGCGATAAAATTCGCTGCGGCAGTAATTTGCAGGTTAAGACTTATGCATATTATGAAGACGGAGTTTGGACCGGTATTGATGCTGATTTCTGCCGCGTATTCGCATTGGCTATTTTAGGCGATAACAAAAAAATAGAAATGGTTGATGTTCGACCTGCTGATGTGGCTAAGGCTTTGGACAGCGACCGAATTGATGTTATGCTCAGCGGTACATCTTATTCGGCAGCGATGGAAACTTCGCGTGAGGCTTTGAGTGCAGGTCTGTTGTACTATGATCATCAAATTTTGCTGGTGTCTAAAAAATTGGGCGAAACTAATGAAGAATTGCATGGCAAAAAAATTTGTGTTTCAACTGATACGGACTACTACAAAAATTTTGATGACTATAATATGCGCTATAATATGAATGTTAAATATCTGACTTTTGCCAGCTTGGCTAAAGCAAGAGAGGCCTTTTTGTTAAAACGTTGCGATATGATGACGGCCAGTGGTTTGATGCTTTACGGTATATTAAGGGATTTACCGAAGGCTAAGGCAAAAATTGTAAAAACACATATTGCTATGTACCCGATATATGCCTTTGTTCAAAAAGATAACAATGAATTGCGTTTGGCGATAAAATGGATTCTAAATGCGCTGTTTTTGGCGGAACAATATGGTATTTCAGTTAAAAATTTGCCGTATTTTGCGACCAATGAAAATCCGGAAGTGCGCAATTTACTCGGGGACAATCCTCAACTGTGGCAGAATTTGGGTTTGCGTCCGAAATGGTTGCGTGATGTGATTACGGTAATCGGCAATTATGCGGATATTTACGATAAAAATATCGGTAAAGATTCCCGTTATGAGCTTGAGCGCCGTGAGGGGCGTTTAGTTAAAGACGGTGGGACTATTTATCCGATTCCGTTTATGTAAATATAAGGCGGTAAAAAAAGTTTTCGGCAAGAAAAAGAGCGATAAGCTCTTTTTTTGTTGTAAATGTGACAAAAAAATGTTAAGTTGAGTTAATTTTAATAATAATTGTTAAATTATAAAAATATCAGTTATGGAAACACAGGATGAGTTGATGTTCTTATGGGGATTTGTTATCGTTAGCACAATCTCTGCGCCGCTATGGGTGTTTTTTCACTATTTCGGCAGGCTTGTAGATGCCTCATTAAAGGCTATTTATGTGACCTGTGGCCTGTTCTTCGGGCCGATGATGATAGCATGCGGTCATGATGTCAGTAATGCCGGGGTTATCTTTATATTGATAAGTATTCTCTTCCAGTTAGGATTGTTTATTGCTGCAGGAGATGCCTATGGTGGGACATTCCAACATCCCAAAGTGGTGGTAAATGATGCTGCAAAAATGTGCATTATACCAGCATTTATGCTTCTTATGTTTATTTTTGCAGGTTTAAGCAATTAAAAAAAGGCAAACACGCTTTTGCAAGCGTGTTTGCCTTTTTTTATTCGGGAAAACTTAATTTTTAAAAAGAGTTATTTCGGATGCGAATTGCTTATCCGTTAGCACCAGAACCGTTTTGAACGGTAAAATGTGCGCACATAATCTGTTTGTGGCTATATTTAAGAGTGATAAATTAATTATTTTTCGTAAAAGTGAAAATTTTATGCATGAAATTACAAAAAAAGACTTGATTTATTGCAAATAAAAGTGTATCAAACAATCCATAGTGTAGGGGTATAGCTCAGTTGGTAGAGCATCGGTCTCCAAAACCGAGTGTCGATAGTTCGAATCTTTCTGCCCCTGCCAAAAACAAAAACCTCCCGGCAGGGAGGTTCTTTTGTTTTTGAGTGGGGTAAAGGTTCGAACTCGGCAAGAGAG
>JAGBLF010000023.1 GCA_017635595.1 Alphaproteobacteria bacterium
ACGTGTGCATAGTGACGATTCTTGGTCTCGTATTCAACGTGTGCCGTAGAAATCGTAATACCGCGTGCGCGTTCTTCCGGTGCTTTATCAATTTGATCATATGCAGTAAAGCTTGCTCCGCCTTCTTCTGCCAATACTTTTGTAATGGCAGCGGTCAAGGTGGTCTTGCCGTGGTCTACGTGACCAATCGTACCAATGTTGCAGTGCGGTTTATTGCGCTCAAATTTTTCTTTTGCCATGTTTATTTATCCTATTTTCATATATGTTAAAGACGTTTCAATATTAAGAGAATTGGAGCGGGTGAGGGGAATCGAACCCCCGTAGTAAGCTTGGAAGGCTTCTGCTCTACCATTGAGCTACACCCGCGGCTTAATATTGTAATCAAAAACCCCTTAAGAGAGATTTTAGTGGTGGAGGGGGATGGATTCGAACCATCGTAGACGAAAGTCGACGGATTTACAGTCCGTTGCATTTGACCGCTCTGCCACCCCTCCATTAATTCTTCTTCAGGGGTTTGCGTGAGAAACTCAATTGATTTCTCTCTGCCTATAATCATTATTTTTTAAACAATGTCAACCTTTTTTTTATTATTTGTTAAATTATGGATAATATAATTTTTTAAGACATTGAAAAGAGGTCAATATGATTGCAGTTACAGAGAAAACCAATCCGAATACTATTGATATAGATGTGCAAAACGGTGAGCAAATCGCCCGATTGATTAACAATGAAGATGCCAAAATTGCACAGGCCATTCAAAAAATCACGCCGCAAATCGGCCAAGCCATAGAAGAAATATCGATTCGTTTGCGCAACGGCGGGCGTATGGCTTATTTCGGCAGCGGCACCAGCGGGCGCATCGGCGTTTTAGATGCCTCGGAGATGTCGCCTACTTACGGTGTTTCCCCTTCCCTGATACAGGCCTTCATTTCCGGCGGTGAAGAAGCGATTCGTTTTGCCGTCGAAAATGCCGAAGACCGAGAAGATATGGCCGTAGAAGACTTTAATACCTTTAACCCGACGGACAAAGATATTGTTGTTGCCATATCCGCCTCGGGTAATCCTCAATACACCTACAAAGTTTTGGAGCTTGCCCGCCAAAAGCAAATTTTGACAATTGCCGTCACTTCAAATCCGGAAGCCAAATTTAAGCCTTTTGCCGATATTTTCTTATGTTCTGAAGTCGGACCGGAAGCGGTATCCGGATCTTCGCGCATGAAATCCGGTACGGCCCAGAAAATGATTTTAAATATGCTCTCGACCGGTGCCATGATTCGTTTGGGCAAAACCTATCACAACTACATGATTGACGTCCAAATTCATAATCAAAAATTACGTGAGCGCGGCATCCGTTATATTAACGAAATTACCGGTGCAGACGAACAAACGGCCGCACAAACGCTCGAAACGGCGCAAAATGTTAAAACAGCTTGTGTAATGCTGCTTAAAAAATGCGATAAGCCGACAGCCGAAAAAATGTTGGCCGATAATGAGGGAATTTTACGCAAAATCATTTAAACATCGGCACGCGCCGCCGTTAATGCATAAATTTTGTCTGCACCCGCTTTTTTGAGTACCTTGGCACACTCATTTAATGTTGAGCCGGTTGTTTCGACGTCGTCAATTAAAACGACCTTTTTGCCCTTAATTTTATCCGGCGCAGCCACCGCAAATGCCTTTTGCAAATTTTTGCGTCGCGCCTGCCCCGATAATTGTACCTGCGGCACCGTATTTTCGTGTCTGACCAAAGTTTCATAATCAGCGGCAATCCCCGTTTTTACCGACAAATATTTCACTAAAACAGCCGATTGATTATATCGCCGTTTCAACAGCCGCAATCGATGTATAGGCACCGGCATAATCAGATTCGGATTTTCGGCCCAAATATCCTTACCGGCAACAAACATCATATTTGCCAACGTTTCAGCATAAAAAATTTTATCCTTAAACTTAAAATCCAATATCAAATTTTTCGATTCGTCATCATACATAAAAGCCGAACGTCGGATAGTAAACAACGGACGCTTTTCTTTTAAGCACGATCCGCATATATGCTTAGCACCCGATTTTAAGTGCATTTCACTTGTAAAAGGCCGACCGCAACGATAGCACATAGGTTCACTGATAAAATGTATTTTATTGAAGCAATCCGCACATAATCCGTTTTGCAAACTTAAAACCTTACCGCATTTCAAACAACGCGGCGGCAATAATGTATTGATAAAAGTGCGCCAAAAACCCATTTTACAATTTCAAATCAAGTAATGTTTGATGAACATCATTCATGCTGTCGACAACAATCATACCGGCTTGTTGCATAATTTTCTTTTTATCGGCAACCGTCACCCGACCGTGAGTAACAATATCCATGGCATAACCCATGGTATAGCCGTACGGCAAGGACTCACCGGCAATAAAAGCGATAACAGGCTTTTTGTTCGCCAAACCCGCATAGTACTCGGCTGCCATTTGCTCGTACGAACTGTTGGCTTTACCTATCAAAACAACCGCCTTGGTTTCATCATCTTCCATAAATTTGCCGAGAACCGGACGAAAATCCGTACCGATAATCAAATCATCGCCCAAACCGATAACCGTCGATTGTCCCATATTAACGGTGTTTGTTTCCAAAACCGCCTCATACGTCAGTGTCGACGCCCGAGAGACTATCCCTATTTTGCCCTTATGATGAATATTTTCCGGAAAAATGCCCAATCTGGCTTCTTCCGGCGTAATCAATCCCGGCGTATTCGGACCGATCATCAGGGTTTTAGAACCGTTCAGCATGGCTTTAATCTCAAGCATATCATGCACCGGAACACCGTCAGCGATTGACACAATCAGCGGAATTTCGGCCTCCACAGCCTCACGTACGGCATGTTTTAAGGCTTGCGCCGGAACAAATAAAACGCTGGCATCAAATTTACACGACCTTCTTGCTTCTGCCACATTATTAAACACCGGCACGCCTAAATGCGTTTCACCGCCGTGTTTCGGAGAAGTTCCGCACACAACGTTTGTGCCGCCCTGCATAGATTTTTTAACATGAAATGCGGCTTGAATGCCGGTAATTCCCTGAATTAAAACGCGAGTATTTTTGTCGGCCAGAACAGACATCAGTCATTTACCTCCATCTGTTCAATCAGTTTATCAACCGCTTCATTCATATTATCGGCAAACAAAACCTGAAAGTTTGATTCTTCCAAAATAGCGCGAGCCATATCCTTATTTGTACCCTCAAAGCGAACCACCAGCGGCATATTTAATCCGACATCTTGCGAAGCACTTAAAATACCGTCGGCAATTAAATTACAGCGTAAAAAGCCGCCCAAAATATTAATAACGATTCCTTCAACACGCGGATTCGTCATAATAAGCTTAATACCGTCGGCAATTTTATCTTTATCAACACCGCCTTTAACATTCAAGGCACACGCCGGACTGAAACCTTTGGCTTTGATAATATCAAGAGCCTCCAAAGCCAAACCCTCGCCGTTGACAATGCACCCGATATTACCTTCGCCGAAATCATAATAATGAAAACCGCTGCGATATGCCCTGAGCTCACGAATATCTTCTTCGAAATCGTCGTGCATACGCACAATATCCGGATGTCTGAACAACGCATTGTCATCAAAATTAATTTTAGCATCTAAAGCGACAAGCTTTTTATCCGGCAAAATCCCGACCGGATTAATTTCTATCATCTGCGCATCTAAATTGATAAAGGTAAACAGAAGCTTGCCGAAGAAATCATGAAAACTTTGTAAATAGCATTTATCAAGCGATAAGAAATCCAAAATCTGCATAATCTGCTTATCACTGATACTGGCATCAAATTTAAGCGGAATACGCAAAATTTTATCATACTGAACCTCGACAATTTGTTCAATTCTCTCATCAATAACTTCTGAAATCAAAAGCGTTATAGACGAAATAGAACTGTCAATAACCATACCTGCATAAAACAAGTGTTTAACATTTTGAAATGTCTCGACATACACTTTAGAAACCAAACGTCCGTGCGATTCGGTTTGATCCGTTACCAAAGTATTATTGAGCATTTGCGCGGTTTCATAAGCTATTTTGGTAATTTGTGTTACATGGCGCACACCGCCTTTATGACCGGCCTCATGCTCGATAAAACGTCCGCTGGCGCGTGCACCGGCCTGTATTTGAGCTTTTAGCACCCAAGGTCCGCGTGATGAGAGTTTTTGGGCCACACGCTTTGCTTCGGCAGGCGTATAGGCAATACCGCCGGCAGGCACATTAATACCATATTGTTCCAGAACTTTTTTGGCTTGGTATTCGTGTATATTCATCTGCGTTCCTTACGCGGCACCGGCATACTCTTTGATTTTGGCGACCATAGACATCATACCGTTACGCCGACTCGGGGTTAAATTTTCTTCTAATCCGAGTGTAGCAAAAATTTTCGCAACATCAACATTTTTTATTTCTTCGGCTGATTTATCATTATAAATCGTAAAGACAATAGCGATAATTCCTTTAACCAAAATAGCATCGCTGTCGCCTTTAAAATGCAGTTTACCGTTTTCAAACTGCGGCACCAGCCACACTTGCGATTGACAGCCTTTGACCTTCCATTCATCGGTTTTATATTTATCATCGAGCGGTTCCAAACGGCGTCCCAAGTCAATCACATATTGATACTTTTCTTCCCAACCGTCCAAAAAAGCAAAATTATCAATTAATTCATCCAAATCCATTACAGCAACTCCAGCATTTCTTTGGCTTCATCCGTCATTTTGTCGGGAGTCCAAGCCGGTTCCCAGACCAATTTAACCTCGACTTTTCCCACACCGTTTGTTGCCGCCGCGGCATCGGCCACCTGTTGGGGCATAACGCCGGCAATCGGACACGTCGGTGCCGTTAAGGTCATCTCGATGTAAACGTCACCGTTACCTTTTTGATCTATTTTGTAAATCAGGCCCATATCATAAACATTAATCGGAATTTCCGGATCGGAAACCGTGCGGATACTCTCAACAATATCAAACATTTTAGCTTTTGCCGTGCCGTCTTCAAGCTCTTTGCCGGCATAAGCCACATAATCAACCGGCACCAAGGCTTCCTCAGCCAGCGTTTCCGGCATACTCATTGCCTGAAGCAACCGGCTTTCAGTTGCCCCTATTTCTGCCTTTTCCGACTCGGATTGTTCCGATATTGTATCTTTTTCTAATTTTTCTGCTGTGTTACTCATCAACTTTCTCTAAAAAACTTTTCGGCTTTCAAAAGCGCATTAACCAAGGCATCTATATCTTCTTTTGTAGAATACAACCCCAGTGATGCCCGTGCCAATGATGTATATCCCATACGATTAACAATCGGCTGAGCGCAATGATGACCGGTACGTACCGCGACATTTTCTTTGTTTAAAACGAAGGCCAAATCCTGCGGATGAATACCTTTGACATCAAAGCTGAAAACCCCGCCTCTGTTCTGTGCCGTACCGATAATTTTCAAGTTCGGTACTTCCGGCAGGCGGCTTAAGGTATAATCGACCAACTTTTTTTCGTGGGCAATCAAATTATCAAACCCGATATTTTGCATATAACGCATCGATTCAGCCATACCGATAGCCTGCACCGAAGCGGCGGTTCCGGCTTCAAAACGTGCCGGAATATCGGCAAATGTCGTTTTTTCAAACGTCACATTATCAATCATATCTCCGCCAAACTGGTACGGCGGCATACTTTGCAAAATTTCCGCCTTACCATACAGCACGCCGATACCGGTCGGGCCGTAAATTTTATGGCCCGAAAATGCCACAAAGTCACAGTCCCAATCTTGTACATCAATCGGATAATGCGGTGCAAACTGACAAGCATCGACTAAAGCGACGGCACCGACACCATGGGCTTTTTTAATTATATCTTTAACCGGGAAAATCGTCCCCAAAACATTTGACATCGCAGTCACGGCAACCAGTTTTGTGTTATTGCTTAAGGCTTTTTCAAAATTATCGGCAACAAAATCGCCGTCATCGGATACGGCAAAAACCTTAAGCTTGGCACCGGTTACTTCGCAAATATTCTGCCACGGCACTAAGTTGGCATGATGTTCGGCTTCCGAAATCAGCACTTCATCGCCGGCTTTTAAATTTTGCCATCCCCATGTTGCCGCCACCAGATTAATCGATTCGGTTGCATTGCGGGTAAAAACGATTTCTTTATCGATTGCGGCATTTATAAACTTTTGAACGGTTTGACGTGCCTTTTCGTATTCAATTGTTATTGCCTCGGCAAAATGATACGAGCCGCGATGCGGATTCGCATAAGACTGCGTATAGATATCCCGCATTTTTTGCAAAACGGCAAGCGGCTTTTGCGCCGAAGCCGCCGTATCCAGAAACGCCACCGGCTTACCGTTGAGCACCTCCTGCAAAATCGGAAAATCTTCCCGTATTTTATACACGTCATACATTTCAATATCCTTTTTTTATCTAAACATATTTAGACCGCAAAAAAATATTTTTCAAGCTTATAATTGCCGCACAACAAAAAAACGGGCTTTTCCGCCACCCTCGAAAGAGTTTAAGGAAAAGCCCTTTAATTTGCGGTGTAAAAACCTTAAGATTAACGAGAGTAGTATTCGATAACCAGATTCGGTTCCATAACAGCGGCATAAGGAACATCGTCAAACTTCGGAACGAATGTGTACTTAGCCGACTTTTTCTTGGTATCAACTTCCAAGTAAGACGGACATTCGCGAGATTGAGATTCGATAGCGCTCATAACAATAGCCAAATCTTTAGATTTTTCACGAACTTCAATAACATCACCTGCTTTAACCATATAAGAAGGAATGTTAACTTTTTTGCCGTTAACGGTAACGTGACCGTGGTTAACAAACTGACGAGCTGCAAAAACAGTCGGAACAAACTTAGATTTGTAAACCAAGTTATCCAAACGAGATTCCAACAAACCGATTAAGTTTTCGGCAGCATCGCCCGAACGACGAATAGCTTCGGCATAGTATTTTCTGAATTGTTTTTCAGAAATGTTACCATAGTAAACTTTCAATTTTTGTTTAGCAATTAATTGTTCACCATAGTCGGTAACTTTTGCTTTTCTTTGACCGTGTTGTCCCGGACGATAAGATCTTTTGTTATACGGGCTGTTAGAATCACCCCAAAGATTATCACCATAACGGCGGCTGTTTTTCTTTTTAGCAGCAACAATACTTTTCATTTAATTTATCCTTTTCTTTTATTATTTTACGTTATTGTCCCGATAGTTACAGACATGAACCTGCAACGAGATTACCTGCGACGAAGCAATCTGCATTCTCGGAAGTAGCGGCACGATACATCATTTTTTTGCCAAATGCAAGTATTTTTTACGCACACTTGGGCGTTTCTTATTAAAGTCATTCTTGACCGACAGGTCGATAATCCCGGCCGTTTTTTCAGACAAAACTTGACATATTGCAAAAACAATGCTATACTGAAGGCCTCATTAAATAAGCATTAGCTTATGGTCTTAAGCTGAAGTCTAAGGCTCTGAACAATCCGCTTATCGTGAGATATGAGTACGCCAAGGCTATGGGTAAGTGGGAAGGCAAACTTCCTAGCACGCTTGTAGTCGGACAGAACGGCACTATGCCTTTCCTGCCCCTGAGCAAGTAACGTAACAAAAGAGTAAATTAACATGTTAAACAACTAAAAAAGTAAATAAATAGTATGGAGTTCGTATTCCTGCCCACATGGGCTAACATAGTAGCAATTATAGCAATTCTCGGCATCATAGGCTCAGCCTTCTTGCCGAAGTTTGAAAACATAACCAAAACACTGTCCGTCAGTGCCAAGACAGCGTACTATACCACTGCAATGAGCGTTGTGGTGGCTCTGGGAGCTATTTTTTGCTTCCTATCACACGTAACGGTAGGAGGCTCCTTACTGATAGTCTACGGCGTTATTGCCGGAATAGGAGTTATTGCCTGCATGTTTGCTTGCATGGAAGAACCTATCAAAGGGGCTCTCTGTGTCGGGGCAGTAGTGGCAATTGCTATCATGTTTGCAACGCTAGCATTTGCTAACGTTGCATTCGCAGCCATCTGGGTGACAGTCCTCGGGTTGACATTGTTTGTCGGCCACATGTTGTTCAAGGAAAAATAAACTTAATCTTTAAAAAAGAAACTCCGCGGCGTCAGACGCTGTCGGAGTTTCTCCTTTTTTACAGCGATAAAATCCCGAATTTAAACCGGATTTTAACAACCTGTATGCTACATAGCTTTTATAAGAGGTAAAAATGTCATACGAGTTAATGTTTCAAAAAGCAGTGCAACTGCACCAAAACGGCGCTTTAAACGAGGCCGAACAAATCTATCGTCAGATTCTCGAAACCGCACCGGATAACGCTGATGTTTTGAATCTGCTCGGTTTGGTCGCGCAGGCTAAAGGAATCCACGCCGAAGCCGCAAACTATTTTTATAAAGCGGCACAAAACGCCCCGAAACATTTCCCGATTTTTTTCAATTTAGCCGTATCTTTGGGCGCACTCGGCAAGTATCTGGAGGCCACCGAGGCTTATCAAAAAGTTCTGCAGCTCAAACCCGATTGCAAAGAGGCTTACTACGGTTTAGGCAATATTTGTTGGCAGCAGAACAATACCGATAAAGCCGCCGAATATTTCCAAAAAGCAATTGAGATTGATAACGAATACCTTGAAGCTAAAACAAATTTAGCCGAAATTACCGATAACACCGCACAACTCGAACAAATCGCCGAAAACAATGTGCAAGCCCTCTATTATCTCGGTCGGCGCGCTTTTGTTACCAAAGACTATGCCAAAGCTGCAGACTATTTAAGCAAAGCCGATTCGCTGTCCGAGGATGATGAAATAAAATCCATGCTCGGCGAGGCTCTTTTGGCTACCGGCGACAAAGAAAATGCGCTAAAACTTTTCTATCAGGCAAACATCATTAATCCGCATAATTTGACCGCGCTCATCAACATTGCCGATTTGGAAGCCGAAGTCCGCAATTTCAAAGAAGCCGAAAAGTTCTATAAAAAAGCCATCGAAGTCGATTTTAACAACTTACGCGCCCATGCCAACTATGCTGAAATGCTGACCAAAAACAAACGTCTGTTGGAAGCCTTGGAAGAATACCGAGCCGCAGTTATTATTTCACCGGAAACACCGGAATTGCTATATAATTTATCACTGATTTTGAAAAATCTCGAAGAATACGAACAGGCTCTCGATTTAATGTTTCACGCCTTTTATATGGCACCCGAGCACACCGATTGGAGCTTAAATTTAGCCGAAACCATTATTTTATTTAATCAAAAAGCGCCGGAAAAAGCTAAAAAAATCAGCGAAAACTGGTATGAAAAAATGCCGGAAAACATTGTTACGCAGCACTTATGGTCGGTATTAAACGGACAGCCGAGTAAGGTCGAAAAAGAGTATAACCGGCTTTTGTTTAACACCTTTGCCCCTACCTACGAACAAACCTTGCAAAATATTGAATACAAAGTCATTGATAAAATTGCCGAGTTATATACCCCGCTTAAAGGTAAAATCCTCGATTTGGGTTGCGGCACCGGACTTACCGCCGACAAATTACACACTGCCGACAATGAATTTACCGGTATCGACATTTCGGAAAATATGCTGAAAATCGCCGAACTTAAAGGAACATATAAAGAGCTCAAACAAGCCGATTTAACCGAATATTTGCAAACATCTGCCGATAAATATGACACAATTCTGGCGGCCGACGTTTTTTGCTATTTCGGAGATTTGACCGATATTTTCAAATTGTGCCACCCGACAGAGCTGATTTTTTCAGTCGAAAGTGACAGCAGTATCGAAACTTTTGAGGTTCAACCCAACGGACGCTATAAGCACAATCCGCTTTATATTCGCGAATTACTAACCGCCGCCGGCTATACGCAAATCGACATCACCGAAACCGTTTTACGGAAGGAGCAAGGGATCGAGGTCTTGGGCTGCCTTTTGCGCTGCCTCACGCTCGGCCGCTAATCTTTCGGTTTCCCGACGAGCCGCATTGGCGCGCGCTTCATCACTCATATTACGCTTAACCTTATATAAATAAACATTCGGATTATCTTTGTGTTTCAGCGGCTTAAGCCATTCAGGCAAATCTTTACCCGTTAAAACGTACGCATAAAACTTTTTGCGATTTTTTGCCGGTTCGGCAAAATATTTTTCATCATAATTTGCCGGTAAGAAAATATAATCAATCTTATGTTTGTTAAGCAATTTCCAGACTTCTTTTATGTTTTCCGATTTCCAGATTTTATCGGCCGCAATAATTCCGGCACGATTTATTCTGTCGGCTGTTGCCACAACATTATGGCTGGTATACCATAAAATAAGCGAACCGTATATACTATCAGACAGCACCGTACCTTTTCGATAATGCATCAGTGCACTGACGTCGGTCGCTAAAGCTGGTGACATCGTTTTCAAACCGTAGTCGCGTGCCGCCAGCGGTAAATATTTCAGGCCTGCAAATTCAACACACAAAAACAACACCGATATCAGAACAAACCCGGAGGACGGTCTTTGCCACCGTTCATAAACTTTTTGGAACAGTAAAGATATAATGATAACCGCCAGCATCGCTATCAGCAACATCGACCCCAAATCGAAATAGTGTTGAGCCGTAAAGGCACTGAGCAATATAAACAGCGGTACCATAACTTTATTACGATAGCGATATACAAACAGCAAATATACCCCCGTAACAACAGCCAGTACCGGATACAAATACATTATCCATTCCGTTGTTTTTTCAAAAGCCATACGATTAGCCAATAAATCTGCCAATTCTTTATCTCGATAGGTGCCGGCAATAGCCGTCAATTGTGTTCCGAACATAAGATAAACGGCTCCAGCCGCTACCGGAACAAAACACAGAAAAGCCGCAATTTTACGACTTGCATTATGTAATGGCAGACAATTGAAAATATTGATAATCACAAAAAACACCCACGCCATAACAACATGATAAAGCGAAAGTCTTGTCAGTAACACAACCTTATATCCGCCATAAGGCGGGTTAACAAACCAGAACAACGATACAAAACCGGCAAAAACTCCGAAGAATATCAGTAAATCTGTTGTTGAAATCCGGCTCATAAACCATCCAATCATCAGAGCCAGCAATAAAATATGCACAAAAAACAGTCCTTCCGGATTAATCCAGCACATCAAAGCACAGGCTAATCCCATAAATACTAACGGTAGCTGCCTTTTAGAAGAATCATAACTCCACCAACTTACCACCAGCAGCAGTACCGGCAACAATAAAAAAATCTCAGGTGATGCAAATGCAAAATCAGGATAAATTTGTTTTTGCACCAACAAAAGCAAAATAGCCGAAAAGCGTGAAGCCGGCGATAAAGTACTGTTTGTCCCGAAAATAAAAATAAAAAGCAACAACAGTGTACAAACAAAAGTTGTCGCAATTCCCGTCATCAAAACGCGTACGACCAGATCGCCGTAATCATTGAAAAACAGTGAGTTTCCAAACCACAAAAGATCAACCGCACGATTTCCGCTGATAACAGAACCGGTCGGATAATTTATTTGTTCAAACAGCCTTTCACTCCATGAAAAATTAACCAGAAGATCCTTAAAACGTATCGCCTGAGTGTAGTAGTCAATATTAGCATAAATACCCGAGAAGCCCTGGTATTGAATTACCATAATCAAGCCAATTACGGCACTCCACAACAAAAATTCCAAAAATCGTCCGATTCTCATTATTTTCCTTTCGCTAGAATATATCTTTGATTTAACATAAGATATATTATCTGACAAGAAAAAAGCTGAACTTTTGCAAGTTCAGCTTTTTTTGCATTAAAAGGTATGGCCGTTAATAATCACTTCTGCCGCCGCTCTTAGGCGTAACAACTCTGGTTGTACCGGAAAGAGGTTTGGTTTCACCAGGCTTCGTACCTTGAAGCGACTTCGGATCATTTACATCGTTAGAGCCATGATCCGTTGCGGTTGTACCGAGAGATATGTTATCCGTGACTTCAGCCTGATCAGCCTGAGCATCAACAGCTGTAACTTTTTCAACCTTAACATGATCAAACGAGCCATCTTCACGAACAGTAGTAGCCGGCGGTTGGTCAGTAACATCCGGTGCCTTTGGAGCAATAGGTTTACCCCTGATGAAATGAATATCATCGCAACCATCACGATCCATAACATTGTTAGTTACACCAATATTCCAGCCCTCACCTTTATACTGACCATTAGACATGGTTTCATCAAAGAACTGTTTGATTCTGGTTCCATCAACCTCTTTAACAGCTTTACCGCAGTTAATCATTTTATAAAGGTCTTGGAACGCTTTAACGGTTTTTTCATCACCATGACAACGCGGCAAGCATTCGACACCAGGTTCTACCGGTTTTGTCATCCCTTTATCATAGAAAAATTCGTGATTTCCGTTAGCATAAACTTCCTGACCATTCGGGTCCCAAAAACGTGCGATTAATCCGCCATGGCCATCCGGTCTGGCTTTAGCTAAAGACAAAATACGAGATGCTTCCCACATAGTCTCTTCCGTAGTCATCGGCGATCCATCCGGATGTACAAAGAGTTCCGGATGAGCTGCCTGAGCATTAGCTGCATTCAGATAGGTTTCATCAAAATTACCGATATGCATCGGCGTAACTTCGGTATGAATATATTCCCATTGTCTATGCGTAATTCCCATCGCTGCCTTATCATATTCGGTCGGGATGGCGACAGAAGAAGGTTCCGGCGCAACTTCTGCACCAACAACCGGCGCATCTGTAACGTTACCAGCCGTACCATAATCATGCATCCACGGCGCCGTATCATTTTGATGGTTTTGCAGATAGTCGGCCAAAGTATACTCACCATTATGCATGAACGGTCCATGATTGCCGGTCGGTGCAACATCGGCCATTCCCGGATGAGCAGAAGCATTAGCTACAGCGCCTGAAACGGCAAACGCTTCTACTGCACTGGTCAACAAAGCCGTCCAAGCTAAGCCGGTCTTAGCACCTTCCAATCTGGCCTTGTCTTCTGCACTTTGTGTTTTCTCAAACCGTTTTTCGGCCTTACGCTTGTTGTAATATGCATTGGCATTTCCGCCTAAAACACGTACTAAACCGGTACCAAAACGTGCCATAGACATAGCATTGGTTGCAGCTGCTTCTGCAGTCTTTGTGCCGATATTGGCAGCACCAATTACTGACGGTGCTAAAGCCCCGAGAATGCCGGCGCAAGCAACACTGATACCTGTTGAAAACTTCCAACTGTCATTAAAGTCTTTCTTTTCCTCCGGATTGGCATGAATATCCATCCAAGCCTTTTTCATACCTTTCCAACCTTTCCATTCATTTTTCAATGCAGGATAATAAGATTGTTCAAATTCCGTATTCAACTGAGCATTCAATTGATCGAAAGCCTTCGATTTTTTATTCTGCAAAGTCTTTAACTCATTATCCGAGAACTGCTTAGATTTAATAAATTTTGCAAAAGCAACATCTTTACGCAACTCGGTATTACGTTTTCTGTTCAAATTCCACAACGGTGTAGAGGCTGCGGTATAAACAGCATAGCCTGCAGCCGCACCCAAAGCAACCGGCGCCGAAGCAAACGCTGTTGCAGCCATCACGCCGGTAGTTACCGCCGTTGTAATCCATTGTGTCGGATTCGTTTTCATATCTTGAACCAAACCATCTTTCAATGCCTCACGATGCTCTTTATTGAACATAGTAATGAAACTCTTCAGCTTGTTCTTTATTTTATCCGCAGACTTAGCTAAACCGCAATTTTTTAATTTGGCAATTTTATCTTTAATAGACAGAATTGAACTGGAGATAGCGTCGATAATGTGACCTTTTTTAATGGTAACTTTCGCACCGCTCATATATCTTTGAGCAGCCGCATGTGACTTCTTTGCCGCTGTCTTTTCATCGTCTTTCACATCTATTGCCGATGCAACGACTGCTGCTGCAGTTTTTGTATTGAAATATCGCTCAATATCATCCAACAGCGATTCTCTTTGTTCATCTTTGTTTTTACGCGAAAAATTCTTATCGTCTGCATACATTGCCCCAACTTCCTGCATGGAAATCGTCATTAAAGAAGACAATAATTTGTGAGAAGCCTCCGCTTCGACCTTTTCGCCGGCATCATCTACAATTTCAACCTGTTCATCAGCCTTTTGAACAATACCATCAAGATGCTTTTTCACTTCTTTTTCTTTATAGATACTGTCAATTGTATTCAAATTTTCAACAATTTGATTATCAATCGCTTCAACAACTTCTTGATCGACAATCGTTTCATCCGGACGCAAAACATCTTGTCTGCTCTTATCCAACAGGATATCATAATCAAATTCAGATCCTGTCAGTTGCTTCCATTCGGCAGCTTTTTGCGAATATTCTTCAAAATTAAAATCCTGCTTGGCAATAACGTTTCTGAAATATTCCTTCAGGCGTTCCATTTGCAGTTTTGCTCTTTTTGCTTCTAACTCACTGTTAGTTGTTTTATTTACCATTATATAAACTCCTTTTAATGCATATTCTCTCAAATGATGCTTGACTATACACCAATTTTTACTCTTTTGCAATACTTTTTTGTCAAAAAAACGCGTTTTTTTATATATTTTTATCATTTTTTATTTAAAAAGGCCGTAAAACCTTACTACTGATTCTTTTGTATAAAATTTGTCATTTTTTTCAAATATTATCGAGAATTTATAAAAAAATTACTTGCACCGATGACTTTACTATATTATAACCGCAAAAAAAGGATTTATTGGCATGAAAGTAGACATTTTCGATTTTGATTTAGATAAAGAGCTTATTGCTAAAACGCCGGCGAATCCGCGCGATCATTCGCGTCTGTTGGATTTATCCGAAGAAGACTCCGTTTCCGACAGATATTTTTATGATTTGCCGAAAATCTTGCGCCCCGATGACATTATGGTATTTAACGATACAAAAGTTATTCCGGCGCGCTTGTACGGCCAGCGCGGTGAAGCTTTGGTTGAAGTTACTTTATATCATCCCGATGACGGAATCCGTTGGTGGTCATTTATTAAAAACTCAAAACGACTCCATGTCGGCGACATCATTCACTTTTATACGGCCGAAATCTCCGCCGATGCTTCTGATTTTTCGGCCGAGGTTATACAAAAAGACTCCGAAGACGGAACTTTAATTAAATTTACCTGCAATCCGGATGAATTAAATAAAAAACTCGAAACATACGGTGCCATGCCTTTACCGCCGTACATTAAACGCGACAAACCATTGCCGGGATTATGGAATCCGTATAACGATAAAGAAAATTATCAAACCGTTTATGCCAAACATGACGGCGCGGTTGCCGCTCCGACGGCCGGTTTACACTTTACCGACAGATTACTTAAAGAAATCGATGATCTGGGCATAAAACGCGTTTTCTTAACACTCCACGTCGGTGCAGGTACTTTTTTGCCGGTAAAAACCGATGACACCGAAAATCATAAAATGCATGCCGAATACGGCGTTATTACGCGTGAAGCCTGTGATATTATCAATAATGCCAAGAAAAACGGTCAGCGCATCATCGCCGTCGGCACAACTTCTGTCCGCTTATTGGAAAGCGCCGCCGATGAACAAGGGATTTTGCACCCGTTTTGCGGTGAAACCGATATTTTTATTACACCCGGTTATAAATTCAAAATCATCGACATGATAATCACCAACTTTCATCTGCCTAAATCAACCTTATTTATGCTGATTTGCGCCATCGGCGGCACCGACAGAATGAAGGCGGCCTACAAACACGCTGTTGAAAGCAAATACCGTTTTTATTCATACGGCGACAGCTCGATAATCAAATGTATAAATAAAATTTAAACGCTTTTATGTTACCTTTACTCTCGGTAAAGGAGAGGATTGTGCTTATTCGAAAGTTTAACAGCATAAAATACATTTTTTCGACCATTCGCGGTTCTTTTATACCGTCAATGTTGCTTTTGAGTACATTGGTATTTTTTTATGCACAACAACCTTTTGAATTTCCGTCGGCAGCACTGTTGCATTATTTGTTTTTGGGTATATCGTGTTTCTCGTTGACTTTACTGTATACAGCCAATCAGGCTAAACCTTTTTTCACAATTTTACTCTCTTTAACGGCCTATCTGATTATCAATCACTTAAAAATGCAATACGGAGTTGCTTTTACCGCAACACCGGAATTTCAATGTTTATGTTTTGCCTTACCGATTAATCTGTTTATTTTACACATGTTACCGCAAACAAAACTGTCTGCCGATGCCGGAAAATATACATTGTTGGTTCTGTTGGCCGAGGCGACCTTTTTACAAAACACCTGCGGTCACATGGCGCAGATACCTTACATTGAAATCACATTGGAAGCCATACCTTTACAAGCCGGTGCCGTTTGGTGTGTATTCTTATTTTTAATTTTAATCACCGTTTGTTTAAAAAATACAGTGCTCAACACCGGGCAGTTTTATGCCGGTATTTGTATTATGATGGAATTAATTTATGCCGATTCGACATCCGGCTTGGTGGCATTTTCTTTCGGCTCGGCACTGATTCTGCTGTCCGCGGTTATTATAGACCTTTACAAGCGCTATCATTATGACCATCTGGAATTTGTCGGCAGTAAAAATGCTTATTTATCACATGCAGGCTCAAAATTTCCGTTCAAATACACAATTGCACTGTTCAGCATAGATAACCGCGATAAATTGCTGAAAATTTACGGTGCCAAAAAAGTAGAATCTCTGGAACAGATGGTTATTAATAAAATCCGTGAATTACCATACGAGTTGACATTTTATCGCTATAATGATGCCGAATTAATTATGGTTTTCAAAAACGAGGATGCCCGACACACATACGAATTTGCCGAGAATATCCGCCGCACGATTGCCTCATCAGAATTTATATTCACCTCTCGTAAAAGCTTAAAAATTACAATATCAATCTGTATTTCCGAAAAAACACGCAAAGACTTGAACGCCTCGGAAGTTACCGACCGCGCTCATAATGCTTTGCATAAAAACTATCGATTTAATTGCAATATCACGACAAAGGCTTAGCTTTTTTAGAAATCAGCGGCCGAACCAGCAAATATCCGCCCAGTAAAACTGCCGGTATCGAAAGCAGTTGTCCCATTGTAGTTCCAAGCATTAAAAAGCCTATTTGCGCATCCGGCTCGCGGAATTGTTCGCCAACCATCCGGACAACGGCATAACCGAGCAAAAATACGCCGGAAACGGTACCTTCATTTTCGCGGCAATATTTAAATTTCCACAGCAGATTCAATATACAAAACAGCAATATACCTTCCAAACAAGCCTCATATATTTGTGACGGGTGACGCGGTAAATAGCCGCCGTTAGGAAAACGTACGGCCCAAGCGACATCGGTCACCCTGCCCCACAACTCATCATTTACAAAATTTGCCAGACGGCCGAAGAATATACCAATCGGTGTCACGGCAGCCACTAAATCAGTAATTTTCAAAAACGAGAATTTCAATTTGCGCGCCGCCAGCCATAACGCGATAATTACACCGATAATACCGCCGTGAAAAGACATTCCGCCGTGCCATATTGCAAAAATTTCGAGTGGATTTTGTAAATACTGTTCTTGCCCGTAAAACAAAATATAGCCGAAACGGCCGCCCAAAATAATACCGAGCGTCACATAAAACACCAAATCTTCCAAATTTTCTTTAGTTAACCCGATATTATATTTTTTTACCCGGCTGCTGACCATCCACCAACCGAGTAAAATACCTGCCAAATACGCCATCGAATACCATCGGACCGCCAATGGTCCTATAGAAAATATAACGGGTGATATTTCAGGATATGTCAATCCGATCATTTTGCGTTCCTTTACAATTAATTGCTTAAAAGTATATTAACAAAAAACATATAATCCACACTAAAAAAAATATTATAAACACACATTTTTTTATCTGTCTGTTTTAACGTCATTTATAAAATTATAAAAAAAATAATATGCAAAAAAGTGGAAAACTTCTTTATATAATTTGTTTTTTTATACCCGAATATGCAATTCTTTAGATGTCAATTTTGATAAAGGAATCCTTATGCTCGCTCAACGACTTTACAAATATAATCCGATTGATGATATCGAGTTTTTGTTTGCGCACCACAAACACACTTTTGAACGCCGCAATTCTAACGAAGTTGTTGTCGAAATATCCGGCAAATGGGATAATATGCTGCTGTTTTTTGCTTGGGAAGAACAAATGAATTGCCTACATATATCCTGTTTAATTAATCTCGAAGCCGAAACAGTCAACCTGCCGAACATATTTGAATTGTTGGCTTTGCTTAATGAGGATTTATGGGTGGGGTATTTCTCTTATTGGGAAGAAACAAGGATGCCGATTTTTAAGCACTCGGTCTTTATAGATGAAAAAGATTTGAATTTAACCGACAAACTCTCGCAGATTCTGAATATTGCCATTACCGAATGTGAACGAGCTTATCCGATTTTCCACGCTGTACTGAAACAAAACATTTCCCCGCGTAAAGCCTTAATGCCTATGGTTATGATGTAATTTTACGCCACTTGAGGCGGCATTCGGCAAGTTCTTGTCCGCTGTTTTTGTCTTTAATGATGTGTGTGCTTTCATTATCCTGCATATCGCAATAAACCGCAACCGACTCGCCGTACAAAGCCTCTTTCTTAAAACACACTTCAACAGCTGCAACCGTATGCGACATACGATACGCACTGTCAACACTTTCACTGGCCCAAAGCAAATAAACGGCATTATTCACATGATTATTGACGTCTATGTCATCAAAGCGAACCTTAAATTCTGTAACAGTTTTACCTTCGGTGGCTTCAATTTTCGGAAAATCGGTATCAATGGTACGCTCCGGCAGAAACTTATACTCCGGAAAATATTTTTTCAAAAGCACCGGCCGACGAAGTTCATAGTTAATCAGAACCCACTGACTACTGGCTTTTACGATATCATTTCCTTGACTGTCTTTAATAACAAAGTCACGTATGGCTCCCCAGAGCTTTCCCGTAGCCGGCCACGTTTCAATGGTAATGTGCTCGTCTATTTTAGGCAATCTGGTAATTTGAATCACATAATTTGAGCCTACCCAGGCTAAATTTTGCTCTCGGCAGGCTTCAAACCCAAAGCCCAAATACTGCGCATTTTCGACCGCTATATCCTGCAGCCAATTCAATAATGTCAATATGCGCAAAAAGCCATGACAATCGGCTTCATAGCTTTTTACAACATATTCTTTTTTATATTTTGAAATTTCGGTAACCATTGAGTTAAAACAACTCTTTACCTTGTGACAAACCGGCAACTTTATAAGTCTCAAAACGTCGTTCCAAACGTTTGGTATAAATTTCACCTTCTATCGGATTACCGGAATGGTAGCGTTTAGCGGCCTTTCTCCAGTTATTACCGCTCTTTGAATACAGCGAGCGCAAAAATTTAGCGCCGTATTTCAGATTTTGCTCCGGATCAATCGCTTCATCTACCGAAGAAAAGGCCTGACCGTGATATTTCAAATTAATCTGCATACAGCCGACATCAATGCTAGTCACACCTTCAGCCTGATATTTTTTCACTGCCGCGATAGCTTCTTCTTTAGACGGAAAGTAATAACCTTTCCCGTTAACATTGATTGTCCAAGGCCAAGCAACGTACATATTTTGTAAGTTATCCCATTTGCCGCTCTCAACTGCAGAAATAGTTTGCAGCAAATCATAATTAACGCCAAATTCGACACCGGCTTTTTTTGCGGCTACCGAACAAAGAGCACTACCAATCATTTGCTCTTTTACTGGCAAAATGTCAGTTTCCTCATTAGCATAAATAGCATTGCTGAACAGCACCAGAGCACTGACAAGTGTTAAACTGAATTTATTAAACACGACGACGTGTCACCCTACAATACCGCTGACCGACAATGCGTTTCCCATCTTTTAAGAATTTCCACACATCTTGCAACTCAATGCCGCCAAATCATGCGGTGTTAACCCTGTTTAAGCGAATTTTAAAAATAATTAACAATTCCTTAAACATGGAGTCATATAGCACGGCTTTTTCAAAAAATCCAGTAAAAAGAGTCTTTTATTCCATATTTTAGCCGAAAAATTTGTGTAACTAATTGTTTTTCATACATTTATTAATTTAAAAAAAATCCGTTTTCAGAGTAACTTTATAATAAAACTTGAAATTTCTTTGAAAACATATATAATGTTTAACGTCAAGTAATTGACTGTGACACCAGAGACCTTATGAAATAGGTACATTGGACCCGGGGGCAGTACCCGGCACCTCCACCATTTACGGGGGTGAGTCAGGTTTGACAGTGTATAGTAAAGATATGTGTTGTGTCCGGCAAGACACCACCGTTATCGGTTCAAAATAAATGAATGCAAATGATAATTTTGCACCGGTTGCCGTAGCTGCTTAAGCAAAAGCAACAAACTTTAATCCTTTGCGCTTTGGTTAGCACAAAGTGGGGAATGAGCCACCCAGCAACAGAACGGCTCATTTTACATACAGCGAGAATGACAATGGTTAAATATATTGATGAAATGAACTATGATGAATTGGTGGAAAAATCTCTGCGCAATGTGGTCTATTATGCCTTAAAAATTGTTGAAGAACAGGGGTTGCCGGGTGAGAATCATTTTTACATTACCTTTCGCACCGATTTTCCGGGAACAATAATTTCCAAAAACCTTAAAATTCAGTATCCGGAAAGTATGACCATCGTTTTACAAAACCAGTTTGAAAACTTAACCGTTCGCCACAACAGTTTTTCGGTTGATTTGAGCTTCGGCGGTATTCCTCAGACAATTACGGTTCCGTATGATGCCATCACTTATTTTGCCGATCCGTACGCCAAATTCGGCCTGAGTTTTGAACCGGAAAATTATGAAGCCAGTATTGCTGAACCGCATGCCCAAATTATTCCGGCCGAAACCGCAAACAAAGCCGAGGTTATATCCATCGACAGCTATTTGAAAAAATAATGATAAAAATTTCCGTACTAATTGCCAACAAACATGCCACAAGCATCAGCTTGGAAGAAGAGTTTTATACGGAATTACTGGCAATAGCTTCTGCGCAAAACCTGAGCTTAAATCAGCTCATCACACTGATAGACAGCAACCGCACGCAGCCAAATTTATCAAGTGCGGTCAGAATTTATATTTTGAATTACTATAAACAAAAATCAGCCGCGCCAAAATGATTTTGACAATAAGACCAAAATCGTTATAATTTCCAACCGACCGAGCAACATGGCAAAGCACAGAATTGCTTTAATTTCATCGGCAAAAAAAGCATAATTACCGGACGGACCGATAACATCTACCGCACCTACACCGACATTGGTAATACACGCCGAGACACAGGCTATCGCCGTTTTAAAGTCAATGCCGCAAGCGCTGACCGCCAAAGTTAAGCCGACCAAACAGATAATAAACGAAAACATATAAACAAACACGGACATTGTTACTTTTTCCGACATATTTATCGAGCCGATTTTGAGCGGCACAACCCGATACGGATCAATAGCCGAGATAATATATTTGCGCAAGAAGGCATAAACGACCTGCCAACGCAAAATCTTTATGGATCCGCCGGTCGAACCGGTACAGCCGCCAATCATAGATAAAAACAAAACAGTTGCCACTGTCCACCCGCCCCATTGCGTGTAATCAACATTACTCAAACCGGTTGTCGTTACAACGGCCGTTACCGTAAAAATTCCGTATCGAACAGCCTCCAACAACGATTGATCGGACACAAAGTACAAATACGAGCAGAAAAACAAACTGAGCCAACCAAGCGTTTTCAAAAAAACGGCAACCTGTTTATTACGATCAGCTTCCATACGCCGCCACAGCAAAATATAAAAGGTCATCGGTATAGCACCGCAAATCATAAAAACGATTATTGCTGCGTCAACCAGCGCACTGTTAAAAGCGCCGACAGAAGCGTTTTTGGTTGAAAATCCACCGGTACCGATAGCCGACATGGCGTGATTAACGGCATCAAACCACCCCATGCCGCAAGCAAATAATACCCCGGTTGCGATTCCCGTTAAGGCTAGGTACACAAACACGATACGCTTGGCAATATAGCTGAATTTAGGCATAAATTTATCATTTGAATCCGAATTTTCGTGCTGAAAGATCTGCATACCACCGATACCTAAAAACGGTAACAATGCCACTGCGAAAATGACGACACCCAAACCGCCGATATAGTTCAAAAGCGAGCGCCACAGCAATACAGAATGCGGTAAACTTTCGACATCGGTCATAATCGTTGCACCGGTGCCGGTAATTCCGGATGTTGCCTCAAAAACCGCATCCGTAATACTCGGAACACTATGGTGTAAAACAAACGGCACTGCCGAAAACAAGCAAACAACAAGCCAGCTCATACCGGTAATCAAAAAGCCTTGTTTAAGCGTAATACGCTCAATTTTTGTATAGCTGGAAAGAAAAAGTGCCACCCCGAAAAACATGGTAATCAGCGAAGATACGATAAACGGCGTGCCCAACTTTGACGTTTCCGAAATATCAAATCCGGCCGGTACAAGCATAACCAGTCCTAAAATACATAAGACATAGCCGCTTATCATAAATGTTGATTGCCACATGATGTTTCCTTTATTATTTCAGGGCAACATTAGCGGCCAGATTCTGATCGACCATAGCTTTATTAATGAACACATCACCCACAAAGCACAAAGCCGTCGCACTTTGTGTCTGCACGGTATACGCAACAATATCGCAACGGATTTTACGTCCCTCGGTCAAAGATGTTAAATAAGCTCTTGCCTGTTCTTCATCATAATGACGAGGATCAGTATAAATACCGTAAAGATAAATATATGTATTATTGATATACAAATCATTTGCCTTAACAACATCGGCAACATCAAACAATACTTCAGGGGCATCTACATAGGCCAAATCCTGATTTTTAAGTTTTTGATAGTATTGAGATAAATCACCGACTTCCGGCATAACATCCGCATCAACCTCTGCCGTTTCATTTGAAACCGGCGCGTTAAGTGCCATATTTACGGCAGCAACAGCCGTATCATTTTTACGTTCCTGAGTTTCATTTTTCAGTTTTTCAAAAGCTTTCATATTTTCAATCGCGGAATTTTTGGCTTTTTTCTTCGGTTGATACTTGGCTTTCTTAAATTGTGCGACATTCCACGACACAAAACGCGGCTCATTATCTTCCTTATCTGCCGCAACCGGTGCCGATGCACCGCCCGGTATTATGCCCTGAATTTTTTGCTTAACCGATGTAATTTTAGAATCAACCTTGGTTTTAGCTTCATCTTTAATTTCAGCTATTTTCTTTGTCGGCAGCTTTTCTTGATACCAATTCCAAACCTCGTAAATTTTCACGCCCTGAAACATCGGGACGGCAACGGCAACTGCCAATAAAAGTAATGTTACAAATAAAATCTGCCAAAACTTGCGGAACGGAAAAGTAATAAACATAACAAATCTATGCACCCATCCGAGCAATCCGCTGATACGCATTTCAGCCCATTCGCTTTTTCCTGCCATTGCTAACCTCCGTATTTTTGTTGCATTTCAGCCGTTTTTTCCGGTGTAATTCTTTCAAACAAAGCCTCACCGGTTTCAAATGGTGTTCCGGGTTTAAGAAAAGAGATTTCTTTTTCGATATCAAAGTCTTTAAGCGAAGGCATATCATTTGCCGTCAGGTTAAACTTAGCCATTATTTTGGCAGCCGTATCCGGCATTAACGGTGCCGACAAAACAGCATAGATGCGAACTAAGTTCAAACACAAACGCAAAATAGTTGCCGCACGTTTTTCATCGGTTTTAATCACCGACCACGGTTCGGTCGTTGAGATATAGTTGTTGCCTTCGACCCAAATTGCACGCAATTCATTGACGGCTTTACGAAATTCCAAATCATTCATATACTTGAAATAATCTTTTACGCGTTGTTGTAAAGTTTTAATCAATTCTTTATCAACATCTTCCAAATCGCCGCCTTCCGGTACGACACTACCGAGTTTAGAGGCCGTCATTTTCATCACACGTTGGGCAAAATTACCCAACACGCCATTCAAATCTTTATTAATTGTGCCGACAAAGCTGTCAAACGTAAATGAAGAATCCGAACCTTCCGGCGCATTAGCCATCAGCCAATAGCGCCAATAATCGGCCGGAAATTCTTTAACGGCGTCATCGGCGAATATACCGCGATGTTCCGATTTTGAAAATTTACCGCCTTCAAAAGTCAGATAGCTCATACCTTTTAAGTAATCGACCTTTGTCCAATTTTCACCGGTACCGAGCATGGTTGCCGGAAATGTAATGGAGTGGTACGGCACATTATCTTTACCCATAAATTCGACATAGCGAACATTTGCGGCATCCAACCACCAGTCTTTCCAATTTCTTTCTTCCGGCTTAGCATCGGACCATTGCTTGGAAATGCCGATATAACCGATTGGTGCATCAAACCAAACATAAAAAACTTTATCCTCAAAGCCTTCTTTATTTACCGGAAATCCCCACTTCAAATCGCGGGTAATGCAACGTGGCTGCAAGCCTTCTTTAAGCCATTTTTTAGCAATGGAATAAGCCACATCCGGCCAAAAAGCCTCTTTAGTTTTAAGCCATTCGGCCAATTTACCTTCAATTTTCGGCAAATTTAAAAACAGATGTTTGGTTTCACGAACTTCCAAATTAGTGCTGCCCGAAATTGTGCTGTGGGCATTAATCAAATCGGTCGGTTCAAGAACTTTTGTGCAATTTTCACACTGATCACCGCGTGCTTTTTCATAACCGCAGTGCGGACATGTGCCGGTAATAAAGCGATCGGCCAAAAACATTTTATCATCAACCGAATAAATCTGTTTCATAGTTTTTTCGGTAATAAAACCGTTTTTATCGAGTTGTTCGAAAATATGGTATGTAATTTCTTTATTTTGTTCGCTTGAAGTACGTCCGAAATAGTCGAATGACAAATTAAAATCTTTATAAGTTTGGGCGTGACGAGCATGATATTTATCGCAATATTCCTGTACCGGCATATTTTCTTTCAAAGCACCTACTTCGGAAGCCGTACCGTGTTCATCGGTACCGCAGATATACAAAACCTCATTACCCGACATTCGCATATAACGGGCATAAACATCTGACGGCAACAAACAGCCGACCATATGTCCCAAATGCGGAACGCCGTTAATATACGGTAATGCTGAAGTAATTAAGATTTTAGACATATCAAATAAACTCCCTTCGTTTAATTTACAACTGGTTGAAGTTTACAATATTTTATTTAATTCGCAACAAAAAAAGAATGGTTAAATAAGGATTTTGCACAGACTTTGCTATATAATTTCCGGTAGACGAATGTTTTGTGCCAAATTTATCACCGCACTGCTGACATCATCGGCAACGGCGGCAAAATCTTCATTAGGGCACAGCTTATCTTCATCGGCATACAAAGCGCGGTTAATTTCAAGCTGCAAAGTATAAATCTGCCGGCGCGGTTGACAGTAATTAAAAGTAATATAGGCGCCGGAATACGGACAGTTAAATTCAACGTTATAATTTCTGTCCCAAAATTGGCGGGCAAAGAAATCACTCATTTCCTGCGGGCAGCTTTGACTAAACAAATTGCCCAGACAAATATCGATACCCGACCTGTCATCAATAATCGAACAAATTTTTGACGGCATCGAGTGACAATCAAGCACCAAACAAAAACCGAATTTTTTAACGCATTTATTGATAATTTTCTGTAACTCTTTATGATAGACATCATAGAGATTGACTAAACGCTGCTCAACTTCGTGATAGTCGAGCAAACCTTTATAAATGCACTCACGCAGATAATTAATTCGGTGCACGACACCGAAACCGACACGACAATGTTTATCAAACATAACATCCTTATCCTGCGGATAATTATAAAACATTGACGGATCCAATTCCAAACGATCGCGATTAAGGTCAATAAACGTCCGCGTCACCAGCATTTTTATCATCGGGATACCGGCATTAATTGCGTTTTCAAGCAGCGCATCAACAAGTATATCTTCATTCCGGCGCAGTGTTTTTTCATCACAGGTAACCTGCTCTAAAAACTCCGGCGGAAAAAATGTCCCGCTGTGCGGTATAGACAGTATCAACGGATACATCGGCTTATCCGTGTTAAAAACATCAAACACGGGAATTTTGGTATAATCAACCTTAAAATCCAATTTATTTTCTGCCATATTCCCCTGCTTTTCTTCTTTTAGCTGCTGACTTATTATTCGACTTGCGCACCGCAGTTTCTGTACTGCGTTTCGGTGCGGCTTTTGCGGCTTGCAAACGTGCTGCCCGTTTTCTCTTGGTAGATTTTTTCTCAACCGACCAGCCGAATTTGCCGATTTGTTTGCCTAAAGCATAATAAAATCCGTGGGCATAAGCCAATAAACCGGCTTTACTTAAATCTAAGGCCTGTGCCTCGTTAAGATATGTATCATCAATATCGACAGCCACGACTTCGGCCAAAAACATATCGTGTGTTCCGTAAGATTTTATTTCTTTAACGCGACATTCAAGAGAAATCGGTGCTTCCAAAACTTGCGGTGCCGAAACTTTATCGCATGGTGCCGGCGTTATTTTTGCCAAAGTAAATTTATCGACTTGTCTGCCGCTTTTGACACCGCATAAATCAACCGCTTTTGCCAACTTTACCGTCGGTACGTTAATCACAAATTCTTTTGTTTCTCTTATAAGCTGATTGCTGTAACGCGATGGTCTTATAGACACATAGGTTAGTGTCGGCTCCGTACACACTATACCCGTCCAGGCCGCCGTCATAACGTTCGGTTTATCCGTTGTACCGCACGAAATAAGCGCCGGTGGCAGCGGTGCCAACATTGTTCCCGATTTCCACGTTACTTTAGCCATGACATACTCTGTAATATTAAAAAACAAGTCGAGTATACACATTAAATTCGGTTTCGTCAAGTCCTGCACTTCATCACCGACATTGAACACAAATAATAGTCTGATAAGTTGTAAAATATCGTTGTAAAAAATCCGTAACCGACTAATCTGACCGTAGGAGAAAATAAATGAAAGAAATTGATTTCAGCAAAATAACTTTTGAAGACGCACTTATACAACTTGAAAGTATTGTCCGTGAGTTGGAAAGCGGCCGCATTAAACTTGATGATGCCGTTGAAGCTTACGAAAAAGCCGTCAGTTTAAAAAAATTCTGTGAAGAAAAATTGAAAGCCGCTCAGCTGAAAATTGAAAAAATTAATATTTCTCCGGATGGTGAAATATCAACTGAACCCCTTGATAAAATTGAAGAAAACTAATGATAGATATTAAAACCGAACTTTCTGAATTTTCCAAAAAATTCAATACGGATTTGGCTACTTGTTTTCCTTTACCGGACGGTGCCGAAAAACGTGTGATTGAGGCCATGGCTTATTCGGTTATGAATGGCGGCAAGCGGTTACGCCCGTACTTGGTTTGCGAATGCGCCGGCCTGTTTGGGGTTGACTATAAAACAGCTTTTCCGGCCGCCGCTTCACTTGAAATGCTGCATTCATACTCCCTGATTCATGATGACCTGCCGGCTATGGATAATGATGATTTGCGCCGCGGTAAACCGACCTGCCATAAAAAATTTGATGAAGCCACTGCCATTTTAGCCGGAGATGGTTTATTGACTTATGCCTTTGAATATTTATCACACAGTCTCGAAATCGCACCGGATGTCCGCTTGACTTTAATTCAGTTACTGTCTTCGGCCGCCGGAGCGTTCGGCGGCATGGTCAGCGGCCAAACGCTTGATATTTATGCTGTGCCGACAGGTTCCGTTCAAGCCGATGAGGATATCATCTCACGCTTAGAACAAATGAAAACCGGACGTCTGCTGCGTTATGCCTGTGAAGCCGGAGCCGTTTTGGGTAAGGCTTCGGTTCAAGAAAGACAAATTTTGATATCGTATGCCCGCAAAATCGGTCAAGCCTTCCAAATTGCCGACGACATTCTCGACCGTGAAGGTGATCAAAAAATTGTCGGAAAAACACTGCATAAAGACGATTCGCAAAACAAATTTACCTTTGTATCATATTACGGTATTAAACCGGCACGTGAAAAAGCCCAAAAGTTAATAAATTCCGCTATTGAAGAGATATCATATTTTGGCGCTAAAGCCGCAAATTTGCAGAATCTCGCCCGCTACATAATCGAACGCAATTATTAATAAAATTGTTGCATTTGTGTTAAAAATATGCTATATTTTACTCATAAGATATAATTATGAAGGAGGTGGAATATGGCTGAAGCAAAAAAAATAACTTTAGGACAGAAATTCCTTGAAGCACTTCAAGCTGCCTCAAAATCAAAAGAGCAGCTATTGCAGTTAGCCGACATCGCCATTAAGATGTCTCCATCTCATCGAACCCTTGCTGATCGCAAGCTTCCTGACGACATAACAGCGGTAAAAATGTGTGCTGCACCGGCAGAATTCAACGCTCGTCGAGGGAAAGACTTATCGACCGACGGTATGCTGTTGATAATTATGACGGCGTATTCAAAACATCCTAAAGGTTCTCCGAAAAACTTTAAGGAAGATTTTAAAAAGGCTTATCCTGCCGAATACGGTGTCGAAAAAACACAAAAAAAGGATTTTTCTTTGCTCAAGGGCATTGTTCCGCGGTCAGGAAATTATACCTTATAATTCAACCTTCATTTTGGCTTCTCCTTGCCCGCCGTTTTCCCCTAACGGCGGGTTTTTTATAAAAAAATATTGATTATTCCCAGAAATATTTTATTGTACAAGCATAATATCAGAAGGAGAATACCATGTTACTTTTCAGTGTTGCGCTTATTTTAGGTATATTTTACGTTTTACCGTCTTATGCCAATCCGGCCTGTGCCGTATGCACCGTCGGTGTTGCCGTCGGCTTGGAAGTTGCCCGTAATTTGGGCGTTGATGACGGCGTTATTGCCATTTGGGCAGGCGCAATGTTGGCTTTGATCGGCTATTGGACGATTTTATGGTTTGATAAAAAAGGCTGGAATTTCAAATTCCGTAATACTTTATTGATGATTTTATCCTTGTCTATGATTGCCGGCGTTTACATTAAAGATTTAACCTATACGCCGAAACCTATTTTAATTTTTTATATGGATCCGTTTTTATTTTGCACAATATGCGGCGCTTTAATTTTGATTTATTCATCGGTGTTCTACCAGTGGATGAAAGCCAGAAACGGCGGGCACGCCCACTTTCCGTTTGAAAAGGTCGTTTTACCTATTGCCGCTTTGACAATTGCCGGTTATGTTGCCGATTATTTGCAAATTTGCCAACCGAGCGAAGAAGCAACGATGGAACAAGTCCAAAATGCCATTCCGGCAGACGGCTCCGATATTTATGATTTCAGTCACAAAGATTAAACTTCGTCGGTATGAACCAGTAAAGATGAGCTGACCAGCAATATAATGATTGTCGGTGCGAATGCCGCCAGCCATATCGGAATATATCCGTTCAAGCCGAACGCAAAAACAACTTGCGATAAAAAGTAAAATGAAAAGCCGGTCGCAATACTTATAACAACACGCCACATAACAGCCGAACCGCGCAACGTATTTTGCAGCATAAATACGGCGGCCAGCATTAACATACCGACCAGTAAAAACGGCGTTGCCAATAAGTTTAAAAACCGCATCCAGTGCTGACGCGCCGAAAAGCCTGCTTTTTCATAAAAATGGATGGTATCGGGCAATTGCCAAAAAGAAATAGCTTCCGGCTCAATAAAGTTTTCTCTGATACGCTGAATATCTATGGTTGTTTCATAAGCATAATCCGACATTTCCTCAACCGGTTTACCGCCGATTAAAACTTTAACATCCTTAAGATGAAAAATGTTACCGTCCAGTGTGGCAAAATAGGCGACATAACTTTTTTGAATCTGCGAATTTTGATTCAACTCAGTAATGCTGACATCACGCATCCACACAACATCATCATCTTCCTGACGCAATGTTTTGGCTTGAATAAGCAAAATTTTGTCATCCTGAACCGCTTCCCGTATCCACAAACCTTTACTTGAAAACAGCATAGCATTCGGATTGCGGGTATCAAAGCGGTAATCCAAAATTTCATGCCACTCAAACAGCTTTGAAGATATCGGATTTAATATGGTGATGTTGGCGATACCCAGCAGAAAAACGGCTATTGTCAGCGGTTTTAAAAAGCCGAAAATAGACACGCCGGCTGTTCTTATTATCACAAATTCGTTATTTTTACTGAGTTTCCAAAATGTAATCATTGCCGCCACCATAACGACAAACGGCACAACAACCTCGATATTGCGTGAAATGCGCGTTACGGCAAGCTGCACGGCAAACCATAAAGTTACATCATCGCGGCCGGAGATTTTGCGCAGCGACTCGACCATGTCAAACATCATAATAATGCCGACAATGGCAAAAAATACCATAAAGAAATTTGCAAGCACCTGCCGCGTAACATAGCGGCTTAAAATATCAAAAATTTTCATTCTGCGCCCTGCTCTGCTTGATTAAAAAACGGATCGGACAAGTAGCGTTCGATGCTGTCCGGCAAAACAACAACAATATTTTTATCGCTCATTTCTTCGCGGGCGGCTAAGTTGATGGCACCAACCAAAGCTGCCGCCGCTGAAACACCGACAGGCAATCCCTCGGTACGAGCCACAGTTTTAGTCATTTCCAAGGCATCCTGACTCGACACCTTAAACACTTCGTCAACCAGTTCAGGCTTATACAAAGGCGGAACAAAACCGGCACCTATTCCGCCGATACGGTGCGATCCTTTTTCACCGCCGCTTAACACCGGACTTTCGGCCGGTTCCACGGCCATAACATACAAATCCGGATTACAAGATTTCAACGTTGAAGCAATACCCGTAATTGTTCCTGCCGTACCGACACCGCAAACAACGGCATCAACCGCACCGTCGGTATCTTCCATAATTTCAACAGCCGTTGTCAACTGATGAGCTTCGACATTTGCCGGATTGGCAAACTGCTTAAATTCGATTATATTATTCGAACGTTCTTTTAATATTTCCACTTTGTGCAGTGCGCCTGCCATACCTTCGGCTGCCGGTGTTAACAAAACTTCGGCACCGAACTGACGAATGAGCGCAATTTTTTCTTTTGCCATGTTTTCCGGCATAACAATAACCAATTTATAACCGCGGGCAGCGCAAAAAGCCGCCAAGCCGACTCCCGTATTGCCGGATGTTGCTTCTATAAACACCGTATCTTCGTTGATTTGAGAAAACGGCGCTTTATTAATCATATTGAGGGCGACACGGTCTTTAACCGAAAATACCGGATTATAAAACTCGCATTTAGCAATTAAATTGCCTTTAAGTTCAAAATTTTGCATAATCTTATGCAATTTTACCAAAGGCGTATGGCCCACCAAATCCTCGATTGAATTATAAATTTTAAGCATTGTCTTTTACTCTTACCAATATATTTTTAAACCCGCTTTTTTGCGTCCCATCCAACTGTATTTTATTAACTAAAATATCTTTAACAGAGCACCATTTAAGCGGTATATCGTTTAAATTGGCATCTTCAACCACATACACGCTGTAAAATTGAATTTCTTTAATTGCCGTATTGTTTTCCAAAATATATGAAGTAATAAAGAAATCCGTCGTCGGTGCGACATCCAGAGACACATCGTCATCAGTCGGAAAAGAATATAGACCGCTGATTCTGTCATATTGACATACAACTTTATCACCGCTTTTTATGACAATATACACACGCTGCCGAACATAAGCTTTATCGGTATCGAGATATTTAAAATTACCTAATTTGTCATAAAACGGTTGTTTACCCATTTTTAGCCTCATTCATAAGCTTTTGTGTAAATTCTGTCAAACCGGCCATCTGACGAACACGTTTCATACGTTCGGCCGAAAAGATTTGCTGAATGGTATCTACCGCCTGTTCCGGATTATCACATATCACCACATAATCATATTCAACCCAGTGCTGCATTTTATCGGCAAGTAGTGCCATACGCTTATTGATAATCTCCTGACTGTCGGTATGACGGCCCTCCAAACGGCGGCGCAATTCTTTAATCGACGGCGGCAACAGATAGATTGAAACAACATCATCCGGCGCTTTTTCTTTCATTTGGCGCAAACCGACCCAGTCCATATCAAAGACAACATCTTGCCCTATATTGATAAAGCTGTCCACTTCCGAACGTAATGTACCGTAGCGATTACCATATTGCGAATCAACTTTTTCATAAAAAGCATCTTCGGCAACATATTTATCGTATTGTTCATCGGTAACATAGAAATAATCGACACCGTCGACTTCTCCTTCGCGTTTAGCCCGCGTTGTAACGGATACTGAAAATTTCAAGTTACTATCACATGCTAAAAGTCTTTTAATAACCGTTGTTTTACCCGTACCGGAAGGAGCCTCGATCACAAACATAACACCGCGGCGGACAGTTCTTAAACGTTGGATAATATCAGACATATCTTTCCTCTTGTAAAATAAACCCTTTCGTATTATAAACTAAAATAATTGAAGATTACAACCATTAAAAAGCACTTATCGGGGATTTTTTTATGACAGAAAAAGTAAGTATCTTAATCACGGGCGCCTCATCGGGTATCGGTGAAGCTTTAGCTTTGTATTATGCAAAAAACGGAGCAACCGATTTATTTTTAAGCGGCCGCAATGCCGAGCGTTTGGAACAGGTGGCCGAACGCTGCCGCCAAACCGGTGTGACTGTTTACCCGAAACAGATAAACGTAACTGACCGCGCCGCCATGTGTGAATGGATTGCGCAATGCGAAAAGACAGCTCCGCTGAATATTGTTTTTGCCAATGCCGGCGTTTCGACCGGTGAAGAAAGCACCGAAAATGCCTACAACACTTTTGAAACCAATGTTATGGGGGTTATTAACACAATTCACCCGGTTATGGATATCTTCAAAAGTCGGCAAGACGGCCGCAAAGTTATAGCCATAACTTCATCAATTGCCGGTTACCACGGTTTGCCGTCGTGTCCGTCATACAGCGCCACAAAAGCCTGCACCAAAGCTTATGGCGAAGCCTTACGCGGCAGTTTAAAACCTTTCGGAATTCAGGTCAGCGTTATTTGTCCGGGATTTGTTAAATCACGTATTACCGATAAAAACACTTGTCCGATGCCGTTTTTCATGTCGGCGGAAAAAGCGGCACAAATTATTGCCGAACGGATTGATAAGAATATCGGTCTGATAACTTTTCCGTGGCCGATGCGCTTAGGAGTCTGGGCACTTTCGATTTTGCCTAATCGATTGACCGATTGGATTTATGCTTCCTTACCGCATAAAGTATAAAAAATGCCCGAGTTGTTCGGGCATTTTTCAAAAAATCAATCGCCGTCATACATTTTCATTTTACGGCGCATAACTTCAATAACGTCTTCCGTTCTTCCTAAATTTTCCATATCGGCCAGCTTATTTTGACGTCTGCGCTCGGCGGCGATGACATTTTCTCGCTCTTCACAAAGACGTTCTTCCCCTGCGCTTTTAGCTTCTTGTTTTTCTTTTTGTACCGGTGTTGGAGCGGACAGCAAATCCTGATGTTTTTCAGCAAAACTCTGCCTTCTTCTTTTCTCGCGTAATTCAAAGGCTTCTTCATCGGTTAGTCGGCGACTACCGCCGTTGAATCGGCGATTACGCTCAATTTTCAGATGTTCTTTATAGGATTCGACTTCAGGCACATTCATAATGTATCCGAGAGTAGACGATTTACCTTCGGCACGCATTTGTTTAAATGTTTGCAAAATCTGAGGTTCAATCCGCTCGCACATGCGCATATATGACTCATATTCCAAAGTTCCTTTCGGTGCATGAAAACCTTGTGAAAAATCAATTTCCGGATCATGCCAGCCGTTTTCTTTCAAAAACACGGAACCGACACCATAATCCACCAATGTTTCGCCGGACAATTTCATCCGGCTGTAAAACATCATTTCATGTGTTACACCTAATTTATTGGCATCTGTCGGCGCAATATCTATAAAAATTTCGTCAGAGTGCTCTAATTGTGAACAAATAACTCTATAAATTTTATTTTCTTCCATTTCAACGCTCACAGTCTTTATATTGATTCCAACGCATTTTTTGAATCGGATCAATATGATCATTTTGATATCTTATTTTTTTATCTTCTTCAAGTTTTTTATGTCTTTCGAGATCTTCTTTTGCTTTAAAAACACGTTCCTCGGCCGCCGATTTCGGATAATCCTGCTCGGTTGCAGAGACATAAACCCCGTAATTATTATCCAAATCATAGCGTGAAATGGTTGTCACAACGCCATCAGCCTTCATTTGAGCGAATTTTTCTTTAATCATTATTTCCATTTTAGGGAACACTGTTTTATCATACGGCCAATAATCTGTCAGCAAAAAATAATCTTTTTTTGCCAAAAACTCTATCTTCGGCTCAGCTGAATCCGGTCTGTCATATAAGAAAATTGCACCGGCAACATCCTCGGCATGGCTATTCAGGCGTTTTCTTGTATCCATAACAAGTTGATGAATTGCCCACTTTGCGGGAATAATATCGATATAATATTTGCCATCATAGCTATCACGCGAGCAAACAACGCGATATATATTTTCATCAGCAACCATTTTAATCTCCTTGACAAAAAAATATACTATAAAAATCCCCCGTTGTCTATAAAAAAACTTGCATTTTATAAAAAAATATCATAAAAAGGCTAAGCATTGGTGAGATGGCAGAGTGGTCGAATGCGGTTGACTCGAAATCAATTGTACGTTTTACCGCGTACCTAGGGTTCGAATCCCTATCTCACCGCCAATAACAGTAAAGGGCACCTTCGGGTGTCCTTTACTGTTATCCGTTGGCTCAGAAGATTTGAATCATAGGTACGCGAAGTACCTAGGGCCGGAGGAACAAAAACAACCTCAAAATGTTGTTTTTGGACGACGGGCGAAGGTTGCTTTTGAGCAAGCCAGCGTCAGCGACGCACAGCGAAAAACAGCAACCGAGTGACCGAGACAACACTCAAGTGTTGCAAGAAGAATCCCTATCTCACCGCCAATAACAAAAGAGCGCCTTATGGCGCTTTTTTTTGTTATTGTTGGTCGATGGGTTCGAACCCTAGAGGATGGGTTCGACGACAAGCGAAAGGCAGACGTAAGTATGCCGGTCGGCCGTAGCCGATGAGCGCCGGCGCACGGAGTGAAACGGAGTAATCCCTATCTCACCGCCTGTACAGTGCGTCAATCAAATCTTAAAAACTTCTTTATCATCATGCAGTTCTACATTATCAAACACCTCTTTGAACTGCTTGGGAAAGAAAGTATGTATCGGCACGATTCTCTTCGGATTTATGGCTAAAGCAAATTTTTGCAATGTCGGAATATCCGCATGACCGGAAGTATGAATATCATACATCGGTACATTTTTTTCCTTCATTAAATCCAACCGTTCTTGATACAACTCTTTGTAGCCGTCCCACATAGAATAGATAAAGGAAGCATTTTCGTTAACAAGCGAACTGCTTTTTAAGATATTGAAAATCAGTCCGCCGAACATAATCACATATTTAGATGGATTTTGCTCTATCATCTCTTTGGTTATATTATGCGGTGCCGTACTATCTGTTGCAAACTTTTTTATATCCGGCCATTTAAGACTCGGCAAATGTTCGTTATTTAGCACCATCAAGATATGCCCGGTGTAACCGCTTATAACTAAAGTTCTACCACTTTTCTTTGCTGCCCTGTAAATGGTAACGATACGGTCAATATTTTGTGAGGAGCTTTGAATAAAGGCTACGCTTTTGGTTTTCTTAAATACCTTTTCAAATTCTGCCTCAAGAGATGCCTCAGACGGATATTTTGTTGACTGTTCACGACCAAGACAAGAGCCTTCCATCATCAAAACATCAATATCTTTGGGAGGATTTTTGATAAAACCGTCAAATAATTTGCCCTTGCGCCCATGGGCACGAAAGTCCCCGCTGTAAAACAAGCGTTTACCGTCGGCCTCTATCAAAAAGGCGTATGCTCCGTATGCGGAATGGTCAACCAGATATGGCGTTATGGTAAACGGACCGATAGAAAAAGAAGTTTTATCATCAAAAATATGTATATTACCGAAAGCAAAGGCATTGGGAAGATTGTGCTTTACACATACATCCATGATATCGGCAGTTGCCTGGCTCATATAAACCGGGATGCTGTTATCAATATGCAAACCTAAGCCATAATGATCTTGGTGCGGATGAGAAATAAGAATTCCCAATAAATCATCAGTTTTATTTTTCAATCCCTTAATATCGGGTAATAAATTAGCATTATTTTCTTCGGCATCCAATGGTAGTCCTAAATCAATAATCAAACGTTCGCCGGAACTGGCAGTTAATTCCACAGCCGAACCGCCGATTTGATTTGCCCCTCTCTTAATACAAGCTTTCATTTACAACTCTTTTTTTGTAAATAATCATAAACATTTTCAAGCAAAATCATATCTTTTCTAAACAGTCTGTCATCATCTTCTAAAAAGACGAAGTTTGATATCAACAAATCTTTTCTTTCGATTACATCTTTTAACTGCCG
The DNA here is from genome assembly GCA_017635595.1 of Alphaproteobacteria bacterium. Classification (GTDB taxonomy): domain Bacteria; phylum Pseudomonadota; class Alphaproteobacteria; order RF32; family CAG-239; genus RUG410. Next base: position 36,736 of record JAGBLF010000023.1, read on the forward strand.
CATCAAACTGCCTGATTTAAAAGGATAGTGAGACATTGCAAAAATATATTCCGGTTTAATTTCTGGCGAAAAATTAATATCTTTTCCAAACTTTAGCAGTCCTAAGTGACTGAGCTGTTCTACAACTTTTTGCATATCCGTCAAGAAATCGGTATTATAATAAAGCTCTATAAAATCAACAGCCTTCTTGTAATGACCTTTTATACCCGAATCATTATCACCACCGCCCACAGAAGTATATCCTTCTTTCAGTTCAATAAAAGCTAAACCCAAGTTCTTTTGATCTGTCATGTAAACGGCCAACGCATCAAAACGCGTTTTACCGTCTTGAGTATATTCAACATCGAAAACTTGATAATCGGTATCCTTTTCCTTGTTATCGCACACAAGTTTTTGTTGTGTTACTTTTTCGCCCAGATTACCGCGGTTATAATTATCCAGAAAAACTTTAGCCTTTTCAAAATAACCTTTCCAATTTCCTCCGAAATCAGTTAATGAGATCGGATAGTTCTTAACACCTTTATAACCAAAATAATTGCCGTTAACAATTGGGGCTGACTGCGGTAATATTTTTAAAATTTGCAATGTTTTATAATAAACCGTGACATATTTTCCGCGCAAAAACATAACTAATTGCGGGTCGTTTTTTACACAATCGACAATTTCATGCAAATCTCCATTCGCTTGTAATCTCTTCAAAAAATTTTCAGATATTTGCCTTTTATTCATAATCAACGCCACTACTTACTTTTATTCTTTTTCATCGTACCAATCTTCCGGTTTAATAACTTTAACGTGTTTACCCCATGTATACAAATGCCAATCCATTTCCATGCGACCGCCGGCACGGAATTTAACCGTCAACGTTCCATCCGGATTTTTAACAGTTTCCTGCTGCGGATGAAACTCATATTGCGCGGCTTCGGCGGCAGTTTCGGCATCAAACAACCATTCAACATCGAAAGGCCGTTCATGAAAAGCCCCAAATGCTTCCATTGCATATTGTTTCAAATCAAAATCCGCCACCATCTGAAACGGCTGTCCCAAAATCTCGACTTTTTCAATGTTGCTCAAAATAAAATTGCGCACCTCATTGCCGGCATATCCGTCACTGTGTCGCGCCACCAGATAGTGATTGCGTTCGCCATACAGAAAGCCGTACGGATCCAGCGTATTATAACTGTATTTTCCGCTGTTTTTATTATAATATTTAATGCGGATTTGATGACATTCCAAAATAGCGCGGCGAATAGTTTCTAAAATTTCATCATTTATTTTCAGCTTCGGACCGGCACGACAAATAAATCCTTCGGCTTCCAATAAGGCCTCGGCATCCGGTTCAATACGCCGATATACATCAGGTTTAATGTTAGCCCTTATTTTAGCAATCAATTTTTGCAAAACATCTTTTTTACCCTGCATTTGTTTTTTATCAAACATTGTTACCGCTGTTTCCAAAACCGAGAGTTCCTCGGCCGAAAACTGAATAAAATCTTTTAACGTTCCCTGCGGAATATACCACCGTTTAGTATTGTTTTCACCGACAATTTCTTCGGTTTGCGGAAAACGTTCCAAAATCATATTGCGCATACGCTCGGCCGTTCGACGTGATACGGCAAAATTTTGCATAATATCGTTCAACGAAACGCCCTCACGGTTCGATTGCATTAAAATCGCTAATTCGAGTAAATCATGTGTTTTTTCATAAACCATTACTATCCTCCGCTCATATTACCTGCTCATTTTATTATAATCTGCCAGCCATCGTCAAGAAGTAAAAATCATTAAATAAAACCAATATGGTGTTCAACCGGCATTTTATTTTGTTGTTCCTGCTCAAGCATTTTGATCAGCTCATCTTTATCCGATAGGCAGCCGATAATTTCCGCTTTGTCATGCACAACAACAAAATCGCCCGGAGTCAGTGTTGCCAAATGCGATAAATCGACGTTTTGAAAATTGAAGAAATGCTCAAAACAACGACTGCGCTGATTTGGCGTCAGATAATCGTATTTCACCTTAAAAGTAAAGCGTCGCAAAGAGGCTTTATCCAGCTTATCCATCAAGTTTGTCGTGCAGACAAACGGATATTGGTGCTGCTCCATCTGTGTCAGCATTTCATTAACCTGTGTAACTTCCCAATTGCGAAATGCCCCGTTCCGATCTTGCAAAAAGCTGTCCGCCTCATCAAAAATCAGCAAAGCGCCACGTTCTTTGGCTTCCTCGAAAGCCTCGGCGATTCGGTGTTCGGTTTCACCGACATACGGACCGATTAAATCGGAGCATTTTTTCTTTAATACCGGCAAATTCAACTGCTCGCCCAAATATTGAGCAAAGGCAGACTTTCCGGTACCTGAAGCCCCGTATAAACACAGCGAGAAATTCATTTTACCTAAAGCTGTTATTTTATCGGCAAATGTTGTTAAATTCACATCGGTATTGAGCAGTTCCGGATTAAAGGCAATTTTTTGCAACTTTCTTTCTTCTTTAACTTTGTGACCGTTATTATAAACCTGTTGCAAAACATCCAAAGTCTGTTCGACTTCCGACAATCCGCCACCGATAAGTTTGACCGATTTGACAGCCGAGGCAATAAATGCCGGCGATAACGAATATTTGGCGGCAAACTTTTTAGCTGTTGCGGCATCTGCCGGCAAATTGTTGGCTTGCAAACTTTTTTGCCACATCTCCTCGCGTACCGTTTTCTTCGGGCGCGTAAAGTTTAAGGCATAAGTAAAGCGCCGCAAATATGCCTTATCTACACGACGGATATTATTGACAATCCAGATAATCGGTTGGCGATTTGTTTCCAAAAGGCGATTTACCCTGATTTTTGTAGCACTCTTGTTTTTCTTGCAACCGAAAAAGTAGTCATCTTCTTCCAGCACATCATCTGCTTCATCGAGCAAAAGAACAACATCTTTATCCTTTTGCAAAATCATTTGCGTACGCAAAAGTTGGGCAAATCGGTTTGTATCGGCTTCTTCTTCCACCACCGTAAACGGGTTCTCGCCAACGGCATATAATGAGGCGGCAACTTCGGCCGTCAGGGTCTTGGCAAATTCGGTCTTACCTGTTCCCGGCTCGCCGTATAATAAGATGTTAATGCCTTTTGTTTTCTTGGTTTTGGCCGCCTGCATAATGTTTTTTACCACATCAATTTGCTCGATATGCTTAAAATCCTGCCATTGCAGAGCCGGTGCGCAAGGCGTACCGACCAAAAACGAACGAATATCGTCGATACTGTCAAATTTTTGAAAATAAAATCTTTTTGTTAAGCGCGAAATATCAACATCGCCGTCATAGTCGGTTTCCATAAGTCCGAGTCGATTTAAGGCACAATCTTGTTTGCACATCTTAAAAAGCGTGTCCGGTTTAATATTCAAAAACACGGCCCGGTCATAAATCGTCATGTCGCCGTGTGACTTAAAATCATATAAAATACTGCGAAATAAGCTGTCACATTTTTCGCGAATAACGAAACCCAAAAACTCTTTTTCTTCATCTTTTAAGGCAAACAATTGTTGCAAATAAAGCAGATTTCTCTCCAAATGCCCTATTTTGTAATGCCGAACGGCCAACGCTGTTTTAGCAAGGTCCTCGGCAAATTTTTTAACCAAAAGCCGCGCATCTTTTTTATGACGTTTGGCATAGTCGGCTAAATTGAAATCCATATCATCTTTGCCGACTTTATCGGGCTTAATTTTGCACGGACAGTCAAAATAGTTGTCGCACTTTTCATCTAACCATTCACAAGTATTTTTTAAATTTTGCCGAACGTAAACCTGGTTATTCAGTACATTAAGTACATAAGACAGTATCTTTTGCTTTTCGAAATTTTCAGACATTGTGTTTTCCTCCATATTCAAACAGAAGATAACAAATGACTACAGCAAATTATGTCATATTATAAAAAGGAAAATCAATTTTCTTTTTGCAAAAAATTTTCGCCGATATACTCAACTAAATCGAGAACAGCAAGCAATTCCGTAATCACACGGTTTTCGGCTCGCGGATTGTCCAAAGGCCTAAATAAACCGCTAAATTCAAACATTGCATTTTTTTCCGATGTTTCGGCGGCAAAAACGACATTGTTATCAAAAAAAGCTGCCTTAATATTTCCCGTCCCGAACGCAGCCTTCATCTTATAAAATTTTTCCATAAAAACAGGTGTTAATAACCGCCTCGCCAACAACTGATTTGAAGTATGAATTTTGTATTTCTTTTCAAAACCGATACTTTCGGTCTTCACACTTTGCAAGTAATGAAACCAAAAAATCAATACTTCAAGTCCTAAAAGACAGACTGAAAGAATCCCCATTCCTATCAGTTCACTGATACTGATACGGTCACGAAAATTATAAAGGCACACCATACTGAGCAATACCGACACAAGCCCAAAAGAAAAACCGCGTATAAATAAATCAGATTTAGGCGTAATTATGGTAGATGACTTAAAATCTTGTCCGGTTTTAATATGCAAGACTATTCCATTAAATGCGACTTCTCGCGATCCTCTATGAGGCGTATACAAATTCAACTCTGAAGCATTGAAAGATATCCCTTTGCAAATTCCGTCAAAACAATCATCTGCTTCAATTTCGGTGAAAAAACCAAATAAATGGCTGTAATTTAAAACAGTCTCATCGCATAACTTGTCAGCTCTTTTGAGCTGCGGAAACAATGCCAATATTTTATCCAAACATTGCTTTTTCATATACTTTTTAAAAGCATAGTCATACCATATAGGCAGAATAACCATCACCGCGATAAGGCCGATGATTGCCAAGATGCATATTGACGACAGATCATCTGATTTTTGTGCGCACATAGCTTCTAAGCGAAAAAACAAAGCGACTACGGCAAAACAAAATCCCTCAAAAAGAATAACTTGATTTAGCCGCCGCCGACGTTCAGGTTCGTAATCTCTTAAAATTTCAAATGCCGAGTTTTTGATATTTATGTATGTCATTACCAGATTCCCTTTTAGGAAAATCATAAAATGCACCGATAATAAAATCAATACATTTTTGTTTACAAAACCGGATAAGAATGTTACAATATCACTGTACGTGCAAAAAAGGAGAAGCATTATGGATTTGGGCGGTTTAGATATAACAACAATCGGATTAGGATTTTTGGGCTTACTGATTGCTTTTGCCTTTTTGAAGTTTTTAATTAAGCTGCCGTTTTACATTATGACGTTCGGCATTTTGGGCGCACTGGCTTACGCCGCTTACACTTATTTACTGCCGTTACTCAAATAAAGTTAAATTCGCGTTTGGAAATAGTACGCAACACTGTCTTCCAAATATTTTAAAATTCGATTGTAGTTTTCGGGAATATTTGTAATCTTAAACGAATCATTTTTATCAAAATGGTACATAAAACATTTTAGGACTTGCCCGTAAATAAAATTGATTTCACGGGCCGCTTCGGATACCTCGATTTTTTCGTCTGCCGCTTGCCGAACAGCATCATACAGCTGCTTAAACGCCTCTCTGTGAAATTGCTGTTTATGCTGCAAATAATCGAGAAAAGAGCCTTCTTTGCCCTCAAAATTACTTTTTAAAATATCTTGCGCACTCATCTTAAAAATTCCAAATCACACATATCCATAAAACAGACTTTTCAAAAAATCGTTAATATACATATTGTATTTCTTATGAAATATAGTATGATATATTAAAGAAAGCAAAGGAAAAATTAAAATGATTGTTCGTATTGTTCTCGGAGTTATTCTCGGTTTCTTGCTGGTAGCCTACTTTCCGCTTGTTATAAGAGTATTACCGTACTTATTACCAATAGCTATTCTCGGCATAGCTTTTATATTTTTGCGCTCAGCACCGATGCTTGCCGAACCGCTCAGCTACGGATTACTGGCTGTACTCTTATGTTATGTGATATTTTTGCTGTGGCGATACAAAACACAGGTTAAAAACGTATTAACCAAAAAAGAAAAAATACCTAATCTGCCGGTTATTAACATCAAAGGACATCCGCAATTAAGCGCTCTTATCACAATGACTGCCTACACTCTCGGACTGACTTTTGTATTGTACTTAATTATATTGCTGATTTACGTCAAATAATATTACTTTCGTCATATTTACATTATATTAAAAATATGGCACTATGTTTTATGTGATTATACATAACGACTCTTATTTTGGAGAAAGACAAATGTTAAATTTAACTAAGCAAGGTCTCTCGGCAGATTCTGAGGTTCTGAGCCTTAATTCAAATTCCGTTTTTGCTGATAACAAAAAAAGTCATCCTTGCGAAAGCGAGGATCTCGACCGAATCATTTTAAGCAGCCGAGATTCTCGAGCCTGCGGCTCAAGAATGACAGGTAAAAATATTGGCTCAAGAATGGCAGGTAAAAATATTGGCTCAAGAATGACAGTAAAATGTGAGAGCGGCCTTCTTTCGATATGTGCTGCAGATGCGCCGCAATTTTCGAGTGCCGTGTACAACAGAGGTACACAAGCGAGAAAGTTGCAAGCAGGTGCCACACAGAGCGGCCGCAGCATGATTGAAATGCTCGGTGTACTGGCCATTATCGGTGTGCTGTCGGTGGGCGGTATTGCCGGCTATTCGAAAGCCATGATGCAATACAAAATAAACAAGACTGTCGATCAAATATCCCAAATTGTCGGTAATGTTAGGACATTGTATGCAAGTCAAAAAAACTATAAAGGATTATCTTGTTCTAGTGAACCTACAAAATGTCATACGTTGATCAAAAAGGCACATCTTGTACCGGATGAACTATGGAACAGTGATGGAACTAGCCTTGAAAATGCTTTTGGAGGGACATTAACGGTAAATGTCGGCTCAAAAAAATCATCTTATGATGACAAAGCTTTTGGGGTTGATTTATATAATCTTCCCGAAGAGGCATGTATGGCATTGTCTACTTATGACTGGGGCTCTGGTTCTTCTTCCGGTTTAATTGCAATCAGTGTAAATCATGGAACTGTACTTGAAATAGATAGTTATTCTGTTGGTTGTGCAGGCACATCTTCTGATGGTAAAGCCATCGCCTGTCCGAATGGTGCAACCGTTTCAATTCCTATGCCTATTAATATTGCAGCTACGGCTTGTCAAACAGGAGATAGTAATACAGTTTCACTTAAGTTCTATTAAACGGATTTATCTTTTATCAAAGCGCCGCCTGTAAAGGTGGCGTTTTTTAAATTGTTGTCGTTTTGCAGTCAGTACAGTGTTGAAAAAAACTCGGATAATGTGTCTAGTACGAAGAAACCTCTCTTGCGCAGTGTACAAAACAGTACATAAGGCAACCGGCACGACACAAAAAAACTCGGATAGCATGCGTTAATACGACGTAAGCCTTTTCTCGCCGTGTACAAAATAGTACATAAGGCAACCGGCACGGCATAAAAAAACTCGGATAGCGTGCGTTAATACGACGTAAGCCTTTTCTCGCCGTGTACAAAAAGGGTACATAAGGCAACCGGCACGGCACAAAAAAACTCGGATAACGAGGCTAGTACGCAGAAACCTCTCTTGTGCAGTGTACACAAAGGTACATAAACAAGAGAGGTTTCAAGTAATAGACCGTTAGACGAGTTTTTTAGAAGTGATCGTCGGAACGCTTGATCAATTCCTCAATATTCTCAGGCGGCCAACCCGGCGTTTCCATGCCTAAGTGAATACCCATCTTTGCCAAAACTTCTTTGATTTCGTTCAAAGATTTGCGACCGAAGTTCGGCGTACGAAGCATTTCGGCTTCTGTTTTTTGAACCAAATCACCGATATAAACGATATTATCGTTCTTCAAGCAGTTAGCTGAACGAACCGATAATTCAAGTTCATCAACCTTACGCAACAGGTTTTTGTTGAACGGTAATTCTTCGCGAACATCCTCGGTTTCACTTTCCGGTTCATCAAAGTTGATAAACGGTTTCAATTGGTCTTGCAAAATGCGAGCTGCATAAGCAACAGCATCTTCCGGCGTTACAACACCATTGGTTTCAACGACCATTGTTAATTTATCATAATCGGTAATTTGACCGACACGGGTATTTTCAACTTTGTAAGAAACCTTTTTAACCGGGGAATAAATCGCGTCAACGGCAATCAAGCCAATCGGAGAATCGGCTGACGTGCTGTTAGCGGCCGGAACATAACCTTTACCGGTTGTTACTGTTAATTCCATACGAATTTTTGCACCGGCATCCAACGTGCAGATGATATGATCCGGATTCATAATTTCAACATCATGACCGGTTTCAATCATAGCAGCCGTAACCGTACAAGGACCTTCAGCCTTCAAGGTTAAAGTCTTTGTCATTTCGGTATGAACGGAAACTGCCAATTCCTTAATGTTCAAAACGATATCGGTAACATCTTCTCTGACGCCCGGAATAACGGAAAATTCGTGCAGGACACCGTCAATTTTAATAGCTGAAACAGCACCGCCTTGTAATGAAGATAATAAAACTCTTCTCAAAGCATTACCTAAAGTAAGGCCAAAGCCTCTCTCTAAAGGTTCAACCACAATTTTAGCTTTATTCGAACCGTCTTCTTGAGACACATCGAGCTTTGTTGGTTTAATAAGTTCTTGCCAATTCTTTTGAATCACGGGTTTTGTCCTTTTGTTAAAAGTTATATATGCATATATTTGAAAACGCGGCAACAGGCCTTAATAAAGGCCTGCACCACAAAAAGTAAATTAGACGCGGCGTCTTTTTCTTAAGCGGCAACCATTGTGCGGAATCGGAGTTACATCGCGAATGGATGTAATTGTAAAACCGACAACTTGCAACGCTCTGATAGCGGATTCTCTTCCCGAACCCGGACCCTTAACTTCGACTTCCAGAGTCTTCATACCGTTTTCCTGAGCCTTTTTACCGGCATCTTCTGCAGCAACTTGTGCAGCATACGGTGTAGATTTTCTGGAGCCTTTGAAGCCCTGAGCACCGGCAGTTGCCCAAGAAACAGTATTACCTTGAGCATCTGTAATTGTAATTCTTGTATTGTTAAAAGAAGAATCGATGTGAGCCACACCTGAAGTAATATTCTTTTTTTCTTTTCTCTTTTTTTGAATTGTTGCTTTAGCCATTTGCACTTACCTCACTTATTTCTTCTTGTTAGCAATGGTCTTGCGTTTACCTTTACGGGTACGAGCATTTTGTTTTGTGCTCTGACCGCGAACAGGCAGACCCTTACGATGTCTTAAACCACGGTAGCAACCTAAATCCATCAATCTTTTAATGTTGGTACCGACTTCACGACGAAGTTCACCTTCAACTAAGTAACCGCTGTCGATTACTTCACGAATCTTCATGATTTCTTCATCAGAGAGTTGATTAACACGACGGTTCATATCAATCCCCGATTTTGCGCAAATATCTTGAGCAGACTTTCTACCAATGCCGAAGATATAAGTCAGTGCGACTTCAATTCTCTTGGCGCTTGGAATGTTTACACCAGCTATACGAGCCAAATTTAATCTCCATTATTTCAATTAATTAATACATTCAAAAAGTTGATCACCACTTTTCAAAATTAAGCGGATTATAGGCACGATATTTATCAGAGTCAATACATTTTTTACAAAAAAATCAATTTTTTGCATTTTTTATTTATCGATTAAATCGCCTAAGAGAATCTCGTGGATTTTCTTGCTGACAGCCTCGATTGTGCCCGTACCGTCGACCGTTTTCAATAACCCGCGCTTTTCAAAAAAAGGGATTGTCGGGTATGTCAACAAACGATAATTAACCAAACGATTTTGTACGGTTGTCTTATTATCGTCTTTACGACGTGAAAATTCGGTCCCGCCGCACTCATCGCATACGCCGTAAACTTTCGGCTTCAAAAATTTATCATGATATCCGGCACCGCAAGTCATGCAGGCATAACGACCTAAAATACGTTCCATGATAATCTCATCCGGCACTTGAATTTCCAAAACGCAATTAAGCTTAACGTTTTGCGAGGCCAGAATTTCTTCCAAAACCTCGGCTTGCGGCAATGTGCGCGGGAAACCGTCCAAAATAAAACCTTTGCGGCAATCATCCTCAGCAATACGGCTTTTAACCATTTCGATAATCATTTCATCGGTTGCGAATTCGCCGCGATCCAATGCCGCTTTTAAGTCACGTCCCAAAGGTGTATCTTTTTCGGCATATTCACGAAGCATCTCGCCGGTCGATAAATGAGCGATACCGGTTTTTTCTTTTAATATTCTGGCCTGTGTGCCTTTACCGCAGCCCGGAGCTCCGGTAAAGACCACAAATAAACCATCGGAAGTTTTTTTAATCATCAGCGATTCTTTTTCTTAACTAAAGCTGCTTTTTTCAGTAAACCTTCATACTGATATGCAATCAAATGAGACTGAACTTGTGTAACAAAGTCCATGGTAACCTGAACCACGATGAGCAGTGTCGTACCGCCCAAAACGAACGGAATACCTACTTTAGAAATCAAAATTTCAGGTAAAATACACAAGCAGATTAAATAAACCGCCGCAACCATCGTTAAACGTGTAATTACATAATCCAGGTATTCGGCCGTATTTTTTCCCGGTCTGATACCGGCAATAAAGCCGCCGTGTTTTTTCAAGTTTTCGGCCGTATCTTCCGGATTGAAAACAACAGATGTGTAAAATACCGTAAAGAATAAAATCAAGAAAGCGTACAAACCCAGATATAACGGCTGGCCGTGACCTAAAAGTTGGCTTAACGTCTGTACCCATGACGGACCGTTTTCTGCCGACAAATTAGCAATTGTAATCGGTAATAACAGTAGAGAGCTGGCAAAAATCGGCGGAATAACACCTGTCGGATTAATCTTGAGCGGCAAGTGTGAACTTTCGGCAGCCATCATACGCATACCCATCTGACGCTTCGGATATTGAATAATGATTTTTCTTTGAGCCCTTTCGACAAAGACGATGATATAAATCAAAGCTAAGGCCATACCTGCCAACATAACCATTGTCGGCCAGGTTAATTCGCCGGCACGTCCCAATTCAAAGGTTTGAGCCAAGGCATTCGGAATATTGGCAATAATACCGACGGTAATGATTAATGATGAACCATTGCCGACGCCGCGTTGGGTAATCTGGTCACCGAGCCATACAATAAACATTGTACCGCCAACCAAAGAAACGATTGTCGAAAAGCGGAATACCGTACTGCTAATCATGACTGCAGAGGCGCCGTTGACACCGGAAATACTTTCCAAACCGACAGCAATACCGTAACCTTGAATAATGGTAATAAATACGGTTAATACCTTGGTATAGTGTGTAATTTTACGATGTCCGGCCTCACCTTCTTTTTTCAGAGCCATCAACGACGGAACAACCGATTGTCCTAATTGGATGATAATGGATGCCGAAATGTATGGCATAATATTGAGTGCAAAAATTGTCATACGTTCCAACGCACCGCCAGAAAACATATTAAACATGCCTAAAATACCGCCTTGCTGACGATTAAACATTTCTGCTAAAACACCGGCATTAATACCCGGAAGCGGAATAAATGTTCCCAAACGGAACACAATCAAAGCCATAACGGTGAACCACAATCTCTTTTTCAGTTCTTCAGCTTTACTAAAGGCAGACATATCCATACCGGCTGCCATTTTTTCTGCTAATGAAGCCATTTTTACATCCTTAAATAAAATTTAAAACCATTTATGCGGGCACACTGCGCCCATTGGGCATAATTTAATACACAAAATAAAAATTATTGCAACAAAAATATATTTATCCTCAAGAAATTTGTAAAAAAGCGCCGTTTTTTTAAGCAAAACGACGCTCTGTCAATATTATGGTGCTGATATTCTTAAAAACTCCGATCATCACCCTGATTTTGCAAATTCGTAAAATTAAAAGCATTGGTATTTATTTTTACTTGTGATACGGCAGTTTCTTTTCCATCCTGTGGTATTTTCTTTCTGACATCATCTGATGTATGAAGCTGCGGTTCCATTGTAATATGGTTTGTATTTTCCCGAGTCCGTGTTTTACTGTTTTCTTTTTGTTTTGCCAGACCTGCCCGACCGGCTTTTTCAGCAGCTTTTATCTTCGTATTATTCTCGGCGATATCAATTGCATAAGTTGCCGCTTGCCCCATACCTATTGCCCCCGCAACATAGGCACTTATAGTAAACAGAGGTGCGGACATTCCCCCCATCGCGACGGTACCGACTGCTAAACACGCTGCCCCGGCGGTATACATGGCAACCTTAAATTTGTCGGCTCTATCAAACTTTTTCCATTTCTCGCGGAAGCTCAGCTTAGAATTATCCTGAACGTTCTTCCCGGAAGCGATTGTCTCTGCTTTTTTATTGACGGCCTGGGCTTTGTTTGCTGCCGATGCGGCCAAAGCTGACCCCGTCATGGCTATTCCAGATACCAAAGCGCTTGTCAAAGCACCGCCGCTGACAACAACCGAAGCTGTACACAAGGCTGCCATTGCACCCCACGAAATTGCCGCTCCGGTAAAAAGAGCATTATTCTTTGCATAGACGTCCATATCCTTAAAATTGTTTTTTATATTGTTCCAAAATCCCATTCTGTTATCCTTTCAATTATAGACTATTTTGCGTTAAAATTTCCGTCCGCCCTGATTTTGCAAATTCGTAAAATTAAAAGCATTGGTATTTATTTTTACCGGAGGCACTGCCTTTGGCGCTTCTTTTGTTTTATTCTTGTTTACTTTGGCCCGAGTTTTGGCTTTTGCCGTATTTACATCCTGAGCCAACAGACTGGCTACCGGTACATGAGGGGTGACACCCAACGTATCAACCAAAGCCTTTCCGTAAGCTTTCTTTTTCTGACTTGTCGTCAGCGGACGACCGTGGTTTTCTTTTGCAATTTCCTGCATGGCTTTATTTTTGCGAGCAATATATTCCGTGCCGACACTGTATACATAGGTTCCAACAACAGCAGCAACTACTGCTGCACCGAGCCCGCCGCTCATTCCTCCGGCAACACCTGCGCAGGTAGCAACCAATACCTTTTTAACCGACGGTCTATTAAAATGACTTTTAATTTTATCCCATAATTTCATAACCATACTCCTCTTTGTTCGATTATAGCTTCCGACCGCCCTGCGGTTGCGTAAATCCATTAAATTCGAAAGCTCTTGTCTCAATTTTTTTAGCCGGTTCGGCAATTTTCGTTTTTTTAGATAAAACTTTTCCGTTCACTGTTTTTTTGGCATCATCTATACTTTGAACCTGATAATTTCTTTCCATTGCAGATTCTGTTCTTTGCCCTGCTCCTGCATTTTGCGTTGCCTGCTGAGCAACCTGCTTTTGACGCATTCTGGCAAACACTTCCTCGTAATGCTCGTATTGCTGCGCCAATGACTTTTGGGTGTTCTTAAATTTTGTTATACCGGATTTTGATTTAAAAATAAGATTTTGAGCTTTATTTTTCGCGTAGCGTACCAAATCATAACAGACGTTTACGGCGCCGATAGCAACATAACCGGCGGCCACACACCCCAGTGCCGCACCTATACCGACACCGGCACTGACACCGATCGGACCGCTGACAACTGCGCCGACAGCACAAGCCGCACCGATAAAGAGATAAGTCTTCAGCAGTTTTTTGGCAATTTTTTGGCCTTCGATAACATCCGGATCTTCTTGCACTGTTTGTTCGACCATAAGACACCTGTTCGTTACATAAGCTACTTTATATGTCTATATTAACAGATCTATACAATTTTGTCAATATTTTTAAAATAACCGTTATCATTTTATTGACATAAAAGCCATGATATGATACATATTTTCTGACTTATGAATAATTTAAATATATCAATGTTCTATGAATAATTTTGTTTTTTCTGACTTACTGAATGATATGCAATATATTTTGCATGGAGTGTCTTATCGCCTGCTGTTGTGTACTTTTGTGCTGTTTTGTTGCATTATTGCTGTTGCATTGATCCTATGTGTGCTAAAGTCATTTTCTCTGGATTTGGCTGACAAACAAGACATCTTGGCTGATAAGTACAACAATCCGTACAGTTCTTACGACGGAACATACGAATTGCCGCGTACCAACATTTTCAAAGCGATGTGTTACGCTAACTTAAGTTACCACACTTTTTGGAATGCCGTAATTATGAGCCGTTTTCGTATCTGCATGCATAAATGCCCGCAAGTGTATTTCCGCGTAAATTGCTTCAGTTCACATGGTTTCTTGACTATCAGATACCCTGATGTGCTGGTTATGATGTTTTCGCTGTCATTTATCTGGGGCTACCCCTTATTCTTGCTTATAATGCTCTTGAGAATGGGTTTCTATTCCAAAGATCTGTACTGATAATTTTTTCACATTGCAAAAACAAAAGGGAACAGTTGTTGACTGTTCCCTTTTGTTTTATCATAGTCGATATTATTCAGCGTAGCTTACTTTACCGCCGGCTTTTTCAACTGCTTCAACGGCAGATTTGGAAGCCGAGCTAACGGTAATATTAATGCTGCTGGTAACTGCGCCTCTGGCAAGTAAACGAATACCGTCTAATTTTTTAGATACAATGTTGGAGTTCAACAAAGATTCAACGGTAATAGATTTAGCATCTAATTTACCGGCATCAATAGCCTTTTGAATCGTATCTAAATTAACAACGGCATAAGTCTTGGCAAACGGGTTTTTGAAACCATGCTTCGGCAACTGACGATAAAGAGGCATTTGACCGCCTTCAAAACCGAGTTTTGCACCGCCGGAACGAGCTTTCTGACCTTTGTGACCAAGACCGCAGGTTTTACCTTTACCGGAACCGATACCGCGACCAACGCGTTTACGATTCTTAGTAGCGCCTTCGTTATCTTTTATTTCATTAAGTTTCATTTTTTTATTCCTTAATCTTATTCACCTGTATAGTTTCATTCTAAAAACTTCGATAAAGGAGCTTGCTATTGTTTGATTTGCGAGCGCTGTGTACAAAGTAGTACATAAGCGAGCAAAGCGGGCAATATGAAGCCCCTTTTGCGAAGTTTTATTCTTCGACTTTTACCAAGTGAGCCACTTTCTTAATCATCCCGCGAACAGCAGGAGTATCTTCCAACTCAACAGTGCGACCGGTTTTGGTTAAGCCCAAGCCTCTCAAGTTTGTTTCTTGATAAGCCGGACGACCGATAGAGCTGCCTGTTCTGGTAACTTTAATTGTTTTCTTTTTAGTTGCCATGGATTATGCCTCCTCTTTTACATCTTTAGCAGACGAATTTTCACGACGGCTAACGATATCACCAACTTTTTTACCGCGCTTTGTAGCAACCATTCTCGGCGAATTGATAGCTTTCAAAGCATCAAAAGTAGCTTTAATCATATTGTACGGGTTGTTAGAACCTAAAGATTTAGCAACCACATCCTGAACGCCTAAAACTTCGAATACGGCACGCATCGGGCCGCCGGCAATAACACCGGTACCGGCAGGAGCTGTTCTCAACACAACTTTACCTGCACCGAAACGGCCGGCAACATCGTGGTGTAAAGTTCTGCCTTCGCGAAGCGGAATACGAATCATGGTTTTACGAGCTTCGTTGGTAGCCTTAACAATTGCGTCAGGCACTTCCATAGCTTTACCGGTACCGAGACCGATACGGCCTTTTTGGTCGCCGACAACAACGACTGCCGCAAACGAAATCGTACGTCCGCCTTTAACAGTTTTGGCAACGCGGTTTACGTGAACCAGTTTTTCAACCAATTCATCTTTTACTTCTTTTTTATTATGACGATCTGTAGCTTGTACCATATCAATCTCCTAGAATTTCAAACCAGCTTCACGAGCAGCTTCGGCCAAAGCTTTAACACGACCGTGATAGATATATCCGCCACGATCGAAGACAACTTCGGAAATACCGGATTTAGCAGCTCTTTCAGCAACTAATTTACCAATGAAGCTTGCAGCTTCTACTGTAGAAGATTTTTTAATTTGGCTTCTGGCTTCTTTATCAAGTGTAGAAGCAGAAGCAACCGTCAAACCTTTTACATCGTCAATGATTTGCGCATAGATATGCTTACCGCTGCGGAATACTGATAATCTCATTTTTCCGTTAGCTGCGGCTTTGATGGCAGATCTTACGCGAGCTTTTCTTCTCTCAAACAATTTTTTTGGTGTATTCATCGAATTATTCCTTATTTCTTCTTACCTTCTTTACGACGAACAGTTTCCGTAGTGTATTTAACACCTTTACCTTTATAAGGTTCCGGTTTTCTGTACTTACGGATTTGAGCGGCAACCTGACCGACCAATTGTTTGTCTGCACCAAAGATTTTGATTTGTGTCGGAGCAGCGCAAGAAATTTGAACACCTTCAGGAGTGTTGAAAGTAATCTCGTGAGAATAACCCAAAGACAAAACTAAATTTTTGCCTTCCATACGGGCTTTATAACCAACGCCGACTAATTCCATTTCTTTTGCAAAACCCTCACTGACACCTTTAACCATATCGTTAATGCGTGCACGAGTCGTTCCCCACAAAGCTCTCGACATATTGCTTTGAGAAAGCGGAGAAACACTTACTTTGCCGTCTTCTAATTTTGTTGCAACATGGCTGTCATCATAAGTATAACTTAATGTGCCTAATTTGCCTTTTGCTGTAACAGTATTGTTGCTGATGCTAAGTTCTACACCGGCAGGAACAACAACAGGATATTTACCAACTCTTGACATTGTTTCCTCCTTAGAATACTTGGCATAAAACTTCACCGCCGACATTGGCTTTGCGTGCTTCGTTATCGCTCATAACACCTTGCGGGGTAGAAACGATGGAAATACCCAAACCGTTGTATACTCTCGGCAGGTCTTTAACGCTTGAATAAACGCGACGACCCGGCGTAGATACGCGGTAAATTTCTGTTATAACGGCAGTACCTTCATGGTACTTTAATTGAATACGGAGTTCATCAACACCCGGGCGAACATTGCTTTTTTCATAACCGGCAATGTAGCCTTCGCGTTTCAAAACTTCTAACACATTTTCACGCAAGCGAGAAGCAGGTGATACAACATCACTCTTTTTCGCTCTTTGTGCGTTTCTAATGCGTGTGAGCATATCGCCCAAAGGATCACTCATAGACATGATATCATTCCCTCCTTACCAGCTTGATTTTACTAAACCAGGAATTTCGCCAAAGCTTGCCAAATCTCTCAATTCAACACGGCTTAAACCGAACTTTCTGTAATAACTACGTGAACGACCTGTAATTCTGCAACGATTGCGAATACGGCATTGAGCAGAATTCTTAGGAAACTTTTGTAAAGCAAATTGAGCTTGCATTCTCTCTTCCGGAGTTGCATTTTTATCCATCATAATTGCTTTTTGTTTTTGACGGCGATTTGCATATTTTGCAGCCATCTTAACTCTTTTCAAGTTTCTGTAAACTGAACTTGTTTTTGACATAGTAAAATCTCCGCTTATTTCTTGTAAGGCACGTTGAAGGAAGTTAACAAATGTTTAGCTTCTTCATCAGTCTTAGCAGTTGTACAAATAACAATATCAAGTCCTCTTACTTCATCAACCTTTTCATAGTTGATTTCAGGGAAGATGATTTGTTCCTTAATTCCGAAAGCGAAGTTTCCTTTGCCGTCAAAGTTCTTACCTGTAATACCATGGAAGTCTCTAATACGCGGTAAAGCCATATTAACAAGTCTTTCCAAGAATTCATACATTCTGTCAGAACGCAAAGTAACTTTGCAACCGATCGGCATACCTTCTCTTAATTTGAAAGTAGCGATGGATTTGCGAGCTTTGGTCATTACCGGTTGTTGACCGGAAATAGCTGCCAGCTCTTCCATAGCGGAAGTTACTTTTTTCTTATCGGTAACGGCATCGCCGATACCCATATTCAAAACGATTTTCGTCAGCTTTGGAATCTCATGTGGGTTTGTGTAACCGAATTTTTCCACAAGAGATTTCTTTATGACGTCGTTATATAAAGTTTCAAAATTTGTCATAAAATTTTCTCCCATTAATCGATTACTTCACCGGTTTTGCGTGCAACACGCACTTTTTTGCCATCTACAACTTTGTAGCCGATCTTGGTTGCTTTACCGTCTTTAACCAAAGCAACGTTAGATACGTGAATGGCAGCTTCTTTAGAAACAATTCCGCCCGGATTGGATTGAGAAGGTTTGGTATGACGTTTAACCATATTCAAGCCTTCAACAATAACCTTGCTCTCCTTAGGCATTGCTTTCTTTACTACGCCGGTCTTACCTTTCTCGTCTCCCGACAAGATGATAACCGTGTCGTTTTTCTTTATTTTCATTTTAGGCATTATAATACCTCCGGTGCTAATGAAATGATTTTCATAAATTTCTTTGCGCGCAATTCTCTTGTAACAGGGCCAAAGATACGAGTACCGATCGGCTCACCGTCTTTATTGATTAAAACTGCGGCGTTGGAATCAAAGCGGATTACACTTCCGTCTTTGCGGCGAATGTCGCTGGCTGTTCTAACAATAACAGCTTTGTAAACATCACCTTTTTTAACGTGCCCTTTCGGCAATGCATCTTGTATGGCAACAACAATGACATCACCGACAGAAGCAGTTTTTCTCTTGGAACCACCAAGAACCTTTATGCACTGCACCTGGCGTGCGCCGGAATTATCAGCAACATCTAGGTTGGTTTGCATTTGTATCATTTTTTTATTCCTTCTTAACTAGGCGTTATCTGACGAAATAACAGTCCAAGATTTGTTCTTGGAGATAGGGCGGCATTCTTCAATGGACACTCTGTCACCAACCTTGCACTGATTGTTTTCATCGTGAGCAGCAAACTTTTTACTTTTTTTCACGATTTTTTTGTAAACAGGATGCATAACCTGACGCTCTACACTGACTACGACAGTTTTATCCTGTTTATCACTTACAACAACACCTTGAAGAATTCTCTTAGGCATATTCTTTCTCCTAACTATTCTTCTTGCGCTCAGCAATGAGCGTGTTGATTTTAGCTACTTCACGACGAACCTTCTTAATATTTGATGTATTTTGAAGTTGTCCCGTCGATTGCTGAATACGCAAATTGATTTGCTCTTTTTTATCAGCCATCAATTTAGCTTCCAATTCATCAATCGTCATAGCGCGTAAATCTTTAGTTTTTACCATTATGCTTCTCCTTTGATATCAGAGTTTAAGCGTTTAACGAATTTGCACTTAACCGGTAATTTGGCAGCACCAAGTTCAAAAGCTCTGCGAGCTGTTTCTTCAGAAATACCCGTAGCTTCAAACATAATGCGACCCGGTTTAACTCTGGCTACCCAAAATTCGATAGCACCTTTACCTTTACCCATACGTACTTCGGCCGGTTTATCGGACACCGGTACATCCGGGAAAATTCTAATCCAGAGTTTTCCGGCTCTTTGCATCTGACGTGTAATGGCACGACGAGCTGCTTCAATCTGACGAGCTGTCACGCGTTCCGGTGTCAAAGCTTTTAAGCCGAAAGAACCGAAGTTTAATTCTGATCCACCTTTGGCCAAGCCGTGAATACGACCCTTATGCTGTTTGTGGAACTTTAAGCGTTTTGGACTTAACATTTTACTCTAACCTCACGTTATTATTTTTGTTCAGCCGACTTTTTGTCTTGCGCCATCGGATCGTGGCTCATGATTTCGCCTTTGTAGATCCAAACTTTTACGCCGCAAGCACCATAAGTGGTATGAGCTGTTGAGGTTGCATAATCAATGTCAGCACGCAATGTGTGCAAAGGCACACGACCTTCACGGTAGTATTCCGTTCTGGCGATTTCAGCACCGCCTAAACGACCGCTGCAGCTAACCTTAATACCTTCTGCACCCAAACGAAGAGCTGACTGCATAACTCTCTTCATAGCTCTACGGAAAGCAACACGTCTTTCCAATTGTTGAGCTACAGAGTCGGCAACCAATTTCGCATCAAGCTCAGGTTTTCTGATTTCAACGATGTTTAATTGAACTTCAGATTCAGTCAATTTTTGAATTTCTTTTCTTAAATTCTCGATATCCTGACCTTTCTTGCCAATTACAACACCCGGTCTGGCAGAATGAATTGTTACTCTGGCTTTTTTAGCCGGACGTTCGATAACGATGTGGCTAATACCGGCCTGAACTAATTTTTCATTCAAAAATTTTCTAATATTCAGATCTTCGTGGAGATAGTCAGTAAACTTTTCATCAGCATACCAACGAGAGTCCCAAGTGCGATTTACACCTAAACGAAGACTGGTAGGATTAACTTTCTGTCCCATTTAATTACTCCCCACGCTCTGAAACAACAACAGTCATTGAAGAAAACGGCTTTAAAATTCTGGCGCTTCTTCCGCGACCGCGTGCACTCATACGTTTCATAACAATGCCTTTACCGACATAAGCTTCGCTTACAACGAGCTTGTCAATATTCAGGCCGTGATTATTTTCAGCATTAGAAATTGCAGATTGCAACAAACCTAACGCTACTTTTGCGATTCTCTTCTTAGAAAAGCTTAATTCGGCTACTGCTTTTTCAGCACCTAAACCGCGAATAGTTTGAGCAACTAAGTTCAATTTACGCGGGCTGGTACGAATTGAGCGGCAAACAGCCATTGCTTGTTTTGCATTATTCTTAGCCATAATTAACCTCTCTTCGCTGTTTCTTTAGTATGGCCCAAGAATGTACGTGTCGGAGCAAATTCACCGAATTTGTGACCAACCATATCTTCCGTAACCAATACCGGAATAAACTTGTGACCATTGTGAACGCCGAATGTCAAACCGACAAATTGCGGCAACATTGTTGAACGGCGAGACCAAATTTTAATCACTTCATTACGACTAGAATTTCTAGCAGCTTCAGCTTTCTTCAAGAGATAGCTATCAACAAAAGGTCCTTTCCATACAGAACGAGTCATTAGCATTTCTCCTTATTAATTCTTGTTATCATGACGAGATCTCATAATAAAGCGATCTGTCTTCTTGTTAGAACGTGTCTTGGCACCCTTAGTCGGTTTGCCCCATGGTGTAACCGGATGACGACCGCCGGATGTGCGACCTTCACCACCACCTAACGGGTGATCAACCGGGTTCATAGCAACACCGCGTGTTACCGGACGTTTACCCATCCAACGTTTGCGGCCGGCTTTACCGAAGGAAACGTTTTGATTATCAGGGTTAGATACGGCACCAACGGTAGCCAAGCATTCCTCACGAACGATTCTTAACTCGCCGGAGTTTAATTTTAATTGAACATAACCGGCATCTTTACCGACAACTTGAGCATAGCAACCGGCCGAACGGACTAATTGACCGCCCTTGCCTGCGCGCAATTCAACGTTGTGTACGATTGTACCAACCGGCATATTCTTCAAAGGCATAGCATTACCCGGCTTAATATCAGCTCTGTCAGCTGAAATGATTTTATCGCCGGCTTTCAGTCTTTGCGGAGCCAAAATGTATGATTTGATACCGTCACTGTAGCTTACTAAAGCGATGAAAGCCGTACGGTTCGGATCATATTCGATTCTCTCGACTGTTGCCTCTACATCAAATTTATTACGTTTGAAGTCGATAATACGATAGCTGCGTTTATGACCGCCACCGATACGACGACTTGTTACGTGTCCAAAATTATCACGCCCACCTGTTTTGCTTAAACCTTTGGTTAAGCTCTTTTCAGGCTTGCCCTTGTATAACTCGCTTTTATCAACGAGAATCAGTTGGCGACGTCCTGCAGATGTGGGCTTATAAGTATTCAAAGCCATGATTAAATTCCTGTTGTAACATCAATGTTTTGACCATCGGCAAGAGTAATGATAGCCTTTTTGAAGTCAGAACGTTTGCCTTCATGACCTCTGAAGCTTTTTACCTTACCAAATTGTTTAATGGTATTTACCTTCTCTACTTTTACGTTAAAGATGGCTTCTACGGCAGATTTAACATCATTTTTCGTAGCTGATAAAGGTACAATGAAGACCACTTTTCCAGCTTCGGATGAAACCATAGATTTTTCGGTAATTACCGGACGAACCAATGTATCATACATTGCTGCAGTTACATTGTTTGATTTGCTCTTAGCCATTTAATCTCTCCTCTAAGCAACTTACTGCATCTTTTGTTAATACCAATTTGTCCTTTCTTAAGATGTCATAAACATTAGCACCGATTGAAGGTAATACATCTACACCTGCAATATTACGGCTTGCCAATGCAAAATTGACATCAACTTCCTTACCGTCAATGAATAAGCAGTTTGACAATCCGCAAGCAGCCAATTTGTTTTTCAAATCTTTTGTTTTCGGATCAGACAGCTTTGCCTCATCAATGATGATAAGATTACCCTCTTTCGCTTTAGCGGAAAGAGCCGTTTTCAGACCGAGTCTTCTAAATTTTTTAGTCAGATCGAAAGAATGATCTCTTACAACCGGACCAAATACAACGCCGCCTTTTCTGAATTGAGCGCCCTTACGAGAACCCTGACGTGCATTACCCGAACCTTTTTGTTTGAACGGTTTTGCTGCTGTCAGAGCTACATCGGAACGACCTTTGGTAGCGTGATTACCGCTTTGTAATTTAGCCAACTGCCATGTTACAACGCGTTGTAAAATATCAGCGCGAACTTCCAAACCGAAAATCGATTCGTTCAGCTCAATTGTGCCAACATTTTTATTTTCTAAATTTAAGATGTCCTGTTTCATTTTATTTTCCTTAAACTTCATTATGCATTTTCAACTGGAGCTTCAGTTGTTGCAACAGGTTCATCAACTTTTTTCAATCCGGCAGGCATCGGAAGTGCAACTGTTGCAGGCTTTTTAACGGCATCGGTAATTCTTACCCATGCGTTTTCACTGCCCGGAACACCGCCTTTAACCATAATCAAGCCTCTGTCGGCATCAATGGAAACAACCTTCAAGTTTTGAACGGTTACACGTTCGCTACCCATATGGCCGGCCATCTTCTTACCTTTGAAGACTTTACCCGGATCTTGTCTTTGTCCTGTAGAACCGTGAGAACGGTGAGAAATTGATACACCGTGCGTTGCTTCCAAACCGGCAAAGTTGTGACGCTTCATTACACCGGCAAAGCCTTTACCGATGGAGGTAGCGCAAACATCAACATACTGACCGGCAACAAAGTGTTCTACAGATAATTCTGCACCGACAGATAATAAGCAATCTTCAGAAACTCTGAATTCACCTAATTTTTTCTTCGGTTCAACTTTAGCCTTAGCAAAATATCCCTTTAACGGTTTGCTTACGTTTTTGGCTTTAATGGCACCTGTACCTAATTGTACAGCATTATAGCCGTCTTTTTCGGCAGTTTTAACATTAACTACCTGCAATCCTTCAACACTCAGAACAGTAACAGGAACATGAGTTCCATCTGCCTGAAAAATGCGGGACATTCCCAATTTTTTTGCGATTAGACCCGTACGCATTATTATTTTTTCCTTTTCTTAATAGGTTGACAAGCTTTTAGAGCCGCCAACATTAATTGTTATTATAATTTAATTTCAACATTTACACCGGCAGCCAAATCAAGCTTCATTAAAGCATCAACAGTCTGCGGAGTCGGATCAACGATATCCAAAAGTCTTTTGTGAGTACGGATTTCGAACTGCTCACGAGACTTTTTATCTACGTGCGGAGAACGGTTTACCGTAAACTTTTCGATTTTATTTGGAAGAGGAATCGGGCCTCTTACATTAGCGCCTGTTCTTTTGGCAGTATGAACGATCTCTGCAGTAGAAAGATCCAACAATCTGTGATCAAAAGCCTTCAGGCGGATTCTAATATTTTGTGTATCCATCTTAACACTTTTCCTATAACTAAACGGCAAAAACCACCTAATGGTAATCAATGCCATCTAAAATTTGTTAAACCACGCAAACACTTTCGCAACAAAGGTTTGCACTATATTTTATATTTGCTTCGCTGCGAGGTAAACCCTCTCAAAACAATTGTTGTAGCGCGCTTATAACATAACAGAAAATTAAATGCAAGCAAAAAATTCATATTTTTTTAAGAAAGGACAAATTTTTTTATTTGAGTCAATCACGAGTCTAAATTTTACTCTAAACCGCAGAAATGAGCCGATGCGATTCATACCAAAATCACGTATTTAATAAGATTATTCATTTTTTATTAAACTTTTGAGTTGCATTTTATATTTTGTTAGTATATAAGTACATAAAAAAACAACCGAATATATAAAATGACGACATTTATCAATAAAGTAATTACCGTAAACAACAAAAAAACCAGTATGCGGCTGACCGTTCTTGAATGGAATATATTGGATTCGATTTGCCGTAATGAAAAAATCCGTCGCAAGACATTATTTGATCTTGTTGAACAAAACCGCTGTAACAACATCGGCTTAACGCCTGCTGTGCGTTTGTTCAGTTTGATGTATGTTTATACCTTCGGTAATCGCTTCACCGGTACAAACGATATATACAAAATTCTTAAATGCTTAAAAAAATAAAGTTCCGAAATGGAACCTTATACGCGTTCAAATTCAAAAAACACCGGTCTGCGACCTTCACGCACCGCTTTCCGCTGATACTTAGTCTCGAACCAATCGGCAGGCGGATTGCGCCAATCATCCGATGTTTTTGCCGTCCACTTAAAATCAATATTTTGATGCATGGTATCCAGTGTCCATTTTTTATAAATCGGATGATCCGTAGCAATTTGCAAAATACCGCCTTTTTTGATAATGCGCGCCAATTCACGCAAGTTATCAGGATTTACAAACCGACGGTTGGCATGACGTGTCTTCGGCCATGGGTCAGGAAACAGTAAAAATACCTTATCAAACGATGCTGCCGGCAAAGATGAAAACAATAAACGAACATCATCATCAAACACGCGCACGTTATCAACACGCCCTTCACTCAGAGATATATCCGTTTTCAAATCGTCATCATTGCCCTCTTTAACACCTGTCAACAAGCTGAGCAAATTAGCAACACCGTTTTTATAAACCTCAACTCCGATAAAGCCGTTTTCCGGTTGGCTCTTGGCAAGACCTGCCAAATGGTCACCGTCACCGAAACCTATTTCCAAACAATATTTTTGCTTAGCCTCAGCAAAACAATTTTCCAATTTTAAATTATCTTTGGGTTTAATTAGAATACGAGGCAAAAAGTTATCTAAAAGAAAACTTTTTGCCTTGTGAATAGTGCGTCCCTGACGGCGTCCGAAAAACTTTGGTTTGTCTTGCAAATTAATCATCGTCCTGATCTTCTTCATCAACTCTTGCCAAACCGGCAGTTGATTTTGACAGTGCAACGATTAAGTTAAACAGATTCTTGGCGACCGTGCGGTTTGGGATTTTATAATAGGCCCGAACCAGCTCAAGCGTTTCAGCTTTTTTCATCGGATCTTCGTCCAAACTACGACGCCCTTCTTCCATGTAGTAGCCGTCTTCACCGGCATTAAGCATACGCGGACTTTGCTGAGCAACCGCAGCATCCATATCTTCAAAGAAGAAGCCCATCGGAACTTCCAAAACGCGGCTGATATCCCACAAGCGGCTGGCGCCCACACGGTTCATACCTTTTTCGTACTTTTGAACTTGTTGGAATGTTAACCCGAGCATTTTAGCCATCTGCTGCTGCGTAATGTGCAAAATCGTACGGCGCAAACGGATTCTTTTACCAACATGCACATCTACCGGATTCGGCTCATTATCATCAATGCGACCTCTGATAGAATTTTTTAGTCTCATATTACACCTCAAAATATATAGTTCTTTTAATGATATAGAATCAACATTAAAAATTGTCAATCGAAAATTCGTACTAATGCCTGTTTTTTCGGATAATTTACCAAAATAAACATGACATAAAGTATATATATTATTATATAGTTATTCAAAACCTTTTTATTTAATAAATTTTAAGACATACTGCTTAAACTGAATGCAAAAATAATTTAGTAAGGAGCAAAAAATGAAAAAAATTTTACTTATTACCGCAATTTTAGCCCTCGGAGCCTGTTCTAATTTATCATCTTTTATGCCGTCATCATCAAGCAACGGAGAAACTTCCGGCGTTCGCGGCAAGATGCAGTCATGTATGTTAGCTGAAGCTCAAAGCCGTCTGCAAGCAGGTACATTGTTTAATGATACTGTTACGGCTACCGCAAAAGACATAGCCGGAACATGTGCTAAAAAATTGGCTCTGTCTTCTATGGGCATCAGCGAAGAAACTCAAAAGTCGGCCGAATCCATTATTACAAATTTGCGTAATATGTCGGCTCAATAGTCATAATACCGCATATAGCTAAGGCAATATGCGGTATTATTATACCTATATACATATTATTAGATGTATTTTAAATATTTGATTTAAAAATAGTTGCTTTTATATATTTTCTGTTATATACTTTCTAAATAACATAGGACTTTAGAAAGGAACTAAATGACTGAAAATACAAATAAATATATGTTTGCTTGTCTTTCATTTATTATTTTGGCATATTTGATACACAAAACAACCGTATTTTTGCTTTGGCACTTATCACTGCAATACATCGCCCTTCCTTATTTTTTAAATTAACAATAATGTAAAAATTTCTTTACATTTAAATTTTAATCGCTATGATGACCATAATTTCAGTTCCGTGGTGAAACGGTTATCACGTATCCTTGACATGGATGAGTCGGCAGTTCAACTCTGCCCGGGACTACCATTTTTCCCGTACATTACATTTCATTAAAATACTTCCGATTGGCATAATCGTCAATTGAAGAATATCTGCAACATTTTTGAACTTTACCATCCGGATACCGAGTAACAAAGAAACCTCTCTTATCGGCTGATAGGAGAGGTTTCTTTGTTATTATAAAGTTGTAACGGGAAGAATAAACAACATTCGACGACGTCCTTCTGCTTCTTCACCGCGCACCCAATATTCTCTGCTAAGGTTTCCGGTAACCAAACAGTCTCCGCGATCACATGCAAGCAATTGCATATTAACAGTTTCCAGATGACGTTCCAACATATCCAACTGTTTGCCTGTGGGGAGCGCATGCTTCAATTTTTCGCAAAAAGCCATGGCTGTTTCAAAGGTTACGGGATACCGTAGTAAAGAATCTAAATCCAAGTAGAATCTTTTATTTAAGAGGATTCCTTTTTCCAATCCGTTTCGAGATGAAGATGAAAGCTCATTGTTTTTGAGCAAAAAACATCCCGCCATGCCGTTCTTGTCAATCGGCATTTTTTTAGATTTCGACTGTTTCATATGCTTATCTTAAAAATTGTTCGAATAATTAGTTTATTGCGGGCATTGTTATTATGAAATTACTTGTTTGTCAACATAAAAAAATAAGCCCCGATAAAAATATCAGAGCTTATTATTTATTGTATAATCTCTATCTTCCGCGACTGCCGCCTCGAGGCAGATTAACGTTATTTCTTCTGCCGCCTGACGTTGCTTTCTTCTGAATTTTAACATTTCTTTCAACCGTCGTTTTTACTTTAGGCTTAATCACCGGCTTCGGCGATAAACGCATAACGGCATTTTTATACTCCGGTCTGTCCGGATTACGGTTCTGAGCCAATTTGTAATTCATCAACGCACGATCTTTATCGCCTTTTTGTTCATAAGCCAGACCGGCATTATAATTTGCCGCGGCATAAAATTCGGTTTCACCGGTATTTAATACTTTTCGGCATTCGGCAATACAATCGTCATAATGTCCGAGATGATATTGGGTTATCGCCATATCGTTGTGAATATCCGCACCGTCAAACCCCTGATTTACAATACCCTGTAAAATTGCCAAGGTTCCTTCATAATCGGCAGAGGCATATTTTTCCATAGCTTTCTGATAGTCTTTATCGGCTTTAACTTCGGCATAATTTGCTGTTTGCGAATCATATTTGAGCAGAGCGTCTCGTGTATCGGCATCTTTAATTTCACTATTGATTATCTGGCGTACACTGCGCCCGCCTTTCGGCATATACTGTGTAATTTGGCGACATACTTTATCGGCTGGCGCCAGATTTCCCCGTGCTAAACCGTTGCGCATTTCTTCACATACGGCTGGATTAAGTTGAGTAACCGAAGTAACGTAATATGTATTGCCCTTGGAATTAATACCCTTTTTGACTTTCAGTTCGCCCATTTTACTGACATACCCGTTATGATTAAGATAAAACAGAGCTTCACTGGCATCCCTTTTAATTATACCGTCTCTGAATTTAGCACCCGGTTGAAAACACATAATCTTATAAGCACACTTAACCGGATTTCTATAATTATCATGAACGTAACTGCAAACTTCAAGCCCGTACTTTTCACTGTTATATACACGAGAATATAATGCGGCAAACTCATTAATCTTTAATTCGCACCCTTTAAGTCTGTTATACATCGCCTTATAAATACGCCCGCCTTCACGATAGCGGCACCAACCGTCTGCAAGCTGTAACGCTTTATCCCCCGTTACTCTGAGTTTTTTATGCTGACGGGCATATTTACTTGTGGCAACCCATCTCGAACTATAAGGATTTCCGTCAGCCGGATACCAGTAGCTTCCTAATCCGATGGTATTGCTGACTTTGCCTCCGTTATCCGAATAGGCATTCAAAACCAAAACTTCAGTCGGAAACATTGTAAGTTGCGCCAAAGGCAACGCATCTTCGTACAATTGTTTAAAACTGGCTTCATCGGTAATTTTGTAAGTTTTTGACAGTTTTTTGTTAAGCTCAGCCAACTCTTTCTTGGCTTGATAATCACTGTCTGAAAAATATTTTTGTGCAGCAAAGCGGCCCAAAAATCCGGTACCGATTAATGCAGCTGTACCAAAAATTAACGCATTGTCGCGAATTTTGTCTATTATCCCGCTGCCGGGGTGTGATTTATCCTTTTTTCCTTTGTTAGGATATTTACTATCAGCCATATTCTTCTCCTTCCGGACACATTATAGACTAAAATTAGTCAAAAATCAACATCTATTTTCAGTATTAAGATTTTTTTGATTGCACATTACAACCGTTTGGATTATATTTTCTTTCACTTTTAACATTATTACATTTTAGAGCTTATGAACTTCCTTCAAAAACTTTTTCTCGCACAGAGAAAGAGTTTTTTTGATAAGAAGAACATTCTGCTTCAAATATATCTCTTTCTCCTTTGCATATTTCAAATTTTTTATTGCTTTTTTATGAATTTGAGTATGATTATAAAGAAAAGGATTTTGTTCAAAATTTATAACGTAAGGAATACGATAATGAAAAAATATTTATGGCTGTTAATTTCATTTTTGATGATAGGTTTAACTGCATGCGGTAAAGAAGAACAAAGTGAAAAGGCACCGGAACGCGTCGGTATGGATACATCCGAGTATGATATTGAAGATGAAATTATCTATGTTAAAGTCTTAACCAACACGCGACAATATATCGAAGAACAAATTTCCAAAGGCAATAAAGCTAACGGCTTGTTGCGCACGGCAACAGTTTACGGCAATATTGATTTGCTCAGTATCAAACAAGAGGTTATCAATCGTTTTAATGATGTTTCTCATAAAAATGATGAAGACCGAACATTATATGTCAGCGAGCCTTTTTTCGAAGCTGTCGGCAAACTGAACCCTCAACACACCGATTATATTGATGCGCTGATTTTTCATAGCATTTTTAATCCGCAGCTGCAATTACCCGCAAATGAGAATCTCACTAAAGAACTTGAGGTTCTCGGTTTGGAAATAGCCGTTACACGTGCCGATGTTCCGTATTGGTTTACTGAAATTCGCAAATGTGTCGATAAAAAAATCGATACATCCAAAATTAAATCGGCTGAAGATATTCCGGG
This sequence comes from Alphaproteobacteria bacterium, assembly GCA_017635595.1. Lineage (GTDB taxonomy): Bacteria > Pseudomonadota > Alphaproteobacteria > RF32 > CAG-239 > RUG410. The sequence continues at coordinate 66,524 of JAGBLF010000023.1, forward strand.
AAACTCCTACGATATTATCAATGCTTGCTCTGACAATTATAACAGAGTAATTGAAGCAGAAACCGCGGCAATTTACACCGATTTCAGCAATAAAGTCAAAAGCAAATAATCTATTTCAGTATTGCTTCAAATCGTGTTGCCATCCCTTGGCAGCACGGTTTATTTTATCATCGTATTTTGTTTTTATATCAGCCGGAAATGCAATTTTGCCGCATACAACCGATTTACCGGCTCTTCGGATTTCGGGAATCTCCCAAGCCTTATTTTCCAATTTATAACGTGCCAAATCGGCAAACAAGCGCGCTTCCATATAGTCACCAAAAGCCGATTGCTTAACTTTCGGCACCGCCTTAAATCGATTTTGCAAATTCTTAAATAACGCAACGTGCTCCGGCAAAACATACCCTTCTCCCGCCAGTAAATCTTCAAAACTTCTGCGTACAATCGGGTTTTTCCACCCGCCGCCGAACAATATTATTTGTGGAGGCAATATTATATCTTGCGGCACCAAAGCCAAAGCCTGTACGGCAATATAAGCTGCAAAATATTCAAACGTATGCACCGTATCGGCAAAATTCAAATGACAATTTGCCGCCGCGGTAAATATTTCTTCTTTGTGGTAATATGCCGGATCACCCGATTTAGGTAAAGGGGTTTCATAATATGCGCGCCCGATATCAAACAATGTTTGCAACAACTCTTTATTCAGTTCACCTGAATTGCCGAACATTCCGTCTCTATCAAAAGACTCATCCGTATAGCGGCGAATGTAATTATCGATATATTCGTTAAAAGGGCCGGCATCGGCGCCCAACAGAGCCTTACCGTTTGATATAATCGCAAAATTCGACGTATTGCCGCCATTATAGTAACACCCGTCTCCCTCGGTTGCGGCAATATGTGCATTATGCGGCGGCACCAGCGGTGCACCGTCAAAACCGGCTATCAGCGGATCGGAACGAAAGTCATATACGACCGGAATCCCGGTTAAATCGGCAAGCATCTGACCGGACCCGATTTGCAATGTATACGGCTCACTACCGTCATTTTTTGCCTTTGACGGCGGATTATGGTCTAATGTTTTTCCGTGGAACCCGATGGCATCTATCGTTTTTTTATCGATATTGTTAACGGCACACATTTCATTGATACAATCGGCAATTTGCCGAATATACATATCATGAATTTCCGAAAACGCGGCAATATCTTCTATTTCGGCTTTTGTTTTATTATAAACCGATGTGCGCAATTCTTCGACACGCTCCTGCATATCCTTTGAATACGGTTTGGTATAGGTGCAAATATCCTTCATCATATCACCTTTGAATTCGGTTAAAACCAAATCAATCGCATCCATCGAATTGCCTGTCATATTGCCGATAATTTTGTATGATTTTACCATTATTTTCCCCATAAAAAAGCAGAGGATTTAAAATCCTCCGCCCACTTTTTTATTCTTTAGTCTTTTTCTCTTTTTTACCGACGACTTTGTCGATAACCTGTTGTCCGATAGGGCTTTGTGCCATTGTTTCGAACATACCGGCCAAATTCAACCCGCCTTGCGGCGAAAAGACATCGGCGACCTTAGACACACCCGACGGTATGGTATTTGCCATTGTGTTAATTTTAATATCGGCATTACCCAAGTTTTTAGCTTGTTCAATACCGACTTCACACAAAGCTTTGATTTGTTCCAAACGAACCAAATAGTCTTGATAACCTTGATTCTCACCTATTTCCTTAGCCAACGTGATTTGCGCATTAACCGGTGCCAATTCCATTTGCTTTTTGGCTTCGGCTTCGGCTTTACCTTTAGCTTCGATAGCTTGAGCTTCTTTCAAACCTTTGCTCAATTCGGCCTCGGCTTTCAATTCGATTTGTCGTTTATCGGCCTCGGCGCGCAATTCGACTTGTGCTTTGACGGCTTCTGCGTTCTTAACCGCAACTTCTTTATTTTGTTCAGCCAAAATAATATTGGCTTCTTTATCGATTTCGGCTTTTTTAACCTGAGTGACTTTTTGAACTTCCATTTCTTTTTCTGCAGTTACTTTTGCCTGTTCTTTAACGGCTTGTTTTGCCCGTTCGTCTGCCAAACCGACTTCTCGTTGAACTGTTGCCTTTTTCATGCCGACTTGCTGATTAGCTTCTTCTTGCTTTAAATCGACATCCTGAGCGGCCTGAATTTCGGCTTCGCGTGCTTTTTTCATATTAGCGGCAACTTCCGAACGCGACTGCATTTCGATTTCGGATGATTTTTTTGCCATAATATTACCGATAACTTCAGAATCTTTGGCATCACGAACATCCATCAACTCGATATTCTTCACCGGCTCAACACCCCAATTACCGAGCTGTTCTTTAACCATTTCTGTAAACCTCGAACCGTAAATAGCACGCTCACCCATAATATCTTCAAGCTCGGCATTGGCCATAATGGAACGTACCGCACCGCGTACAATGTCGGTAATTTGATTTTTTAATTCGGAAAAATCACTGATTCGCGCCGCCGCCGTATTAGAATCCGAAATACGGAAAAACGCTTTAACATCAACAACAAAAGGCAAACGCCCTTTATCATAAGCCTCATAGGCAACCAATGTGACATCAAAAACAGAAATAGGCAAAGTTGTTCGTGTAACACCGATATAAGGGATACATGCCGGAAATTCATAATATACATTTCCTCTGTTTTCCTTGGAGCCTTTACCGTAAGAAATTGTTTCTTTACCGCGTTGAATAATATGCACCTCATTAGTCGGCACAACGCGACGTAAACTGAATACCCAAAAAGCCAAAACGACAATAACTGTCGCTAACACAACCAAGGCAATGATAACATTTTCTCCCATAATAACCTCCCGGAAAATAAATTTATAATATATATCGCATTCATGATACACAATCGGCACCAAATGTAAAGAGATATTGCATATTTTTAATATACACGGTGTTCAATTAATCCACTTTATTACTTAATCCGCGCTCGCCAAAGAAAAATCGTAAAAACTCTTTATCAATATCATACAGCGTTTCAATATTTTTTACCGATTCACACTCGTTGACTTTGTGAATAGTCCCGTTAGTCAGGCCGTATTCGACAACCGGACAATAATTTTTCACAAAGCGGGCATCTGATGTCCCGCCGGCGGTTGAATAAGCCGGTTCTTTACCGGTATGCTCGGCAATAATTTTTTGCAAAGCTTTTATATTATCATCTATCGGAGATAAAAATGATTCGCCGATGTACTCCGGTGTAACGTCAAATTTCCCCTCCGTCTGGCTGATATGTCTGTTACACCAAGCTTCAATATCTTTGTAAGTATGCTCCGAATTAAAACGAATATCAATCGTCGCTTTCGCCGTATTCGGCACAACATTTGTCGCACCGTTACCGACATCAAAGGTCGTGATATGCAGTGTTGAAGGACCGAAAAATTTATTACCCGCATCAAGCGTATCATTTTGCATAGCATACAGCAAATTAATCAAATTGTGCGCGGCATTACTTTCGGCCGGTGCATAGGCGGTATGCCCGCTCTGCCCGTATGATGTAATATGTAATACGAAATCACCGCGCCGACCCACTTTAATTTCATCACCCATCGTTTTCGGATTTGACGGTTCTCCGACCAAAGCAAAATCAAAAATTTCACCTTCATTATGTAATTGTTCCAAAATGCACCGCGTACCCTCGACAACAGGTTCCTCCTCATCACCTGAAAAAATCATGGTTATTTTACCGGCAAATTTATTGCCACTGATAAAGTCCTTGCAAGCCTCAATAAAACATGCCGCACCGCCTTTCATATCGGCAATACCGCGTCCATACAAAACGCCGTCTTTAATAATGGCATCAAACGGCGGTTGTTGCCATTCGGTTTCAGCTCCGGCAGGCACCACATCAATATGTCCGGCAAACAGTAAATGCGGATGCCCTTCTCCGTAAGCGGCACACAGATTGACAACCTTATTACCGTTATTTTCATACGTCAGTGTGCGCGTTTTAAAACCGCACTGTTCCGAATAATCTTTCAAAAAGCTGATAATCTCTTGCGTATTGCCTGTAAAACTCGGAAAACGAACCAATTTTTGGCACAAATCTATTACTTCGGACATATTTCCTCCAATCCTTGCCATTATACAGTGTAAATTTTATTTGACAATTCTGAATTTAACAGTAATATCAAAAAAGTTTTGAAAGATGAAAATGATGAAGTTAGAATTTATTCATATTGATTTTGTTCGCAATATTTTTTTGCGACGATGACTTGTGTTTCAATAAAAAAAGAATACTTAAACATCATCACATTAAAAGTTAAAAATCCGTTTTGCGGGTTCTGGCAGAAACACGAGGAAATGAAAATGAATAACGACGACTTAATACTTAAAAAATTAGATATCACCGACTTAAAAAGCTTAATCGATTTGCAAGATAAAATCATCTCCGATTTAAAAGTTGATGAGCAACACTTTATTTTACATCGGACGGCCAGTGACTTTTTAAACGCGCTCGAGAGTAAATCGATGTATGTGTTCGGTCTCTACGACGGTGACAGACTTGTTTCGCAATCTATTTTATCTTTGCCGCACGATAACGACCACCGCGAGATTTCCGAATTTTTAAGTGATACCCCTAACTCCGAATTGGCTGTCTATAAAGCTGTTTTGGTTGATCCCGAATACCGCGGACGCGGCTTAATGAAACGGATGCTGCGCACTCGTGAAGAAGCCGCTATTTTGAACGGCCGCCATATTGCCATTACCCAAATTGCCGCCGATAATCCGGCCAGTTGGATTAACGCGCTGCGTTACGGCATGCAAATTACCAAAGTCGGCTTTGATCCGGAAGACAATGCCGAAGTAATTTATTTACAAAAACGCCTCGACGGTAAGGTCGACCCGAAAATCGATATGGAACAGGAATATGCCATGTCGCTCGGTAACGATATTCATCATCAGGTGCCTATTTTGTTCAACAAAATGCAAAAACTGTCGGCCGAAGGTTGGATTGCAACCGATATCAAAGTTGCTGACGACGGATTTAAGTTAATATGGCATCCGAAAGAAGAAGCGCAGAGAAATCACAAACAAATTAAAGTTCCGTTGCGCCGTGCAGCCCATTTAGAACTTTCGTAGTCTGATTAATTCCACATAGATATTAATTTTTAGGAATTTCCTATATACAAAATCTGACTCTTTTTGCATTTACTACTTATGGTACGCAAAATTTTATCAGACAAAAAAGTTGACAAACGAATATTTTATTTGTAAGATGGTATAAATCTTCAAATTATTAACCATAATTTACTATTATGAAACATTCATTATTTAACTGTGTAGGTATCATAATTATGTCATGGATAGCCTGCGCCGCGTGTTCCGCTATTGAAGAAGATTTCGGAACTTTCGGAACTTACAGTATCAAATCCGCCAGTCAGACAGAAATTCACTTTTTCCATCTGACGACGTGCCCTCGAAGCAACAGTGCTAAAAGCTACATTAACGAGAATTACCCTGGCCTGAAGGTCAAGTACATTGACATCAGCGACGATCAAGGAGAAGCTTTACTCAATGTCGCCCGAAAAGAGTATAAACTCGGAAATTACATCAGCACACCACTGATCTGTTGCGGTGATACCTGCATTCAAGGATGGGATGTCGAGCAACAACAACAGTTTGATGACTGCGTACAGCGTTATCGATAAATAAGCACACAAACCATCTACTGAATCCATAAAAAAACTCCCGCAAAGGGAGTTTTTTAATTCGTGTAACATGATCAATTCTGCTGTCGCAACCAATTTCGGAAGGCTTCATCAGTCATGTCATCAAGATCAACACTGCTTCGGTGACCGATATCCGAACCCTCATCTG
>JAGBLF010000024.1 GCA_017635595.1 Alphaproteobacteria bacterium
GCTTTGTAGCTGACCAACCGTTGTTACAAGTACCGATAACTTCCTCACATTTATAACAGGTAGCACCGTTCTGCGTTTCGGTTTTCAGTTCATATCCCGTCGAACATGTCGGCTTTGTGGCTGACCAACCGTTGTTACAAGTACCGATAACTTCCTCACATTTATAACAGGTAGCACCGTTCTGCGTTTCGGTTTTCAGCTCATATCCCGTCGAACATGTCGGCTTTGTGGCTGACCAACCGTCTTCGCAGACATTCTCCGGCATTATACATTCGTAGCAAACTTTACCGCTCAATTCTTTCGGCAATATCGCAACCTCTTGCCCCACCGCAGGTGCAACACATTCGTCCGCGGCAGATTTGTATTGATAATATTCACACGAATCCGACGGACACTTATAACAAATTATACCTCTGTTATCTATATTTCCTACGACCTCGCTTATACTGTCTTCATATTTGTTGCAACGAACATTCCAACCATCACGGCATACGCAATCTTTATACGGACCGAAACATTTACCTTCATTGGCTGTATCCGGACATCCGCCCGGATTAGTCTCGCTGAATCCGTCAGGACAAACTGTGGGACATACTCCTCCGGGACAAATACATTCTCCTTGACAAATTCCGTTATATGTCACGCGCCCCGAACATTGTGTTTTTAGAGGATTATCTGCCGGAGGACAACGCTGTGGCTCATTCTGACAAAAAACACATCCGCAACCATGAACATATTTTCCACAAACTTCGCCTTTACTACAAGTTACTACTGCATAATCACTGCAATCTTTTTTGTATTTGGCGTAATCTTCGTCACATCCGCCATCCGGTAAAAAACAAACAGATGCCCATAACTGCGATATATTAATCATTATGAACAAAATACTCATTATAAAATATTTTTTCATACTATTTCTCCAATAACTGTTTGAAATCAATATATTACACTTCAGTTTACCCTCCCCCGAATTTTTGTCAAGTATTTTTTCGAAATACCGTTTCTGGTGCATTGTGTCATGATGTTACATAACACGTTGTTTCCGTACAAAAAAATAGATATGTCTTATACCAGTCCGTCTCGGCAGAGTTTGGCATATATCGGCTTATCGAGCCCCAGTTCTTTAATCAAAACCGACGGACGAGCTTCTACCGGCAGCGGCTTTTCGCCGTATTGCGTACCTTTCCGCCATTTCAAAACCGCACTCGGCAGACAATATTGCCCGATGCAGGACGACAGATATACCCAAACCTCATCATAATCCGCCAAGTTTTCCAGTGCCATACGACGTGCATATAAGTTCAGCGTTAGGTCAGCTTTGGTAGCATCTTTGGTCCACGGTGAACCACCGCCGATCGGGCAAGCCGTCGAATAAAAATCACATGCCAATTTACGTCCCGTGATACCGCAATCGGCAACCGAAGAGTGTATCGTATAGATGCCGGTTCCGTTGATAATAAGTCTTTCCGGTTTTTGGCCTAAAACATCACATACAAAATCAGTCAAATCTTCTTTTGCAATCATCGGAATCGCCACCACCGCCGTCAGAATTTTATCGCCGTCTAAAGTGATTTGCGTTTTAATATCCAAACCTAAATTGCGGCTTTGTTTAGCTTTGATATAAAGAGCTTTATTCAAGGTTCGTGCCAGATAAAGTTCTTTATTGATGTTTCCCTCGCCCTGCGCCGCATAGCCGACGAAAACACCTTGATCTCCCCAGCCGTCCTGCTCGACACCCTGATAAATCTCGGCCGACTGCTGATTAATTAAGTTGATTATCCTTATTTTATTGATATTCAGTGCTTTATCGCCCCATATATCGGCATAATTTTCATCATAACCGATTTCACGAACGGCTTGTTTCACATATTCTTCAAGTTTTTCTAACGACACATTACCGCCGATTTCGCCGCCCAAAACGACTGTCTGATCTTTAATCATAACTTCTACACCGTAACGAACGCGCTTATCTTGTTCGATAAGTCGGTCAAGTATATAACTGGTTATGTAGTCTGCTGTTTTATCCGGGTGTCCCAAAGACACCGCTTCTGCTGTTTTAATCATAAAAAAATCTCCTGTTTAGTCCGTTTAATGCCGGACAAGTCGGTTAAATCCACATATGCAACGAAGTTGCAACAACGTTATATAAATCTTTATTATGAGCAAAGTCAAGTTTAATATTGTTTTTTTGCGGATGTTATTGTACACTGCTTTCGGAGATAAAAATGAAAAAAATATTGCTTATATCAGCGCTTATTGCTTTAATATTGTTCTCAATGTTTTATTATGGTAAAGGAAATCAGATGAAAAAAATCGGTATTATCGTCGCTATGGATAAAGAACTTGATCTGTTTGCCGCAGATTTGCAAAATAAAACCGAGCAAACATTGCATCAACGCCGCTTTGTTGAGGGTACAATATCCGGCAAAAACGTGGTGATGGTCGTCAGTGGTATCGGCAAGGTCAATGCGGCATTATGCACGGCCGATTTAATTAATCACTTTAAGGTCGATACGGTTATCAACATCGGGATTTCCGGCGGCTTGGACAGCAATCTTGAAATCGGTGATTTTGTTGTCGGCGATGATCTTGTTTATCATGATTATGATACCGGTGCCGAAATTCAACAAGATGTTCCGGAGAGATTCCATTCGGCACCTGAACTGACTGCCTTACTGCCAAATCTCAAACATGGTCTGTTGTGTTGCGGAGATCAATTTGTCGCCGATTATGATTCTCTAATGGCAATCAAGCAAAAATATCCCGAAGCTCTGGCTGTTGATATGGAAAGCGCCGCCATCTCTCATACATGTTATCTCTATGGAATTCCGATGCTATCCGTTCGGCAAATCAGCGATACACCGGGTATTGAGCACCATACAGAACAATATGAAACATTTTGGAAAAATGCTTCATCTCAATCAATTAAACTTTTGAAAGATTTATTGGAAAGATTGTGAGTACTTTTTTTGAAAAAGCTGTTAATCATTTATATACACACCAGATTTTATGGTCGTTTTTAGCTGTTCTGGCCATTAGTATACTCGACGTCTGTCACTATTTTTTTACGGACGGACAGTTGTTTTATATAGACACAGACTGTTACACCAGAGCAATCAGAATTGTGGATTGGTTAAATGATTTTAAATGGCATGAAAAAATATATCCTTATTCTAATATACCCTATGGCTTTGCTCTGCATTTTACACGCATCAATGATATTATATGGGTTATTCTCAGTCTGCCTTTTATGTTATTTGAACCTTTGAAAGATGCTGTATTTCACGGCGGAATGTTATTTTCTCCTTTTTTCCTTTTTTTATCTTTAATCGCATTCTTTTGGGGAATAAAACCACATATAATCAAATTAAAAAAAAATCAGGCTTCTTTTGCATTAATATTTATAACAACTTTACTTTTTTGTTACCGAACATTAAACATTTTTGACTTTTCTTATCCCGATCATCATTCGGCAATGTTTTGCATATTCTGTTTTAATATTGCGATTATTTTACGTTTTATAGACAACAACAAAGAAAATTATTTTTTGCCGGCTGGCTTAACCTGTGGTTTAGGACTTTGGTTTTCTTCGGCAATTGAAGGAATGTTGGTAACCTCCGTTGTTCTCGCAATTTTAGGCTTTAATTGGCTTTACGGGACATTAAAAAGCAAACACTTAATTTTATTTAGCTGCGGATTATTTGTAAGTGTTACTTTGGCCTGGCTTATTAACCCTCCTTATGGTGGTTACGGCGATTTGGATATCAGTCGACTGTCTATTATTCATGTAGTCTTAACGGCACTTATGCTTTTGACACTTATATCTTTAGCTAAAGCCGATAATATATCGATTACACTTAAAATAATATGTCTGTGCAGCTGCGGAATAATTGTTTTACTGTTTTTATTTATGATATTCGGAGCCGATTTATTACTAAAACCTCTATACCCTGAAGAAATACATGCAATTTATTTGCCGTATGTTGCTGATTTAAAATCGGTTTTTTATACATCGTATTTATATTATTATAACTACATTTTCAGTTGGGTTGCCGGACTATTGATTTTGGGTTTCTTATTTTATAGCAAGTTTTCCAAATTATGTGTCTTAAATCTGGCCCTGTTAGTATTGTTTACCTTGCCTCTCGGATTTATAGCCCTAAGATTTTATCCTTATTATTTATGTGTTTTTCTATATTTAAACAGCATAATAATCCTTTTATTAATGCACTTAAGCAGAAAAAATACAAAATACGGCTTAACTGTTTTAACGTATTTACTGCTGATTGTTTTCTTTCAGGCAAGTTTTAAATCAGACATTCATGCCATACCGACACCTGATTTTAATAATGATGTTGACAATCTGGCCACCGATTATAAATTGTCGGTCCACCTGACTTGGAAACAAGGTATAAAAACACTGTCTTATCCATACCATACTGACGAAGAAGGATTGATTGATAATCATCGGCTGTTCTTTGCAACCGATGAGAATGAAATCAAACAGCTTTTGCAAAAACATCGGATTAATTATGTTTACCTGCCTAAAACAGAGTTTAATAACGGTAAAGTATCATATAGAAGCGACTATTATATTGAGCCTGAAAAAAATATTGATAAATTTTACGGTAAAATCATGACCGGAAAAAAGATATATGATTGGTTAGAAGTCGTACCGTCTGATTTAAGAAACGGTACGGTTTACAAAGTAAAAATGGAGTTATTTTAAAATACTGGAAAAACTATGAATACATTTTTTGAAAAAGTCATTAATCATTTATATAAGCACCAGATTTTATGGTCATTTATAGCTGTTTTTGCCATCAGTTTGTTTGACGCTATTTATTACTTTTCTTCTGAAGGAAAATTGTTTTATTATGATACTGACTGCTACACAAGAGCCTTAAGAATTCTTGACTGGATAAAAGATTTTCAATGGGCTGAAAAAATATTTCCGTACGCTAACGTGCCTGACGGATTTGTTTTGCATTTTACACGAATTAATGATGTGATTTGGGTTTTGCTCAGCTTGCCGTTTATGTTATTTGAACCATTAAAAGATGCAATTTTCCACGGCGGATTTCTCTTTTCTCCGTTTTTTCTGTTTTTATCTTTAATCGCATTCTTTTGGGGACTGAAACCGTATATCATTAAGTATGAGAAAACCCCTGTCGCATTTGCATTGGTATTTATAACAACTTTGCTGTTTTGTTATAAACTTGTAAATATTTTTGACTTTTTCCGTCCGGACCATCACGCTGCCATGTTCTGTATTTTCTGTTTCGAACTTGCCGTTTTGTTACGTTATCTTGCCAATCCTAAAGAGAACCATTGGATTGCGGCCGGTTGCGTCAGCGGTTTAGGTTTGTGGTGTTCGACAGCTATTGAAGGGATGCTGATTACCGGAATTGTACTGACCGTTTTATATATTAATTGGCTTTACGGTATTATCAAAAGCCAACAGTTATTATTTTTTAATTTGGGTTTATTTATTTGTGTCACTCTTGCTTGGCTGATTAACCCTCCGTACGGCGGCTACCAGATATCAGATGTTAATCGTTTATCCGTTATTCATGTTACTTTATCGGCTTTAATATTTTTATCGACCTTGTGTTTGCTGAAAGCCGATAAATTTTCAATTATCGTTAAACTGGTTTGTCTTAGCGGATGTGCCAGCATCATACTCTTATTGACATTTATCTTATTTGGTGCCAATACCTTGCTGACACCTGTCTTTTCCAAAGAATTACAACAGATCGTCTCGCCTTATATCGCTGAAATGCAGCCTGTTTATAAAACAGCCTTGGCATACTGTTATATAATAAACCTGATTTTGGGAACGGGACTGGTTTGCTATCTGTTGTATCAAAACAAATCACGAAAAATATATGCTCTCAACATGATATTACTCACTGTTCTGACCATACCGTTGGGAATTGCCGCTGTTCGCTTTTATCCTTATTACCTAGCTGTCTTTTTGTATTTGAACGGTTTTATTATTATTTCTTGGATGTTTTTAAGTACTGATAAAAAATACGCTTATGCAATTTTTATCTATCTGACGACAAATATCTTTTTATTAACCAGCTTTCAGTCGGTTGCCCATTCTCAAACGATTCCGCCTATATCGGAAAAAATTGAAAATCTGGCAACTGATTACAATATTTCTCCGCAATTTTGTTGGGATTTAGGTATTAAAACGTTAGCTTCACCATATCACTATAATGTGCGCGGACTTATTGATAATCATAAATTATTTTTCTCGTCCGATGAAGATGAAATTAAAGAGATTTTACAACAACATCAGATTAAGTATATTTATTTACCCCAAACAGATTTTAATGATACCGGCAAATCTTTCAGAAATGACTATTATATTGAACCGGAAAAGAATATTGATAAATTTTACGGCAAAATCATAACCGGAAAAGATATATACGACTGGTTAGATGTCGTTCCGTCGGATTTTAAAAACGGGACTGTTTATAAAGTAAGATACGATTTATTTTAGGAGATATCAGCGCGAACCGCCGCGTTCATATCCTTGATTAGATAACGAATTTTGTTGGCGTTGCTCGTTTTGGCGCTGCTCGTTCTGGCGTTGTTCATTATAGCGTTGCTCGTTTTGGCGCTGCTCGTTTTGACGTTGCTCACTCTGACGTTGATCGTTTTGAATAACCAAACGCAATCTGTCATCTTCGTTATTGCGCGCCTGACGGTTCGCATCTTCCTGCTGACGCTGACGATTGGTATTTTCTTCTTGTTGACGGGCATTATTACGCTGAATATCATCACTGTAAATGCGCATTTTCAAGGTATCTTCCGCCTGCTGATTAATACGCTTTTGGTTTTCGGCATACACCTGTTTTTCCGGAACTTTCGGATAAATGTTACGGAAATTATGATGCCATTGGAAATAGACCAAAAATACAGACGGAAACGCCGCCAACAGCTCTTGAGCCATCGTGCGCGGACGAGTAATTTCGTAAGCCTGACGAGCCATAAATTTGCGCGTTTCTTCAATAAAACGTTCCATCTTCTTTTTCTTTTTATCCGGCCGCCCCAAACGATATTCGCACATTTGAATTAATTGATTTAAAATCGGATCGCTGTTATCCATCACCAGGCGGCGTAATATTTTAAGCATTTTCTGCATATTGGCACTTTTATTCCAAAAAGCCTGAATGGCTCGAGCATCAATACCGTCAAAACCGAACGTTGCGCGCATATTACCGATACCGCCGGCATTTTTTAAAACATCCACCGAAAAATCGTACAATGCATTCCAATCTATGGATAAATCTTGTCGGACAATACCGCGAACGGCGCCGTTTTTAAGTTGTTTTAAGGCATAACGAACGGCCGCATAATCAACACCTTGGATTTTTTCACCTTCAAGCAATATTTCAACCGGCTCGGAAGCACTGTCCAAAATAAATGTTTCCATTTCGGTTGTTTCTTGTGTCAGCCATGCTTTGGCGTACAGATATGCATAGGCAAATACACTGGAATGAACGGCACGCATAATCGATACATTTTCAAATGTCAATTTATATTTATCGCGGAATTGTACCAATTTTTTCAGGCGTTCTTCTCCGCTGTAATTTTCTCGGATTTGTTGATATTGATATCCGAATCGGCGCGTTAAAATTGGGTACAGCTTTTTTAAATGCATCGCCATGCACCATTCACGAACAATCGAATAAATTGATGTTATCGGATTACGTGTATAGCCGTTAATAACGATGGCAGCCACCGCATCCAAACCTATAAAATAAGGGTCCATATGTGAACAGTACGCATTCTTTTTGAACTCACTTTCAGCATTAATGACATAACGTTCAATAACCTCATCATCCATACCGAGCGAGCCGAAATCATCTTCCAATTCTGAAACTAAGCGATTAAAATCGAACTTTGGAACAACATCATCGCCATCCTCGATATATCCGTCGACATATTCATCATAGTACAAGCTGTAAAAACCGTACTCGGCATCATCATAGCTTTTTTTAAATGATTCCAAATCATCTTCAAGAAAGTCTTTAACCTGTTGGGCATAGCAAGGTTCATACACTTGTGTTTCAAGATAGTGTATGGCATCTTCTTCAAGTTCTTGTTTCGTATATGTTAAATCAGAAAAACGAATCATAACTTCGAACCTTTTTATTTAACATAGTACTTAAATAAGCGGTCTGTCAATAATGATTTTAGCGGCGTTCAAAAAGTTTTTCGATATCGGCCAGTTTAATTTTAACATATGTCGGGCGGCCGTGATTGCATTGTCCGGAATGTTCGGTTTTTTCCATATCGCGCAGCAAGCGGTTCATTTCTTCTATATTAAGGGTGCGGCCGGCTCGTACTGAACCATGGCAGGCAATAGTCGCACAAATATGATGAATTTTATCGGTTAAGGCATAAGCATTGCCCCACTCGGCAATTTCGGCTGACAAATCTTTAATCAGTTTTTTAACGTCGGTATCGCCGAGCAACGCCGGAATTTCGCGCACTAAAACTGCCGTATTGCCGAATTCTTCGACAACCAAACCGAGTTGTGACAACGTGTCGGCATATTCAAGCAGCCCTACTTTTTCGGCTGCCGGCAAATCAATAACCTCCGGCAACAGCAAAAGTTGCGACGACATACGCTTATGCTCGGCCATACTTTGCTTAAGCTTTTCCATCGTAATCCGTTCATGAGCAGCATGTTGGTCGATTATAACAATACTGTCTTCAGTTTGCGAAATAATATAAGTGTTATGAAATTGCGCTTTTGCCAAACCCAATTCTCCGACCTCGTTAACGGTTTCAACCGAAGGTTCATCGGCAACGCGTACGGAATATTGATTATCCAATGCCGGAATATTTGCCGTATATCCGCCTTTAGCGCCACCGCGCGACAGCGGCATTTGAAAACGAGGCATTTCTCGTCGAGATGCATTAACCTCCAAATATCCACTCGCAGACGTATAATCTGCACGCATATTTTCTTGCAGCAAGTGTTCCAAACCACCCGTATCGGCACTGTGCTGACTACCGAAATCCAAAGCACGACGAATAGCGCCGACAATCAAACTGCGGATTGCTCCGTTATCATAAAAACGCACTTCGGCTTTTGCCGGATGAACATTCACATCAACATAGCGCGGATTAACATTGATAAACACGGCACAAGCCGGATAGCGACCGGACATCATCATATCCTGATACGCTCCTTTAATGGCACCTAAAATAAGTTTATCGCGTACCGGACGATTATTTACAAACAAGAATTCCGATAATGAATTGGCTTTATTATATGTCGGCAAGCTGACGGTACCGGTAACATTGCAAAATTCGTTCTCGGCCGATATCGGCATACTGTTTTCTTCAAATTCTTTGCCCAAAACAT
This sequence comes from Alphaproteobacteria bacterium, assembly GCA_017635595.1. Lineage (GTDB taxonomy): Bacteria > Pseudomonadota > Alphaproteobacteria > RF32 > CAG-239 > RUG410. The sequence continues at coordinate 9,392 of JAGBLF010000024.1, forward strand.
CAGATATACGACGTTGACGGCTGTCAAAAAGTTCGCCCTGACAGGCATCTAAGCTGATTTTCTTTTTACCGTCACTGTATAAATAAAAAGATACGGCCGGATTTGCCAAAGCAATTCGCTGCAACATTTCCATACATTGTGCGGCTTCGGATGCTTCGGTTTTCAAAAACTTCAAGCGTGCCGGTGTCGTAAAAAACAAATCACGCACCTCAATACGCGTACCGGCATTACCGGCTGCCGGCCGAGCATCTTCTTTTTGCCCGCCCGTAACATTGATTTGCCAAGCGGTCTCATCATCTTTCCGACGTGATGTAATCGTCAGTTTGGCAACCGAGGCAATTGAAGGCAATGCCTCACCGCGGAATCCCAAAAAATTGATGGCAAACAAGTCATCGGTCGGCAATTTTGAAGTTGCATGACGTTCAACCGCTAAAGCTAACTCATCCCTACCCATACCGCAACCGTTATCCGTCACCGTAATCAGATTTTTACCGCCGCCGGCTAAAGTTACTTCGATTTTGGAGGCACCGGCATCTATCGCGTTTTCCACCAACTCTTTGATAACCGAAGCCGGCCGCTCGATAACCTCGCCGGCAGCAATTTGGTTAACCAGATTTGAAGGTAAAACGCGAATAGACATTTTTCTTACTTTCGGATACGTTTAATATGGTTAATCAATCCGGTTGTCGAACTGTCATGTTCGACGCCGAATGCTGTTCCTTCCAATTCCGGCAGAATGTTCAGAGCCAATTTTTTGCCGAGCTCAACACCGAATTGATCAAACGAGTTGATATTCCAGATAACACCCTGCGTATAAACTTTATGCTCATACATTGCTACCAACATACCTAAAGTATACGGGTCTAATTTGCGCAAAACAATGGTTGTGGACGGGCGATTACCGCTGAAGCTCTTAAATTTTTTCAATCTATTGATTTCGGCTTCGGATTTACCGGCTTTTTGCATTTCCAAAGCGGCTTCTTCCTCGGTTTTACCCTGCATCAAAGCCTCGCCCTGCGCCAAAACATTAGCTACCAGAATTTGATGATGGTTACCGATTTCATTGTGTGAAATCGCCGGAATAATAAAGTCAATCGGTACAATTTCCGAGCCCTGATGCAACAATTGGAAGAACGAGTGCTGAACATTAGTGCCGGCGCCGCCGAACAAAACCGGTCCGGTTGCATAATCAACGTATTTGCCGTCTAAGGTAACGGTTTTGCCGTTGCTTTCCATGTCGAGTTGTTGCAAGTAGGCCGGCAGATATTGCAGGTATTGGTCATACGGAATAACACCGTAGCGATGAATATCGTAAAAATTATTGTACCAGATTCCGATTAGTGCCAAAATCACCGGAATATTATGTTCCAAATCGGCTGTGGCAAAATGTCTGTCCATAGCGTTGGCACCTTCGAGCATACGCTCAAAATTTTTGTAACCGACGGCAATGGCAATAATCAAACCGATAGCCGACCACATTGAATAGCGGCCACCGACAAAATCCCAAAATTGGAACATATTTTCCGGATTAATTCCGAATTTTTCAACTTCTTCTTTATTGGTCGATAAAGCAACAAAGTGCTTTGAAACGGCATGTTCGCCCAAAGCATCGACCAGCCATTTACGGCAGGTTTTGGCATTGGTTAAGGTTTCGATTGTGGTAAATGTTTTGGAAGCAACAATAAACAAAGTCGTTTCCGGATCGATATTATTCAAAACCTCGGCACATGATGTTCCGTCAATATTCGAAATAAAGTAACACTTTATATCTTTAGCCCAATAAGGACGTAATGCTTCGGTTGCCATAAAAGGTCCCAAATCCGAACCGCCGATGCCGATGTTGACAATGTTGGTGAGTTTTTTGCCGGTATAACCCAAAAAACGCCCCAAACGAACTTTTTCGGAAAAATCTTTTATTTTTTCGAGAGTTTCATTTATTTGCGGCATAACATCACGACCATCCACGTAAATCGGCGTATCTTGACGATTACGCAAAGCTATGTGCAGCACCGCGCGATTTTCGGTTTTATTGATTTTTTTGCCGCTGAACATATCCTGTATTTTTTCTTCGACACCGCGTTCACGCGCCAAACCAAACAGCGAAGTCATTACCTCGTCGTCAATACGGTTTTTGGAATAATCCACAAACATATTTTCCAGCTGCAGCGAATATTTTTCGGCGCGGTTGGCATCAGATGCGAACAAGTCACGCATTTGAGTATCTTTAAAGTGCTTATAAACACTCTCTAATTGGTTCCAGGCTTTGGTATTTTTCTTACCGAACATATTATTTTTCCTCCTTTACGCCGATTGTTACAAAATCGGGCTGTGTGCTAAAATATTTTTTTGCAGCGGCATTTACTTCTTTGAGTGTCACCGACTGAATATAATCATTTCTTTTTTCCAAAAAATCAGCGCCCAATCGATATTTTTGCATAGATAACAGCATATCCGATATCCCGTCGATTGAGGCAAATCGTAAATTAAACGAAGCTAAAAGCGCATCTTTGGCCAACTGCAATTCCTCTTGAGTAACTCCCTGAGAGGCCATTTTTTGCCATTCATCCAAAAGCAATTGCTTCGATTGAGCGAAATTTTCAGGTGTCACGGAATAAGAACCGCTCAGCAATGCACTGGCATCACTGATATTAAGACCGGTATAAATACCATAAGTCAACCCTTCTTTTTCACGAATGTTTTTATTGAGACGAGAACTTAAACCGGACTCACCGAAAATATAATTGGCTATATAAAGCGGATAGAAATCCAAACTGTTGCGATAGGTTCCTTTGGCTGCAAAACGAACAACGGCTTGCGGCGTTTCACGCTCGATATTAATGCTTTCACCCGAGCTGATAACCTCTAACGGCAACAATTCTTTCCCTGTTGATTTTTCCGGCAAACTGCCGAATAATTTTTGTAACAAATCCGCGGTTTCGGCGGCGGTCACATCGCCGGCCACCCCGATAAGCAAATTATCCTGCGCCAGATGATTGGTCATAAACAGGCGCAAATCATCGGCGGTCAAAGCCGTGATATTTTCTTGTTTACCGATACCGGCGCGTGAATACGGATGTCCGCCATAAATAAATTCGGCCAATTTGTCGTTGACGATATATTCCGGACGTTCCTGCGCCAATTGTAAAGCCACAACGAGCTGTTGTTTGGTCAGCTCAAGATAATCTTCATCAAAAAGCGGCATCAACAAAGCTTCGCGCAGCAATTTGACGGCCATTTCCGTATTTTGTTTAGGAAACACGATTTCGCCGGCAAAAGAGTCTTTTGTTGCGCTAAATCCAATTCTTATGCCATATTCTTCGCTTAAATCTTTAAACTTTTGCGGCGCATACGATTTTGTGCCGTTGAGCAGCATATCGGACAGGACATTAGTCAAACCCTGCTGATTATCCGCCTCATGTGCCCGACCGGCATTTTTAAACTCAAAACTGACAGAAACAATCGGGTTTGAATGTTCTTCCAGCAAATATGCCGACAACTTATCGCTTTGAATTTCTTGTACAACAGAGGCAAATTTTTTATCTTTCAACACGGATTGACGCAAGATTTCATCGGAATCTATCCGGTTAAGATATGTCCGAACGACCGAACCGGCGTAACCGCACACCGCTAAAATAAGAGCGGTTACCAACAGCTTACCGAAAATGCCGGATTTATTTTTTGAGTATCTGCTCATCGGCCTCCTCCGCTGTTATTTCCGGCTCATCTTCCGGTACGATTTCCGGCAGCAAAACGCCGCGAACGACCGGTGCCTTCTGCACGGCCAGAAAAGCATTTTTCACACTGTCAACCGTCACTTCGTTAATATGACTTTCATAATTTTGAATATCATCGAGCGTAAATCCGCTGACCATCATGTTGCCTATCCAGTACGCGGCATCGGCCGGATTATCGTTTACATACACCAAACCGGCCAAAATTTTACGTTTAATTTGCGCCAATTTTTCATCATTGAGCTGACTAACGGCAGATTGCCCGACCTCATCGAGTTGTTGCCAAGCGGCTGAGATTTGCTTTCTGCTGTATTTAGCCGGAATCATCGAAAAAGAAAACACCGAATTACCGCCGGTCGTAAAACGATATCCGGCTGAAACCGAAACAGCCGTTTTTTGCTTGATAACCAATTCTTTATATAATGCAGAGGTTTCTCCGCCGCCCAAATATTCAGCCAAAACCAGATAATCATAAATATTGCCCGATAATTTTTTATATGGTGGCAGTAAGGATTGGTGTACCATTTTAGCGGTCTGAATATCCGGCAATGACATTTCCAGCGTTTCAGTAAAAGTGACGGTATTTTCGGCAATCGGACGGCGTTGAATATCCTTAGCTTCGATTTCGGCAAAATACTTTTCGACCAAAGGTTTGGCCGTTTTGACATCGATATCGCCTGACAATATAAGAATAGCATTATTCGGCGCATAATAGCGCTGATAAAAATCGCGCGTATCTTTAAAAGTCAGACTTTCTATTTCTTCAGACAAACCCGTCACCGGATGCCCGTACGGCGAATTACCCCACAGCATTTTATTCAATTTTTCCGTAAACGCGGCCGACGGTTTATTTTCGATAACCTGTTTACGTTCTTGCAGCACGATTTTTTGCTCGGCCTTAAAAGCTTCTTCATCAAACGAAAGATTATGCATACGATCAGCTTCGAGAGCGAGCAAGACCTCCAGCCGGCTGACATCGGCCATTTGATGATAAGCTGTCATATCATGCCCCGTAAAGGCGTTAGAATCGGCCCCGTTTTTTTCCATAATGCGATTAAATTCGCCGTCAGGCACTCTTGAAGTCCCTCTGAACATCAAATGTTCGAGCAAATGCGCACCGCCTTTATTGGCAAAAGTTTCATCTGTTGCGCCAACCTTATACCACAGCATTTGTTTAACAATCGGCGATTTATGATTTTCGACCACCACGCATTGCAGACCGTTAGGCAAGGTAAACGTTTCCGCCTTAAATAATGCAGCTTCGGCAGAAGCACTTAAGCACAGCAACGCAGTAAGGATTTTTAAAAATCTATTCATTTGCTTCTAAAGTGTAATCCTCAGTTTCATCGGCCGGTTTAGCGTTTTTGTCGGGACGGACACTATATTCCGGCGGCAAAACCAACGGCTGATTGGTTTGAACATTGGTTTCATCCGGACCTTCTTTGGTAAAACCCAAAGCTTTTTTGGTCATCCCGCAAGCGCTTACCGACATAACGGCCACAGCGGCCAAAATCAAATACAATTTTTTCATATTTCGGATAATCCTTTCTTTTTAGAGCTTTTCATTTCCAAATAAATCAAGAGCAATGCCCCCACACAAATACAGCTGTCGGCAATATTAAAAGCCGGCCAGTGATATGTTTCGTAATGGAAGTCCAAAAAATCCATTACCGCGCCGTAACGAACACGGTCAAACACATTTCCGAGTGCACCGCCGATGATTAAACCGAGACAAATGTTCTTTTTAGTGCTTTTTTCGCGGTACATCCAATAGAACAGACCGCCGCAAACGGCCAATGCAACAACAATGAGTATGCGCGCTCCCAAATCGCCATGACCGTTAAACATCGAAAAACTGACCCCCGTATTCCACACTTTAACGACATTAAAAAAGTCATTCACCACGATAGGCTCATCAATAACAAGCCGAGTATCCACAAAAAACTTACTCAGTTGATCGCATATAAGGGAAAGTGCCGCTATAAAGAGTCCCAAGAACACCTCAACATCTCCTAATCATCACAAAAATCCAAGTAACTATAAAACAAAAGTTTGCAATATGCCAGACAGATTTTAAGTATTCTACAAGTTTTTTCAGAACATACCTTTTTTACGGAAGAATATAATCACGATAAGCGTTGCCAACAACGAAAGAGCAATCACGATACCGAAGCCGAACGGATGTGCGGCAAACGGAACGGCCACGTTCATACCCCAAAACGTGCCGAGCATAGTCGGGATGGAAAGCACAATCGTAATGGCGGCCAAAAACTTCATGATTTGGTTTAAGTTATTATTGATAATTGAAGCAAAACCGTCCATCATGCCCTCTAAAATCGAGCGGTGCATATCAACCATTTCGATAGCTTGCTTGTTTTCAACGATAACATCTTCCAACAAATCGACATCGTCTTCGGTAAAGGCCAAAAGTTTGGTTGTAGCCGGTGACTTGGTCATACGCAGCAATTTTTCGAGCATCAGTTGGTTATCGCGCAAAGCGGTTGTAAAGTAAACGAGAGACTTTTGAATATCCATCAGTTGAAACAATTCTTCGTTATGGGTGGTTTGCTTAAGCGAATCCTCAATATGTTCGGTTTTGCGATTAATAATCGCCAAATAGCGCAAGTAGAACTGCGTGGTTTTATACAAAATGGAAAGCATAAAGCGGGTACGGTTGCGCGTATCGAAAGTTTTGGCGGTATTTTTATTAAATGAGCTTAAAATACGGTTATCACGCGAACAAATCGTCAAAAAGTTTTGCCCCGTAAACACCAAACCGCAAGGCAATGTATCAAAAATCCCCTCTTCATCAAGCAAAGGCAGGTTCACGATGGCGGACAAAATTCCCTCGTCAAACTCGACACGTGAACGTTCATCGGCATCGAGGGCGTTATGTAAAATATCCGAATCGACCTTCAGCATCGTCGAAACCTGTTCGATTTCCTTACCTGCCGGATCGATTAAATTAAACCATGCTTTAGAAACAGATTTGATATTTTTGAGCTTAACTAATTTAGCGCCGGGTTCTGTTTTATAAATTCTCAGCATATTTAAGCTCTCCTTTGATGATAAAGATTCAAAGTAAGTTTTGGTGCGGCCAAGAAGACTTGAACTTCCACGGGCTTAGCCCATAACGACCTCAACGTTACGCGTCTACCAATTCCGCCATGGCCGCAAATTTCAAAACAACATACAAATATTATAATATTTTCAATAAATCAAGTTTTTTTTCGCCGGTCGGTGAAAAAAGATGACGGTAAGAAAGAAAATGTCATTCTTGACCGGCAGGTCGAGAATCCCGGCCGCTTTATGATTTAGCCGAGATCCTCGCGCTACGCGCAAGGATGACTATAAAAAATAAAAGTGCAAGGATGACGGTAAGAAAGAAAATGTCATTCTTGCCGAGCAAGCGACGGCGAGAATCCCGGCCGCTTATAAAATGTCATTCTTGGGCGAGCGAAGCGAGAACCAAGAATGACAATAACAACTTAAATGTCGTTTATAAAATGTCTTCTACAGTATCCCTAGAGAAACTATCGAAACGCCCTGTAATACGTGCACATACAAGAGTTATCCACAGGCAGAAAAAATCAATCGCTTAAAAAAAAGCCCGTAAAAACTAAAAGTCCACTCTAAGTTACAAAAAAATAGCCTAAAGGTCATATTCGGGGTTGAAAATAGTTAATAAAGTATTAAAATTCCGTATAACCTTTGTTGTATTGGTATTGCATTCTGTTTGTTATATTTCTCTTTGTGGGTGCTATATCTTGACAATTTAAGGGAATATCACATTTTATAAATAACATAAGGAGAAATTTCATGAAATATTCTAAATCTGCTATAGGGCTCTTAACAGCGCAATATCGCAGTGTTTTAAAGAAGTGCTGGCTGATTAACGTCGGCTTGTTCGCTTTAGGCGCAGCAGCTGCCACACCGGCAAGCGCAGCCGATGCTGGAACATGGACAAAAGCTATAGAAGATACAGATGCATTTATGGACAACTTGGCTTCTACATCAGGTGGAGCTTGGGATCGTGCTAACGGCAATGTTACCGGCTGGGGTGTTGACCAGATTTTAGGTATTATGGGCGATACCGCAACCAAGACGGATGCCGCAGTTGCTCTAGTTAATGACACTACTAAAGGTAACGAAGCTCTTTATACTTCTTTGGATGGCAAGCAAGCTAAGTTAACTTCAACTTCAGGCAATGCCGGAAATGGTATTTCAATTACAGATACTGGTGTTATTTCTGCTAAAGCCGGTAATACGACAATCACTGTTGATGGTGATGGTATTAAAGTCGGCACAATTGCTCAAAGCCAAGTTGATGGTTTAGCAACTTCTTTGGCTGGCAAACAAGCTCAGTTGACAAGTGGCTCAGACAATGTTTCCTCAGCTGTTTTGACATCTGTTAGAGATTCGAGTTCAGCTGTTGATACTGCACTTGTTTCAGAAAAAGCTGTTGCAACCGCTATTGAAACTGCTACAACTGGTATGGTTACTACAGATGGTACTCAGACATTAACCAACAAAACAATTGATGCTGACAGTAACACTATTTCTAACATCGAAACCGATAACTTCAAATCTGGCGTTATTCAAACAACTGTCAGAGCTACTGCTTCTGCTTCAGATACTGCTCTTGCTTCTGAAAAAGCTGTTGCAACTGCCTTGGATGGCAAGCAAGCTAAGTTAACTTCAACTTCAGGCAATGCCGGAGATGGTATTTCAATTACAGATACCGGTGTTATTTCTGCTAAAGCCGGTGATACGACAATCACTGTTGATGGTAATGGTATTAAAGTCGGCACAATTGCTCAAAGCCAAGTTAATGGTTTATCAGATGCTTTGGATGCTAAAGTAAACAATGCCGATAACTTCACTGCTGCAACAGATTCTGATTTGATTAAAAATAAGACTGTTGTTGCCGCTATCAAAGACACAGCTGCTGCTGTTGATGTTAATGCAACTAAAAACACCACTCAAGATACTTCTATAGGTAACTTGTACACTGCAGTAAACGGCGGTACTTATAATGCTGCTACCGGTGAAGTTACAGGTGCTAGCACATTATCTTCTAACTTTACAACTCCTAACTTAACCGCTGCCGCTAACGAACTTTTGACAGACATTACTGTTACCTCGGCCGGCAATTACATTGCTGCCAATGCTAACGTTGCAAGTAACTTAAGTGCTTTGGACGGTCAAGTTAAGAACAATACCGATAACATTACTTCTATGGCTGCTTTGGTTGGTACAACTTCGGCTCCGGCAGCAGGTACAGGTATTTTAGCAGGCAAGACCATTACAGGTACTGCCGGTACAAACAACCTGAATATGGTTGATGCTATTTCTTACGTTGCCGCTAATGGTGCCGGTCTAGGTACTAATAATGTTTATACAGGTACAAATACATATGGTAGTACATCCGGTAGCCAAGTTATCATTGATAACGGCGGTAACTTAACAGCTAACACCAGTTTGAAAGTCGGTACATCTACAACCAATATGTTAACAGTCAGCTCAGCCGGAACAGTTATCGGTGCTGCTAATGCCATCACAGGTACAGCAGGTAGTTTGGATATGGGTGGTAACTCTCTGAGCAATGTTCATGGTTTAACATTGACGGACGGTACAGGCCACACCAACGATGCAACCATTTCTGTGGATGCTAACGGTATCAGTACCGGCAACAAGACTTTAGATGTCGGTACAGGTGCTTTGAAGTCTGAAACCTTGTACGTTGGTACAACCGATCAATTCTCGGTTAACGGTGCAGGTAATATCAGCACATCAGGTACGTTGGATGTTACAGGTACAGCTACTGTCGGCTCACTTGCCATCGGTACAACCGGTAAAGGCTTTGATGCCAACGGCAACTTAACTGCAGGCACAATATCTGCTACCGGTATCGATACAACAACCGCCAACACCGTTAACCTTGGCGGTACAGGCTTTACAACAGCCGTTACCGGTGGTTTGACAGTCAGCGGTGATACAGCATTGTCCGGTAAATTAAATGTAACCGGTGATACAACTTTAGCTAAAACCGATGTTACAGGTGACTTAACCGTTACCGGTAATACATCTTTGGCTAATACCAGTGTTGCCGGTACTTTGGATGTAACCGGTAAATCAACATTTGGTAGTGCAACCGGTAGCCGTATTGAACTTGATGGCGGTGCTTTAACCGTTAAAGATTCAACACAAGCTCAAGTTGCTAAAATCGATAATGACGGAAATGCAAGCTTTAACGGCACTTTAGATGTTGCCGGTTTGGCTTCGCTCGACGGCGGTATCAATGTTAACGATAAGTTCGCAGTTGACACCAACGGTAAAGTAACCTTGAGCGACGGTACAAATACAGCTACCATCGAAGCGACACAAATCAAAGATTCTGATGGTAACGACATAACCAATGTTATGAAAGTTGACGGTACAGGATTGTACACCGGTTATGTTGCTTCCGAATCCGGCTTTACAGTAGCTCAAAAAGATGCTGTTACCGGTTTGTATGAAGAAACATTCACTGTAAATGAAGACGGCGATATCGAAACTTTAGGCACATTGTCTGTTTCTGACGGTAAATTCGCTGTTGATGGCGATGGTGCTGTCAGAGCTGCAAACGGTGAGTTTGTAGTTGATAAAGACGGTAATACCAAAATCAAAGGTGCATTAGGTGCCGGTGCTACCGGTACAGAATTCGCTGTCGGTACAAAAGGTAATATCAAAGCTGCTAATGGTAACTTCACTGTTGATAAGGACGGTAACACAACTGTTGCCGGTACAATGGATATCGAAGGCGATACAACAATCGGTAACAAATTTAGCGTAACTGCTGCTGACGGCTCATTCTCTGCTGCCGGCGGTAAATTCACCGTTGACAAAGATGGCGCTATCACTTCAAAGAGCTGGATGTCGGTTGCTGACGGTAACTTCAAAGTTAACTCTACCGGCGGTTTAACAACCACGAGCTGGATGTCGGTTGCTGACGGTAACTTCAAAGTTAACTCTACCGGCGGTTTAACAACCACGAGCTGGATGTCTGTTGCTGACGGTAAGATGACAGTTAACAGCGATGGTGCTATTAAAGCTGCTGATGGTAACTTCACGGTTGATAAAGATGGTAATGTGACAGCTCAAGGTGACTTGGGTGTACAAGGTACATCTTGGTTGAAAGATACCAATGTTGACGGTGCTTTGTCCGTAACAGGTGAATCTTGGTTGAAGAACACCCATGTTGACGGTGCTTTAGCTACAACCGGCGATGCATCTGTTGGCGGTAATTTTGCTGTTACAGGTTCTTCTTGGTTAAGCAATACTCACGTTAACGGCGATTTGGAAGTTAGCGGAACAACAAAGACTGGTGCTTTGACCTTCGACGGTTCAAGCTATGTTGCCGCTATGGATCAAGGCGATGCCGCTATTACTAACGGTGTTGTTGATGATCAGGCTAAACGTACTATGGCTACCGTTGCTACCGTTGCTAAAACAATCGGTAAATTAGACGACAAAAATGCTCATGGCGTAACAGACGTTTCTGATGTTGCTTCGGCTATCTCTACATTGTCTCAAAACGTTGAAACAGCTACCGGTGGTACATTCACTGATGCGGTTTGGACCGGTGCCGTTGATGCCGATAAAGATGTTGACTATACATACAGCCCGGCTGCAACCGCAACAGCTACTGCCGGATACCATGACATTATGTCTGCCGTATCTCAGGTTGCTTCTAACGTCGGTGCTGCAACAACCGTTGCTTTCAACAATGTTGCTGACGACAATACGGTTAATGCCAACATTGATGCATTAAACAGAAAAGTCGGTAATATGAACAACATCGGCTATGGTTACAAGAACCTGTCGAACGGTACAACAACTCAACCGGATACAGTGGTTGAAGCTTTGCTAAACATTGATGCTTCTATGGGCACAATCCACGGCTTGGCTGACAAACTGGAAAAAGCTGGTACTTACCAAGGAAACTTGGCTGAAGGCACAACGGTTGAACAACACTTAACCGCTTTGGACAGCGCTATCGGTAACCGTGCTAACTTCAACAAGATGCACTATACACAAGGTTCTAAGACCGTTGTGGATGCTATCGGTAAATTGGATACTAAATTGAACAGTGTCGATCATGATGTTCGCACATTGCGTCATAAGTTCCAATCCGGTATGGCATCGGCTGCAGCTTTGTCTGCGTTAGTACCTAACGCCAGAGCTCATGGCAATACCCAACTTTCTGTTGGTACCGGTATGTACCATGGTCACGGCGCTATGGCCGTCGGTGGTTTCCACTGGTTCACGGATAATATACTCTTCAATACAGGTATTGCTTGGGATGATAACGAAGCAACTTACCGTATGGGTGTAACTTATTCTTGGTAATAAACTGAACAATAGCTTGGATGCTTAACGGCATCCAAGCTATTTTTTTTGTAGAGAGCAAAATGACTGATAAAGCAAATACCAAAACAAAAATTAAAGCAAATACAAAAGAAGAAGCTACTGCTCAACCGCAAAAATGCGATGACAAATATTTAAAAATGCTGACAGTGGCTTTGCTTGCCGTCGTTATCGGCAGCGGTTGCGGTTTTTATTATTTTAATCAACAACTCAAACAAGCCCAAAACAATGTCGAAAAATTATCGGCAGAACTGCAGAATTCCCAAATCGTCTATATCTATAATTTGGAGGCTGTTGTCGCATCTTCCAATTTAGTAATGCTTAAACAAGAGTTTGAAACAAAAATTAATGAGTTAATCAAAGAAGTCGACGATTCACAACAAAAAATCAAAAACATGAAAAATGCAAAAGTAAAAGACGATTTTTCAGATGTTTATATGAAATCTCTTAAATTAAAACGTGATGAAACAATCAAGGCTTATGATGAAACAATGATACAGGCTACCGAAAATATTAATCTGGCCTTAAAAGAAGTCGCCCTCGCTAAAGGCGCGAAAACCATTTTCAATGCCAAAGCCATCGCGTTTACTTCAAAATATACGGTCGATATTACACCGGAAGTTATAGAACTTGTAAATAAGAAAAACGCATCATTAAAGATGCCGTAAAATAATTACCCCAAGGCAAGGAAAACATCCTTGCCTTTTCTATATCCCTTCCCATTTTTTTAATATATATGAGCTGCCGAAGCCGTAGTTGTTTTCAGGGCTACCCCAAAGTTGGTACCGACTTGCGGATAGTTTTCCGTTATGCCTTGATTATTGTAGTTCTGTATGAGTTGATTTTCACGTTCTGCCCGTGCCGTTTGTTAAAATCGGTCGAACGGTAAAATATCGTCTGGAAGACTTGCAGGCATATGTTTCCGATAACCGTAAAAGCTAAAACAAAGGGAGCATTAATGCTCCCTTTCTCAATAAAACTACATGATTTCGCGTGTCATTGCTAAGAATACCAGTCCGACATAAATCAGCAACATTCCGAAGAATGTCCATATAACTGCACGATTACCTAATAGATAAGTTCCCCCTGCCAACAGAATAATCGGTACAAAAAATAACAAAATGCCGGCAAAAGACGTATAGCCCATTGTCCAATTTAATGTTCCGTAATCCGTTGCGGTCAGCCACAACAAATATCCCCAGTTTAAGGCAAACCATGTGCCGACCTCTGCCATACGCCAACTTATCGTCGGATTAAATCCGACAATTTTCCGCCGAATATAATCATATAAGAGGTAGAGCTGAGTATACAGAATATATCCGAATAAAAATTCAATTGTATAAACGCATGGATGTCCTCCCCATACCCATTGATATATTTTCCCTTCTTGCCACAAGTAGGGGTCACAACTGTCACCTTGTGTGTTTGTTCCTATCATCATCGGATAAAGTCCTACAACTGCCCACGTTATAAACGCAAACCATATTACGGTTAAACTATACCGAATTATTTTTTCTTGTTTCCGAAAAAGAACTCCAACAGTTTTTGTTCCCATTGTTTTTCTCCTAACCAAGGCTTTGTTTCGTATGCAGTTTTTACCCTTGCACCGACATCATTGATGTTATTTGCTCCAGTTTCGTTCCATAGTGTTCCAATTCTATCTGGTGTTGGGTTATTCAAAGAATTTTGCATTTGTTTCAAAACTTTTGTCCCTAATTCAATGTTCTGCTGAGGTATATAGGAATCATAATGTTTTCCGTTAAAATCGCCCCAAGTTTGACCTTGAATATTCATCGGCATTTGACTCCCTGATGCCCCAATTAAGTCTCCTAGATAATTGAAAACACCTTTATGTCCTGTGGCACCTTCGTTATACATAACCGCACGCACCAAATCCGGATCTATACTATTTTGCATAGCATATTTTTCAATATCATTATTATGCTTATATACATAATATTTTCCTAACCAATTCATAGTATACCACGGCCATTCATAGTTAGCATTTTGACTATCTTGCATATATAAATTTAATTGTTGCCCATTCTTTAGTGCCTGTATACGTTGTGCTTCGGTTAAATAATTATCCCGCCAAGGTACCGGAGTAACCTGTTCTGATTGATTATTCCACGGCGTTGAGGTTGTGTACCTCGGTGTTGCCGAAGTGCTCCATGGTGCTGGGGTTTGCGTTTGCAATCCCGATGTTGTGCCAAAGGAAGAACTTGCACCAAAGCTTGAGTCGCTCCCGAAACGTGCCATATGCCCGGCAATCATATACCAAAGGTGAAACCTGATACCTTTAATATAACCACTAGTATTTAACGAGCCTTGTGTCTGGTATCGCAACTGCGAATATCTTCGAGCCAAATATTATTATTTTTAAGGCAATTTTCCTTCGTTATGGTGCAAGGTTTACCATCGCCACAATCATTGAAGGTAAAACCCTCTTTGCATATTCCTGTATCTATACAGCCATCTGTGTCATAAGGGTCAAAGTATAAAGAAATTATATTGATACTCATACTTAAAATATATATTACAGTTACAATCCATGCGGTATAGTAAAACAAATTACTGATAATCAATTCAAAACACCGAATAGATTTATTTTTAAACAATTGCATAATTTTACATTGTTCTCTGATTTTTTTTAGAAAGAATACATAAACAAAAAAGGAATCAATGCATATTAACATAAATATGTTTCGGAGTGAGGAATTGAAATAAAGTAAGCATATTGATAACGCGACAATTATGCAAATAATTATTTTATCAAAATATGTCAGTTTATTCCACCAAACATTATGCTTTTTATTGTGCATAAAAATCTGGTAATCGCAATAACTTAAAACGCTCAAAAGCGCCACAAAACCTAAAGCTGAACACACAAACCAAATATCGCTATACCCAAACAAAAATGGCAACAATAAAATGACAGATATCGTCCCGAGAGCAATTGATAAAATATTACAATATTTCTGCTTATTGACACTCCAATGCAATGTCTGCACTTGTTGATTGAAATAATGGCAAATACGCATATTACATAAAATAGCGCTAATCAGTACTAAAAATAAAAATACATATAATAAATTTATCATTCTATACCTCTTTTGTTGCCATCTTTGTCCTAGTATAAATACTTTGAATAATAATACAAGATTAAATAATTATTTTTTATAATACCTAAACCGATCAAGTGGATCATATCCTGCCGGACGATATTTATCGCAAGCCTCATAGGCGGAACGATATTGCCCGCTTTGTGCCATTTGTCGTCCGTCTGCATTTACTCGCATGTCATTACGAAAATCATCATTAGCCTGTTGGAAAGTTTTTCCTTTAAGAAGTACGTTTTTAGGATAGTCAATTAATTCTCTTCCTAAACCGATTGCCCCCGCTGTCGCCGAGCCCAAAGTTCCTCTTTGCGCTGCATCATAATTTCCGACACAATGATAGTAATTGTCAATGGTGGTACCTTGTTTTTGCATTTCCGGTGTACTTTTGTAGTTAGCATTTACCATGTTTATATAGTTTTCACCTAAATCTCTTGCTGCTCCAACAATCTGATTTGTAAAACTTTTATCAGATTGAGGTGTATCAGATGTACGAACAAAACTTTCAATTGCGGAAGTAAAGGTATTTCTTTTATCGGCACGCAATTCTGGATAACCATATGCAGATTGAGTATTATTCTGTGTCTGCACCGGTTGTAGTGGTGTCGGTGTTGTATTCATTGCCGGATGATGACTTATCGCATCACTTATATTCGAGCTGCCGAAGCCGTAGTTATTTTCAGGGCTACCCCAAAAGTTTGTCCCGACTTGCGGGTAGTTTTTATATAACCTAAAGTATATATTTTAAATATTTTTCAATTTATATATTGACTTATACTGAAAAAGTGTTATACTAGAAGTACCTTAAGGTATTTCTCTCCAATAGGAACGAAAGATTTTAATCGCCTATTGTCGTATCTTGGATCGTGCTAGACTGTCGATTTAAGGATAGAGAAAAAGGAAGGAAGCTATTTTTAAGATAGCTTCCTTTTTAGTTTTTAATTATTATTTAAAGTAATACATGGAAGCAACCGTTGAACCTTCTTCCACTGGAGATGTTACTAACCTTAATGTTCCGTCATAATTACGCACCAAATATACATTTTGCCCAAATTCATTTGATTCAAAAGGTTTTTGTTGAATAATCCTCGGTATTTTTTGTGCATCTGCTCGCCCAATACGATGTCTGTATATAAATTTATCCAAGCCATAGTTCTGGACGCTACCGGTTTCTCGTCCTAATGACTTTCCATGAACTATTACTTCTCCGTTTGGCCCCTTTATAGCCTCACCGCGTTGAAGAACGACCGGTTCGCCGTTATGATTTCTCATGCGCGCAATAACATCGCGGCCGTTACCTTGAAACGGATCTGCAGTTAATTTATCGTATGCTTTTCCGATTTTATAACCGTTATAGGCCATATTTGCCTGATTATAGCCGGCATTTGCCAGTGCACCTCCAGTTAAAGCACTGCCACCATAACCGGCTATTTGACCTGCTGTCTGTGCCAAATTGCGACTTTGCGCATCTTTTAACTGCAAATAATCATTCATTTGTGAATCAAACCCGAGTTTGTTACCCAACCAGTCCAATCCGCCAAAGGTCATCCCGTTAACAGTCCTGTTCATACCATAAAGAACATCCATAGCATTCATCAACATATCATTTTCAACGGCACGTCTCCGTTGTTGTGCCCAAACACCTGTTTGTGGCAAAGAAGCTGATGAAATCTTGTTTATGTCGTTCGGTGTTGTGTAATTTTGTTGATTAGTCAACGTATTGCTATAATCGTCGTTCCATGTAGGTGTATGACTGCCATCAAAGCTGTTACCTATACCGGACATAAAGCTACCGGCAACATTTGCCTGTTCATAATTGTTTATGGCTCGCTGATAATCATCCGATGTCGCTGACATCTGCATAATCGGCATCGGCGTGGTATTCATTGCCGGATGATGACTTATCGCATCACTTATATTCGAACTGCCGAAGCCGTAGTTGTTTTCAGGGTTACCCCAAAAGTTGGTAGTATATTGCGGATAGTTTTCCGTTATGCCTTGATTATTGTAGTTCTGTATGAGTTGATTTTCACGTTCCGCCCGTGCTGTTTGATACTCTATCTCATCACGAAGCGAAAACTGACTATGGTCAACCCCAAACGTATCTATTTTATTGTCCCCCGTTTCATAGCCTAACGGTGATTTATATTTTTTCCATATATCCATTTTTTAACTCCTCTCTTAAAATTTGCTCATTCATAAGTTTTTTCCTTTTCTAATATTTTAAGTTATTATAAAATGGATACAGATTATTTTGCCTCCTTTCGCCATAAAATCGGTTAATAATACAATTTCATGCAAATGAATATGCTCCATTTCAAGATAAATGTTATGATTTAAAATAATAATTGTCAAGTTTAAAAATAAGAAATATACAATAATTATAATTATGAAAAAGAATAATCTTATTTATGTCATAAAACAATTACTGACTATGATGAGACGATATTTAAGGCTACCAAACATAATAATTCAGCCTTAAAAGAAATCACTTAGAAAATATGTTATTTTGAGCTAAGCGGCGCATAACCTCGCAAAATTTATTGACGGGTAAGGCGGCTTTTGTTATAAATCATGTCATTATTTCGTATTAGGGAGACCGCTGATGAAAGATTTTACATTTGCTGAAATTAAAGATGCCTGTCAGGCTATTGCTGATAAAATTAAATCGGAGAATCCGAGCAAAATCACGATAGCGGCGGTATCACGCGGCGGGCTGATTCCGGCCACCATGACAGCTCATTTGTTAGGTATTAAGGACATTCGTTTTATCCGTCTTTCTTCTTATGCCAGTGATAAGCAACAATCCGAGATTCTCGATACAACGCTCGATGAAATTCCGAATGACCCGACAACTTATATTATAGACGATATCTGTGACAGCGGCGAAACCTTATTGTATTTGCGTCATAAATATCCGGCGACTAAAATTTATACCGTTATCAATAAAAATCAGTCCATAGTTCCGGATTTTGCGCCGATTACCGAACCGGCAGGGTTGTGGATTAACTTTCCGTGGGAAGTCGTTGAGTAATTCCCCTATTTTTTAAGCTTTTCCAAAACGGCAAACGGATTATCTTTTTTAATCGGTTCGACTTCGGCATATTGCGAAAAATCAAAAACCTCCCCTTCGGCACGCGGATAATCGTCTAAATTCAGCGCAATCTGTTCAATGGCTATATCGGCCAAATTAATCCGTCCGTTTTCGATAATATCCGGAACATCGTCATTAATGCCGGCTTCCATATCCTTAATATCCTGATACGTTGCCTTGGTATCAAACATTAATTCAAACGGCACATCAAAATCTTTTACAAAATTTTCCAAACTGATAACGCTTTTGAGCTCTATTTTGGCGGCAACATTTCCCCATACCTTCATTAAATGCTCTTTAATATTGAGTTTCAAGAAAATTTCGGCCTTAAACATTTTAACATTTTCAACCTGCAAAACAGCCGTTATATCCTTAAGTTCATCGGCATCGGCATTGAGCTCGAATTTGTACCGGTTCTGATTTAATTCATCTATTTTGATAGGATATGAAAAAATTTTTTGCATTATAAAATCCTTGTGTTATATATACAGTATAGAAATATAAATATAAGGAATCATACAGATGTCAATACGCAAATTATTTTTTCTTTGTGCCGTGTTAGTATGTAGCGGTTGTTCTTCCGACGTGTTTTTGGATCACAACGGCAATATGCCGGAAAATGAAAAAATAGCCCAAATACATAACGGTTTAACCAAAGACGAAGTCAAAGAAATTTTAGGTGCACCGAGCTTAACAACAGGCTTAAGCGATGACCATTGGATTTATATGTCCTCAACCATCAGACGTGTTGCTTTTATGCGTCCGACGGAACTTGACCGCCAGGTGCTGGCTCTTACGTTTGATGATGATAAGGTCAGCAAAATAGATACACGAACAATGGCCGACGGAAATAATATTGCCATTGACCAGGATAAAACATTATCTGCCGACAGAAAACAAGGATTCTTCCAAAAGTATTTCGGCGGTGTCGGTACTTATATGCCTTTCGGTAACGGAAAATCAGACAAAGGACTTTAATCGTGATTGAAAACTTAGAAACTAACCTGCCGCGTACATTGGCTCACTTCGGTATTTTCGGCTCTATCGGCAAAATTATCGAAGGTCCGCTTATTACCGAAGTCGAATTCAAATTAGCGGAAGGTACAAAATTTGCCAATGTTGAAAAAATGACGCGTGATATTGCCCGCGAACTCGGTGTCAGCGGTGTGCGTGCCAAAGAAATTCCCAACTCAACCTATATTTGTTTTGAAGTGCCGCAGCCGCAGGCAACAACAATTCCGTTTCCGCCGTTGGTTTATTCGGCCGAATTTGTGCGTGCCACCTATGCTTTACCGATTTGTGTCGGCGTTAATATGCGCGGCGAACCTCTGATGAAAGATTTAAGCAAAATGCCGCACCTGCTGGTGGCCGGTACGACCGGTTCGGGTAAATCGGTCGGCTTAAACACATTTATTTTATCGCTTATTAACAAAAAAACACCTGAAGAATTACAGCTTGTTTTAATCGATCCGAAACGTATCGAATTTTCGATGTATAATAACCAAAAATACATGTACCGCCCTGTTATTACCGATATGAATGAGGCCAGCACCTGCTTGGAACAACTTGTCAATGAAATGAACTATCGCTACACACTGTTTGAACAGCAAATGGTTCGCAATATCGGCGAATACCTTGAAAAAGGTTTTAAAATGCCGTATATCGTCTGTGTTATCGATGAGTTTGCCGACTTGATTATGTTTGATAAAACGGTTGAAAAACAAGTGTTACAGTTGGCTCAAAAGGCACGGGCATCCGGTATTCACCTTATTATTGCCACCCAGCGTCCGTCGGTTGATGTAATAACCGGTACCATTAAGGCAAATTTGCCGACACGTTTATCGTATAAAGTATCCTCACCGACCGATTCAATGATTATCTTAAATTCGTTAGGCGCTGAAATGCTTTTGGGACGTGGTGATTCGTTGCTTTTGGAAGAAAACGGCACATTAACACGTGTTTTAGGCGCGTATGTATCTAATCAGGAAATTTTGAATATGTTAGAACCTTACCGCATTAAAGATACGCAACAAAAGTTTTCCAACATTTTGGCCGAACAGCGTCAACAGGCTCAAGAACAGGCAAATCAAAATTATCGCGACCATTTAGAAGCCGAACAGCAAAAGACTATATCTTGGAAAATCCGCAACTGGTGGGAAAAAATCGGCAAAGTTAATCAAAGAAGGATCATCAACTTCTTTATTACCATTGCCATGGGGATTATTTCAGGAATGACCGGTTCTTCGGCCAAAAAGAAATCGACCTCCGATGTTATTTCAAGTGCCACCAATCGGGCCGTCGGTTCAGTCAAACGCTCAATTAAAGCGCAGGCCAAAAAAGCCGTTACCGATGCGGTATTGAACTCGTTAAAGAAGAAATAACTTTTTTTAAGCTTAACTGTGGCCGGTTATATTAATTAACCGGTCTAAGTTTATGCCGGTTTCATCTATGGCACGTTGCCATTTTTCCTCATCTTTGGTGCGGAATAACAGTTCTTTATCCGAATTGATAACTAACCAATCATTTCTAAATATTTCCGCTTCCAATTGTCGCGGCTGCCAAAAAGAGTACCCAAGTGCGACCAGCTTATCGTGCGGTCCCTGATCAAAAGCAATATCGGCGATAATTTCATTGGTAGAAGAAACAGCAATTCCGTTACCTATAACAATGGTCCCTTCACGAACATAATCTGTTGAATGCAGTACCATTCCCCTGACCTTTTCCAACGGTCCGCCGCTGTATAAATTAACTTCGTTCAGTTTGGCATAATTTTTTACCGGCAACTGCATGGTTAAATCCGAAAAAGTATATGTTTCCAAACGCTTATTGACAATAACGCCCATAGCGCCGTTTTGCCCGTGCGAGCAAATATAAATAACGGAACGCCCGAAACACTCATCATCATTGAGTGTGGACGTAGCTATCAAAAGCTTGCCGGTTAGAGCATATCTGTTATCAAAATTATCCATTGTTACATAAACCTTAAAAGCTAATTTTTTTTTTACTATTTCAGTATATCATATATTTTTACAAACGGAAAGTTAAAAACTTATAAATTTGAAATGAGATATTTATTTTTTTATATAATGTGCTGTCTGGCACTTTTCAATAGCTCGGCCCGGGCAGGCATTTCCGATTTGCCCGCTGATTTTGAGGGCTATAACACGCGCCTTGAAATGGAAAAGATTGAAAATGACGAACAAATACGTCCGACAATTGGCGCCACCATCAATATTTTATACGAAATCGGCGAATACGTTTACAAAAAATATACCATTGAAGAAATATCTGATCCGAAATTTATCAATGTCATACGACAATTTTTCCCTGAAGAAAATGATGAGCAGCTTGAAGAAAAACGTCATTATCTGGAAATCAGTTATTACGCGTATCAGAAGGCTATGCAAATATATAATAAAGTCATTTCCTATAAATTGTTTCCGGATAAGCCTAAAAGAATCAAGTCCGACGACGAATATGATCATCCTAATGAAGTACCTTACAAAGAAGCGCCGGAAGGCAAATTTTATGTTGTTCATAATTTCAAAAAATTTTTATCTTACAGTACAAATCCGGACGAGATTCGTTCTATTTCCGCTTATGAACACGAAAAGAAAAAAGAACTTGATGCCATGGATCAAATCAATGAGGCTCTGCAAAAAATAAATTGGAAAAAAGTATGGCTCTACGGTTATAAATACAAGAATCCGTTGCTTTCCGATTTGGGTATAAGCGCGTGGTATGATACGCCTTATGTCGGTGTCCGTCTGGTAACGCCCG
The DNA here is from genome assembly GCA_017635595.1 of Alphaproteobacteria bacterium. Taxonomy (GTDB): domain Bacteria; phylum Pseudomonadota; class Alphaproteobacteria; order RF32; family CAG-239; genus RUG410. The sequence continues at coordinate 31,522 of JAGBLF010000024.1, forward strand.
ATACTTATATTAATAAAAAAGAAACAATGGATTTCGGCATTCAGATTATCACAAAAATGTCGACATTTGTTTTGGCCAACAACATCGATCCGCTGCACTTAAAACCGCAGATTGATTTATCGCAGTCAACGAATGTCAAGAACATTAAAATAGCATATCCGGTACCGCTTAATTCCGGTTTTGATACGTATGCTTACAAATACTACGGAGATTTCATTATTCCGTTTACCGTAGATGTTGTCGATATCGACAAACCGATCACGATTAAAGGCGAAATCAAACTGTCGTCTTGTGATGTTTACATGGATTGCGATAACAGAAATATCCCTTTAGAGCTGACTGTAGAACCTTCCGGACATGATTATCTGCCTAACGGCCTGAGTTATGCCTTTTTACAAGATAAGTCATCGGTACCTGAGGATGAAAGTAAACATCTGAGACTCAAAAAGATGTTTATAGATAAGAGAAATGATCGTCAAAGTGTTCATCTGCAGTTTACAACCGATAAAAAAATTCAAAATTTTAAGGCTTTTGTTGAAGAGGTCGGCGGATATACCCGTTTCAATTCACCTTTTATTCGCTTACATGATAATAAAATCGATGTTTCTTTTGAGCCGATTGATGAAGATAAAGATGTTGATTTAATCGGCTCCGAATTAACAATAACCGCTGCTCTTAACTCGACATACAATATTCGGGTTACATTGCCGGCCGAAGAGGTATCAAGTTTTGATCCTGACAAAGCATCTCTCAATTGGGGAATTATCTTTTTTGCCGTGCTAGGCGGTTTTATTTTGAATTTTATGCCGTGTGTTTTTCCTATATTGTCGTTAAAAATTATTTCGTTCAGCCGCACGGAAGAAAAGCATCGCAAACTGCTGAAACGCTCGCTTAAATTAACCTGTTTGGGAATTTATGCCGGTTTTACCGTTTTGATTATCGCCTTAATCATTGCTAAGTATCTGGGATATTCTTTAGGTTGGGGCATGCAGTTCCAAAACTTAAGTTTTCTGATTATCATGACATTTATTTTAGGGTGTTTTGTGGTTTTAATGCCATCACTCAATTTTAACTTTTTGTCTCGCTTTACCAATCAGGCTCTATCACCCAAAGCCACATTTTTAGTCGGCACGCTTATAGTCTTATTATCCACGCCTTGTACCGGTCCGTATTTAGCAACGGCTATCGGTTTTGCCTTGGCCGGCACCTATACCGAATTGGTCATTATATTGTATGCTGTAGCACTCGGTTTATCGCTGCCTTATCTGATTACTTTATGTGCCGATGAGCCGGAAAAACTTTTTCCAAAGCCGGGAAAATGGATGTCAACACTGCATTATATTACGCAAATCATGTTGTATCTGACCATCTTGTGGTTCTTCAGCTTAATTTGGGGACAAACCGATACTATAACCGTGCTTAAAATACTTGGCTTCCTGGTTATCTTTGTTTGGATTTTCAGTATTCACCATAAATTCAGGCAATACCTGGAAGGTGTTTTGGATGAGGAAATAACCGATAGTCTGCTCAAAAAAATAAAATTAACCGAACTTATCATATTGACACTGTTATTTGTGCTCTTTATCGGCTGGAGCACTTCAATTGCCCAAAAAAGTTATGAATTCAATCATGCGCTCAATATGGTTAACAGGCAAACCGAAATCGATAAATTCAAGATTCAGGAAAAATTATCGCAGGGTCGATCGGTTTTGCTTGAAATCGGTGCCGATTGGTGCATGACTTGTCACGTCAATAATTTTCTGTTGTTCAACAAAAATAATATTGAATTTTGGAAAAACGAATACCATCTCGACTTAATTAAGATTGATTGGACAAATTATAATAAAGATATTTTAGACTACATGGAAAAATACGGGCGCAAAGGACTTCCTTTTTATATTTTATACACACCGTACATTCGCGAAGGTATTGTCTTACCGGAAATATTCAGCATTGAAGACTTACAAAACCTGATATATAATTCCAGAAAAAAATAAGATATCTCAGCTTTGAAAATTAAATGCATAAACGTTTTTTATTATCGGATAAATCTCTGTTATAATTGTGGAATACGCACATTAAAAAGCACCTCAAACGAGGTGCTTTTTAATGTTGCAAGATATTATACCGCCACTTTGGCTTTTATTGTATCATAACTCTGATAATTTACCAACTCAAAGTCTTCATACACAAAATCATTAATATCCTTAACATTCGGATTAATTTTCATCTGCGGCAACGGATACGGCGTATGCGAAAGCTGTTCCCTTACCTGCTCGAAGTGATTATGATAAATATGCGTATCCCCCAAAGTATGAACAAACTCACCCGGTTCATAACCGCAAACTTGAGCGATCATCATTGTTAAAAGCGCGTATGAAGCAATATTAAACGGCACGCCTAAAAACATATCACAGCTGCGTTGATACAGCATACAACTTAATTTATTGTTTGCCACATAAAACTGGAACATCATATGGCACGGCGGCAAATGCATCTCGGCAATTTTACCGACATTCCACGCCGATACAATCATCCGACGATCATTCGGATTCTTTTTCAAGGTTTCTATAACCTGAGCGATTTGGTCAATTCCCTCGCCGTTCCAATTACGCCATTGCGAACCGTAAACCGGTCCTAATTCGCCGTTTTCGTCGGCCCATTCGTTCCAAATACGCACTCCGTGATCTTGCAGGTATTTAACGTTGGTATCACCTTTTAAAAACCACAGCAGTTCATAAATAATACTTTTAAGATGCACTTTTTTCGTGGTAACCAGCGGAAAACCTTTGCTCAAATCAAAACGCATCTGGCGACCGAAAACCGAACGTGTTCCCGTACCGGTTCGGTCCATTTTATCGACACCGTTCTCCATAATATCTTTCAGTAAATCCAAGTACTGTTGCATTGTTTACTTTCCTTCCGTTTCTAAATAGTTCAGAATCTTTTTAACCAGCGATTGTTCAACAAAATCGCCTTTTTTCAGCCACACGGTAGTGGTTATGTTATCTAAATCGAATTTTGCCGGCAGTTGCATATAGTTTTGCTGCATAATATCAACGCTTTTATGCACCGATATCGGCTGTCCTTCCAAATCGGGATTAAGTGTGCCGTGATACAAGCAGTCGACAACAATATCCGGACGCATATCCGGTGTTGAAAAAAACAACTCATAAATCGACGCACCGCCGGAAATATACAAATCTTCAGGATAATCTTTGAGCTGCCGAATATCATTGACGACGAAATGATTTTCTTTATCCGAAACCTCATAATTTTTATCAAAAGTTACGACTGCAAATTTGCGATTAGGCAATGTTCGTCCCGGAAAACTCTCATAAGTTTTTTGACCGACAACAAGTGTTTGTCCGAGTGTTAAATTGCGAAAACGTATGGTATCCGATTTAATCTGCCACGGAATGGTCGGGCCGATACCGATGATATCATCGCCTTCGTGACGGCACCAAATAGCAACTTTTGTCATTTTATCCTCACCATAAAAAATCTCCGATGCTATCAGTATATGATAACCGCGGAGATTTGAAAGTATAATTGAAAGTTAACTAACAGATTTTATTATTCGGATTTCTCGCCTGCCTTATGAGCAGTGACCTTCTCGGATAATTCACTCTCCTCATAGTTGCGATCCATATTTTCCGGATACGAGCAGCCGCAGTTATCATCATCCGAACAATCACATTTGTTTTGATAGTTATAAGTCCAGTGTTTGGTTATTTTCATTTTGGATCCCCTTTCCTAAGCAAAAATAATACATAAAAAATTTTTTTAAAGATTATAAAACACTAAGAGCGGCAATCCGGTTAAGGATTACCGCTCTTATCTTAAAAGTCTTCCGTGTCAGGGTAAAACCTTTCAACACAGAGTTTGTTGTTCACTTCGCTTAAGGCATAAACCTTATTGTTATAGCAAATATTGCTGCCGACGGGTACAAACTTGATTGTTTGCACGTTGTACCAATTGACACCATTATCCTCGGTAAACACCTGCTGTTGGCAATCTTTGATGATTTGCCCCAGAGACTTTTTAGAGCGCAAATGGCAAAACATGCCACCATTCAGGTAAATCTTGAACACGTTATACGCGCGGCCTGTGACCGGACATTCTTTAATCCAAGAAATTTTGTTTGTGTCCTTAAAAAGCTCCGGAGGAAATTCTCGACTGACACCGGTGTTGTACTTTTTCAGCGCTTTCTGAAAGTCTTTCAGATTAAGCCAACGATAGTGTCTGGTCTTAGAAAAATCGTCCAACAAAACGAGAGCGAACTCTTTACTGCTGCTCTTGAACCCCGTCCAAGATAACAGCCAACTTAATAGATTCATATATGTAGATAATTAATTTTGTAGCTTGATTTTACATAGTTTTTATTTTTTTGTCAAATAAAAAATGCACTCCCCGCTAAAGGAGTGCACTTTTATAAGAGATAATTTAGAGTGGCCAATTCACATTGATAACACCGATTTCGCCGGTTACATTGAGCTTTTTAAGTTCTCGCTCAAGTTCCTTTGACGATGTATCATAGCGTACGCCCTCCGAAACGCCGTCTTTGTCATACATAACATAGCCGTCTTTATCATAAGTGACAACAGCCGACATTGAACCGTTTTTGACAATAAACAGCTTATCAAACTTTCTTGGTGCCAAGCCATGATGTTGCGTCGTTACCGCACCCCACTTACCAGCTGAATTCAAGAAGATGACATCGTCAGTAATCTTAATGTCCGTAAACGGTCCGGTTACAGAAGTTTTTCCAACTTCCCAAAGATGGATACCGCCTTTCGAATAGATGAAAGCATATTCCGGTACATCGGAATGCTTGATTGAATCAATCACAATGCCCTCTATGATAGGATATCCGCCTACCAATATCGTCGCTTCTCCAGCCGGCCCCGTCGTCGCAATGACAGCATCATTGTACTCCGAATTCTCCTCGATTTTTGTAAATTTCGGTAAAAGAACGACTTGTCCGATACTGTCTTTCAACCCCAACAGACCATTTTGTTCAAACAGCGTGTAGGCACCGACCTTCATCTCACTCTTCTTGTCATCACAAGAACTCAACACACCTGCGGCCGCAATCATCAACACAGCGGTCAGCAAACAGAAAAATACATTCTTCTTCATTTTTTCAAGGATTTTAATGAAACATAGATACCACAATAGTAGTATAAATTATTGATTATGCAGAACTGAAATTAACGCATCTTTTTAATTTTGTCAATCAAAAACGGTTTAACCTTCTTAAAACGACACAAAAAAAAAGAAGTTTCAATCTGAAACTTCTTTTTTAATTTTTATTGCCATTTGACTTCTAAAATCTCGTATGATTTTTTACCGTTAGGTGCGGCATACTCAGCTGTTTCGCCGATTTCTTTACCGATTAAAGCTTTAGCTAACGGCGATGATAACGAAATCTTATTTTTTTCGATATCGGCTTCATAATCGCCGACAATTTGATATTCGCTTTCTTCATCGGTATCGGTGTTGGCCACTAAAACGGTTGCCCCGAATCGAACAATATCGCCACTCATTGTTGTCGGATCGATAACTTGGGCTCGACTGATAACGGCTTCCAGTTCTTGAATACGTCCTTCATTAAAAGCCTGTTTTTCTTTAGCGGCAGAATATTCGGCATTTTCCGATAAATCGCCTTTTGCACGTGCTTCGGCAATTTCGGCAATAATATTCGGGCGCTCTTCACCTTTACGTCTTTTCAATTCTTGTTCCAACTGCTCATAACCGAACTTTGTCAGCGGAAATTTATCCATTTTTTCCTCCCTTATTAACAAATAAAAAACCCCTATAAAAATATATAGGATGTTTCACAAAGTTAGAAAAATCCGACTGTAAAATATCACTATTTTACAGCCGTCTTTCTATGTATCATTTGTTTGTACTATAATACGAATAAATTTTAAATCAAGTAATTTTACAAACTTTATTCACTTTATCCTTATCGATTAGTTCAGTATTTTTTCTTATTCGGGTTTATACCGCCGTGTGATATTTTTGTACTGCCGCCCGATTTTGTTTCCAGAGCTTTCGGCTTATACTTCTTCGGAGCTTTCGGTTTATACTTTTTCGGCCCGGCTTTCATAACCGAGTGTTTCGGTTTATACTTTTTCGGCCCGGCTTTCATAACCGAGTGTTTAGGCTCATACTTTTTCGGCCCGGCTTTCATAACCGAGTGTTTCGGCTCGTACTTTTTCGGTCCGGCTTTTAAAACCGAGTGTTTCGGCTCATACTTTTTCGGGGCTTTTGCAGGCTTGATATCATGCTTAGCCGGCTTCGGTTTCTTTACTTTATGCGTTTCTTTGCGGTAGAAATGCGAATCGTAATGATAAACGTGATTGGTGCGGCTCTGACGGGCATAATAGTTCGGATGTACGCCGGTATCAACATAATAACAGCCGCTTAAGCACATTATTGCAATAAATGCTGCCAAAAATTTTTTCATAGTTTTTCATCCTTATATATCAGTGTTTGCCGTGATGATGGCCGCCGGAATGTCCGTGCGGTCCGCTATGGCGAGGCGGGTTATGGTGCGGTGCATAACGATGAGGCGGTGTACGATAATGCCGCGGGTAATGGTGCGGGCGGTGATATAAAGGCACCGGTATAAAAGGACTGTCATAATAAATAATATCCGGACCACTGTCAACATACACAACCGAAGGGTGCGTTTCGTAATAAACCGTTGCCGGCTGTTGAACCGAATATGTTGACGCACTGCCGGTCGTATAATATGTCGGTGCTGGTTGCGTGTAGTATACTTCCTCCGTAGGTACGGTATAATAACAACCGCCGAGCATCGGTATTATCATTAATAAACATATTTTCTTCATTTTACGTCTCCTTACTGTTGTTATTGTGCAACATAATTTTTCTGTTGTAAATATAAAATATATACATTCAGGTATGTATATTTAATTTTATCCGTTTTTTATAAAAATTATGCTTGACATTTAGTGCATATTATGTAAAAAAGTCTTCGTATTTGCTTTTGTTGTCTCTGTTATATTTTGGTAAAACTCCGCAACAGTTCAAGATATAATGAGTATGTAGATACTGGAGAGGTGGCAGAGTGGTTTAATTAGAGCGGTCTTGGAATCGTAGCGTAGCGCAGATGGCGAACGAGAAAATTCCTTGAATTTGCGAGTTGAGCCTAAATCGTCGATAAAACGATAGTTTTATTCGGTTTTCTCACCGGTCTTTACGTTGAAAAAAGCGATGGAGAGGTGGCAGAGTGGTTTAATGCAGCGGTCTTGAAAACCGTCGTGGGAGCGATCCCACCCAGAGTTCGAATCTCTGCCTCTCCGCCAATTGTTGTTAAAAAGTGCCTTTTAAGGCACTTTTTTTGTATTCGAACTCTGGGGAAAAGAGTTCGACGCCGAATGAGAGGCGAACGAAGTGCGCCGGTAAGCGACAGCGAACGAATGAGAAGGAGGAGCCTTTTGTTGCTTTGAAAACCTACCTAAAATCAACCAAAAGAATAAGAAAAAAGCTTTCTTATTCTTTTGATACTTTTATTTTCTGATTTCAGAGTATTATCTCTTATCGCAAATTATTGAAGTGCCGTTGTATTATTTTTTTCTATCTGCGTAATCTCACCGTTATCATCTATCCGATACTTAATGTAATCATACGGAAAATCAATATTATTTCCATGTATGTAAAATACATTATCCTCCTCATTCGGATTAATAATATTAAAGCCAAAATCGCCGGCAATAATTTTGCCTATTTGAATATATGATAAGACAGAAGGTAAATCCTCACTATTTTTCTTTTTCATAAAAAAAGGAACTTTCGCCTGCTCAATCACTAAATTGTTATGTCCATACATGCCGTCATAATTAAACAGTTCGCCATGATCTGCCGTAATGTATATGCTATGCTTTTTATCACCATTTAAGTTTTCAAATTCTTCAACCATTTTATTTATTACCATATCGGTATAAAGCAAGGCGTTATCATAGGTATTTTGATAATATTCGAATTTATCTTTGCTCTCTGCCGCCGGTTTAAATTTTTCGAATTCGTCCTCACGTCCTTTGTAACGATTTTCAAACGGAGAATGAGGAGAACGCATATGCAAAACAACAAAATTTTTACCCTTGCTAAAATCAACTTCATGCAACAATTTTGCCAGACCTTCATCATGATATCGGCTGAAAAACAATAAGCGCATATCATTTGTAACCACTTTATCCAAATTTTTCATACCATAGCTCATTGTCAAACGAGATTCTTGATTGGAAAAGTAATAGGTTTTAAAGCCTGCTTGTTTTGCCAATCTGAAAAGATTTGCCGTTTTTGCATTAACTTCATTCATATTTGCGGGCTCACGTACACCGTTGAAAAAGAGCAATGAAGAAGTAGCCGTGGCAATTCCGCCCGATATACCGAGCGATATTTTCCAATCGGAATTATTTTTAATTCTTTGTGCCATTAAAGGAAAAGTCTCGCGATTATACCCATATATCTGCAAATGAGGTGCATATAAACTTTCGCCGAAAATTAATAATATATTTTCTGTTTCCGATTTTTCGGACGGAGCAACGGTATATGGCTTATATTCAACGCTAAGAGTCTGGTAGCCATCCGGCAGATAACGAAAGAAAAAATAAGAAAACGTACTTATGCTGTTGCGCAAACTCGGACGAGTTATACTCGGCTGAAAATACCAAATACCCTTTGAATGTGAAAGTGCCCTATACGGCTTATGCAATGCCATGTATAATACAACAAGCCATATCCATTTAATCTTAGTCATTTGATATTTTTTGAAAACATATATACACAGTCCGTACAGCAATAGCAATAATGGTGTGTTAAACCATGTATGACGTAAATAAGATACATCAAAAATATCTTTTGTTTCTCGGGTTATATTCATTAAATTACTTGCCTCTAACGGTGTCCCGAAATAAGACAAATAATTTAATTGAATTAATTGCATGAGGAATATGATTATAATAAGCAAAAAAGTAACAAAACTACCGGCAAGAGACAGCAAGAATCCAAACAACAAAACCCCGCCAAAAAACAGGCTCTCAAAATATATAGGCAAATCAAAAATCGTTTTAAGAACAAAATCAGGTAAAAAAACAGCGATGGCAAAAATTATTACAAACAAAAAATTATAACCTATCTTTTCTATATTTTGCGGTCTGAGATAGTTTGCAATATTGATCATTTACGTAGTCTCCTGTCGTATCAAAAAAATCATACATACCAATTTTATGGTACAAACCGATGTTTAAAGCAATCACTTTTTATGTATTCGGGCTTTCTGTGTAAAATATCAAAATTATCAGTAAAATCAATATATTAAAGAACGCTTTTGCATCTTAGGATATTAAAGCAAAAAAAGCACCCTCCCGGGTGCTTCTTTTAGTGGCGGAGCGTAGAGGACTCGAACCTCTGCACCGTTATTCGCGGTGACGGATTAGCAATCCGCTGTATTACCACTCTACCAACGCTCCATAACGCAATCATATTTAACTTATGTTTTCCCTCTCGTCAACTAATTTTTTTAATTTTATGCAATTATTTTTATCCTTATTGAAAATCAATATCCCGTAATTATTTCTAATATCATCACGGGAGGTATATTATGGAATTATATTTAATCATTTCGTTATTTTTTATCTATTTAATTACAACCGCCTTAATAGAAAGCAATTTAGTCAAACGCATTTGGACTACGGCTTTTATTGCCGCATTTATCTGTGCATCGCTCGCCCTTATTTTATTGCGTGTTACTCATCAGGATGTGATGATGCAGGCCGATACTTTCAACTGGTATTATATGATGTATATTTCCGGTTCGATTACAGCGGTTTTGGGAATCGTTAACTTGTGGATTTATCGTCAGCCGCTGTGGCACTTATTTTTTTCGGAACAGAGCTCTGAAAATAATAAAGAATAGTTGCAGATTTTGATTTTTGCCTTATGATATCTCTCATCTGTCAAGGAGAGATATCACATGTATCGTATCAATAATTTGCAAGTTCCGCTTGCAGCAACCGTCAGCGACCTGAAAAACATAACTGCTCAAAAGCTGAACGTATCCGCACAACAGTTACACAATTTTAAAATCGCTAAGAAATCGGTTGATGCACGCAATAAAAACAAGGTTCATTTTGTTTACAGCGTTGATTGCAATGCCGGCAAGATAAACGCCGACGATACGGATATTGAAATTCTGCCGCCGACGGAAAAGCTGACTTTCAAAATTAAAAACACCGGTTTGCGTCCGGTTGTTATCGGCAGCGGTCCGGCAGGAATGTTTGCCGGTATTGCCCTCGCCGAAGCCGGCTTAAAACCGATTATTATCGAACGAGGTTCGGAAGTTGATACTCGCCAGCGTGAAGTCGATACATTTTGGAAGCTCGGCAAACTTAATCCCGAATCGAATGTACAATTCGGTGAAGGCGGCGCCGGCACATTTTCCGACGGCAAACTCATGAGCGGCATCAAAAAAGATAAATTCACCGCCAAAGTCATGCAAGAATTATATGCCGCCGGTGCCCCGCAGGAAATCTTGTATCTGGCCAAGCCGCATATCGGGACCGATAATCTGCGTATCGTCGTTCGTAATATTCGCAAAAAAATCACGGAACTGGGCGGTGAATATCGCTTCAACTCCAAACTTATTGATTTAACAATTACCGATAACTGCTTGAAAGCACTAAAAATTCAACATAACAAGGAAGTTTATGAATTGCCGGCCGACCGCGTATTTTTGGCTATCGGTCACAGCGCCCGCGATACGTTTGAAATGCTTTACAAATCAGGCGTTTATATGCAGCAAAAACCATTTTCCGTCGGGGCGCGCATTGAACATGCACAAAGTCTGATAAATCGGGCGCAATACGGTAAATTTGCCGACAGCCCTTATCTTGGTGCCGCCGATTACAAATTAGCCGTACATTTGCCGAACGGCCGCTCGGTCTATACTTTTTGTATGTGCCCGGGCGGATCTGTTGTCGCCGCGGCTTCGGAAATTGGCCGCGTTGTCACGAATGGTATGAGCGAATTTGCCCGCAATAAACAAAATGCCAATGCCGCCCTGCTCGTCGGTGTTGACAGCCGCGATTTCGGCTCGGATACCCCATTGGCCGGTATGTATTTTCAACGTAAACTTGAAGAAGCCGCTTTTATGTTCGGCGGCGAAAACTATCGGGCGCCGGCACAACTTGTCGGTGATTTTTTAAGACAAAAGAAAAGCCAAAATATAGGCACTGTTACACCTTCATATCAACCGGGCGTGCAACTGACCGATTTATCTCAAATTCTGCCGGCAGATATTTCTGATGCAATGCGTGCCGGTATTATCGAAATGGCGAAAAAACTGCGCGGTTATGACAGCTATGATGCCGTTTTGACAGGTGTTGAAACCCGCAGTTCTTCTCCGGTTCGAATTGTCCGCGACGAAACTATGCAGAGCAATATCAAAGGCTTGTATCCGTGCGGCGAAGGTGCCGGATATGCCGGCGGGATAACTTCCTCGGCAGCCGATGCCTTAAAAGCGGTGCATTCTTTATGTGAGTAAAAACTATAAATATTCGGAGAAAATTATGATAACCCCAAACAGATGGCAACATATTCTAGGCGTAGCCCGCAAAGCTAAATTTCTGGCTTCCAAACTGAAACCGAATGATGATAAATTTGCCGAAGACATGTTTGTATTGGGCATAATGCATGATTTAGGTTATGAATTTGCCGAAAGCAATGCGGCCCATGCGGCTGTCGGCGGCGAGATTCTTAAACGCGCGGGCTATCGGTACTGGTCTGAAGTCGCCTTGCACGGCGATGAAACGATTGAAAATATGTCGGATGAATTGTTTATCTTAAATTGCGCCGATATGATGACCGGTCCGAGCGGTGAAGATTTTACTTTTGCCGAACGACTGACGGAAATTGCCCAAAGATTCGGTACTGAGGCCGATGCTTATAAAAAATGCGTTATCGAAACAGACAAACTGAAAGCCGATTCCAGATTCCTTAAAATTAATAAATCCCGTTAATTTCTGATGATTAACGGGATAAATAAAATCAGTTTAAACAAAGTCAACGGAGGCATGCATGTCACCGTATTTGTAAGAAACTTTTAGGGACACATCACGCTCCAAAAACTTTTGCGGATTACTTTGTAAATATGGCACATCTTCCGCCGGCAAAGCCCACGAATTATAGCCGATATGCCTCTGCGACGCCTGCTTTTGTCGAAGGCCGTCACGCACAATTTCTGTTTTGGTACGGGTCGCCAGCAGAATATTGACTTTATCGCCTTTTGGCGTACAGCGCACCAATTTTCCTTTGTAGATCGTTACTTCTTTTAGCATAATTATTATATAAATTAGAGATAAGTTGAGCAAAAGCTAGCACGTCATATTCAAATTGTCAATATCTATCCATTTTAAATTATGCACAGAGTTATCCACAAACTTATAAACAAAAGAGCACCGTTCCTCGTGAGAGGAAAAGGTGCTCTTTCATCAAATCATAAGTTGCACGAATGTTTTATTATTCTCATCAACATTAACAAAGACACTCATTGTACTGCCACACTTAAGCAGCTTTATCTTTTCAAGGATGTCTTGTTTAAAACCGTCTTGTTTTTCATCAACTTTGACAGTTTTGCGACAAGGTTTTGTTGCGGCATCCGGATTATATTTTCCCATAGCGGCAACATGGGTACGAGCTTCAGCGGCGAGTTTAATTTTCACGCGGCCATCGGCAAAACGGATATCATTTATTACCCCGTCATACCGAAAACAATCTTTAATCATAATCTAATCTATATATTAATAATGTTAAATTGCATTCTCTTTAGCACTATTAATAAGATGAGTCAATTATTAAATATTTTCGGCAATCATTTTTTCGACTTTTGACATATCCGCAATCGGTTCAAAACGCGCAACGACATTCCCTTTTCGGTTAATCAAAAACTTGGTAAAATTCCACTTAATGTCCGAATTTCGCTCAAAATTTTCGTCTTGTTGGCGGATAAACGCGGCAAATTCGGCAGAATCTTCCGCATCACCGAATCCTTCAAAACCTTTTTGTGATTTCAAATACGAAAACAGCGGCAACGCATTGGCACCATTGACATCACTTTTTTTGAATTGCGGAAACTGCGTATGATAGCGCAACGCGCAAAACTGATGAATTTCATCATCACTTCCCGGTGCCTGCCCGAAAAACTGATTGCACGGCACATCTACAATTTCCAAACCTTTATCATGGTATTTTTCGTATAATCTTTCCAAATCGGCATACTGAGGTGTGAAACCGCATCCGGTTGCCGTATTCACGACCAACACGACCTTACCGGCATAATTTTGCATAGACACCTGCTCGCCGGTCGGTGTCAACACATATTGTTCATAAAAGTCCATTATGGTTCTCCGCTAAAAAGTTGCCGACCACAAACCGTGAATATTGCAGTGTTCATACGCTTTAACAACTTCATCATCTTCGGCAATATAGAACACGGCCTGAGGTTTTTGGCCCGGTTGCAAAGTTTTACGTTGATTACCGGCTTTTGTTTCTAAAGCAATCCATTCAATATAATGCTGTTCTTCCATCGGATGTTCGACACTGCCAATGGTGACGGTTACTTTTGTACCCTCTCGCACAATCACCGGAACATGCTTTTCAGTTGAGGCATCAACCGTGTTTTCGGTGATTTTTTGCATTTCTTCACCGCAGCAAATAACCGGTACGCCCGATTTTTTAACAAAAGCGATGATATTACCACAATGTCTGCACTTATAAAATTCCATAATTTTTCTCCTTATTATTGTTAATGCTGCTAAAATTATATGATGTCATTTGTAAACTTCAAGTATTTTTTGTTTATTAATTTCTTGCAAAATAAGACAAAATAGATTATCCTTATAGACAAATAAAAATTATTTAGCCTATGAAACTATTTTGTCTTCTTATTTCTGTAGCGGTTCTGATATCATTTCTGTATGAGATACTTATTGCCGCTAATATTTCCGTTGAGAGGACGGACTATTTGTACACTCACGGCATTACACCGTCGCATTACCGTCCGACAACCGTTTGGAGCAGATTTATCAAGCGCCTGACTGACATCGTAACTTCTCTTACGGTCTGTGTAACGGTGTTACCCCTGCTCTACATTGTGCTCGGTATCCTCATTAAGCTGAACTCGAAAGGCCCTGTACTCTTTAAACACCGTCGAGTCGGTCGTTTCGGCAAGGAGTTCACTTGTTACAAGTTTCGCTCAATGTATATTGATGCCGGACCGCAGAGAGCCGTTGAGAACGATTCTCGTGTTACGCCAATCGGCCGTTTTATCCGTAAAACGCATTTGGATGAATTTCCGCAATTCTTTAATGTGCTTATCGGTGATATGAGCCTGGTCGGACCGCGTCCGCTGACAAAAGAACGCCTGAAACAATACGATGACAGATTATTGACCAACATCCGTTGTCTGGTACTCCCGGGTATAACCGGCCCTAACCAACTTATAGGAAGGGAGCATAATCTTAAGATTGATATTGAATATATCCAAAACCAATCTTGGTGGCAGGATATTAAGCTTATCTGCCAAACATTGTTGTTGAAGGATAAGAGTTATTAAAAAGTGCCGTTGCAGCCTTAATCGGTTTGCAACGGTACTTTTTTTTGACAAAAAACTTGATTTTTTATTTTATTTTTTATATGATTATCTCAAACAAAAATTTTTTAGTGTTAATTTTTAATTTGTATTATTTATGAGAAAAATGACTTTAGGTGAAACAAAAAAGCTTCGGCTTTCACCGAATTTCAGTCTCCATGAGTTCTGTTACCATCCGGTTGCAGATTATCATGATTGGTACAATATTCCTAACGTGCGAGGCATGGTCTTGCTTCGAACTCTCTGCCGCAAGGTTTTGCAACCCATCCGCGACCACTACGGCCGACCTGTCCGTATTGTGAAAGGTTTTACCTGTCCGCGCTTAGGGCATCACCTCGGCGATGCGCCTAATTCGTCACATCTGACTTGTTTAGGCGTTGACTTTAAGGTAAGTGGTATCAGCCCATACTCTGTTGCCAAGTGGGTGGCCGAAAATCTGGAGTACGATGTCATGCTATTCGAGTTTGATGATTACAGCCCGATAAACCGCGATGCCCCGTGGATTCACATCTCGTATTCACTCGACAATAATCGCAAGCTTGATCTGACAACCGAGACCGGTCTTCGCCGTTTCAGACTTTCGGATAATTTCACGCTGTGGGAACTTGTGCGTTCGGTAACCGCTACATCGCTCAAGATATTCAATATACCCAACGAAGCCGGTATCGAAAAGCTGCGCCAAGTTGCCGTGAATATCTTGCAGCCTGTTCGCGATTACTTCGGCCGACCGGTACGCATCAATTCCGGGTATCGCTCACCAAAGCTGAATGCCTCCGTCAGACGCGCCAGCAAAACATCGCAACACATGCGGTGTGAAGCTGTCGATTATGAGATTATGGGTATGGATAACTATGAACTGGCTCAGTGGGTTGCACAAAATCTGACCTATGACCAGCTCATTATCGAGTACTATGGTCGAGACAAATCTGATCCGAATGACGGTTGGGTGCATACATCGTATACAGCCGCTCGTAAAAACCGCATGTGCAATTTAACGATTAACGACAAGGGGACTCGTCCCGGGCTCCTTAACGATTGATTGTTTACATCAAAGTAAAAACCGCCTCTTCATAGGGGCGGTTTTTACTTTCTTTATTTTCCTAAATTCGGACGCATGCAATATTCTTCTTGTTGCATATACATCATCAGCGCCAAATCGGCATCATGTGTTTCTTTATTTTCGATTGCGGCTCTGCTGATACGGAAACGTCCGTTCGGACCGAACGCACCCTCCTCGCCGTATTTTGTCAGCACGTCTTCGAATATCGGCCAAAGTTCATCCATGGTTTTATTTGTTAAACGGCACATTGTGCTGTAATCGGTTTTTTCGCCTTCTATTTCAACATCATTAGTTAAGTTGATAACGCAGGCTTTGCCGTCATATACGGCATTCATACCGCGTGTTATCAAGATATCGTTCTCGCGTTTAACTTCTTTAACACCATAATACGAATGCTTGTTATGACAGGCATTATATGCGTGCACCAAACCGTCAAATACGTATTCCGGCTTATGATTGTATTTGGCAATTTCTTTATTTTTCAGCAATGTTTTTATGTCATCAAACCCATGTATACTCGGGATGACTTCCAACGGGAGATTTAAATCAAATAAATCATACTTAACATGACAGTACTTATTTTCTTTCCCGATTACTTCAATAGAGTGACTTATGCGGTCAATCAACTTATCTTCTTTATTGGCGGTGCAATTTTGCAACGATATCATAAATTCGGGTGAAAACAAATTATAACGTGCCGCATATTCTTCGGGAGTAAGTTGTTCTTCCGGATCCTCTTCTTTTTCCGGTGCTTTAATAACCGGTTCAAATTCTTCGCTTTCGCATAACAACGCTTTCACCTGTGCAAAACTGACATCAAAATGGCTGCCTGATACAGATTGTTCGACAGAGTCGGTTTGTTCGCCGTTTTCATCATACTGCGGAATATAAAAAGTTTCATTATACACTTCGGCAG
Organism: Alphaproteobacteria bacterium; assembly: GCA_017635595.1. GTDB lineage: Bacteria > Pseudomonadota > Alphaproteobacteria > RF32 > CAG-239 > RUG410. The sequence goes on from JAGBLF010000024.1 coordinate 48,181, forward strand.
ATCTGTCTTGCATTGCTGAAACCAACTCGTTTAAATCATCTTGCACGATATTACAGTTAAGCCGTTCGGCCTTAGGTAAAATTTCTGCACCCTTGCTGTAAACATATTCAATATAAAAAGAGCACTGTTCGTTTTGCCATCCGTTAATTTTGACCGTAATTTGTTGCGTGATTTCGGCATCATCGGTCTTCGCCGTTAAATCCGGATTATAAGCCGTAAAGTCCTCTGTATATTCAGTACAGTTTTCCGCTGCTTTCAGTAACTCCGATGAAAAGTTATACAATTTAGCTTCATCGGTAAGGATTGCTTCGGATGTATCATCAGCTTCCGGCACTTCGTTTTCTATATCCAACGATGAAGAAACCTGAGCATTGGCAGCCATAAAAGGTATCATCGTGAAAAAAGTCAGCATACAGATATAACGCATTTTCTATCTCCTGTTTTGCGTTATTATATCCGGTTTTCTGCAATTATAAACTGTTTTCTGCTTTTATGCAGTGATTTCTGCAACAAAAAAGGAGGCAGAATAAATCTGCACTCCTTTTCCACTGCTCTTTGAATATTGCAGAATAACTTAAAAGTTACGTCAAAACGCGCAACCGTATTCACAACTCTTAAAGAACAGTCTAACGCTTCAGCATACTCGGTCAAATAATCGACAAGATTATTTGCCCTGTTACGATGTTTTTTTGCAGCGTCGGCTCCGTCAAACAGTTTAGAGTTTAATTGCTTAAAAACATCACTGTTTCAACCGGAACACTGTATATTTAATCGTCATATTTATTTTTTCAATTTATCTAAAACCAAAGAATATAAAAGCCCCCGCATTGCACTAACGGCAAATACGGGGACTTAGCATTAGGATTTAAGCGCTTGCCAAGAGGCTGATACATCATCGGGCAATCCCTTATAGGTTTGGATAATTGCCAAAACATTCTCGTCTGTCGGCGTGAGCTTTCCTTTAGACAGATTCTTCACCGCTGTCTTATAATAATGATTAAACGGCGTTATAATCAGCGGGTACATGCCAAGTCGCATAACGACAGGCTTGATTTTGATCAGCAAATCGCGACTGCTTTCACTGATAAAACCGCGAGCGCAGATAAATATAACCATTTGTGCCGATACGTATCCGACTTCGGGGACAATCTCGGCCACAAAGTTACATATCTCCGGATAGATTTCGCGCCGTTCTTTTTCGGTATCCAGGTTATCGTAGATATCTACAATCATTTCTTCTACCTGATGATACAGTTTTTCACGACGGCAACCGTCTTTATGATACATCAGCATACGGATATCGGCCACGCCGAGCTTCACTTTGTTTTGTTGAAGTGTACGCAAATGGTGCAGAGCCTGCTTAAGAAATTGTTTATTCTCCTCGAACAGTGCATCTTGCATCACCACCTTGTCGCTCCAGGTATCAAAGTCCGGATTTTTGCCGGACATCACCATCTCGTAAGCGGTTTTACCGAGTTCATCAACCTTATGCAAATACTCGTTGAGTTTGGCAATAAGGTACTCCAGATTTCGATTATTCTGGTCTTGAACATAGGCACGGCGCACTTTGCGCAATACAGAATTGATCATGTTCTTGTCAAAGTACTGCTGAGACACAAATTCGTTGAACAGATCAAGTGACTTTATATCCAAACCGTGACGCTGAACATGCTCGACGAGCGATTTTTTCATGCTGTCATACAGTCTGGACTCAATCCCGATGATGTCTATAAACTCATCTTCGATTTCAGTAAAGTCTTTACCTTCTGTCTTCATTCGGTACATAGCCACTTTACGAGCAACGGGTGTTGCTTTCTTAAACGCATCTGCAATCAGAGCATCTCGATCGAATTTCTTAATGTCTTCTATTTCCATAAATTTATAATTTATATTTAAGTTATATAATTCTCAATTTGATAGGATAACGTTTTTCTGTCTGTTTGTCAATAAAAATTACTTAAGCGTAAAAAACAGTAGTATTTTGGATTTTCTTATCTTCTAAAAAAAACTAACCCGCCGGCCTAGCCGACGGGTTTTTCTTTATTTTCTTAAGGCAATTTCCAAAACTTCCGAAGCATTGGTAACCGGTATGATTTCCATACCCTGTTTCACATTATCCGGAATTTCGGCCAAATCCTTTAAGTTTTCTTTCGGGATTATCACGGTTTTGATACCGCCGCGCAATGCCGCCAGCAGTTTTTCTTTTAAGCCGCCGATCGGTAAAACACGTCCTTGAAGGGTAATTTCACCGGTCATCGCCACGTCGTTGCGTACCGGCGTTTTGGTAAACACCGATACAAGCGTTGTGTACATCGCAATACCGGCTGACGGCCCGTCCTTAGGCGTTGCCCCTTCCGGCACGTGAACGTGGATATCGGTTTTTTCAAACACTTCCGGTGCTATACCCAAATCCGCCGAATGTGAACGAACAACCGAATAGGCCGTTTCAATAGATTCCTTCATCACATCGCCCAATTTACCGGTTTGCGTAACTTTGCCCTTCCCCGGCATATCCACCGCCTCGATAAACAAGATATCCCCGCCGACTTCTGTCCAAGCCAAACCGGTTGTGACACCGATATGGTCTTGCTTTTCGGCTTCACCGTAGCTGAAACGACGTACACCGAGATACTTTTCTAAGTTCTCCGGTGTGACTTCTATTTTAACACACTTTTCCGTATGCAACAGAATTTCCTTGGTCGCTTTACGGGCAATGGTTGCCAACTCGCGTTCCAAATTACGCACACCGGCCTCGCGGGTATAATAGCGAATAATGTCACGAATGGCATCATCGGTAATCACCAACTCCGAACACTGAACCGCATTCTCATCAAAGACCTTGCCGAGCAAGTGCCTTTTAGCAATCTCAACTTTTTCATCTTCGGTATAGCCCGAAAGCTGAATAATTTCCATACGATCCAACAGCGGACGCGGCATATTCAGCGAATTAGCGGTTGTGACAAACATTACATCGGACAAATCATAATCTACTTCGAGATAATGATCGTCAAACGTATTATTTTGTTCCGGATCCAAAACCTCCAATAGCGCCGAGCTTGGATCGCCACGCCAATCACTGCCGAGTTTGTCGATTTCATCGAGTAAAAACAGCGGATTCGACGTGCCGGCTTTTTTCATGGATTGCAAAATTTTGCCCGGCATAGCCCCGACATACGTCCGGCGATGGCCTCTGATTTCAGCCTCGTCACGCATACCGCCCAGTGAAGCACGCACAAAATTACGATTGGTAGCACGCGCAATCGAACGCCCCAGTGATGTTTTACCCACACCCGGCGGACCGACTAAGCATAAAATCGGGGCCTTAATACGTTTTGAGCGTGATTGTACGGCCAAATATTCAACAATGCGCTCTTTGACTTTTTCCAAACCGTAATGATCTTCTTCTAAAACGGATATTGCTTTATTCAAATCTTTGTTTAACTTTGTTTTCTTATCCCACGGCAAATCCAACAGCCAATCCAAATAGTTGCGGATAACCGAACTTTCAGGCGAAGATGTTCCCATTCCGCGCAGTTTTTTAAGCTCGGCCAAAGCTTTTTCGCGCGCTTCTTTAGACAGCTTTGTGTTATTTATTTTTTTCAAAATAGCACCGAACTCATCTGCCTCATCACCGTTATTAAGCTCTTTTTGAATAGCCTTCATCTGCTCATTCAGGTAATACTCTTTCTGGCTTTTTTCCATTTGTTTCTTAACACGGTTTTTGATTTTTTCTTCCACTTCAAGAACCATCATTTCGGTATCGATAAGCTGCAGAATTTTGTTAAGACGCATTTGCAGATTATCGGCCTCCAAAAGATATTGCTTATCTTCGGTTTTAAGAGAAAGATGTGAAGCTACCGTATCGGCAAGCTTATCATATTCATCAATTTGTTTGATTGATTGAATAACATCATACGGAATTTTTTTGTTGAGTTTGACATACTCTTCAAACTGACTGACTACCGCACGACGCCAAGACTCCAATTCGGCCTTATCGCCTTTTTCCTGCGGATAACTTTCAACTGTTGCCGAAATATAACTTTTATGGTCGGTAAACGCCGTTATTTTCACGCGTTCCAACCCTTCAACCAACAATTTAACCGTACCGTCCGGAAGTTTCAGCATTTGTAAAACATTGCCGCGCGTCCCGACTTTATACAAATCTTTCGGTGTCGGAACCTCGGTTTCGGCTTTTTTCTGCATAACCAAAATCAGGTTCGATCCTTTATCATTTGCCTTTTGCACGGCTTCGATTGACTTATCGCGCCCCACAAATATAGGCACAATCATTTTCGGATATACCACAACATCTCTGAGCGGTAAAACCGGCAAAACTTCTTTATCTTCCTTTACTTCTTTATTTTCAATATTATCTGACATACAAATTTAACTCCGTTTGATACCTTTATATTATATAGGTAAGGTTTGTCTTTTCGACAATAGGTATCTCATATTTTTCCCACAATTATTCAATACAAGGCCAAAGTTTTGGCATTTTGATTTAAATATTGCGCCGTTTCTGCAGATACGATTTTTTGAAAATGCGGCATATCGGCTTGAGTAAATTTTGCGCAGTATTTGTGAATAATTTGCCAGTTTGCCTGTTCCTGAACATATTTTTCAAAAGCCAATACTTTTGCCGTACGCTCGGATATTCCGTTTTTACCGCCGGGTATCGGATTTACCAGTGAAAAAATATAAAACAGTTCTTCGGCTAAATTTTTTAATTCTTGTTCATTCATTTGACACCTCTCTGAAAAGAAGATTTATTTCTTATTTTATAAGATGTCAATAATATAATTCTTACATATTCACAGATTATTTATTTTTCTCTCTGAATTTTTCTTCTATACTGTTAGAAATATATTTATCGAGTTTTTGCGAAGCTTCACTTGCTGCTCTTGTAAGTAATTTTCTTACGAGTGTATCTGCAATTTCTTGTTCATCTTTGTCTGCTGCAAACAAAATGAAGTGATTTTGGCTGATGCCTATCCCGCTAAACTCGGCATCATGCATGGAAGTAATCGCTAATTCTATATTTATTTTCATTTTGCGATGTTCACTATCTATCTTATCAACGACAGCTTGTGCCAAATTCGGACTAACGATATAGTCGGCGTAATCTTTGGCATCCGGCGCATCGGTAACATAGAAATAATCGCTGTTCGAGAACAACCCTGTCAAAAATTCCTGATAATGGTCAGTCACATCACCGTTCCACATTGTCATATTTTCAATATACAACAGTTTTTTATCTTGCAGTGTATTGGCCTTAAACGAAGTGTTTTCTTTAATTTTATCGGCAACTTCGGCGGCCTGGAATTCTGCCGGTTCGCTGTTTTTGTAATCACGAACCAAACCGGCAAGTTCATCCGGCATAATTTCAACAGCGGCATTCAATTTGACGCAAACATGAGAATCATCATCTATGGTTACGTCATGTTTTACATTAAGCATATATTCATCGATAACCCGATATGAGATAATATCAAGTGCGCTTGCCGTCAGCCCCGGATAGCGATTCTGAATAATTCCCGACAGTTTGACGGCAGCAATACTTGCCTTATCGACAGCGCGATTTTCAGCTGTTTTTTTATCATCATCCGATTGTTTATCATCACAAGCTTCGGCTTCTACAAACCGAGTAATGATTTCATTATCTGCCGAGTTTGCAAAATTCGCCTTAGCCGACATACAGGCTAAGGCGCAAATGCCATACATAAACAGACGTTTTTTTACCACCAACTTCTATCCCCTTCCGCCTGATGGATAATTTCACTCCATTCACCGATAACGCGACCGGATTTTTCATTCAAGAATAAATCATATTTGATAGCCGGAACTTTTTTAGTCGGTGTATCAAACCAATCAATAACGCTGTTTATAACATAATCAGCCTCATCTTTGGTTGGTGTTACGATAATGTTACTCATGTTTGCAAATCTGTTTTTGAGCGTTTCGGTTCCTTTTTCGGTACCGCCCGGCAAATCATCCGACTTAGGCTGAGCCTCATCGATATAAACTTTCATAATGCCTATTTGTTCGAAAAACGCGGCGGCTTCCTTTTGCATGGAGTTAACTGTACGATTAGCCGAAATAACATAAATTTCCGGTGCATCCGGAACATAAGTTATATCTTCCTGTCCCGGTAATGCCGGCTCATCCGGACAGCAACGGCGTTTATGATACGAACCTTTGAGGGTTTCGACAACACGCGGTTTTAACACAACCGGCTCGGCTGCATGCATACAACCGTTCGGTTGCATACAAGAATACGAACACGGCATTGCCGGTATTACTTGAACAGCTTCCACATTTCCGGCATTGGCCGGTTCCGGTGTTTCCTGCACTGTTCCGGCACAGCCGGAGGCTAAAATCAATGCGCCTAAAAGTACCGTTTTTTTCATTTTAAACTCCTTACAGATTCATATATTTCTATTTTTAAACAACTTCCCTTAAAAATACATTAATATTTGAAAAGAAGTCTTGAATATTGATAAAAAAGAATTTAACCTGTTGCCATAATATAAAGGAATTTTAATGCTTATTACTTTTATTGCTTTAATAGCGCCTCTATTGGTATTGGTTCGCCCACTACAACGCAACGCGTTTTTTGTGCTGTATTTTGCGTTAATGTGCTTGTCGGCCTATATTACGGAAACATATTATTTCAGAGTACAAGCCTTTTCTCATAAAGCTTTTTTGATTTTTGCCGTTTATCATCTGGTCTGTATCAATATTGCCGTATTTATCGCCTACGGTGCCGATAAACGCGCCGCAAGAGAAGGAGCTTGGCGGGTTCCGGAAGCTTATTTGCACGCTTTGGAATTTTTAGGCGGATGGATCGGCGCTTTTGTTGCTCAAAAATTTTTTCGGCACAAAACAAAAAAGAAAAGTTATCGTGTAATGTTTTGGCTGATGCTTGTTTTACAGAGTGCGGCCGTTTATATTATTTTGCGTTATTTGGGATTAATACATTAGGAGGTTTGTATGAAATACGGTTTAACACTATTGGCGTTAAGTACAATTATTGCCGGAACGGCTATGGCCGAACCGCTTTTACTGAAAGCAGAAAACAACAATCTGTCTCTCAGTATCTACAATCAAAATTTAGCTCTTGTAAAAGATATTCGTACCGCCGATTTAAAATCCGGTTTAAACGAAGTTATTTTTGATGGTGTTGCCGAGCGCATACAGTCCGAAACAGCCATTATCTATGGCGACGGCATCAAAGTGAATGAACAAAATTACAGTTACAACCTGATGTCTTATGATAATATTTTGCGCCAGTATATCGGTCAAGAGGTCACTGCCGTTCGCATTAATCCAGAAAACGGCAAAAATATTATCGAACAAGCCACACTCATCAGCATCAACGGCTCGCAACCTATAATCAAAACCGAACACGGTATCGATGCAGAATATCCGGGGCGCATTGTTTTTGATAAAGTGCCGGCAAATTTAAGCAATAAACCGATGCTGACTGCCAAATTAAATGCTAAAAATGCCGGCAATAAAACATTAAACTTAGCTTATTTGACCGACGGCTTAAGCTGGAAGACCGACTATGTTGCAAATGTTTTAAGTCCAACCCAATTAAACCTGACCGGCTGGGTTACGATTAAAAACGAATCTGGTATTGACTATGAAAATGCCAAAATCCAGCTCATCGCCGGCGATGTCAATGTTGTGCGCAACAGCTTCAAAGGACGCGGTATGGTGATGATGGCTAAAGCTGCCGTATTTGAGGAAGCTGCCGATAATATGGCTTACGGCTCCGTTGAACCGGAAGCCGTTAACAGTTATGAGCTTTATACCCTGCCGACCACATCTACCATTAAAAATCATCAAAACAAACAAATTGCGCTGATTGAGAAAACCGACGTTGTTTACAAAAAAGAATTCAATTTGTATTCACCTTTTTACTTCGGCAATTATGCTGCCGATGAATTTGAAAAGCGTCACCCGGTCATTACTTATGTTATCGAAAACAAAAGCGAATCGAATTTAGGTATCTCCCTACCGAGCGGCACAATACGTTTTTATCAAAATGACAAAAACGGCAATTTGCAATTTATCGGTTCAAACAATATCGGCAACACCGCCAAAGAAGATACTTTACGTTTGAATTTGGGCGATGCATTCAATATTTCTGTCAGCGGTAAAGTAACAAAAATCAAAGAAAAGGAAATCAATCGTAAACCTAAAAAGAATCTATGCCATCAGGTCAAACAACTTAAAACTTTTGACGTTTCCATTACGGTAAATAATGCCGAAGATACCGACAACACATTGGTATTTACGCAAAATATGCCGCAAGGATACCAAATTGTTAAAGAGAATATCAAGGGAACAGAAAAAAATGCCACAACGCGCGAATGGCAAGTTCCGACTAAAAAGAACAGCAAAACCGATTTAACCTTCTCGGTTGACATTCCGTTTGAATTGCAGGTTTGTGATTAATCTTCGAAAATCGATGCAATTTAAAAAAAACGCTCGCAACAGAGCGTTTTTTTATTGACATTTTAGACAAATCGACATATATTAGACTTAATTTCATTATAATTGTGGCTACATATTTATACTCCTATTATTAGAGCCACACTTTGGAAAATAATTTTCTTTTTTTATTAACATCAAAACTTATTTTAACAATGGAGAAGAAGGTATTTTTTCAGAAGTTAGGCATCGCAGCCGTAACAATCGTTTCACTTGGGCTTCTCGTATGGGCTATGTTTATTCCGGAGTCCAACGTATTCTGGAACACCTATCTGGGAGCACTGATTGCCGGCTTTATCTACTTCTTGGTCAAGTTCTGGCGTGACCGTTGGGACAATGAATTCGGACCGGTTCTGGCTAAAACATCGATTGTGGGCATGTGCACCAGCCTCTTTGGCCCTACAGCTCAGATGCTCGGATTGCACTTTGCCGGAACTAACATCATGGCCGACGCAAACATCAGTTCTCTGCCCTGCCAGTTCGGCGTTGCATGGGCACTGCTACTGCTTGCATTCTGCCTGCTGTCTGCATACACCGATACCAAAAATGAAAAGCCTGTTGTCAGATGGTTTGTCCTTTCAGGTGTCGTTTGGTTGCTCTCAATGCAGGTAGCGTTCGTAGATGAGGTCCTCAAGGTCTTCGGTTACACGCTGCCTGAATGGCTCGAACATATATTCTCGGTAATTTATCCGGTAATATTCTTCGGAACTGCCATTTTAGCATTCTGCTGCCTTATACGGGGCATATTCGGGAAAGACTGATCTTGACCATAAACTCTTAATCGCGAACGGCGTACCTTTTCAAAAGGTTGCGCCGTTTGTGTTTTTTTAAATCCTTTTATTTTAATAATGACATCATAAATTTTAGCTGTATAATACCGCATAAGGAGAAATATTATGCTTTATTGTTCGTCGTTTGATTGTCAAAAATGTCCGCGTTTATCAGAGTTCCGCTCTCAAAACAAACAAAAATTTACTTCTTATCATAACGGGCCTGTCGAATCGTTCGGCGATTTGAGTGCAGCAATTTTGATTGTCGGCTTAGCGCCTGGCTTGCACGGTGCTAACCAAACGAATCGTCCGTTTACCAACGATTACGCCGGTGATATCCTTTATCCGGCCTTAAAAAAATTCGGATTTGCCCGCGGCAATTACGGCAAAGTCAAAAACGACGGCTTTGAGTTGATAAATGTGCGCGTTACCAACTCCGTTCGCTGCGTGCCGCCGCAAAATAAGGTTACTGCCGATGAAATTAAGGCCTGCCGACCGTACTTGCAAGCTGAAATTGCCGCCATGCCGAACTTAAAAATCATTCTCTCGCTCGGCTCGGTTTCGCACGGTGCAGTTTTGCAAGCGCTCGGCTACAAAAAATCGGCTTTCAAATTTGCCCATGGTGCCGAGCATAAGCTGTTTAACCACAATATTATACTCATAGACTCGTACCACACATCGCGCTATAATATTAACACCAACGTTTTAACCGCCGAAATGTTTGATAAAATTATATCCCGCTTAACCGAATTACTATAAAAATGCTAACGTTTTTTTATACTTTTTCGGCCATACTGCAAAGTAGATTTTTATCTTTAATGATGAGGAAGAAATGTTTAAAAAAGCGGTATTTTTTCTGTTAACGCTTATACTTGCTTTTGATATTGCGCCGCTTTGCGCTGCCGAATTGGTGCAAAGCACCGAGCATACGACCGTCAGTATTGTCAGTAACGGCCGCGATACGATTTTGGCGCGGTTTGATATGCAGCCCGATTGGCACACCTATTGGCGCAATCCTGGTGAAGTCGGATTTCCGACAGTCGTTAAATCCGATAACGCAAACGTATATATCGAAAATCAATCCATACCGAAAGTTCACACCATTTTTGAAGAAATGAAAGAATATTTGTATGAAAATACAGCCTACTTTCAACTTCGCTCAAATAACATACAAGATGCAAAAATCACCTTTGATTTTGTAGAATGTAACGATATTTGCCAACCGAAAAGCCTGACTTTTGATTTATCGTTATTGCAAAGTGCCGATATTGCCGAATGGCTGCAAATAAAAGAACGTGCCGATGCAACTTTTCCGCTCAAAATACAAATAGACGGCGAGACCGACGGCAATTCGTTACGCTTGGACGGTATGCCTGCCGATAACCTGCAGTTTATCCCGGCCGAACGCGGCGTTATTACCGGAGAATCCGTTGACATAACTTCCCAAAACGGCTCGGCTCAAATCAAATGGCAAAACGAACCGAATCGCCGATTGAAGCAAGCTTTGATACTAACCCCTTCAGAAGCCTATATGGCCGATATTGATTACACCGAATCAGGCTTACAGCTTTTATACATCGTGTTACTGGCCTTTATCGGCGGCATTATCCTTAATGCCATGCCGTGCGTTTTCCCGATATTGAGCTTAAAAATCTTTTCGCTTATCAACCAAAAGCGCAAAAGAAGGCAACCGCTCTTAAATGCCTTTTATTATACTTTAGGCGTGTTGTTATCATTTTTATTACTGACAACAATTTTGCTTATACTGAAAAACAGCGGCGAATCGGTCGGCTGGGGATTTCAATTACAATCGCCGTGGTTTGTCGGTATTATGGCATTTATTTTCTATATTCTGTTTGCTTTTATGGTCGAATGGCTGCATTTTCCGTCGTTTGCCGGCGATTTTATGCATAAAGCGGCAAATTTAGGCGAATTTTCAACCGGTTTCTTTGCGGTTTTAATTGCCAGCCCTTGCACCGGACCTTTTATGGGGGCTGCCGTCGGTTATGCCTTTATGCACGGAAGTTACGAGCTCTATGCCGTATTTACGGCATTGGCACTTGGCTATGCCCTGCCCTATGCACTTATTGAATTATATCCGCACGCCTTAAGCAAAATAATGCCGAAGCCGGGCTTATGGATGCGCCGTGTTAAAATCGTTCTATCCGTTCCGATTTTACTGACAGCAGTCTGGTTATCTGCCGTCTTAACAGAACAAATTATGCCTGATACAAATGATGAAAAATCGGCTTATGCTTTAGATTGGCAACCTTATGATGCCGAAACTATCGCCGAATTGAACGAACAAGGCAAAAATATCTTTATCGACTTTACGGCCGATTGGTGCTTAACTTGCAAGTTTAATGAAAAAATCTTAATCAATACTTCGCGTTTTAAGAATTTTGTTCAAAAAAACAATGTGCATTTATTTATGGCCGATATGACCGACTATAACGAAGAATATAACAATGCCCTCAATATGTACGGACGTGACGGCATTCCGTTATATATATATTACAAAAACGGCAGTTATGAAATCCTGCCGCTGTTCTTTTCGATATCCGATTTAAAAGATTAAATTTAATCGGTATTTTCTTCGTCGCCGTCATCAATAATGATAAACTCGTTATCGCCGATAACGTTTAAGACGGCACGGGCACGCTCATCTAACAAATCCAAATCCAAGCTGTTTGAGGACAGCAGATTAACTTTTTGCTCCAATTCTGAACGCTTTTTCGTATAATTGGCACTCATTTTCTCGGCTTCGGCAACTTTTTCCTGTAAATATAAATAGCGTAGAATTCCGCGCTCGCCTCTGATGGCAAAATATGAGAAATAGCCGCATAAAAGCATTAATACAACAATAACCGCCGAGCTTTTACTTTTTGCAACAATAAATGACCAAATATCCATATTATTCTCTGTTTATCTTTCTTATTTTTTGTACATTCGAACACATTTTTATTAAAAAAAAGTTATGATAGTCTGCCTAATAGAAATTTTTTGTTTTCGTAATAAAATTTGACGCTCGATTATCTATAAGCTTACCGTCTCTTAGGCTGACTTCCCTGTCCATCTTGTGTGCCAAATCTATGTTATGCGTTGCAATCAGTGCCGATAAGCCGGTTTCTTTGACAACTTCCAGCAATGTTAAAAGCACATTGTCCGAAGTATTCGGGTCCAGATTGCCTGTCGGTTCGTCGGCAAGCAGCAGTTTCGGTGTGTTAGCCAAAGCACGTGCAATGGCCACACGTTGTTGCTCACCGCCGGAAAGCTCGGCCGGCCGATGATGCTCACGCTCACTCAGGCCCAAACGCTGTAACAGCCACATCGCTTTTTCTTCAGCATCTTTATATTTTACGCCGGCAATAAGTTGCGGTAAAATCACGTTTTCCGCTGCATCAAAATCAGGCAACAGATTATGATACTGGTAGACAAACCCCAAATAGTCGCGGCGCAATGCCGTACGTAATCCGTCAGAAGCATCGGTGCAGCTTTCGCCGTTAATGTAGATTTCACCCGAAGTCGGTGTTTCCAATAAACCGGCAATTTGCAGCAAAGTTGACTTACCCGAACCTGAAGGACCGATTAAGGCTACAATTTCTTTAGGCTTTATGTCTAAATTAACATCCTTTAAAACATCAAGTTGCTCACTGCCTTGAATAAATGTTTTATTGATATTTTTTAAGGTTAATGTCGTTTGTTTTTTATTCATAACGCAAAGCCTCCGCCGGATCAAATTTTGAAGCTCGGTATGCCGGATACAGCGTTGCCAAAAAAGACAGCAGCAATGTCAGTACGACAACCAAAACAACCTCGGTTACATCTACTTTGGCCGGCAACTGAGACAAGAAATATATCTCCGGCGAAAACAAATCGCGACCGGATAATTTTTGTAAAAATTGCCGAATATTTTCGATGTTATCACAGAACAATAACCCGAGTAATACGCCGATTGACGTTCCGACAAAACCGATAAATGCGCCGTCCATAAAGAATATGCGCATAACCATACCGCGGGTTGCGCCCATTGTCCGCAATACAGCCACATCACGGCTCTTATCTTTAACCAACATAATCAAGCCGGTAATAATATTGAATGCCGCCACCAAAATAATCAGCATTAAAATCAAAAACATAACATTACGTTCAACATCTATTGCATTGAAAAAGGCTGAATTTGTTTGTTTCCAGTCATAAACATACGCGTCCAGTGTCACGCTTTTTTCAATAAGCGCACGCATCTGCGCCAATTGATTTTCGTTTTTCAATGTCACATCAATAACCGATACGGCATCCTTTAGGCCGAAATATTTTTGTGCCGACTCTAACGGCATAAAAATAAAGTTGGCATCGTACTCATACATCCCCAAGTTAAAAGTTCCGATAACCCGATACGACTTAATCCGCGGCACCGAGCCGAATGCCGTGACCTTACCGTTAGGTGAGATAAGAGTGATTTCATCATCAACATAAATACCGAGTTTATGAGCCAATTTTTCACCGACAACCACCACATCATCTTCATAAGCATCCAAATCGACACGGGCAAAACCATCACGCATAACCTTTTTCTTTAAGATATCTTCTTTATCGATACCGCGGACCATAGCCCCCTCGGCTCCGCGCCCCGAAGAGACCAGAAGCTGTTTTTCTATCATCGGCAAAGCCAAATCAATCCCGTCAATGCTTTGTAAATCGCGAATAGCTTTTTTGTAGTTATTAAACGGAAATTCCGGTGATGATACAATGGATATATGGCCGTTAATTCCTAAAATACGGTTCAACAGTTCGGCCTTAAACCCATTCATAACCGACATCACGATAATCAGTGTTGCCACGCCGAGCGCAATACCGGTAAAAGCAAATCCGGTAATGACGGATATAAAACCCTCTTTACGCTTGGCCCGCAAATAGCGCCACGCCGTTAAGCGTTCAAATTTTGAAAACAAGATCATTCTCCTTATAATTTATCTGAATTTATAAAGAATCTTATTGTTTTGCAACCTTGAACAGGCGGATATACACAGCGCCGATTACATTCCGATACGCTGATTTAACTTCAAAAGTTTTACAATCGAGAATATGGTATAAAACTGTTCAAATACAATATCAACTTTGGCTTTGTTAATATTGGAACGGAAAAAAGAATTTGCCTCAAACATATCCTGTTTGGTCGGAATAGCCAACAACAGCGTATTATTCTGAAAACAAAATTGAATTGATTTGCCGTCGTACAAATCACGCAACTTAAGCATTCGTTCCATAAAGCCGGTTGTCAGTAAATAACGTGATTCGATTTGGCTGTCGGCGTACACTTCAAAATATTTTTCAAACAGACTGTCCTCCAGCTTAACGTTTTGCAGCCCTTTCACTTTATGAAAAGCATTAAACAGACCATGATCCTGCAGCACAACCGTTCTACCCTTAAACGGCTTATTCATCTCAAACAAAATACATACACCTGAAAAAACATTTTTTTTCATTTCGTGATTATTCATATCACGTTTGACCATACGCAATTTTTCCTCGGCAACGGTAATGTGAACATCATCATAGGTACCGCAAAAAAAGTCATCACCTATATTTTGATTATAGTCATCAAACAAATCGGATGACATCAGATACGAATCGGCAATCGTATTTTCATATTGGTAGTAAAATGAGCCGAAAAAGCTGGCAAAATCAGGCATTATTTGCGGTTTAACCCGTTTTTTATACATATAAATCGGGCCAATCAGCATCATAATCACAAGACAAGATAATCCGAGATAAACGCCGCACATAATATTATTATCACTGCCGATGCCGCTTTCCAACAATTTTTTAATCACGGCAGGATAAAACAATAAGGCCATACCGACCAAAATTACAAAAAAAGTTAAATATCGCAAACGTATAACTTCATGCTTATGCAAAATCGGCAAAATTTTTTGCGTATAAAAATTATCAAAGTCGTGTTTTAAGTTGATATACTCGATATCTTTTTGGTAATCAATCATTCAACCAATGCCTTTATTATTTGGATAAAATTAAAAGTTTTCTCAAATTCGGTATTCATTTGCAGGAACTTATTTTTATCGATTTTGCGGCTCCAGAATTTATAGTTATCAAAATACAACGTACTGCCTTCAAAATAGATACGGATAAAGTTATCCTGAATTTGCAAATACATATTTTTGGCGGTAAAAGCCTCTTTCATATCCAATATCGTTTCGTAGAACAGAGATAACATAATTTGCTGGGCAAAATCAGTGTTATCCGTAAAACATTTGAAATAGTTTGATGCCGGAATTTCCATGCGCGGTGACACGGCATCCAGTCCCGGGAATTTACTCTTTCGATAAAAACCGGACTTATCAAAAACCAAAAGCGTACCGGCAAATTTGTCCGGAAATGTCAGGTACACGATAACCCCCGACGATATTTTTTTCTCGCGGCTTTTACCGAACAACACGGAATTTTTGGTGTAAAGTGTATCGCGTATTTCGACTTTAACGTCACCGACATCGTTGGAAATGTTGTGCGAAGCGCTGACGGAATCATGCGACGGAATAATTGGCGCATGAACCAATTTAACTTCACCGGTCGTTTTATGTTTCCAATCACCGTAATATTGCAAAAACACATCAAAAATATCTTGACGAGGTTCGCGATAATACCTGAAAACAGGCCATATAGCAAAAGAAGCAGCCACTATACCGAATAAAACCAGCTGTTCATAATTTACCGAATGCTTGTTCATTAACGCGTTAAACAGCACAAACAGCACATTTGCACTGATAATGAACGTTATTGACCAAACATATCCCCAAAAACGGCTGTGATACTTGTCTTTAAGACAATTATCTTCTTCAACCAAAGGAACTATTTTTTGGTTAAAATACGTATCGAAGGCACTTTCTTCCTGCTGTTCCGGTGCATCGATAAATTGCATTTTATCCGAATTATCAATGTATTCCATCAGATTACTCGTAATTATTTAAAATAGTCCTTGGCATCAATAGGTTTACGCTCAGCTTCAGAAACCTCGAAGAAAGGTGTTTTTTCATACGAAATACCCAAAACGGAGGCAACCAGACTGCTCGGAAAAATTTCAACCATATTCTTTAACTCATTAACATTGGCATTGTAAAAACGACGAGCAGCGGCAATATGTTCTTCGACTTCATTCATACTTTGCATAGCCGTAATCATGGTTTGATTAGATTTCAAATCCGGATAATTTTCCAAAGAAATTTTGAACTCCTGCAATTTTTCATTAAGCATTTTTTCGAGTTCCATTTTTTCTTTAGGCGAAGCTACAAAAGAACTTTGCATGGCGCGCGTACGCAATTCGGTCAGTTCTTTCATTAAATTTTTTTCGTGTTCCATAAATTTTGCCGCCATTTGCAGCATATTCGGAATTAAATCATAGCGTTTTTTCAGTTGTACATCAACATCGGCCATTGATTCATGTACTTTGTTGCGGCACTTAATCAAGCGAACGTACAACAAATAAAAAAGCGCCAAAACGACAATGGCTACAATCATAACTATATTTGGCATTGCATTACTCCTTAAAGATAATTACTGTTTTGTACATACTATAACATGAGTCTTAAAATTTATTAAAGAATTTTTTGCACTGTTGTTATAAAAAAATACATTGATTCGGACAAAAAAGTATGTTACACTGAAAAAAAATAAGCGAAGGGCAAAAAAATGAATGAGAGACGCGCAAGTTTTTTATTAAGGCAAATTAATCGGAGTGTAGATGCCAAAACACGGGAAGAAAATGCTGTCCGTGAGCAGGAAGCACGTGAACGTGATGCTTATGTTCAAAGAGAGATTCGTCAAAGAAACGCCGCAGAATTAGCTTTGTCGACAAAACGCGGATCTCAGGATTTGTCGGCAGAAAAAGCAATGATGCGTGACCATAAAATTGCTGCCCGCATGATAGAGCAAAAACGGCTTATGGCTGCGAGTGCACGTCCTGAACGCAAAAATGAAGAATTAGAACGTAAAAATGATGCACGTGTCCGTCAACAATCGATGGAACGTCAATATGTACGTCAACACACAAGAATGTAAGTCATGGATATAAAAGAAACATTAAAGCATGCTTGGAAGCGCCTGATGCATTTGAATATTTTGCGTGCTGACAGTAAGCAAAATAAAGGACGTTCGGAGTCTCAAAATGTAAATATTGATATGTCGCACAACAACAGCCGTGATTACCAAAATGCCAAGCCGGGCGAACATGTATATACGCGTCGTCGGCAGAAATCGCGCAGCAGCCGAACAATGTAATTTTGCCCGACACAAGAGAAGTTTAACTTAATTTTTTATATAAGGATTATGGATACAAAAAAATTAAAAGAGCTCATTGAGCAGAATGATGTGAGTGGATTATCAAAGGTCATATTCAATCAGCACTATGACCACAGTTCAGAGCACGGTTATACCTACCCGCTCGGTGCCGAAAATGAAGCTTTGGCGGTCAAGCAGATGCTTCAGACACAAAGCGCGGAGTGGTACAAGTTTTTGTCTCGTTATCAACAACATTATCCGTTATCTGCCCTGGCAGATGATGAGCTTGCCGATAACGCCGCAGAGAACGTACAGGCCCGCGAGCTGTTACTGGCCGGAATGGAGAAGTATGGATGTACCCCGACTCTTGCTGCACATCTGTGCCGCTTTTTTATGACGGCTCAGGCAGATGGCAGTGAACTGATAGCAGCTGTTTGCACCAACTCGCGAATCAGAAGCTTAGAGGTTCGCGCGTTATTGGAGCGCCTGGCCGACCGAGAGCACACAGCCTGTCCGGATAAAAATCCGCCGCAGTATCTAAAGCTCTACGATAAGTCAATAAATGGCTATCGCAACCGAGTATGAGCTTAGAACTTACCGCAACCGCCGTTTTACACCAAAACGGCGGTTGTTTTTTATATGCGGCCCAAAAAAATAATTGCACAATATTATTTTTTCTTTTATCTTTACCGTAAGATGATTATTTACGGAGGCTGCTTATGTATTGCTTTTATAACCCGCTTGAACTTTCCGACGAGCAAAAACTCGTATATATAAAATTACTTGTGTATTTAGCTCAAACCGATAACGCATCGGCGGTTATGGAAAGGACTTTTATAAAAAAAACTATTGTCCAAATGAAGATAGATCCGAAAAGCCTGCATGATTTGTCCGTTCCGGTAACAAATGATGATTTGTACTCTGCCTTATTGCCCATCAACGGGCGGTTCATGGCTATAGATTTACTACATCGCCTGTGGTATGCGGCATCTATTGACGAGAACTTTGCCGATGAAGAAATCGAGCTTATTCAGAAAATAGCCAAAATATTAGACATTGATGAAGATACAATTTTGAAAATAGGCAATTTTGTCGTCGACGAAACGAACTTTTTCGCCCAAGTAAAAGATATTTTTGAAACAGATAACGTCCGTTGCTAATATATTGATTTAAGATAATTATTATTTAAAAAATGCATAAAAAACAAAAAAAATGAAAATAATGCTTGCATTTATAAATGAATTGATTTATTAACAATACCTGTTAGGCGCCCGTAGCTTAATTGGATAGAGCATCTGACTACGGATCAGAAGGTTGTGAGTTCGAGTCCCGCCGGGCGCGCCATTTAACTCCCTGTTTTTACAGGGATTTTTTATTTTTAAAATTTTTTATCAAGCCACAAAATCCCTCCGGTCACACGCTGGTCACACGTTTTTTCCGGTTACACGAAAAAAAGAAGGTCGCAAATCAAAAAGCAAATCGGTAAAATTTGTCCCAGAATATAAAAAATTATCGCGAATCGCCTGTTGATAAAATTTGCTTGAAAATCATTTTATGCCGCACAAAAAGCAAATAAGTATGCTTATTCCACTTCTATTACTAAATTGGGATTAAATCCACAAGGTTCACCATATTTCACATATCCTCTCGGATTACATATGACACGGCAATCGCCGATTTCATAGTCGCTGGCTTGATGTATATGTCCGTGACACCACAGCTTTATATTCGGTCGATCCAATATAAAATCCTCTAAATTACTGGCATAGCATGGTGTTATTTCGTCGTTCTTGTATTCTCTTGGCACCGACATCATACTCGGAGCATGATGTGTGATTACAACAATTTTCTTATCCGGGAACTTTTTGCATACAGCATCAATCGCCTCTACCGTCTGTTGAAACATCTTGGCACAGTCTTCAGGTTGTAATCTTCTCAATAACCGCGTATCCTCTTTTTCTTTGTTATAATCCGAATTAAATTTGCCATAGCGAAAATCATTTAAATTACGAGTTGCATACCACATATACATATCTTGAGCATCTTTGTTCAATAATTTGTAATCCGTCCATAGCGTTCCGCCGACAAACACTATATCATTCACGATCTTGTAAGTGTTATTCAAATATGACAATGATGCAGAAAGCGGATAATTTCGTTCAAATTGGTTCTTAAAATACTGCAGAGAATGTTTACTTTCATTATAAACAATATGATTTCCGCTGACAAACACACCATTTTTGACATTTTTCTTTAGCCACCGTGAAGTTTCTTCATAATATCCGGATATATCTCCACAGATTACAGTAAATGTTTCGGTATCATCTAATCTAAACGGATTCCCTGAATTTATTTCCAAATGTAAATCTGATATAATGCGAACTTTCATTGTTTCTTTTTGAACCGTTATTAGTGAATATTTTTTGCTATATAATGAATTTAATAGATATTATTTCCTTTGTAAATGGCTATATATCGGGATTCCAGAACTTTTACTCAATGAGTTATCTTTTATGCAAATCTGCAATGGTATTGCTTTTTTACATAAAAACATAGCCTTGATCATTATCTTGCAAACTATGCAAAAATTGTAAAATACGCTTAACCAAAATACTAAAATATTAAAAATTGTAAATTGTATTTAACAAAAATCTTGACTCTTATGATTTTGTTAATTATAATTAACATTAAAGGAGAGCAAAAATGACAACAGAAACATTAATGGATAGACCTGAATATATACGTCAACTAAAAGCCTGGCAAGGCCAAAATGATTTGATTAAAATAGTTACTGGTGTTCGACGCTGCGGTAAGTCGAAATTGTTGGAACTGTTTCAAATGCGCCTACAATCTGATAAAATTGCCGATGACATTCAGATTGTTAGTGTTGTTCTGGACGATCTTATACAAACTCAAAAAATAGGTTTAACCGAAAACAGCGAGCATTTTCTTGTTGGTTATGAAAAGCTGCTTGATTACATTTTAGCAAAATTAAATCCGCAAAAAATGAACTTTGTTTTTATTGATGAAGTCCAACTATTAATAGGTTGGCAAAAAGTCGCCAATACGTTACGTTTGCAGAAAAATGTTGATGTATATTTGACTGGTTCCAATGCGTATATGTTCTCTTCTGATTTAGCCAATTCCTTAGGTGGTCGTTATGTTGAAATTAAAATGCAACCGTTATCGTTTAAGGAATATCACGAAGCATTCATACAATCTCAAACTTTAGTTCCTGAAAAATCGCTTGATGGTAAGACACCTATCATTTTGGCTGATTTATTTAAGTTATATTCCAACTACATCCATGAGAGTGGTTTCCCTCAAACATTAAAAATGATATCGGATCGTCAACATATCAGCGACTATTTGCATGATACAGTTTATTTGAATACAGTTCAGAAGGATATTGTGAAACGTTTTAATATAGCTGATACGAACAAGCTTGATTCTGTGGTTAAATATATGTTTGATAATATTGGTAATGAAACGTCTGTCCGCAATATTGAGCGTGGATTGAGTGCTGGGGGGCATAAAATCTCTGTACCAACGATAGATAGAATTATTGAA
>JAGBLF010000025.1 GCA_017635595.1 Alphaproteobacteria bacterium
AAAAGAAGAACAGGAACGAGCTAATCGCATACGTATTTCACGTCCTGACTTAATGTATTCCCAAGAGGAACGTGCCGTTCATCAGTATTTGGGAACACCCCTGCTTTTATCTGTTGAAGAACAGGCAGAACGCGATTTAGTTGCCCCGAAATATCGTCCGATTTCGCCGGATATACAACTCTTGCAGACTGTTAACCTCAAACACAAAGATTTAAATCAGCTGATTGATCTTTTGGAACAAGGTGTTTATCATGAAGACACACCACGTTATGTAGCTGCTGCCGCGCACGCACAAATCGCTAAATTTTTATGTTTACCGGATGCCAGCTACTCAAAAACACAAAGTGAACGTATTTTAAGCATAGAAGACGATTACTTAAAAAAAGCAATAGCATATGTTCCTCACATTGAATATATATCCATTACCAATAATCAAATATTGAACAAACATCCTGAATTGGCAGACAGGGTTCTGGATATTTCCAAATCAATGTTGATTGCTCAAGAGCACCAAAAATCGGCACAAACACTTAATACATCCGAAACAGAACGAATTGTCTACGATCATCGTTACGACGTCATCAGAACCGCTTTGCGCGATATTGAAAATATTCAGATGTTATACCCGAAAACAACACCTAAAGTAATCAACATATTAGCTGATATTGCCTCACAAACTAATGTTGCAACATATGCCAATGAGCATAGTGTCGATATTCTCAGTGAAATTTATGCCAAACGACCGGATACACTTCCGCTGATGACCGAAGCCATTAAACAAATCATGCTGACTCAGGATAATGAAAATTCTCTGCAACAATGCTACCATGCATTGGCTCGTTTCGGTCGTAATCACCCGGAGACCATTCCTGATGTATGCAATGTCTACAAAGAAGTTGCCGAAGCCAAGAATACCGATTTTTATACCGGCAGACGCGATGCATTCATTGAATCTCTTGTTACCGGACATCCGGAACATTACGAAATATATTTGGATAATTCCAAAGATAATCCGCCCAGCTTTAGCAGAATCGGCATCATAGCTGAATACCGACCTGATTTGACTGATCGTCTCGTTGATTTAACCTGCCGTTGTATTGAAGATGAAAAGTCAACAATATTCAATCCGTTAAGCGACGGTATGGAAGTTTTACGCAAATTTGTAGGTTCTGATATTAAATACGCCGATCGATATCTGGACATTGTTGCCAAAGACTACTGGTACGGAAGTTCGGACAAAGATGAAGATATGATGATGGCTGTTGCCACAAAACGACCGGACTTAAATGAAAAAATTAACAGCATAATTACGCAAAGAATCGAAAATATACAAAAAATGCATACGAATCCGGAAAAAGCTATTCCTGAGTTTTTAAACAAGCTCCATAACAGTCTTCAAAAATATATAAATAAAGATCCGAAATATAGTGCCAATGCTAAACTGACTAAGTCATTTTTAAATAATCTCCGAATGGATTGCAAAATCAAATCCATGCCTAAAATAGATAGAAAAATATATGATTTAGGCAGTGAATTTAAAATGGATAAACATGCTAAATACAGATCTGTCAATCCGGATAGACATTCTGCCTCCTCATCACTGACTAAAAAACAACAATTTGATTTCTTGAAAATAGCACGTCGCTATATGCTCGCCGGAAAATATACCAGTAATCAAAAGAAAGACTTTGATGAAATTAAATTAGTTAATAACAATCATATTATCGGCAAACAGACTGTTGACGGTCAAGCTTTTTATTTTATAGTTCCTGTAAATCATAATGAAGTCGCAGATAGAATGATATGTCTTAAAGTACAAAGTGAACACAATATAAAGGCTCAAAAAGATAAAGTGAATATACAGATTGATCAATTCGCAGATAATAAGATAATCCCGCAAATCGCATACGAAGGTACTGCCAAACCGGGATTTAAGGCAACCGAAGAATTTGCGATAGCCGATTATTGTAAACGGTCGTTTATTACTCAATTAACACCATCCGGTAGAAAATTA
Organism: Alphaproteobacteria bacterium; assembly: GCA_017635595.1. Lineage (GTDB taxonomy): Bacteria > Pseudomonadota > Alphaproteobacteria > RF32 > CAG-239 > RUG410. Next base: position 2,015 of record JAGBLF010000025.1, read on the forward strand.
TCCAAAATTAATGAATTTATTGAGAAATTCATTATGTCACCGTCTCAATATCAAGCTGAAAAAGCTAAGCAGCAAAGTAAGATACAGTCTGAAAGCAAATATCAAAAGAATACGCGTACTTCGGATAGTTATGACCGATAATAATCAGATTGATTGTTAAATCATAAAAAAACAGCTTCTACCATCCCGGTAGAAGCTGTTTTCGGCTTTGCGGATTACTCCACAAAACCCGGCACGGATAGAATTATCTTTCCGTCCTCCGACCTTTTACAGTCGGGATGACCTGTTGCGGGTGCGACACAATCTGTGCGCCCCTGAGCCTTAGCCGCACTCAAGACAAGTGCAGAAACGATGTATTTCACACCGTCTTCAGGTTCCGGGAGATTGATAATTTCTCCGAACTCCTGACGGCAAATACCGTTAGAGTCAAACTCTGAAAAGCGGGCCTCAACGCGGGCAGCCTCTTTCGGGTTTGAGACAATAGCCGGGATTACCCTGCCGTCGTTAAAATTTATGGCATGCGGCGTGAGATTAATGAACTTCACGGTTGCCACATTGTTGCTCTTCTTCGTATACTCCATATCGTTGACAGGCGATTTGGAACTTGGCAAAAAACTTCTTTTCTTTGAGTTTTATCTTCGGGTTTTTAACAGTGATTGAAAAGTCAACACAATTCTATCGAACCATGCGGGGATTTAATATTCGCAACATATCCCTTTATTTCAATATATCTCAACCTTCAGCTCAAATATCTTCAGTCTTATACCAAGGTGTTTGCTTTCACTTACGTCAATTTGCTTATAAAAGACATAAACTACGGCAAACAAAACTTTTTTACCCCTCTGACAATCACACTGCAAAAGCATGAACTTATCGCTAAGCATAGGGGGACAATCCTTGTTTTAATGGAAATTAAATGTGCAGTTTGTCAGGCTACACACAAAGACGTTGTCCCCGAAGGGTATATATTAAGAGCCTCAGAATGTAATAAATTTTTAAATTCTTAAGGCACAATAATTCGAAACAACACAGTCAGTGTATCACATTTTTCAGCCGTTGTAAAGTCATAAAATTTTCATAAATCTGCCTTGCAAATATTTTCAGCCGAAAGCGCTATGTGCATATATCCGATATGTATTTGACATTTATCCGGTTATCTAATATAGCAAAATAAATGTATGTTTATCAAAGGACTTTTTTATGACCAAACACAAAACACTATCTCTATTTTCGGCTCATTTTTTAGGCTTTTATCTGTTACTTATCGGACTGCGTTTATTCACAACCGCTGCAACGATTAATATTTTGTTGCACCAAGGCTATCAAATAACTTTCTCGCTTATTTTTGCACTGATTTGTACTCTATACAATTTTCGGCTTAAAAATATACTGATGTACGGTGCTGTTATATTACTGTGGTTTTCGGCCGCCTTTTGCAAAAGAAATGCCGGTATGGTATTGAGTGAGCATGAGATAATTCAAACCGTCGGAACCGGCATTATCGTATACAGTTTTTGCGCGATTTTGGTCTATGCCTTGTCTTATATCCGTAGCAATTGGCTGCGCATATGTCTTAAATTTATTGTTTTGGTATTTTTTGCCGCCTGCATGTTACCGCCGCTACTGGTAATCGGTTACCACATTGTCAGCGACGGACATCTGCTTTCAGCCAGTATTTTACTGACATTATTCCAAACCAACTATGAAGAAGTCAAATCATATTTGATAGAACAAGATATTGTTTTGTGGTCAATTTCGAGTGCGGGCATCATTATCATTATCGGACTGATGGCTTATTGCCTCGGCTCACTGAAATATAACGAAAAACATAATAAAATATTTGCCTTAACATTAGCCTTCGGTGCTTATCTGTTTTTCGGTATGCTTCCTAAGTTTACTTCAAGCTTTGTTTTAGGCATGGTAATCAATGTTCAAAAAACATTGCAGGTTTATAAAGAATATAACGAAGGTGCGGCTGAGCGTCAGGCACGCCTGCAAGAATTAAAAAAGGTATTATCGACAAGTGAAACGGCAGGACTGCATATTCTGGTTATGGGAGAATCTTCTTCCCGTGATCATATGGGGGTTTACGGTTATAAGCGCGCCAACACACCATGGATGAGTTCTATTCTGGCCGATAATCCGAATGCTTTTCTTTATACCAATGTTTATTCGACCAATGTGCAAACGGTTGAATCCATCAAATATGTTTTAACCGAGCTAAATCAATACGAAGAAAAATCATTGTTGGATGCACACTCGATTACCGAAATTGCATCGGCCGCCGGTTATGATACTTATTGGATATCCAACCAAAAACGATTTAATACCGCAGATACACCTATTACAGCTATTGCCAATTCGGCAAATCATCGTGTATATATCAATGAATATGTCGGCCATAAATCGATGACAACTTATTATGATGAAAAATTAAGCGAAAATTTTCCGGAATTGCCGACGGGTCAGAAAACATTTATTATTTTCCATTTAATGGGATGTCATGCCGTTTATACCGACAGATACCCGTCTTCATTTGAAAAATTTTCTGACGGTGATAACAGCCGCGTTAATCATTATGATAATTGCATTATGTATAATGACCATGTTTTGTCGCTTTTATATGATACAGTATCTCAACATCCTGATTTTATGTCCTTTACTTATTTATCCGACCACGGCGAAGATCCGGATAAAGGTATAACTCACGAAATCAGTAAATTTACCTGGCACATGGCACATATTCCGTTGTTTACAGTTTTTTCCGAAACGTTTGCCCGGTTACATCCGGACATTATCGCAACCTTAAACGAACATAAAAATTCGTATTGGACCAGCGATCTGTTATATAATACGCTGATTACATTTATGGGCATTAAAAATTCGCCTGACGAACGTCCGGATTTTGATATTGCTTTGCCTGCATATAATATGACACGGGATAATCTGACTATTATCGAAGGAACTCGCTTTATTAAAGATGACGATACCATCACAGAATAACGGGGAAAAATATGATCGATTTACATTCACACTCTACTTTTTCAGACGGATCAAATACACCGGCAGAATTGGTTGAAATGGCACATAATATCGGCCTGACGGCTCTGGCTTTAACCGACCACGATTCCGTCAACGGTTGCAAAGAATTTCAACAAGCTGCTCAAAAATATCCGGATTTACTGGCGATTAACGGCTGTGAGCTGAACACTAATTATCAGGCAGATATGGAAATCATCGCTCTTAACATCACTGATTTTGCGCCGTATCATACACATCAAACCGTCTTAATGAAATATCGCGAAGAAGCCAATATTATGCGTTTGGAAAAATTGCAAAAACTCGGCTATAAAATAGAATGGGAAAATGTTGTTTTTGATGAACACGGCAATAAACGTAATGTCATCGTAAAACCGCATATTGTCAACTATTTATACGCCACCGGACAAATACCGGAAAAAGAAATGGCCTATAAAGAATTATTGGGGCGCGGATGTCCGGCTTACGTTGAGGCAAAATCCCCTTCCGTTGAAGAAACCATAGATTTTATCCGTCAAACCGGCGCGGTTTCTGTTTTAGCGCATCCATGCCTTGTAAAATTAAACGACCACGATTTGTATAATGAAATAGCCCGCCTTAAAAAGGTCGGCTTGCAAGGAATGGAAGTTCAACATTCGGATATGAGTGCCGATGATATGAAAAAATACCAATCCTGGGCCGATGAATTGGGGTTATTAAAAAGCGGCGGTTCGGATTTTCACGGCCAAAGTGCCCATTACGGCATAGCACTCGGTATCGGTAAAGGTCAGCTCAATATTCCGCATGAATACATCGAGAAAATCATCGCCGCCTCGGGAAAATAATTTATGCCCGGAACATCCGATATAAATAAAGCAAAATGTCTCTCGCCGCTGAAGTGCCGCGAGGGATTTTTTTGTTTGACTTTAACATACTTCATATGTAACATGTGCAACAGAAAATTTATAATTATAACGTTGTATCATTAAAACCATTATTACTTATGAAAGAAATGTTATTGCTTATTGCTGTTGTCGTTTTGACAGGACTGATAATGTATTTAATCAAAAAGTTGGTTGAAACGATTATCAATTTGATTACGCTGTATAAAGCACGAAAAGATCCGAATCATCCGGCACGCATTTCCTCAAGCGGGATTGTTCTGAACAAGAAAACCAAAAAACTTGAAGCTTGCGGTGACAAAATCATTTTACCTTTTGATTAGAAAAATCAATTGAAGTTCTAATTTTCTTGTATCGTTATAAAACGAAAATATCGTACATTTATTGATTAACACTTAAAATCAACGGATTATGGAAACAGAAGTACTGGCAAAGGATGTTCTACCCTATATTCAAGTGTGGACATTGGCGATTATTTTTGTATTATTGATACTGACGTATCATCTCTGGCATTTCGGCAAAAAATATCCCGAAATATTCCAAGAAGACACATCGGCTGAAGATCAAAAAATTCGGTTGAGAAAAGCTGAATTGCGCCGTCGATACAATAACAAATCGATGCTGTCAATATCGGTTATTTTTATATGGATGATTGGTATGGTCGGTATTTGTTTCGGTTTTGAAAGTTCTGCACTGACCGCTCAAGGATGGGGTATATTGGCACTTGCCGTATATGCCGTTTTATGGGTTCTGTCAATGTTGCAGCGCAAACCAAAAAAATAAATTCATTCTTCATCAAAGTTCCCTCGCCACTTAACCGCCGCGAGGGATTTTTTAAATGAAATTTACCGAATTATAAAAACACCTCATAGTCATAATGGTTTAATATGGCATTTTTGAAAAACAGTACGTCATCTTCGCTAATCGGGCGGAAATGATTGGCATCAACACCGACATTTAAGCCGTTGGTACTTACCTTTCTTAAGCCGTGGATATGTCCGAACAAGTTGAACATATCCTTTTTGCACTCGCTCGGCTTATGGGTTAAATATACCGGTTCGCCGTTTTTCAAAGTCAAGGTATTGTGCGGCAAAACGTCGGCAAAGCACTTTTTCAGTTGTTGCTCTAAATCGGCATTTTCTTTTATGGCATCGGTTTCATAATTGCCCAAAATCAAGTGTATCTTGCCGTGCAAATACGGACGGATATTCAAGTCGCCGAAGTCGCCCAAATGATACACCAAATCATCGGAAGCCACCTCATTATTCCAATTCAAGATAAGTGCGGTGTCCATTTCTTTAACCGAAATAAAAGGACGGCGCGAAAGTGTCATGGCGCGCGAACTTCCGAAATGCGTATCGGAAGTAAAAAAAACCCGCCCGCCGCTATTTAATAACGAGCGGACTTTATTAAGCGTTTCGGCATAAGTTGAATAAACCGGCACATTTTCCGTCTGTAGCCGCTTAACAATATAACTCTTGCCGAAAAAGGCATCATCAATTCCGATAACCACTTGTTTGCGCGTATGATTATAATGGGTTTTGGCCATCCATTCCGCTAATTCAAAGCGTGAAGTTTGGGCATAATCACGACCGGCAACATCAGCAACTTTCGGCGGAATCCAAAACATAATCACATCGGCAGATGCTAAAAAACGGCTTTCCCAATCAACCTGCATATCCAAATTAAAATTCTGCACGTTTTCGCGACGCGGATTAGCAACATATACATCCAAATCTGCCAAATCTTTAACGGCTTGACTTTGCCAATCGGGCGCACCTTTAATCGGACCTGCCAAAAACACGATTTTTTTGTTTGCATAATCCCTTTCGGGCGATACCGGTGTTATCAGTTCCATAGTACATCCTTTCAACGTTTTTCTTCATGATAAGCTTTTATTTATTTAAATAAATTTAAAATTTGAAAATTGCCTGACGTGTCAGCCCGGCAGTTATACACGCGATCAGGCTTATTTTTACACGGACTTTATCGCAGGTACAGAGTGGATTTTGACGATTTTATGATTGACATAATCGGCTGAAGATGATATTTTTACCATACAAAATCATTATATTGTATTTATTAACCTGAGGATACCGGTCAAATAAGCCTCATAAAAAAATTCCGGTCATGCTTATGGAAAAAATTAATGTTACCCTCTGCGGAATTGCAATCACCGATACCAAAGATATCGGTACAAATCTGTCAAGATTTGAGCTACTTGTGCTCAGTGCTGTTGTACATGGTTGCAACGATGTCCGAAAGACACTTCCGAAGCCCGTACGGATTTCGATTGATGTCATCGGCCAGGCAAAAATGCCGCAAAACCTGCCGACCCCAGGTACCGAAGTAGAAGTTCGTATTGTTGGAGAGCCTTACAATTTCAAGGCAGAAGTTGTTTCGGTAACCAAGCAATCACGGAGCTCTATTAAAAGCCTGATACAGTCATTACAAGCTTAGTCTGCCGGCAGACATAATCGAAATTCATTAATTAAACACAAATCCCTCGCCGCTTCACCGCCGCGAGGGATTTGTGTTTATAGCACTAAAAAACAAAACTTGACTAACATACTTTTTTGATTTAGCTTATCTTTCATCAATTTATAATTAACGTATTTTCAATCATTAATTTAATTATTACGTATGAAACAACAAATCATCAGGCGTATAAAACAATGGAAACGTTTTTATGCCGCACACACAACAGAAGTTGATGAAAATTCAACATGGAAGGATATTTTATTAAAGCTCAACCTTTCGTATACGGACAGTATATTGCTTGGCAAACAGGCTGTTAACAAATGTGAACCGTTTGATTTTGAAGAATTGCTGTATTTGGGCCGGCTCCCTTATTATCAGGAAATAAAAAATTTAATGGCTTCTATGCTTAACACCGATTTCGGGGATTATTTTTTATCCCGCCTGCCGAACGGAGATGATGTTTATTTTGTACGTTATCCGTCATTGACGGACACAGAATTGACCGATAATTTGTACGAAGTTCCGATTGTCGTTGCGACAGTTGTCTATCACCATCCTGTAGATTTTGATGAAGATATCTACATTTGGTGCGGGAAGAATTATCTGTATGAAAACATCTGTAAACATCTTATTATCCGCTATGCCGATAAAAAGCCGGACGATTTTATCATACCGAGTGAATATTGTAATAAAGAACCGCTTTAATCCGACATTCTGCATAAAAAACACCTCGTCTGAGGTGTTTTTTTATAATCAGCTGTTATAACGCAGAATTTCCTCGATTAATTCTTTAACCCGCCACGGTGCAAATACACGATAAAACGTCACTTTTGACGTACCTGTGCCTGAAAAATTTATATTACCGTAATTAAGCAAACGGCCGACAAATGATTGTCTGACTTCAACAGCTTCAATACGCCGGATTTCCAATTCTTCGGTTCGTATATTCAAAAAACCGATTTTATAGATAACGCGATAATTTGTTACCGCCATTTCCACTGAACGATTTTTGCACCAAACATATACAATACGGATCAGTATAATGCCGCCGATAAAAGCTTCCGACTGCCAAAAAAAACGCTGAAAAAAGCTTGTTTCTTCCGCCAACCCATTCATGAAATAGCAAAAAACGGCAAACAATATAGCCATATCAAAATACTTATCAAGGTAAATACTCCAATGTAACCGTGGCTCTAAAAGAACTTCCTCATTCAGTTGTAAATTTTGCATTAAATATCTGTCCATGACAACCTCCGACCATTTCAGATTAGCAAAATATAACTAAAATCAATATTATTATTGACTTTAATTAGAAATTAAGATACGATGATTAATATTATATACAATAATTTCAACTTTTCCTAGGAGAAAGACAAATGTTAAATTTAACTAAGCAAGGTCTCTCTGCAGATTCTGAGGTTCTGAGCCTTAATTCTAATTCCGTTTTTGCTGATAACAAAAAAAGTCATCCTTGCGAAAGCGAGGATCTCGGCCGAATCATTTTAAGCAGCCGAGATTCTCGAGCCTACGGCTCAAAAATGACAGGTAAAAAAATTGGCTCAAAAATGACAGGTAAAAATATTGGCTCAAGAATGACAGTAAAATGTGAGAGTGGCCTTCTTTCGATATGTGCTGCAGATGCGCCGCAATTTTCGAGTGCCGTGTACAACAAAGGTACACAAGCGAGAAAGTTGCAAGCAGGTGCCGCACAGAGCGGAAGAAGTATGATTGAGATGTTGGGCGTTTTGGCCATCATCGGTGTGCTGTCGGTCGGTGGTATCGCCGGCTATTCCAAAGCTATGACGAAATTTAAGATCAATAAAACTATTGATCAAGTGTCACAAATTGTCGGTAACATCCGAACTTTATATGGTACCCAAAAGGGTTATAACGGGCTAGCATCTTGGGATACATCAGGTATAAAAATCATCAAGAAAGCTCATCTTGTTCCCGATGAAATGTGGAATACTGCCGGAACCGGTTTAGAAAACCCTTTTGGAGGTAATGTTTTAATCGGGAATCAATCTAAGAAATCCGGCGCCGATGACCACAAAGCTTTTGATATTTTATATGATGGATTACCTGAAGAAGCCTGCATGGAATTAGCGACTTACGATTGGGGTTCCGGTTCTTCATCAGGTTTATTAGCCATAGGCATTCCTTGGATTTCTATTGACGGAACATTCAGCGGTTGCACCGGTTCAAAATCGGCATCTCAAGTAATTGCTTGTCCAAACGGTTCAACCTTATCTGTTCCTATGCCGGTAGATGTAGCGGCTACTGCTTGTAATTGTTCCGGCTCAGATACTTGTTCAATTGGCTGGAAGTTTTATTAATCCGTTTTCATCAGTTTTAGAATAATAAATCCTCAGGCTTAATACCTGAGGATTTATTATTTTGCATACAATTCTCTTTTATCGGGAGAATTAGGCAGACTTTTTAGTCTTCTTTTTTGTTGAGCTGTTTTCACTTTCAGCAGAAAAGTCATATAACTCGGCAACCGAAACTTCGGTATCGGTTAATTTGGCTTTGCTCAAAACATAGTCAACAATCTTTTCTTCATAAGCCGGAGCTTTCAAAGATTCGACAGCCTGTTGATTTTTCAAATAAAAATCAAATACGGCTTTTTCTTGTCCCGGATATTTTTTGGCTTCGTTCATAATAGCCCTGTTTACATCATCGGCCGTAACGGTTAATTTAGCGTTATTGCCGATTTCAGATAACAACAAGCCGAGCTTAACACGACGCAAAGCAATTTCTTTATATTCAGCCAAAACGTCTTTTTCATCACGATTTTTCTCAGATTCATCAAGTCTGTTCTGAGCTTTGGCATTTTGATATTGCTTTTCGATTGAACTGTATTCGGCATCAATCAATTTCTGCGGAACTTCGAAGTTGTATTCTTTATCCAAAACATCGAGTAAGTCACGTTTTAATTTAATACGGGAAGTCGATTCATAATCATCGGAAATGCGAGCTTCGATTTTAGACTTCAAATCGGCTAAATCAGAAGCGCCCATAGATTTGGCAAATTCATCGTTAACCTCAACCGGTTTGTATTCACGGATTTCTTTAATGGTTGTAACAAACACAGCCTCTTTACCGGCTAAATCTTTGGCATGGTATTCAGTTGGGAATGTTGTTTTAACATCAACGGTTTCCCCGGCTTTATGACCGATTAATTGGTCTTCATAACCCGGAATGAAAGAGTTAGAACCGAGTTCCAACGGATAAGCATTGCCCTTACCGCCTTGGAATTCAACCCCGTCAATCGATCCGACGAAATCGATAACAACGACATCGCCTTTTTTGGCAGCGCGATCTTTTTCAACCTTGACGGTATCGCGACGAGAATCAGACATATATTTGATAGCTTTTTCAACCTCTTCGGCCGGAACTTTAGCTGTATACTTTTTCAAAGAAATCTTAGAAAAATCGCCCAATGCAATTTCCGGTAAAACTTCTGTTTCAATAGTAAATGAAATATCTTCGCCGTCTTTGAATTTTTCAATTTTAACATCCGGTGTCATAGCCGGACGTAAATTATTCTTTTCAATAACTTCATTTGTCGCATCGCGAATCATATCATCCAAAACTTCGCCCAAAACCGACGGACGATACTTTTGTTCAATCATATTTTTCGGTGCTTTACCGGCACGAAAACCCGGTAATTTAATATTTTTAGAAACTTCGTTTAATTTTTTATCCACGGCGGCGGCAAAATCGGCAGCGGCAATGGTTACGGTATATTTTTTGTTTAAACCTTTTGATTTTTCTTCTTTATAATTCATTTTATTCTCTATTCCCGTTAATAAAGTTGGTGCGGATAAAGAGACTCGAACTCTTACACCTTGCGGCACCAGATCCTAAGTCTGGCGTGTCTACCAATTCCACCATATCCGCACGGTAGTTGTAAACTGGCAGAAGTAAAACATAAATATTATGATAAATCAAGCAAAAAAACACATATAACGCATAAAAAAAATGTTGCAAAAAAAATAATTTTAAGATAACAGAGAACCATATTATAAAAATGTATGAGGAAAATATGCCAGAAAACACTAATCCGCGCAAGACTTTTGCGATTATTTCACACCCGGATGCCGGTAAAACGACCTTAACGGAAAAACTGCTGCTGTTCGGTGGTGCCATTCAGCAGGCCGGTGCCGTCAAAGCGCGCGGCGAAAATCGTAAAGCTCATTCCGACTGGATGAAAGTCGAACAAGAACGCGGTATTTCCGTGGCTTCTTCAGTTATGAACTTTGAATATAACGGTATTACTTTTAATTTATTGGATACACCGGGACACGAAGACTTCTCGGAAGATACCTACCGTGTTTTAACTGCGGTCGATTCTGCCGTTATGGTACTTGATTCCGCCAAAGGTATTGAAACGCAAACCAAAAAATTGTTTGAAGTCTGCCGTTTGCGCAACATCCCTATTCTTACATTTATCAACAAGCTCGACCGCGAAGGTCTGGATCCGTTTGCACTCTTGGATGATATCGAAAACACTTTGGCTCTGGAGGTTACGCCGGCCAGTTGGCCGATAGGTAGCGGTAAAGATTTTTTGGGTTGTTACGACTTAATCAACGATCAATTAATTTTAATGAATAAAACCGGCGATAAATCACAAATCAACGATACGATTGAAACCTGCCAAGGTTTGGATGATCCGAAGTTGGATACCTTATTGCCGGCTCACGCTGTCGCCAAACTGCGCGAAGATGTGGAAATGGTGCGCGAACTTTGTCCGGCATTTAACTTGGAAGATTATCTTTCAGGTGCACTAACCCCGGTCTTTTTCGGCAGTGCCATCAACAATTTCGGTGTGCGTGAAGTCTTAAACGGTTTGCATGAACTTGCCCCTACGCCGCGCCCGCAACCGAGTGCCGAGCGCATTGTCAATGCCAATGAGCCGAAAGTTACCGGATTTATTTTCAAAATTCAGGCCAATATGGATCCGAAACACCGTGACCGTATTGCCTTTATGCGCATTTGCTCCGGCCATTTTAAGCGCGGCATGAGTTTATTACAAATCCGAACCGGTAAAGAAATTAAAATCGCCACACCGGTTATGTTTTTGGCGCAAGAACGCGAACTGACCGAAGATGCCAATGCCGGCGATATTATCGGTATCCCGAACCACGGGCAACTCAGAATCGGCGACACTTTAACCGAAGGCGAAAAAATTCATTATACCGGTATTCCGAGCTTTGCGCCGGAATTATTAAAATCCGTTCGCGCCAAAGATCCGCTTAAATCCAAGCACTTGGCTAATGCCTTACAGCAAATTGCCGAAGAAGGCGGCGCGAGCGTATTTAAGCCTTTGTCCGGTGCCGAATATATCATCGGTGTTGTCGGCGTATTGCAATTTGAAGTAATTGCCGACAGACTGCGTACTGAGTTCAATATCGACGTAATTTTTGAACCGACACAATATTTCACAGCCCGTTGGATAAGTTGCGAAGACAAAGCTCAATTGGATAAATTCTACAATACAAATATGTTCAATTTGGCCGAGGATTATGACGGTGCACGGGTTTTCCTGGCACGCAATGCTTGGCATTTAGGCAAAGTTCACGAAGATTTTCCGGATATTGTATTACACAAAACCCGCGAACAAACTTTTTAACACATAAACGGCGAATAAACAAAGCTAATTTGTTGCATTTTATAAAAAGAAGCTTATAGTAGCCTTATATGCTTGTTAAAAATTATGAGGAGAAACATCTATGAGATTCGTTTTAGCTTTAGTCAGAATGCTCGGTATTTTTTTGAGCGTTTGCCTATTTTGTGCATTTTTATACTTTGGATTTATTAACCAACAAAGTGAAAATGCCAAAATATTCTCATACGGTTCCCTTATTTTATTTGTATTTTCGACCGTGATTACCTCTTTGGTTTCCGTCGGTTTTGAAAACTACCAAAACAAAAAACAAGACACGGCTTTTTTCAACAAAATTAATGATAAGCTGCAAGAAATACACACATCACCGCAAACAGCTACCGAACCGCAGGAAGACCATGTTACCCCGTTTTTGGAAAAATTAACTGCCGATGGTTCAAATACGGCTGAAGCTATCCATCTCGGTTTTGAAAAAATTACCAAGCAATTAACCGCTTTACAAGAAGCAAATCCAAACAAAAACGTGAATTTCGGTTTTGAAAGTATTAATAATCGCTTAAATGAAATTCAACAAGCTTCGACATCGCAAACCGAGCAAATTTTCTCTTCATTAGCAGGTATTACAGCTTTACCCGAGCAAATTTCTTCACTCATCACTAATATCAGCAGCAGTTCTGCCGGCGGCAATACACCTGAAATGGAGGTTTTGCAACAAACCGTTTCTCAAATCGGGACGGAAATGGGGCAGAATAATACGCAAACCGTTAATTCGATCAACAAATTGGAATCTGACCTAGCCGACCTGCGGACCAAACAACAAGATGCCCAGGTCAAATTGGATGACATTATTACTAAGTTGGATTATTTACTCCCTGTAATACAAGAATTGGCAGATAAGGGTATCTCCGTTGCACCGATTGTTGCAACATCTGCCCCGGTTGTTGAACCGGCTATCGAAGAAGCATCTGCGTCGGAAAAAGAACCTACCATTATCGAGCCGGTTGTTGAAGAAGCACCTGCTCCAGCGGAAGAACCGGTTGTTATCGAGCCGGTTGTTGAAGAAGAAGCACCTGCTCCGGAAGAAGAACCGGTTGTTATCGAGCCGATTGTCGAAGAAGCACCTGCTCCGGAAGAAGAACCGGTTGTTATCGAGCCGATTGCCGAAGAAGAACCGGCTCCGGCGGAAGAACCTGCCGTTATCGAGCCGATTGCCGAAGAAGAACCGGCTCCGGAAGAAGAACCGGTTGTTATCGAGCCGATTGCCGAAGAAAAAACCGTAACCGACAATATTTCAGCAACAGAAGATATTGTTGATTTAAATACCCTTTTAAATGATACAGATGTTACCCCGATGTCACTTGATGCCGATGATACTTCTTGGTCTGACACCAAAACGGTCGCCGCCGATCATCCGGAATACGAAGCCTCAGATCCTTTCGGTACACCGGCAAAACATAACATCAGCCGTATGTTACCGGAAATCGAAGGGAAAACCGATCCGGCAACGTATGCTTCCGAAACACCTTTCGGCAACGCGGAACAAGGTTCTACAGAAGGTATGCCTGATTTACCGGCTCCGACCAATCCCGCGCTGTTGGAATCGGACGATCCTTACGGTGTCCCAAACAATGATGTTACGCCTGAGGTTCCTATCGACCGCGGTGAATTGCAAGCCGATAATCCGTTCGGAGTTCCGCCGTCCGAAACAAAAGAAACTCCAGCCGATATCGATACGGCTTCAACAAATGACCATTCTCCGCTCGATGCCATTTTTAATGATAAATTTGCGGCAGAAATGGCCGATTTGGATATCTTGAAAGATGATGCTAACATCGTAAATAAAAATTCTGATGACAATCTCGAAGAAATTGACATCAGTGCAATGTTTAACGAAACACAAAAATAAATTAGGATAATAGAAAAAATGGATATAAGTACATATAATCCGAAATCCCTTAAGGCTGCCGAATTTATTTCAAATGATGAAATTTTAGACACTCTGGAATATGCGGAAAAAAATAAAAACAACATGGATCTGATTAATCAGATTTTAGATAAGGCTAATAAAGAAAAAGGATTAACTCACCGCGAAGCCTCCGTTTTATTGGCTTGCGATGATCCGTCCGTTAATGAACAAATTTACGCTTTAGCTAAACGGATTAAAATGAATTATTACGGTAATCGAATGGTTTTGTTTGCGCCGCTCTATTTATCAAACTACTGTGTCAACGGTTGCGTTTATTGTCCGTACCACCTGAAAAACAAGCATATTGCCCGCAAGAAAATGACACAGGAAGAAATCCGTCGCGAGGTTATTGCTCTGCAGGATATGGGACATAAAAGACTGGCTATCGAACTCGGCGAAGATCCGATAAACAATCCGATTGAATATGTATTGGAAAGTATTAAAACCATTTACGATATCAAGCACAAAAACGGAGCTATTCGCCGTGTCAACGTTAATATTGCCGCCACCACGGTTGAAAACTATCGCAAGCTTAAAGATGCCGGTATCGGAACCTATATTTTATTCCAAGAAACATATAATAAAAAATCGTATGAAACCCTGCACCCGACCGGTCCGAAGCACAACTACGAATGGCATACCGAAGCTATGGATCGTGCTATGGAAGGCGGTATTGATGATGTCGGTATCGGTGTTTTGTTCGGTCTTTCAACCTACCGCTATGAATTTGCAGGCCTTTTGATGCATGCCGAACACTTGGAAGCCGTTCACGGTGTCGGTCCGCATACCATTAGCGTACCGCGTTTACGTCCGGCCGATGATATTGATACCAATGATTTCAAAGATTGTATTAATGATGATATTTTTGCTAAAATCGTTGCTTGTATTCGTATTTCCGTGCCTTATACCGGTATGATTATCTCTACCCGCGAAAGCAAAAAAACGCGTGAACGCGTTTTAGAACTCGGTATTTCACAACTGTCCGGCGGCTCGAAAACATCGGTCGGCGGCTATGCCGAGCCGGAACCGGAAGAAGAAAATTCGGCACAATTTGACGTTATTGATACGCGTACCTTAGATGAAGTCATCCAATGGCTGTTAAAACGCGGTTATATTCCGAGTTTCTGCACGGCTTGCTATCGTGCCGGACGCACCGGTGACCGCTTTATGGAACTGTGTAAAGCCAAGCAAATCCATAACTGTTGCCACCCGAATGCGTTGCTGACATTGGAAGAATACTTAACAGACTATGCTTCTCCGGAAACAAAGAAAATCGGCCGTGAAGTTATTGCTGCCGAAGTAGCCACATTAAAACCGGAAGTTGCAAAAAAGACTTCGGAATGGTTGGAATATATCCGCTCGGGTAAAGGGCGCGATTTCCGTTTCTAAACAAAACTTTTTGTTCATACTTCATTTTTCAAATGTTTGTTGACAGATATCGGTTAGTCTGCTATAATATTGGCAGATTAACCGATATTGGAGTATTGTGTGATGCTTTCTGATGAAGAAGATAAAGAAGAAGTACAGTCTGTCGAACAGGATGTCACAGAAACGCTGGCGGGAGAAGCTGACGGTATGGATATGGCTGCCGTTCAGAAAGTAATTGCCGAAACAAAAGAAAAATCCGATTTAGAAGAAACTCTTAAAACTGAAAAAGCTACTTTAGAAACTGCAACTGCCGCAGAAAAATCCGACTTGGAAAAGTTTGCCGCCACCACCCAAGATACCGGAATTATTTCAGCCATAAATGAAAGTTACGGTAAAGCATCCGAACAATATAACAATGCCGTACGCAGTGAGGGTTCACCCGTAAAAGATGCTTATGAACTTCGCGATAAGATAAACAACATGCAAGATGCGCACGGCGAATTTAACAAACAAAAAGGTGAATTGGGCGGAAAGATTGCCGTCAATTATGCCATGGGTGCGGCAACCGGCAGTGTCAACGGTGCCGGTACCGAAGGTTTGGGCGGAGCAACCGGAAATATTCCGGGAGCAGAAAGTTTAGATGCAAATGCCGCCAACGGTATGCAAATACCTGAAACACAAGTGGCAGGTAACAACGGTAATATGAATGATTTGATTAAGCAATTGCGCCAAGGAAAAAATCCTAACTTAACCGACGGTGGAAATGACAACAAAGCAAAGCAGATTTCCGATTTGATGCAGACGGCTGCACAACAACATTCATCACAAACCGAAGGACAGGAAAAAAGCTTTTTGCGCCGTACGGATGATGAGTTTAAGGCTGCCCTTGATTTAGGAGACAAGATACTGACAGATACCCCCGTTATAGGAGAAATGCACCGTAACGTTATGGCTCAGATGAAAGTTGCCGACGGTGTTGAGATGGCGCATCCTTTAGCCGGAAATATTGATACGGATCAAAAACGAGACGGTTTGGCCGGACGTTTGGCTTCCATACAAGAAGGCGATATTGCACGCGCCGTTACCGGTCATGCTCAAAAACCTAGTGATAAAGAAGTTATAAAAGCCATGCGTCAGGGAAAAAATCCGCTAGATGCTTCGCAAAATAAAGAAAAGCCGCAAAAGGCGGCGAAATCTCCGATAGATGTAAAGCAAATGACGGCTCTGATAAATATGGCAAAATCTGAAAACGTCAAACCCTAAAGAATAATCCGAAAACATCTCATTTAAGAATAAAGAACCCGCTTAGTTTTTATGCTAAACGGGGACTTTATTCTGATAATTTCGGTAAGATTTATCCCTCGGCTGCAACCTTTTCTTCGGTATGACACGCCGTTATGACTGCTTTAACGCGGGTAATACGCATATTATCCACACTCAAGACTTCATATTCACAGCAATCGTCTTTGGTTTTATCACCGATATTAGGCTCTTGTCCGAGCAGATTGAATACGTATCCGCCGATAGTGCTTTCTTCTAACTCGTGATAATGTAATCCCATTTCATTATAGGCATCTTCAACCAAAAACAGGCCGTCAAATTCATAAGTTTTATCATCAATTTTGACAACCGGTTCGGCAACAACTTCATCATGTTCATCTCTGATTTCGCCGACCAATTCTTCCAAAATATCTTCCATACTCAAAAGACCGGCCGTTCCGCCGTATTCATCGACAACAATCGCCAGATGACGGCGTGTTTTCATCATCTCATGTAAAATCTCGGAAATTGATTTATTTTCCGGAACAAACAAAATACTACGGACAATTTTTTTCAATAAATCCTTGTGCGGTTCATTTGAACATTCTAACAAATCACGAATATGAATCATACCTAAGATCTGATCTTTATCCTCAGCACATAAAGGGAAACGTGTATGCTTGTGCTCTTTAACAAATTCCATAATTGTTTCAAAATCATCATCCTGATAAATACACTTCATATCCTGCCGCGGAATCATAATTTCATGTGCGCAAGTTTCAGAAAAACTGATAGCGTTTTGGATAATTTCACTTTCGGTATCATCAATAACACCGCCCTTTTGTGAAGCATCAATAATCAACTTAATTTCTTCTTCGGAGTGAGCATCTTCATTTTCGTCGGCTTGTTCTATATGCATTAAGCGTAAAATTGCCATGGATACATGATCAAAGCACCAAATAATCGGTGTACAAATTTTATTAAACGCATACAACGGTTTGGCAATCATCATTGCATAACGTTCGGTATCCTGAATAGCCATAGACTTCGGAACCAATTCGCCTAAAACGACGTGTAAAAGCGTAATAAACGTAAACGCCACACCAAAGCTGATAGAATGCAACAGCACCCCATTCATTTCGAAAATACCGGATAACATATCTTCAAGCAAGCGCGAAACCGCCGGTTCACCGAGCCAACCCAAGCCAAGTGATGCCAAAGTAATACCCAGTTGTGTAGCACTTAAATAGGTATTTAAATGCTCGTTAATATCCAAAGCAATTTTAGCTCGTTTATCACCGGACTGCGCCAACTCCTCTAATTTGGTGCGGCGGATTTTAACGACAGCGAACTCGGAAACAACGAAAAAAGCATTACAAAAAACAAGAAATAAAACCAATATTAAATTGATTATATAAGATGATATAGAACTCATAAATGTTGTAATCTAACCTCAAAATGTTATAACACAGAGTGAATATACAAAGATATAACCCTCTTGTCAATATATCTGTTTATAAATATATTCCTTACAATAACAAAATATCTTGCAAGAAGTAAAAAAGTCATTAATATAGGCAAATAAAAGGAGAATAAATAATGTTTAAATATCTGATTTACCTGATTGCACTTACAATCATCGTCGGCGGCGTTGCCGGCGCTTTCCATTTGTATCGTGTCAACCAAAAAAACAAAACAGAAATGGCTAAATTTGCCGATAAAGTGCAATATAAAAACAATTTGGGAAAAGTTCTGGTCGTCTATTATTCTTTAAGTGGTCAAACCCGGAAAATCGCCGAATATATCGCAGCACAAACAAACGCCGACACTTATGAAATTACCGTAACCGAACCCTACGCATCGCCTTCGGTATATGCCAAAAGCAAAAAAGAACTCGACAGCAAACAATACCCGCCGTTGGCAACCGAGATTCCGGATTTATCTGCCTATGATGTCATCTTTGTCGGCGGACCGGTATGGTGGTACACCATGGCTACTCCGTTATTCAGCTTTTTACAAAAAGCCGACTTTGCCGGCAAAAAAGTTGTCCCTTTTTCGACACAAGGCAGCAACTACGGTAAATTCTTCGCCGATTTTGCCGATACAGCTAAAAATGCCGACATCCAAAAATCAGAAAATTTCAACAACTTAAAGCCGGAATATGATGAGATGGTTCATAATAAAATCAACACATGGCTGAACGATTTAACAGAGACGATTACAGCCGACGAATAAGCTCCATCAACATTTGTTTGGTTTTATCATCTAATTTTTCAATACGAGGCATAGAACTTTGCGTAAATTCTTCGACAAGTTTTATGCCTTGTTCTTTTTGGTAATAACTTGCCGTTACGATATTATCCACCCTATCCAAGGCCTTCATAAATTTAGATTCCGGTGTTGTTTCCGCTTCAAACTCGTTAAACAAATCGATAAAATCCGGACGGTTCAAACTCTCGGCAATATGCTCAAAGGCCGCACATTCTTTTTTATTTTTCTCTGCCGGATCAATAGTCCCCGGCATATAATCTCCGCAAAAGACCTCGGCCATATCATGAACTAAAGCCAATTTGAGGCATTTAAGCAAATCCAGATTTTTCGGAGCCAATAATAAAGCCAATATTGCCAAACTGTATGAATGATCGGCATCACTTTCCGGATTGCGGACATGACGACACACCCACCCCGTCCGCTTTAAGCTTTTCATTTTACCTAATATATCAACCAATTCATTTACTTGTAAAGATGTCATGGCATTTCCTTTTCAATCCAGTGTCAAATCGGCAAAACCGGCATGAATAGCGGCGGCTAAAGCTTCGGCGTTTAACTCGAGCGTTAAACCGATTTTACCGCCGCTCAAACAAATCGTATCAAATAAAACCGCCGTTTCATCGATAAAAACCGGAAAATTTTTCTTCATCCCGACCGGTGAACACCCACCATGTACGTACCCTGTCAAAGGCAAAAGTTTTTTGAGTGGCAACATTGATAAATCTTTCACTCCCGCGGCGTGCGCGGCTTTTTTAACACTCAACTCCTTATTTGCCGGAATTACAAAAACAAAATGGTTAAATCCGTGCTGATTGTCGGGAGCCTCGGTTACCAATGTTTTAAAAACCTGTTCAACCGGCTTTTTGACATAGCTTGCTACCGTCACGGCATCGACGGCTTCTTTAATATTATATTCGTAAACTTTGTAATTAATGCCTGCCGTTTCGACAATCCGCATTGCATTGGTTTTTATCATCGCTCGTCCGGTTTACATCAAGATTTGAAATTCAGGCCCCAATCGTTGTAATGAGAAGGGTCTTCTTCCCAGTTTTCGCGCACTTTAACATATAAAAACAGATGGATACGTTCTTCTAACAATTCTTCCAATTCTTCACGCGCACTCTGCCCGATTTTTTTAATCATTGAGCCGTTGTGCCCTAAAATAATCGACTTATGACCGTCACGCGTGACATAAATCGTCATTTCGGCACGGATAGAACCGTCCTCTTTATGCTCCCATAACTCCGGTTCAACCGTTAAGGCATACGGAACTTCCTGACGCAAATTCAAAAACAACTTTTCACGCACAACTTCGGCAGCCAACATTCTAAGCGGCATATCCGACATTTGTTCTTCGGGATAATACCACGGACTTTCCGGCAGATTTTCAGCCAAATACTCATAAAAATCGGTAATATGGTCACCGGATTGTGCCGAAAACATAAATACGGCATCAAAATTAAACAGATTTACGAATTCTTCTTTAAGACGCAAGAGTTCATCTTCTTCCATCAAATCGATTTTATTAAAAGCTAAAACAGCATGCGCATCACGTTTAATCAACTCATCTATAATAGCCGAAGTTTCTTCATTCATCCCGCGTTTGGCATCCACAACCAAGACATTAATGTCGGCATCACCGAAACCGTTCCAAGCTGAAGCGACCATAGCCCTGTCTAAGCGGCGTTTAGGCACAAAAATACCCGGCGTATCCAAAAAGATAATTTGGGTATTATCATAAATTCCGATACCTTTAATCGTGGTTCGGGTTGTTTGTGCTTTCGGCGACACAATTGAAACTTTAGACCCGACAAAATTATTGGTAATGGTCGATTTTCCGGCATTAGGTGCACCGATTAAAGCAACATATCCGCAGCGTGTCGTACTCATAATTTATCCTATCAGTTCCAAGAGTTTACCGGCCGCCTGTTGTTCGGCCGTTTTTTTGTTTTTACCCTGACCTAAAGCAAATCTGCCGTCATTCATTGAGACTTTAACGGTAAAAACGGGTTCATGCTCCGTACCTTCTTTGGCAACGGTTTCATAAACGGGCGACGGCAATTTCAAGCTGTGAAATTTTTCCTGTAATTGGGTTTTGGCATCTTTTTCCGAACCGTTATCGGTATCTATCATATCTTTCCAGTTTTCTTCGACAAAGCGAATAGCTTCTTCAATATTTGAATCAATATAAATTGCGCCGATAATCGCTTCACCGACATCACATAAAACATTTACGCTTTGTACTGTTTCTTTGTCTTTGGCAATAATATAATCATCAATATGCAATTTCTTCACAACGGCGGCAACAGTCTCGGCACGCACAAGTTGAACATGGCGTTGTGCCAAAACCCCCTCTTTGTCTTTCGGAAACAGATTATACAACAGATGAGCCATTGTCATACCGAGAACACGATCACCCAAAAATTCCAACCGTTCATAGTTATATCGTTCGTTGCCGGTCACACTGCTGTGTGTCAGAGCTTGTTTAAGCAACAACGGATTTCTGAAGCGATATTTTAATGTTTGCTGTAATTTTTCCATAATTAATGAATACCCATAAAAAAGCGTCTCCAGCGAATGGCATGAAACCATGTCCAAGGCTTAAATATCGAACCGCTGTCATCATGCGAAAAGAAAATAAATTTAGCCTTACCGACCAGATTTTCCTTCGGCACAAAACCGACACTGATACGGCTGTCATCCGAACGATCACGGTTATCGCCCATCACAAAATACGAATCTTCAGGTACTTCAAAAACCTCCGTATTATCAACAATCCGCTCTTTATCGGACAATTCCAATATCTGATGCTCAATGCCGTTCGGCAGAGTTTCTTTATATTTATGATAAAACTCCGGTAATGCCAAATATTCATCAATAATATAGCGTCCGTCTTTTTCTCGTTCAACTTTTTCATCATTGATATACAAACGACCGTCTTTCATTTGCACCTTATCCCCCGGCAAACCGATAACACGCTTAATAAAATCGGTATGGGTATTTTTCGGGAATTTAAAAACAACCACATCGCCGCGCTTAGGATCGGTATTCCAGATACGTCCCTTAAAAATCGGCAGACCGCCCGGAAAAGAATAACGTGAATACCCGTAAGTATACTTGGTCACAAACAGATAATCCCCCACACGCAAGGTCGGATACATTGAATGTGACGGAATTCTGAACGGTTCCAACAGAAAACTGCGTATAACCAAGGCTATTAATATAGCCAGCAAAACGGTTTTGACATTTTCCATAAAGGAGCTTTCTTTAGAATCATCAATTTGATCAGATGTCTTTTTAAAAATATTATCAACAGTTTTACGCACGACTATTCCTCATCATCCAATTCGATATCATCAATATAATCTTCTTCGGTATCGATATCATTTTCCAAAAGCAAATCGTCCTCGATTTCCGATTTTTTACGGCGGCCGCGGCGTTTTTTAATCGGTGCGCGGCGTTGCATGGCGCTGATGACATATTGTCCGGCGACTTTATACAAATCTTTCAGGTGGTTATTATACATGTGATCGCCGTCTTCTATCATGGCAAAATCAATTTCAACATTACGTTGCTGATTAAGCTTACGCGCCATCGTTTCGACCATTGACGGCGTTACGATTTCATCGCGACCGCCCTGAACAATCAGTCCCGAAGTCGGACACGGTGCCAAGAAAGCAAAATCTTTTTCATTGGCCGGCGGTGTTACCGCAATAAAGTTGTTAATATCAGGACGACGCATCAAAAGCTGCAACCCGATCCATGCGCCGAAAGAATATCCGGCAATCCAACATTGTTTAGCATCCGGATTCATATTTTGCAACCAGTCTAAAGCAATAGTTGCATCCGATAACTCACCGACACCGTTTTCAAATTGTCCTTGTGAACGGCCGACACCGCGGAAATTAAAACGTAAAACCGAAAAACCTAAATCCTTAAAACAACTGAATAAACTATATACGACCTTATTATTCATCGTACCGCCGAATAGCGGATCCGGGTGCAAAATAAGAGCCACAGGAGCATTCTGACGTTCGCTTTTATGATATCTGCCTTCAATTCGGCCGGCATGACCATTAAATAAAACTTCGACCATTTTTTTCTCTTTTTTTATATTTATTTTAATATATTCATTATATTTTTAAAGTATTAACAAATTAACTTTGGGGAGTATAACACATAATGATTTCAAAATACAAGATTTTTTTGCAAGACCTGCAAGCTGTCATAGATCGCGATCCGGCAACCCGCTCAAAGTTAGAAGCCATCCTCTGTTCATCGGGGTTGCATGCCATTACGATATACCGATTTAATCACTGTTTATGGCGGCACAAATTTTTCTTAACGGCCAGAGTTTTATCACAGATAGCTCGTTTTTTGACAGGTATTGAGATCCATCCGGGGGCAAAAATCGGTACCGGCTTCATGATTGACCACGGTATGGGTGTTGTTATCGGAGAAACAACCGAAATCGGCAATAATGTCACTTTATATCACGATGTTACACTCGGCGGACGTAAACTTTATGATGAAAACGGTAAAAAACTGGAAAAACGCCATCCGACACTCAAAAACAATGTTGTCGTAGGTTCCGGTGCACAGATATTAGGACCTATTACTCTGGGCAACAATGTCAAGGTCGGGTCAAATGCCATTGTTATCCACAATATTCCGGATAATTGCACGGTTGTCAATACAGCGGCTTATATTGTTAAACATTCCAAACCCGAAGAAAACTTCTGTGCTTACGGTATTGAGCAGGAAGATGATGATACGGCAACAAAATCTGCCGGCAAAAAAACAACAAAACCATCGGCAAAAAAACATAAATTGTCATAATATTGTAACTGACATTTCGGATTTTTTATGTTAGAATACATTTGTATCAAAGGAGAAAGCCGATGAAATTATCTTATTTACCTTTATTCATCAGCATGGTTTGTGTATGCTCGAGTATTGCCTGTGCCGAAAAATTACCGGCGAATCCTTGGTTATCTGACACAGTTAAGAGTTCTGTCAATAACAATACTAACGCACTTCAAAAAGTTCAAAAAACGACAGCAACAGCGGCCGGTGCCGTTTTAGATTCGGCTCCGGCGAACCCTTGGAGCGATAAATCAGGATCATCCGGTGCTTCACTTCAAAAAGTGCACGACCAACTTGTCGACACATTTGAAACATCGGCGCAAAACGTTCGTGATTTAGCTAAACGGGCTCAAGATATCAAACAGTCTGCCGATACAATCAATCAGTTACAAAATGCGGCCGAGTCCGACGGAAAAATGCCTTCAGGTGAGCAATTATCGGCTTTAATGAATAATGTCAAAAAAATAGTGGCCGACGGCAACAATAATGAAGATGATTCTTCCGCAAACAGTGCTTCTTGGCTTCAGAATTTAAAAAGTAATCCGGAACAACCGCAAAATTCTTCGATGACAGCCATTTCAAAGGCCGTAAACGAATACCGTAAAACAACTGATAACTATAAGCGTCAAATCAATAATAAATACAATGCCACCCGGCGCAAGATTCAATCTTATACCAATACGGCACGCAAAGCGGTCGAATATATTGAAAAAAACAGCGGCATTGACACGAAAGAAATTCAAAAAATGATGAAATAACATATAAGGAGAAGATAATATTATGAAAAAATTCTTTTTATTAACGAGTACAGCTGCCATATTGGCATTTCTGAATTCTTATGCTTTAGCTGCAGATATCAATAATACGGCTGTATCCGGAACCGAAAATACCGAAGCACAAAATACCGATAAGTCTCTTGATTTAGATAATGTTATGAATGCTTATGTTCCGGCCCCGAGCCAAATTGCCAGTATACAACTGAGCACCAATAAACGCATCCAATATATGATAGATAATTATACGACACCGCAACTGGCTCAACACGCCATACAACTTAATCAGGCTGAAATCCAGGCGGCTAAACTCAGCGGTCAGGAACCGCCGGCCAAGCTCACACGTGCCATTTTGGAAGACCGCGAAAAAATTGCCGATTATCTGCGTGATCATTATAAGTTCAAATATTAATTCGGACAGTTGACATAATTACCGGACGGTTATTATATTAAACCCCGGATGTAATGATATGGTTAAAGAAACACCTTTTAAAATAGAAAGCCCGTTTGAACCTTCCGGTGACCAACCGCAAGCTATAAAAGAATTATGCGAGGGTATTGAACGCGGTGAAAGAAACCAGGTTTTACTCGGCGTTACCGGTTCGGGTAAAACTTTTACTATGGCCAAAATCATTGAACAATGCCAACGCCCTGCCCTGATTATGGAACCGAACAAAATATTGGCGGCTCAGCTTTATGCCGAAATGAAAGAGTTTTTTCCGCACAATAATGTCGAATACTTTGTGTCTTATTACGACTATTACCAGCCGGAAGCCTATATTCCGAAGACCGATACTTATATCGAAAAAGATTCCGCCATCAACGAACAAATTGACCGTATGCGCCATGGTGCCACCCGCAATGTTTTGGAACAGCGCGACGTGATTATCGTCGCTTCTGTATCCTGCATTTACGGCTTAGGTAGTATGGAATCCTATTCATCGATGGTTTTTCAATTAAAAGTCGGTGATGTTGTTGATATTCATGAAATTAATTGTCATTTGGTTGATTTATTGTATGAACGTTGCACTGTTAATTTTGTGCGTTCAACCTTCCGCGTTAACGGCGACACCTTAGATATTTTTCCGGCCCACTATGAAGACCGGGCTTGGCGGGTTTCGTTTTTCGGTGATGAAATCGAGGAGATTTATGAATTTGACGTGTTAACAGGTAAAAAAACGCGTCAGTTGGAAGAGA
This sequence comes from Alphaproteobacteria bacterium, assembly GCA_017635595.1. Classification (GTDB taxonomy): domain Bacteria; phylum Pseudomonadota; class Alphaproteobacteria; order RF32; family CAG-239; genus RUG410. The sequence continues at coordinate 27,746 of JAGBLF010000025.1, forward strand.
TTACGGTGTATCCGGCCAATCACTATGTCACGCCCCGTCCGGCACTGTCGCAAGCCATGGAACACATCAAAGAAGACTTGGATATCCGCTTAAAAGAGTTTAATGCCGACAATAAATTGTTGGAAGCGCAACGTTTGGAACAACGCACACGCTTTGACTTGGAAATGATGGACACCACCGGTCACTGCAAAGGTATTGAAAACTATTCACGTTACTTAACCGGACGCAATCCGGGCGAACCGCCGCCGACACTTTTTGAATATTTTCCGAAAAATGCCCTGCTTTTTATTGATGAAAGCCATATTGCCGTACCGCAAATCGGCGCCATGTATCGTGGCGATCGCAACCGTAAAACTACCCTTTCGGAATACGGTTTTCGCCTACCATCGTGTTTGGATAACCGTCCGCTCAAGTTTGAAGAATGGGACAGTATGCGCCCGCAGACTATATTTGTCTCTGCCACACCGGGCGATTGGGAATTGGAACAAAGCAAAGGCGTATTCTCAGAGCAGGTTATTCGTCCGACCGGCTTAACCGATCCTCTGTGTATCGTCCGACCGGTTGAAAATCAGGTAGATGATTTGATGAATGAATGTCGTTTAACAGCGGCCAAAGGCGAGCGCGTTTTAGTGACAACCCTAACAAAAAAAATGGCCGAAGATTTAACCGATTATTTTAAGGACAACGGTATCAAAGTCCGCTATATGCACTCCGATATCGACACCTTAGAGCGTATTGAAATTATTCGTGATTTGCGCTTGGGCAAATTTGATGTGTTGGTCGGTATTAACCTGTTGCGTGAAGGTTTGGATATTCCGGAATGTTCTCTGGTTGCAATTTTGGATGCCGATAAAGAAGGATTTTTGCGCTCAACCCGTTCGCTTATTCAAACTATCGGTCGTGCGGCCCGTAATGCCCAAGGGCGTGTAATTCTTTATGCCGATAAAATGACAGATTCCATACAAACGGCTTTAGATGAAACCAACCGCCGCCGCCAAAAACAAAGCGCCTATAATGCCGCAAACGGTATTACACCGCAGACCATTAAAAAGAGCATATCTTCGACCTTAAAAGAAATGACCGAAACCGACTTTGTTAAAACCGACACCGAAGATATCGAAAAGATCAAAAATATCGATAAGAAAATTAAGGAATATACCAAGCTTATGCACGAAGCCGCTCAAAATCTTGAATTTGAGCAAGCAATGGTTTATCGTGACAAGCTCAAAGAGCTCGAAATTCTGGCCTTAAAAAACAGCTGAGGCGGCTCCAAATAAATATTGACTTATTTTACCCCACAATATACAATGGCACCAGCTTATGTATAATGATAGTAGATTATTGATTGTATTATTAACGGATTGGGATTAAGCACCTAAGACAGCAATACGAGCAATCATAAACGTCGAACACATTAGACAGAGGCAGGTTGTCTGCTGTTACCGCTTGCGGTTTCAGGTTCCTCGGACAGCTTTTATAATTTTACGCCGCAAGTGAACCGGCGCGCCATTAAAACTTTAATATTATGGCAAAAGCTATTTCAACCTGTTTGTCTGACTTCTTTATGTTTATTGTCAGACTGTTTCCGTTCATTTTGTTCGGCAATCCGTTGTCGATGTGTGTTTTCAATTTTTTTGCGCCGCACAAAACGGCTAAGTTTGCGCAAAACAAAGCTCTTTTCGGTGAAGACATCTTGTCTTTCTACGAATACTTCGCCCTCGAATGGCCTTTCATTTGGGCGCGTTATTGGATGAAACTTGAGAAAATCCACCTGTATCCGGTTGACCGGCAGGTTAAGTATTTTCTTAAAGTTGCCGTCAAAAATTCGACCGGAGCCGCAACGCTGAAAGCCATGCAAAAAACAAGAGACGATGATACGATGTTTTGGCCCGACGCGTATGAAACACTGTTTTTCAAATACGGTGATACCAAATTACCCTATGAGGAAACACGGAGTCATATGCAAGGTGAATGTCTAGTCATACATAGGGCTAATGTCACGGTTATGGAATTTATGATGCGCAAGGTGCGTTTAAGTTGGCGTGCTTTACAGGAAGTTGTTAACCGAGCAAAAATCAATGATGATATGCGCGATGAGCTTAAAAAATACCTGTCAAAAGGCAGGCTCAATGATTCGCAATTCAACATCTTGGTTGATGCCGTTGCAACCGAACCCGGAAGCGGTGATTTACAAATGCTCGGTGTGTTGCTCGACTATATCAAGAGCTATGGTATCAGCGAACAGCAGATGTCACGTATTCAGTCACAGTATTCCCAAGTATTTATCGAATTGGTTGAAGAAAAATCAAGATTCTACAAACAATACAAATTGGTAAAATCTTTCAAAAACACCGATAAAGATAAAGAAGCTTGGCGCAAGATGTGCAAGGAATCACAACCTATTCTTCCTGAAATACAGGAAATGATGTCGTACGAGCAATATGTCATTTTCCACGAAACCGGAAACGAGCTGTGCATTGATGCTGCTAAAGCTTTCCTGAACCGACCGAACAAGATGCTGTGGCGTTTAATGTTTGCTAACGAGCAGGAACTCTGTAAAACTAAAGAAATGCAAGAATTTATCCGCAACAGCGCGGCTTGTAAAGCTCAGTACAAAGATGTACAGCGTGCTCTTAAGAAAAATTCCAAACCGTAACTCATGTTGCGGTAAAATCTGATCCCTAATCAAAAAGCTGTCGGAATAAAATCCGACAGCTTTTTTTGGTTTTAAAGCGGTTATATCAGAAAGCCTCATTCATCTTCTTCGGGTTCCTGATACTTGTTCAGAATGTCCAACAACTTACCGACCGTCAGACTCACACCGGTTCCGAGTGCAGGCTCTGCGTGATCCAGAATCGAAACATGTTCCATTGCCTCAATGTAAACAATCAACTGTACCACATCCAGTGAGTCCATTCCCAAATCGGCATACAGCTTGGCGTTTAGGAGTTCATCATCTGACTTCTCTTCCATCTTGTACAAGATATCGACATAGCAGTCTGATAAGCTTGGATCCAAGGAGTTTTCCTGTGCTTTGGCTTGAATTAAATTCTCAAGAGCATCTCTGAAATCGTCTACCGTATAAGTTTTCGCATCCATAGTATAATTATAGGTTAAATAAAAAATATCATAACAATTTGAAATTAGTCCGTTAATATCAACAAATATTCAAGAAGTCAACAAAAAAATAAAAAGGTATTTTTTGCTTGACAAATTTTTGGCTAATTGTACAATGACTATGTTTTACGAGTAATTATATTCTATAATGATGATTTACTATTATCCGATTAGGGCTTAGGCACTATAGGGTGATGTGACGGTATTTCAGAATTGGTTTTGATTATGTTCGGAGCAGATTGTCTGTCTGATGTCTGCTCAAAGCAGATGTTAAGTTCCCCTAGACAATCTTAACAACTTTTGCCTACGAGGAACTGGGCGAGCCTTTCAAATTCTTTACATTATGGCTACTACAAACAATTCACAGTCATTTTTTGACTTACCGATGTCAACCAAATTAATGAATTTGCTCTTTGAGCTTTGGAATTTGCAATTGTTTCTGTTCTTCAATCCACTGACGCTGTGGCTGGTTAACCTATTTGCTCCGCGGTGGGCCGTGTGTATCGCTCATGATAAGGACTTGTATGGTAAAACCTGTCAAAAGTTCTTTGAACAGCAGGGCAAGAAATGGCCGTGGCACTGGGCAAAGTGGTGGTACACTAGCAAGGAGATAGGTTGTCTGACAGATGATAAGCAGTTGGATTACTACTACAACGTCAGTCACTCAAGCGACACTCTCAACGCAATGTCTATTCATAACTCTGCCAAGGTTATAGGCAAAGATTTTGAAGAGTTCAAAGGGTATATTGCAAGTGTCAACACTCTCAATGCAATGTCTATCGCCATTTCTGCTAAGGATGCGTATATCAACATGAGCTACAATCTCTTTTGCGCCTTTATCCGTGCAAGCATTGAAAAAGACGATATGTCAGCTCTGGGAGATTACCTTAAGCGCGGAACGCTTCCGAAAGATCAAGTTGTGATTTTATCTGAGTATGCAAGAAAAAGTACAACTGGTGTTTACAGCAATACTTGGTTGGCGTTGATTTTCTACGACTACGTTGAGCGTTGCGGTCTCGGTAAGGATTTACTCAAGAACCTCTTAGAGCGTCCGAGTTCTGCCAAATTCAAGGAAGAAGTTGAGAAGCGTCAGAACATCTACAGTCAGCGCGTGTTTACCAAATCACAGCGCGGGACTAAACAGACCGATGCTTGGCTGACATTCTGTGAAACAACTAAGGAAATCTGCCCGCAGGCGCAGATGGAAATGGGACTTGACCAGTACCATGTCTTCCACAAGACCGGTCACACGCTTGATGCTGAGGTAATCCTCTTCATCCTGCAGCACAATTCCGATAGGACAATGGCGCAGTTGATTTTTGAATATGAACCGAACTACGGAATTGCTAATGATGCCATCAAGGAGTTTGTTGATCAGAATTATGCTTTGAAAAATATACTTAATTTTTTCATGGCTAAAGGTGTGCTCAAATCCGTTATGGCAACAGAGAACTGACCCTAATCGAATTAAAAAAGCTGTCGAAGTAAAATCCGACAGCTTTTTGGTTTTAAATGGCTAAAAATCATAAATTTTGCTTGCTTTATAGAAAATTTTCGTCTAGTATAGCGGGTATCAATCTATTATGAAGATATAATTAGAAATTGGTTCTTTGTGTAAACAAAGAATACATATATCAGTAATCATTTAATGTACGCCGGAGAGAACCTCTGCTCGTTAAAGTCGAGAAACAACTGCATTATGAGACGTAAAATTTTTGACATCTACAAAGCGTTACGCCATTTCAACGTAACTGCCGAGGAAGCAAATGAAATTGCTCAGGGCTACCAGTATTGGCTTACCAATCAGGTAGAGAGTTTGCCGCCTTACAACACGGTCTATCTTATGAATGACAAGCTGTATTCCATGCCATACCCGAAGAAGAGCCTGGAAAGCCTCTTTGTCGGTATCGAGATTGGTGGCGTGGTTTATCCGGCTGATTGTTTTGAATGTACCTGTGATTATGAGCTGGAGATAGATAAGGAAACTCTCAAAGCCAAAATTGCAAAAAAGTTTAAAACAATTGATAAGTTCAAGCTGAGAATGCCCACCAAAGATGAAGCCAAAATCTTGGTTGAGAAAACGTATGATGTGGCGTCGTTAAATTTTGTTATTGGAAATGATATTGGTGATGTTTGGATAACTCCTGATCATGAACATCCGGATTTTACAGTTGCCAACGTCATTACGAATGACGCTATACCACATCTACCGGTTGAGGCTTTTCCGGCTACGCTGTATTTCGTAATTTGTCCTGATGATAAGCAGATCTTCTATGGCAAGGTTGATAAGTATGGTGCGCCGACGAAAGACACGATGTCTATCTATCGCCAGTTGTATGACAGATTGTATTAAACATTAAAACTCTTAAGCTATGGGAAAGATTAAAGATTTTTTCAGTAAATGGTTTGACGAGGAATTCTGGAAGTTCTACGTATTCGTTTTTCTTGTCGCGGCTGTGTTTTCGATTGGCATTCAGTACTTTTTGTTCTGGTTTGGAAGCTCAGCTCAGAGTATTGAACATTTGGGGTATTACCTTGATACCGGGTTTTTGGTGTTGCTTGCGATTATAACATCGCCATGTCTTGATAGCTCGGTAATGTTTCCGTATGAGGGAACGAGAGTTCTCGGTACAATGTGCATATCAGCGGTTTGTTTTGGACTGTTTGGTGTGTATGTATGCCTTGTGTATGCAAGCATCTTGGCGTTGATGATCATTTCAATAATATTACTGCTCTGGGGTTGGATTGCTCTTGAAAAATTAAAGGCAGACACAACTCCGCTGCTTGTTTATGTGAGTTTTGGACTTATTTATGCTCTAGGCGCACACTATGCAATGCAATTCAACGGAATGGCAATAGCAGTTGAAGACGCTATCATCATCATTCTGCTGATTTTAACTCTGATTTTCTGGTTTAAACCTGCATTTGACTAACTGTTAAAACGTTATAGATTATGAAAACAGTGGCAATTATCTTGATTGTAGCATTTGTTCTGTTTGCTGTAGCGCGTTTTGCACGATGGTTAGCTTATCAGCTTCCATAACGACTGATATTTGTTAATGACGAGATATACACTTTTCAAAAATCCCCTGCTGCTTTATCGCCGCAAGGGATTTTTTGTTTGACACGACGATATTTTTTATTTAATGTGCGACATACAAAATTTATAATTATAACATTTATTATTAACAAACTAAATATTATTGCTTATGGGAAATTACATTGAATCTCGTGTTATCCTGGGGTTAATTATCCTGATACACTTGTTTGTAGGTTATGCGTCCGGTATTCCTTGTGGGCACATCAACCGCAAAGTTCTTAATGGTGTCATCATAACGGAGTTGATTGCGGTAACGGCGTATATCATATACGACAATCTGCAAACACCGCCGTACGATGGCTGGATTCTCGCCATTATCGGCTATCTCTTGGTATACGGCCTTATATTGATGACTTGGGCCGCCTACCTTATTTATACGGTGCTGGACAAGGATAAGGTTTATGAAATGACTATCCGCGACCATGTACGTTTTATGAACAACGATTATTTCCGCGGCACGGTCATGGCTGACAATCGCAAAGTTAAAGTCTTTCTTCCGTATTCAAAGGAACTTGAACCCAAAGATAAAACCGATAAAAAGCGAAATGTCAAATATGACAATGTCTTAAGAGGAAATCATATTCTTGTTAAACTAATCTAAAATATAAATGCATATGGATAGAATAAATGAAGCCATTTACCTTTTCCAAGAAAAGTATGGCAAAACTCCCGAAGAGGCGGGTTTTCCGGTAATTGATATTTATGAAAAGCAACATGCTTTCCTTTATGCCGATTCAAAAGAAGTGATTAAGGCCTACAAAACTCAGCAAAACATCATACGTTGGGTATTGATATGGTATATGTGGCCGTTAGGACTGGCGATGATTAATTTCGCTGATGCTCTTATCCGCTGCCAAGATCCTATGCATTGGCGCTGTTTGGTCACTTACATCTTCTTTGCTTTTTGGGGTATCCTTCTCGGTGTACTTTGGCTAAAAGCTGAAAGCGCTGACCGGCATATGAAATTAGGAAAGAATATTACTTTTTTGAACTATTAAAACATAAAAGCCTATGAAAAAGTCAGTATTTGTGCTAATTGCTGCGCTCAGCATCGCATTAACGGGATGTACTACCTTTGACAGCGATCCGATTGAGCCGAAAATTATCGGCACGACTTTCTTACAAGAAGAGAAAGGTCTGATTTTCGCGGAGTTTGACTCAGTTCGCTATGCGCCGACAATCATCTACACCGGCGAAAAAATCGGTCGAGACGGCATAGACGGGACAATCAAGCCGATTGCCGGTATGCAGGTTACGGTGTTTACCAGCAATATTCATAAAGAACCGGTCTTTTTTGCAGGTCGGACAACCGTCGAGCAGATTGAGAAATATTATCAAAGAAATCTTACGTTTGTGATTATTCTTGTAGCAGTAATTGTCTGTTTTCTGTTCATTACTGTCATCCAAGCGATTACAAGCAAGCAAACCATCGAAGTCGGTGTGATAAACGCCGATGTCTGAAATCAAAAATCCCCCGCCGCCTAACCGCCGCGAGGGATTTTTCATAGTAAAACGGCGTTTTTAAGCATATTTGTATGTTACCGCACCGATCCGCCTTACCAAGGTAAAATTATCTAATCACCGATATTAGTTATTACAATACCACCATATCAATTCGGAACTTTTCCTGATGTATTTAACTGCTGTTGGTCGCGAGCCTGATTAGCTTGATACATTATATCTTGAGGATAATTTTTTGCAGCTTGCTCATTCTCATACCCCTTGAATACATTGGCATACATCCAATAGGCAAATATTTGTATCAATATGATCATAAAAATACGAAGACCCAAACGAGATTTAACTTTTGGACTGAACAACGGACCGATAAATGTCATGTAAAATATCGTCGCAATACCGACAACAGCCTCTTTAATTTTTTCTTTGGTTGTTTTTTTTCTGACCGGAGCTGTTTTTTGCACAGCCACTTGATCATTGATATAACGCATTAAAGCTTCCGTCTTGTTCTTTTGTCTGCGTAAATATTCTTCATTATTATCAACCGTTTCATTATTCTGCAATTCTGTATCTTGATTACCTTCTGTCATCATTTACCCTCTTGTATCAAGTTTCTATTATAGTGACATATAAAAGTAAAAAAACATTAAAAAAACAAAATGTTCGTGACTGCAAGCACAAAATAACCGCTATATTTTATATGTACGAAATGTATTTTTTATTGACAAATATATTAATTTTGTTAAAATTTGTGCAGATAACTCTTATTATTAACCATTTAATTTGAACTATTATGGATAAGACATTTAAAGTTCTTGGCAATGGTTCCTCAGGAAACTTGCCTGCTTGGGATTTGTCCGTAGCTTTTTACAGCGATCTCAAGGATCCTCAAATCGAAGAGGATAAGAAAACATTAAAGAAATTGGCAAAGGAAATCTCTCTTTACCGCGATGAGATTGTCTATCTGGAGCCGTACGAACTCTCCATTTTGCTGAGAAAGTACGAATCTTTGATTGAGCTGTCGCGTAAGCTGTCGTACTTTGCGCATCTTTACTCTGACACGCACAAAACCGACGAAGAAGTGTCAATGTTCAGGTCAAAAAAGAAACCCCCGCGTAAAACGCGGGGTTCTTCATATGCGGCTATAAGCCTTTACCACTAGCACCCCCTGAACGGGGTTGCTTAGCGTCTGCCAGACGCAATCTGTTACTACTTACCCGTAAACGGGTCGTTCAAATC
>JAGBLF010000026.1 GCA_017635595.1 Alphaproteobacteria bacterium
AACTTTCGCATCTTTTGCCTGTTTTACAACCAAAGCCTTAACGCTTGCACCGGACACTAACGGTGTACCGAATGTGCTGTCTAAAGCGAGCACTTCGTTGAAAACAACTTCTTTTCCTTCTTCACCGGCGATTTTTTCAATTTTAACAACATCACCTGTGGTAACATTGTATTGTTTTCCGCCTGTTCTAATTACTGCGTACATATTCTTTCACCTATTATTTAAACATATTGCAATGGCTTGTAATATACATAAGTTTTTGGCGCTGTCAATAACAAAATAACGATTTTTTAAATATTTTTACCCCTGCGCCGCAAATCAATGGATTGTATGCTATCATTACCTGTTTTCGGCCTTTTGTGGAATAGTTTTAAATTTGCTTGTATTTTGCACCGACATCTCTATACTGTACTCAGTCTTAATTTTTATAAGAAGGAACAAACCATGACTAATAAATACGCCGGTACTCAAACCGAAAAAAACTTAGCCACCGCTTTTGCCGGTGAAAGCCAAGCACGCAATAAATACACTTATTTTGCAAGCGTTGCCAAAAAAGAAGGCTATGAACAAATTTCAGCAATCTTTACCAAAACCGCCGAAAATGAAAAAGAGCATGCCAAAATGTGGTTTAAAGAACTCGGCGAATTAGGTACGACAACCGAAAACCTGGCTGCCGCCGCCAATGGTGAAAACTATGAATGGACTGATATGTATGACGGATTTGCCAAAACCGCCGAAGAAGAAGGTTTTCCGGCTTTGGCCGCTAAATTCCGTGCCGTTGCCGCTATCGAAAAAGCTCATGAAGAAAGATATCGTGCTTTATTAAACAATATCGAAACCAAGCAGGTTTTTGCCAAATCTTCGGTTAAAGTTTGGGAATGCCGCAACTGCGGACACATTGTTGTCGGCACCGAAGCACCGGCCGCTTGTCCGGTTTGCGCTCATCCGCAAAGCTATTTTGAAATCAGAGAAGAAAATTATTAATTTTACCTTTTTTCCTTTGATTAAGAGTCGGGTTATTCTCGACTCTTTTTTTATGGATTGATTTCATAAATATTCTTCTTATAATGTCATTACGGAGTATAAAATGGAACAATCTGATATAAAGCACAACTACTTGAGTTTGTTTGTAGAATTGCTGGTCGTAACATTTGTCGGACTGGTCCTGACACTTATATATAATGATACCATCATTTTAGACGAGCTTGAGCATTTGCGCGCCGCTTATTTCGTCAGTTTAGGCGAAGTGCCTTACCGTGATTTTTTTGAGCATCATCACCCGTTAATTTGGTATATGTTTGCCCCGATTATTTCGGTTATTCCTCACTTAAATCTGGTCGCCCTGTATACGGCAAAATCTCTGGCATTTACTGTTTCGGTCGGCAGTTCGATTATAATCTATTTAATAGCCAAAAGATTTATGGGCGGTGTGTTTGCCGGCGTGATGACACTATTATTGTTCTTTTTTTATTTTGCAAGCTGGTATTCTTTTTCCATTTTCAAACCCGATACCTTTATGCGTTTTTTCTATTTGTTGGGCCTGTATAATTTTTTGCTGTATTATGATAGGCAAAAGCTCAAAAATCTTATTTTGAGCGGTACGTTTTTTGCCGTCGCCTTTTTATTTTTGCAAACGGCGGCTTTCAGCATATTGCCGCTTTGTATCCCCGCCGGTTATTTGCTCTATAAACAGCCGCACTTATGGGCAGATTACGCCAAAGCTTTAACCGCACCGCTTATCATTATTGCCACATTTTATACTTTATTATATGTAAGCGGAACTTTACCGAATTATTGGCAACTTAACTTTACTTACAACAAATATTTGTTCGGTATTGTTCATCCGTTCACCCCATCGGTTTTACCGGATTTTTTGATATTGATTGTTATTGCATACGCCGCCGTTATTTATGTATATGCCACACATAAACAAACACCTTATTTTAATATATTTGCGATTTTGCTGGCAGGTGAAACCGTAAATCACTTATATTTTCCGGCCGTATACCCGCATTATTTGGTATTGTTGTTTCTATTTTGCGGTTTCATTATCTCTTTTGTTTTGAACTTTGAGCAAAGCAAATGGATATTCCGTATTACCTTTGTCGTACTGATAATCAATCTGGTATTGAACATCTTTTCGCTGGCCGCTACCAACAATAAAGAATCGCATCTGTATTTGCGCGAGTACGATAAAAACCCCGAGGCAAGCATTGTCAATTTTGATGTGACGCTTTTCAGTATTTTTGCACCAAAATATTCATATTACTGGTTTTATCCTAATTTTGAATACATCGATAATTCCCTTTTTCATCGGATGCCGGACTATAACATCAATCAAATCATTCGTGAGCACAAACCGCTGTATATTGCCTATAATCCGCGGGTAAAGCAAGCGTTTGATTTTAAGAAAGCCGGACAAAAATTTGATATTGCCGAGTGTTATCCGCAGCATTCGCTCAATACCGAAATTTTACAGAATTACGATGAAATTTTAATCAATTTGTACAAGCGTAAACCGCTCGACTAGCGAACACCTTTGTTAAGCGGATCAAAGTTCAACAGCAATGTGTTCCAAACATCATATCTGTCGGCATATTTTTGCCCGAATACTTCTTTGAATGCCTGTTGTGTTGCATAAATGGCGGCCTGAGCGCTTTCGGCAACCGAACGATATGACGGATCGCTGTTGACGCGGTTTTGATCAACAAATTCTATTTTGCGAATCGAGCCGTCTTTACCCAAGTGTACGCGAATTTTAACAACCATGCCCTCAATACCGATAGCACCAGGATCTAAGTTCCAGTTTTGGCTGAGCAAGCTGGCAATGGCATCGGTTTCGGAAATTGTCAAATCACTGAAGTATGAACCGTTGCTATTACCGCCTTCAATACCCATGTGTTTCACCTCTGTACCGGTTTTAATCATAGCGTTTTGCGTTTTGTCACCCACATCCAAACGACGGGTATTATCAATATCTTGTTCAAGGCTCTTTAGGGCATTTCGGCGAGTAACGGCTTCTTCCTCCGGTTTTTTGGTATCTTTCGGCTTAGGCTCCGGTTTTGGTTTAGGTTTACGCGCCGGAACAGGTGCCGGTTTTTTAGGCGCCGGCTTCGGAACAGGCTTTTGCTCAGGTTCCGGTTTCTTTTCCGGTACCGGCGGTTCCAAGAAATCTTCTTTAACTTCTTCAGGTGTTGCTTCCGGTTCAGGTTCCGATGTCGGCTCGGCGGCCGGTTCTTCTTTTGCCGGTTCAGGTTCAGGCTCCGGTGCGGTATCGTTTGTATATTGCTTATCTTCTTTATGTTCTTCGACAGTTGCCTTACGATCTTCGTCGCCAAATTCGGCTTTAGTCGGCAAATTAGTCATTTCATCAATGCGTACTTGCGACAAATCTACAATTATCGGCGTTTGTCCGAGTGTCATATCATCATGCCAGAAACCTGACAAGTCGATAAGCATCATCAAGCAAACGACCGCATGCAATAAAAGAGACTGTTTTAAGTACTTATTCATCGCCGCCTATTTCTTTTTCTCAATATTTTTGGCATTTTGACTGCCGAAAGGTTTAGACTCCGTTTTCAGCCCGACCTTTTCGTAACCGGCTTCTTTCAGCATAGCCATTAAGCCGATTACACGGCCGTAAGCGGCATCGGTATCGCCGGAAATAGTCACGGTTAAATCGTCGTTTTCGCCTTTAATAGCGGTTAAACGCGGCAAAATTTCTTCATCGGTGACAACAGATTTACCGATATAGTATTGCCCCTCTTGGTCAACGCTGATATTAACCGACGTGCTTTCTCCGGTCAGATTTTTGCCGCCGACTTTCGGCAGATTAAGCTGAATACCCGATGTCATCAGCGGTGCGGCCACCATAAACACCACCAGCAAAACCATCATCACATCCATCAAATTGGTGATGTTGACATCGGCTTTGCGGCGGGACTGACGGCGGCTGTATGTAGAAGTGCGCATAAAAGACATGATTATTCTCCGGCCATATCCGCTTTCAAAGTTGTTTCATCAATTTCACGAGATAATATGGTTGAAAATTCGGCCATAAAGTTATCAAGCGTTTTAGCGTATTTTTCAATCGAGGTTGAAATGGCATTGTATGCGACCACTGCCGGAATAGCGGCAATCAAACCGAATGCCGTGGTAAACAATGCTTCGGCAATACCCGGTGCCATTGAGGTCAGAGAATTGCTTTGGGTTATGGCAATAGCGTTAAAGCTGTTAATAATACCCCATACCGTACCAAACAAACCGATAAGCGGTGCAACCGAACCGGTCGTTGCCAAAAAGCCCAAGTGTGTATCCAAGTTATCCAACTCTTTATCGATAGACACTGACATTGCTTTTTCGATACGCTGTTGTAACGATACACCGCGGATACCGCGATCAGCTTTACCTTTAATCAATGTGTTGCGTTTCCATTCGCGCATGGCGGCGCAAAAAATAGCCGACATCGGGTCACGCGGACGATTGCCGATAGCTTCATACAGCCGATCGAGCGAACCGCCGGACCAAAACGCTTCTTCAAATTTTTTCGATTGTCTTCTGACCTGGCGCAGCGTAGCAAACTTTTCCAAAATGATTGCCCACGACCACACCGAAGCAGCGATTAAACCTATCATAACAACTTTGGTAATGGTATCAGAAGACCAAACTAAATCCCATAAAGACATTTTTTCTGTTGCTGTCTGCGCAACATCAGAAAGTGCACTTGTTTCCATTTGTATAACCTTTATAAATTGCAATTTACATATTATTTTGGCGTAACATAACACAAATTGTTTAATATGCAATTAATTTATCAATAAAAATAAAAAGTCATTCTTGGGCGAGCGTTGTTTTTCTATTATGTCATTCTCGGGCGAGCGTTGTGTTTTTATTATGTCATTCTCGGGCGAGCGTTGTGTTTTTATTATGTCATTCTTGGGCGAGCGTTGTGTTTTTATTATGTCATTCTTGGGTGAGCGTTGTGTTTTTATTATGTCATTCTTGGGCGAGCGTTGTGTTTTTATTATGTCATTCTTGGGCGAGCGACAGCGAGAACCGAGAATCTCCAGACACAGGCAACGTGCTAAAATGCTAGAGATGCCCGATCAGGTCGGGCATGACGGTAAGGGACGGTCGGGCATGACAGTAAGGGGCGGTCGGGCATGACGGTAAGGGGCGGTCGGGCATGACGGTAAGGGGTGGTCGGGCATGACGGTAAGGAACGGTCATGACATAAAAACATAATAGTCATTCTTGACCGGCGAAGCCGTGTCGAGAATCCCAGCATTATCTAGTGTCATTCTTGAGCCGCAGGCTCGAGAATCCCGGCTACTTTATAATGATTCGGCCGAGATCCTCGCCTTCGCTTCGCTCGGCAAGGATGACAGTAAAAAATAAAAGTGCAAGGAGGACTGTGAAAAGTAAAAAACAAGGCAGTCTGATTTTAGAAAGAATGTTAAGTTCTTAATAAAAATCAGACTGCCTCGATAAGGTGTTTACTCTTTAATCCCTGAAAAGTACCCAAAGAATAAAGAGTATAATTATTACATCAATAACTCCCCAAACCGAAAGGCCGAAGCCTAACAAACCGAGGAGCCAGCATAGTATCTTAAATCCTAACCAAAGCAGAAGGCCTAGGCATAGGAAAGACACTATAGTTTTAATGCCGTTGCGGAAAAAGCAAACGAGCACCAAAGCAATCAACATTATGATTGTTGTTCCCATATTATGTATTTTTTTTGTTTAACTTCCTTTTAATATTCTCCGTAACTTTTCTTTTTTACTGAAATAAAGGTTCTTAAGCTCTACTCGTTCAAAAAAGAAAAGTATTTTAGAAGACATTATTAAAATAAGACGGTAAAACAAAATCAAAGAAAGAGACAAACAATCTTTCTTTAATGTAATAAAACACCGAAAATAATTTAATAATGTCAACTAAAATACTTATGAGAAACTAACTTATTTTAATATAATTTTGTCATATTTGCAACAAAAAAAGGAGCTTATCGCCCCATTTTTTGTCAATTTTATATTTAAGCGATGCTTTATCAGTGTCGATTAAACCAATGAACCGCATCAGCACACTTATCTTCGCTCATTCCTCTGACACGGCAGCGATTAACTTCGATAACCGGTGTTTTATCCATCGTAAAACAGCCGTCACCCAAAAGCAATGTATCAACGTGAGTTCTTACCCCGGGATTAACTTTGTTCATACTAATACCGGCGCTGATACCCGGCCAAATGATTTTGAAACCGAGACTACTGATACGCTCAACCATATCGTTAAAAACATATACACGGATAGAACATCTGACCATACCGTCCATACCTTTAATAACGTTGTAATTTTCGTACCAAACCAAAACTTTTCGGTCTGTATTGTCTTCAAATTCTATCTTACCGTCCTTCATTCTAAAGGTAAACACGCTACCAGCTCGGTTATCATATTTTTTTTCGCTGTATGACGGGCGTTCGTTGCCAATATTTTTTATGCTTTTTTGCAGTTGTTCATCTTTAAAATCGCCCTTATCTTTTTCAGGCGAAGGAACCGAACTTTCCGCTATTTTTGCGGCAGCTTTTTTGGCATCGACGGTCGCCTTGGTTGCTACAGGGTTTTTACCGTTTGTCTGGCTTAAACTCGTGTTGTTGCCGACAGACGAGCCTACCGAAAACGTCTGTGCAACGGCAGGCTGTTGCAGCAGGCAACAGCATAAACAAATCAGAACGACAACACTTTTTTTCATTTTTCAGCCTTATTTAATTTTATTCAAAATCTCATTAACGTTTTTAAGTTGGTTCATAATAGAATTTTGCTTTTCATTAACCTTAGCCAATTCGCTTTTCTTTTCTTCTTCGGCCTGTTTTTCTAAAACGCTTTCCGGAACATCTTTAAATTCGGAATAGTATTCCGGATTTTTAGAATTGATATAGTTAAAGTTGCTCGTACAGCCACCTGCATTAACAATTTTACTATCCTTCATCTCAATCGATTCACCGTCACTGATACAAGACTTAACGTTGTATTCAACATTATCTAACAACGTAAAGCATTTATCGGTAGCTACTTCCGACGAAAAACTCTTTTGGCGATGTGGCATAATCGATGATATTTTTACGTTTTTGGTAATTTCCGTTGTTGCTTCTTCGTCTTCGTCATCATTGACGATAATTTCACCTTTTTGAATATCATACTTTTTAGAAATAGTATCCTTCCAGGTAAGCTCCAAGACGGCTTCTTTAACTTCTTTTTCCATACGGTTGTAAACGGTTACCATAAAAGAGCATCTGTCGATAAAGCCGTCTTTGTTACGTATCGGCTCAATATTTTCAATACGGAAAAGAATCGCCCCCTCATCAGAAGTATCTTCTTTTTGGTTTTTCCGACTAGGCGCCGCATTTGCATTAACAGCCGCACCCAAAACCATTGCAGCGGCCAAACTTAAAGAAACTACTTTGTTTAATAATGTCATTTTTCCACTCCGAAATTTAAATTTTTTTTCAGCATACGCAATTAGTGTTTAATTTTTCTTAATTTTTCAAAAAAACTTCTACTCCGCCAATTTTCTTTGTAACCGCATCATATCTGACCAAGCTTTAGCTTTTTGAGCCGGACTGCGCAGCAAAAACGCCGGATGGAAGCTGGCCAGTGCCGGTATAACAGTCCCGTTTGCCGTTGTGTAATCCATAAAATGCCCGCGCATGCCGGAAATACTTTCAGCATTTCCCAGTACGGCATTGGCGGCACTTCCGCCGAGCAAAAGTAAGACTCGCGGTTTCACCAGTTCGATTTGTCGTTGTAAGAACGGCAGACAAACAGCGACTTCACCGTCTGTCGGTGTACGATTTCCGGGTGGCCGCCACAGCAGAACATTGGTTATAAAACAATCTTCCCGATGTATGGCAACCGACTGCAGCATTTTATCCAAAAGATGACCGCTACGGCCGACAAACGGCTCACCTACTCTATCTTCATCGGCACCCGGTGCTTCACCGATAATCATCACTTCGGCTTGCGGATTGCCGTGCCCGAACACGGTTGAATTTGCCGAAAACTTAAGCGAACATCCTTCAAAAGTTTCGACCATAGCTTTTAAGTCTTCCAACGTTTGTGCTTTATCGCATATTTCGCGGGCATTATTGCAGGCAGCCGTATTTTCTTGAGCCAAGAGTGTTGTGGCCGGTCTGCCGGAATTCGGAATTTCATGACTTACCTGTTTATCATTCTTGGCAGATAGTAAATTCATCGGTTCTTCGCCGCATATTTCATCGACACCTGACAGCACGTACCAAGATAAAATTTTTTCCGGATTATCCATTTGCACCCCTTTTTTGATAACTATATTATTAAATACTTTTTTTTGCAATATCGCTGTGCGTATTTACACATTTATAATTTCTATTTTATAATATTGTTATATACTGATTTTTGGTTAGTTGGGATTTTGAAAGTTATGAAAAATATTATATTAAAAGCTTTAAGCATAATTGTTGTTGCCGCAGCCGTCGTATATGCATGTATGCAAAGTTTGTATCCGAATCTGCATAAAGAAGAAAATCTTTCTTTGAACCCGCAGTTTGACAGCGCCGGTTATTGGAACACGCCTTCGTTTACGGTTAAAGAAAACAGTGACAGCACTTATTCCGTGTTTGGCAAAAATTCTGTTTACGGTGCATATTTGGCCGGTCGTATTGCGCATTTGCGCCAAGATTTTGACAATGCTGCCGAGTATTACAAAATCGTAGCCGAAAAAGATAAGGACAACGACAAAGTTAATCGTGCGACTTATGTTATACTGTCTTCTTTAGGTAAAATTGATGAAGCCGCTGTTTATGCCGCCAAGGAAATTGAAAGCGGACAAAGTGATACGTTGGCTCCGCTTGTTGTTGCCATTAAAGATTTTGCCGACGGAGATTATGCAAAATCACGCCAAACCATAGGTACTTTAACGGATAAAATACATCAAATTCTGATTAACCCGCTTTTTGATGCCTGGACTTATGCCGGCGAAAAAAATGAAGAAGAGGCCTTAAAAAGCTTGGATAGAATCCATACCGAACCATCCGTTGTCGGCTTAAAATTAATGCATCAGGCCATGATATATGATCTCTTGGGCAACACCGCTAAAGCCGAAGAAAAATTTGCCGAGCTTATTCAAAAACATCCACAAGAAGTAACTTACCGCAATTTGGAAATCATTGCCGATTTCTATGTCCGAAGCGGCAATAAAGATATGGCTCGCAAAATTTCAAGCCGATACAATGATAACAGTATGCTCGCGCTCTTGTTAAAAAATATCAATAACAAAATCGAAAATTCCGAACCGAATAAAGCCCCGATTATCGACACCCCGCAAAAAGGTTTGGCCGAGGCTTTATTCAATGTCGGCACAATGTTTCGCCTTTCTAACGGCGGCGCCGAATTTGCGCAAATATATATCGCCGCTTCGTCTTATTTGAACCCGTCTTACGATATTTCAAAAATTGCTCTGGCCAACGTTTTGGAAGAACTCGGATTAATTAAAGAAGCCAATAAATATTATGAGCAAATTCCGCAAGAATCCGGTTCGTATTTTATTGCGCAGATTAAGCGAATAGAAAACCTTAATAATATCCAAGATTACGCCGAAGCCGAAAAAAGCTTGCGCCATTTACTGACCATATACCCGGACAACACCCAGTTGTTAAATGATTTGGGTGACATTATGGCTAATCAAAACAAACACGATGAGGCTATTAAAATTTATCTTAAAGCAATCGAAAACATTAAAGATGTTCAATATGATACCTGGCCGGTTTACTATGCTCTGGCCGTATCTTACCATCGTAGCAACCAAAAAGATTTGGCGGAAAGGTATATGCTTAAAGCTCTTGAGCTGAGTAATCGTAACGCCAACGTCTTAAACTATTTAGGATACATGTGGCTGGATGAGGGCCGCAATATTGACCAGGCTGTCCAAATGATTCTCGACGCGTACACACAGTATCCGTATGAAGGGCATATTATAGACAGTTTGGGATGGACTTATTACCGTATCGGCAACTATACAAAGGCCATCGAATTTTTGGAACGGGCTGCCGATATGAACTCTGGTAATGCTGTCATTAATGACCATTTAGGTGATGCTTATTGGTTTATAGGCCGCAGAAACGAGGCCGTTTTCCAGTGGAAACATGCGCTTGTGTTAAAAGAAGATGCCGAATCGCTCGATAAAAAAGCCGTTGAAGCTAAAATAGACGAAGGTTTACAGCAAAATAACATTTTGCAAGTAACCGATTCCGAGCTTTTGAAACAACTTGATAATTTATCAATTGAAGAAAAATAATTTATTCGTTTAAAAAATTTCAGCCTCACCAAACAAATGGGGTGAGGCTGTTTTTATTGATTATTTTAATGTTTGTAAGGGTGCGAAACCGTCCAACGGACAAAAATCGCTTTGCCTTTGCCGCGCATTTTGAGTTTTTCGGCGGCGGCATCGGCTGCTTCGGTCAAATCCACCGGCGGAGGTGTTGTCCAACTGCCGCCAATACGCTCGCATTTAAACTCGGCATCAACACCGGCCATGTTATGTTCATCGACATAAACTTTGCATACTTCATACGCTTTCACACAGACGTCTTGCAAGCGTTTAGAATAATGTGCCTTCACAATAAGCATTCCCGGTGTTACGCGAAACATGGCTTGCTTTCCGTCTACAATTTCTTCTCGTTTAAAAACATGTAGTGCCTTGCACTTTTCGCCATTCGCTGAGGCAATAACTGTCGCAAAATCTCTTTCACCCTCTTCACAAAGTGCAATGTGCCCTTTGTTAGTCTTGACTGCTAAAAATGTAATCATATCTTGATAATTTTAATAATTATTCATTTGATTCTCTTTACTATAAGTTATTTTGTGTATTTTGTCAATGTTTTAGTCAAAAAAAATTTAAAATGCAAAGTCCGCCTGCCTTACGCAGACGGACCTTGCTTTGTTTACTTCATCTTTGAATAAAGCGTTTCGGTGTCGGTCATCTCTATTTTCTCAATTAAGAGTTCGACGACCGGCCGCAGGTTACGAGAAACCTCCTGCTGCCACTTGCCGTTGAGACAATGGTTAAGAAGTTCGACCTCTGCCTGGGGACCGCCTTTGTCAACGAAGGTACGAACCACATTGTAGATGGAAATCTCCTGACCCTCGTCCGTCTGGTGACCGCGCAAGATTTTGTACCTGCCGAAAACGGGGACAATTGCTTGTCGACCGGGCTTGCCTTTTTCTTTGTCAAAAACGAAGACTGAAGTTGCTTCGCCACCGCCGGGCGTACAGACAATTGTCGATTCGTCGGCGCCGCAATTTTCGTACAGGGCAAAGAAGCCTTTCTTAGTGCGGGACAGCGGCAAAGTTGCCGGCATATTTGCCACAACGCGTTGGCTAAAACCACGCAACTTGGATAGCAGGACATCCACCATATAGGATAGTTCTTTTGGCAGCTGCTTGTTCCACATACCGTTTTGCAGCTTGCATATCTCCTCCACTTTCACCAGGTGAACACCATGGCTGTTGGTAAAAGGATAAACAACTCTGTATACGGAAACCGTCTCGCCTTCGCCACTGGTTCCAATCAAAACATATTGATTTTTCTTTACGGGAACCAGTGCTTGCTTCGGAGCCGCAACAGGTTTGTTCAAGTGCATGGCATTGGCGGGGCTACCATCTGCTTTGCAGATAATAACCGCTTCATCTTTGCTTTGCGTTTCCCACAGAGCATAGACATTTTTCTCTGTTTTAAACGCTTTTAAATACTGATTCATAGGCATGAATTTTATTCTTGATTGCCGAAGCGCTCAAGAGGGTTAATAATTATCTAAATAAATTCTTGTTGAAGGCAGTATATCATAGACAATATTTTTGTCAAGTTACAAAAAGCACAGGGTATAAAAAAATCCGCCGAATTTCTTCGACGGATTTCTTTTAAAAGTCTATATTACTAGCCGACATTGCCGAACGGATTTACGTCTTCTTCTTTCGGTTGTTTGTGCAAATCAAAGAAATTCAGCACCGGAACCGAAACAAATATGGAAGAATATGTACCGATAACAACACCTGCCGTAATAACAAACGCAAAACTGCGCAGTGCTTCACCGCCGAATACCAACAATGCAACCGAAGCAAGCAACGTCGTAATGCTGGTTAAAATCGTACGTGAGAAAATATCGTTAATACTCTTGTTGAGCATATCATACTGCGGCATTTTTTTGTATTTTTGCAAATTTTCTCTGATACGGTCATATGTAACCACCGTATCATTAACCGAATAACCGGCCAAAGTCAGAATAGCGGCGATTGTCGTTAAGCTGAAATCAAAATGCATTATTGATAACAAGCCGACCGTAATCAATATATCATGGAACAAGCCGATAAGTGCGCCCAGAGCAAAACGCCATTCAAAACGAAACCAGATATACAAGCTGATGGCTATGCAGGCAAACACCGAAGCCAAAACGCCGGATGTTTTTAATTCATCACCGACCTGAGGACCGACGGATTCTATACGTTCAAACGTAAATCTATCGCCTAAAATTTCCTTAATTTGATTAACGGCAATACGTTGACTTTCTTCATCAGCATTATTTGCTTGTGCGCGAATCATCAACTGTTCGTTATTCTGGCCGATAGATTGCAGATTCAATTCATCAAGTTTTAATACCGATAAATCTTTACGAACCTGATCTACATTGACCGGACCTTTTTTACTCTGAACCTCAATTAATACACCGCCGGAGAAATCAATACCCCAGTTGAAGCCTTTGACAACCATACTGGCAATAGAAGCGGCGATCAGCACTGCCGATATAGCATATGCTATACGGCGGTATTTTAAGAAATCGATTGTGGTATCTTTAATAATCCAACTAAACATTTTCATCTTTTTATTCCTTTTTATTATAATGGTAATTTAGTCGGCTTAAATTTCGCCAACCACGCTTCGACCATCAAACGGCTGACGGTTACCGAAGTAAACATTGAGGTTAAAATGCCGATTGTTAATGTGACGGCAAAGCCGCGAACCGGACCGCTGCCGAAATAAAACAAAATTGCACCGGCCACCAATGTTGTTAAGTTCGAATCGACAATTGTCCGATATGCTTCGGTAAAGCCGACCGATATCGAATCACGAATCGAACGACCGCGGTTAACTTCTTCCCTGATGCGCTCGAAAATCAAAATATTGGCATCCACCGCCATACCGATTGTCAAGATGATACCGGCAATACCCGGCAAGGTTAAGGTTGTCCCCATAAAGCTCATGGCACCGAGCATAATGGCTAAATTCAAGAACAATGTGATATCAACCATCAATCCGAACAAGTTGTATGCCAAAAGCATAAAGATGATAACAGCAGCAAAACCGACTATCGAAGCGACAACGCCGTCATGAATGGAATCGGCACCCAAGCCGGCACCAACCGTACGTTCTTCCATAACCTCAAGCGGTGCCGGTAAAGCACCTGAACGCAGCAATAAAGCCAAATCATTAGCCGATTTTGTGGTAAAGTTGCCGGTAATAACACCGCTGCCGCCGGTAATGGCCGTTTGAATATTCGGCGCGGAAATAACTTCGTTATCCAAAACGATAGCTAAACGTTCACCGATATGGTTGCTTGTGACTTCGGCAAATTTACGGCCACCGATTGTATTAAAGCGGAAGCTGACAACCGGTTGTCCTTCTTGGAACGAAACACGGGCATCGGTTAAATTTTCACCGCCGACGACCGGTTTACGGATAACCACGTACTGTTCGCCTTCCGAACCGTTCATAATACGAGAAGTTTTGCTGATTTTACCTCTTTTGGCCTGAACAACCGAAGTTGTTTCATCTACCAAATGGAAGGCCATTTTAGCGGTTTTACCGAGCAAAATTTTAACACTTTCCGGATTTTGAACACCCGGTAATTGAACCAAAATACGATCCGAACCCTGTCCTTGAATAATCGGTTCTTTGGTACCCAGTTCATCAATACGGCGACGAACGATGCTGACAGATTGGTCAATTACGCGAAGTTTCAGCTGAGCCACAGCCTGTTCATTATACGTCAGGGTAACAACACCTTCGCCGTTTTCATCCTCGGTAACAACCACGCCGTCATCAAGTTTACGAAAAGCTTCTTTAGCTTTATCGCGCGCTGCATAATCGGCTATAACAACCGTGACACCGTCTTTGGATGAGTTCAAGTCCTTATAGCGTACCTTATGTTCACGCAATGACTGACGAACAGAATCTTCCAAAGTAGACATTTTATCTTTTAAGACGTCTTCCATTTTAACCTGCAAAAGCAAGCTTGAGCCGCCCTGCAAATCCAAACCGAGATTTACCGGTTGCCACCATTTTGGCAGGCTCGTTTTATCAGGTACAACGTTCGGAATGGCATAAAAAATACCGACCAAACAAATACCTATAATTATCAAAATTCGTTGAAGTGATAATTTATACATTCTCGTTTCCTTTATTTTTTCTTGTTATTTTTATCGGTTGCACTTTTTTTTGTTTCTTTTTTATCTTTAGAAACAACACCGCTGACCGACATACGATCAACAACGATCTCTACCGTAGGAGCAATTTCCAAGGATATTTCTGTTTCATCAACCTTAGAAACCGTACCGTAAATACCGCCATTGGTTAAAACTCTGTCACCTTTTTTCAAAGCGTTGACCATATCTGCATGTTCTTTGATTTTTTTCTGTTGCGGTCTGATTAAAAAGAAATAAAAAATCAACAAAATCAGAGCCAGCTGTACCAATGTACCGCCGAGCGAACCGACATTCGGCGCGGTTGCGGCAGTTGCGGCAAAAGCATCATTTATAAACATATTTTTCTCCTTTTCACACAATATGTAGGTATTTGTATATCATAATTGCAAGAGAAAAAACTAAAATTTCAAGTTATTAACGGATTTTTTATAAAACGAAGAGCCTGTTTACGGCAAATATGCACGCGGATTAACGGCTTTTTTGCCGGTACGCACTTCAAAGTGCAGTTGCGGCGACGTTACACTGCCGGTACTGCCGACCGTAGCGATTTTTTCGCCGCGTTTAACCTTTTGCCCTTTTTTAACAAACATTTTGTCGTTATGAGCATAAGCCGTTATCCAACCGTCGGCGTGTTTAATCAATATAAGATTGCCGAAACCTTTTAACTCATTACCGGCATAAGCCACCGTACCGGCATCACCGGCCAAAACGGCCGTTCCAAGAGCTGCTTTGATATTAATACCGTCGTTTTTGCGGCCGCTACCTAAATTACCGTAACCGGAAATAACCGTTCCCTTTACCGGCCATAAGAATTTACCCGAGCGATATTTAACCGGTGCATTCGTCGGCACAGAGGCATTAGATGTATAATTTTGTTTGGTTGAAGAGGTTGTTTGCGCTGTTTTGCTTGTCGCATTTTTAGCGGCGGACGATGAATATGCCGTTGTCGCCGGTGTTGATGAAACCGAAGCAGGCAATAAAAGTTTTTGCCCGACAGACAACGAATACGGCGTTTGTAACTTATTGACTTTACTCAATGTTGTAATATCGACATTATAAGTACGGGCAATCGAATACAAACTTTCGCCGCGTTTTACAACGTGATACTGCTTAATCGGTAAACGCAATTTTTGTCCCACATACAGCGTGTACGGTGCGGATAATCGATTGGCATTAATCAAGTCTTTAATCGGCACGCCGTAGCTGCGAGATATACTATACAGCGTATCTCCTTTGCGAACGGTTACCGTATTCGAGCCCCATCTGCCCCACCAATTAAGGTTGGCACAACCGCTCAAACACAGTACCATCAGCAATATAGCCAAAAAATTTTTCACGCACTTCTCCATTTTGAGTCAGCTTACGCCGAAAATATTTATTTTTGATTAACTCCGTGATTTTGCGCTTTACTTTTCAGCGCAACGATTATATATTGGTTTCGTGGGCAGAACGCTGTCCATAGGGCCTAGAAAACCCGTAAAAATAGACATAGTCGTCTGGCATAAGCGACTTTAAGCATTATCTATGCCGATATCTGTCACGGACGGATGTCGGCGAATAAGGCTTAGCCAAATCAGTCGAGCCGTCATGTCTATACGGTTTTCTAGCATCCGCCCGCTTTCTTTCGATTGCGGGATTTTTTTAACTTGCAACAAAGGAGAAAAAACGATGTCCGGCAACCGCAGAAATTTAGACGGCACCATATCTGTCAGAAGAACAATTGAATTCTACGAAACCATGTCGGAGCTTGAATATGAAATCAAGATGGTTTTAGACACTCTTTCGGATGCAGATAAAGAAAAGCTGAAAAAATATCTTACCCGCTTAACCAAAGGTAAAGTTCAATTTACCAAAAAAAGAAAATACAGCATCAAAGGTCTTCGAGCCGTCGACGCCAAATGTCGGGAAATTTATGACTTATAGCTTTTATCTTGATTTTTTGAATTATATTGTTATGATACACGCGAATTTAAAATAAGAGTGCATCATGGCAGAAAAAGCGGAAATATTAAAAAACTTGGATGAAAAATACAAATACGGCTTTGTTACGGATATTGAAGCCGATACCGTTCCGTGCGGTTTAAATGAAGATATCATCCGCCTGATTTCCGCCAAAAAAAATGAGCCTCAGTGGCTGCTGGAATGGCGCTTAAAAGCATATCACCATTGGCTGACGATGAAAGAACCTTCGTGGGCAAAACTTTCTTATGACAAAGTTGATTTTCAGGCCTTGAGTTACTATGCCGCACCGGTACAAAAAAAACAGCCGAAAAGCTTGGATGACGTCGATAAAGATTTACTCGACACCTACAACAAACTCGGTATTCCGCTGAAAGAACAAGAGGCTTTAGCCGGTGTTGTCGCCGTAGATGCCGTGTTTGACAGCGTATCGGTTGCCACCACTTACCGCGCACAGCTCGCCGAAAAAGGTATTATTTTCTGCTCGATTTCCGAGGCCGTCAAAGATCATCCGGATTTGGTGCAAAAATACTTGGGTTCGGTTGTACCGTACACCGATAATTTCTATGCCTGTTTGAACTCTGCCGTGTTTACCGACGGTTCGTTTGTGTACATTCCGAAAGGTGTCAAATCTCCTATCGAACTATCGACTTATTTCCGTATCAATGCCAAAAATACCGGTCAATTTGAGCGCACGTTGATTGTCGCCGAAGATGACAGCTATGTTTCGTATTTAGAGGGTTGTACCGCACCGCAACGCGATGAAAATCAGCTACACGCCGCGATTGTTGAAATTGTGGTGATGAACAATGCCGAAGTTAAATACTCGACCGTCCAAAACTGGTATCCGGGCGATAAAGACGGTAAAGGCGGCGTTTATAACTTTGTAACCAAACGTGCCGCTTGTCGCGGGGTTAATTCTAAAATTTCGTGGACACAGGTGGAAACCGGTTCTGCCGTCACCTGGAAATATCCGTCGTGTATTTTGCAGGGCGATAACTCGGTCGGCGAATTTTATTCGGTTGCCATTACGCATAACAAACAACAGGCCGATACCGGTACCAAAATGATTCACATCGGCAAAAACACCCGTTCGAAAATTATATCCAAAGGTATTTCCGCCGGATTTTCAAATCAAACTTACCGCGGCTTGGTAGATGTCGGCGCAAACGCGGACAATGCCCGCAACTACTCGCAATGTGACAGTCTGTT
Organism: Alphaproteobacteria bacterium; assembly: GCA_017635595.1. Taxonomy (GTDB): domain Bacteria; phylum Pseudomonadota; class Alphaproteobacteria; order RF32; family CAG-239; genus RUG410. The sequence goes on from JAGBLF010000026.1 coordinate 17,678, forward strand.
AATCGGCTCGACCTGCGGCTCGCACACCGTACCGTATGTTCGTAACCGCAACAAATCTGCCGTTTTGGAGCATGAAGCGACAACCTCTAAAATCAGCGACGAGCAATTATTCTATTGTCAACAGCGCGGTTTAACCGAAGAAGAATCCATCGGCTTAATCGTCAACGGTTTTTGTAAGGAAGTTATGCAGAATTTGCCGATGGAATTTGCCATCGAGGCCGCAAAACTTATTAACATCAGCTTGGAAGGGAGTGTCGGATAATGGACAACAACGATAAAATAAATGAAAATGAATTATACCACCGCACCATCCGCGTTTGGGGCAAAGAGCCGCAAATGCTGCAGGTTATTGAAGAAATGTCCGAGTTGACCAAAGAAATTTTAAAAAATGTCAATCGCAAAAAAGACAATATTAAAGAACTTATCGAAGAAGCTGCCGACGTCGAAATTATGCTCGGTCAGCTCAAAGTCTGCTACGACATTGAAAAACAGGTTGCCGACTATAAAGCCGCCAAATTAAAAACAATTCAACAAAGATTAGATGATTGGGAAGCGAAAAAATAATGTCCGAACCGATTTTAGAAATTAAAAATTTATCCGCAACCGTTGCCGATAAAGAAATTATCAAAAACCTTAACCTGACGATTAATCCGGGGGAAGTGCATGCTCTTATGGGGCCGAACGGTGCCGGAAAGTCGACTCTTTCCTATATTTTAACCGGCAAACCGGGGTATGAAGTTACCGGCGGCGAAGTTATGTTTTGCGGCAAAAATTTATTGGCAATGAAACCTGATGAACGCGCTTGTGCCGGCTTATTTTTAAGCATGCAGTATCCGGTGGCCATTCCGGGTGTGGCTACCAACAATTTTTTAAAGCATGCCCTTAATGCCAAACGCAAATACGAAGGTCTGCCGGAACTTGATGCCGCCGAATTTTTGAAAATCTTGCGCACCGAAGCTAAAAACTTAAATATCGGTGCCGATATGCTTAAACGTGAAATTAATGTCGGCTTTTCCGGCGGTGAAAAAAAGCGTATGGAAATTTTACAAATGAGTTTGTTAAAGCCGAGTTTGGCTATTTTGGATGAGGCCGATTCCGGCTTGGATATCGATGCCTTAAAACTCGTTGCCGATGGCGTTAATAAGCTGCATAATGAAAATAATGCATTGCTGATTATTACCCATCACTTGGATTTACTCAACCATATTCAGCCGGATATCGTCCATATTTATGCCGACGGTCACATTGTCAAATCAGGCGATAAGAGTTTGGCGATTGAGTTGGAAAAATCAGGTTACAAAACTTTCGTGGATGCCGAATAATGAGTTTAGCTGAGCAAAACATAACCTTATGGGGCGATGATATTCCATGGTTGGCCGGCTTACGCGAAAAAGGCTTGATTGCCTTCAACAAATCCGGACTGCCGACCGCCAAAACCGAAGCATGGAAATATTCCTTCAAAGCTGTCGGGCAAACCGAAAATCTGCAAATTGATGCATCGGCGCACGAATGTGACGGCCATTGTCATCACCAATGCGATTTGCCTTTTGAAGCATACCAAATTCATTTTTGCGACGGTAAATTGCATGGCGAACATTTCGATTTGCCGCAGGGTGTCAGTTTAAAACCATTGGTTGAGGCTATTTACGACGGCGATGTCAAACCTTACTTAAACAAATCTTTTGATACGGAAAACTTTCCGTTTGCCGCTTTAAACACCGCTTATCTGGAACAGGGATTTATGCTTATTATTGAGCGCGGAATCGTTGTTGATAAACCGATATTCATTCGTTATCATACCGAACATAATACCGATACGTTCAATAATATCCGCAACATCATTGTTGTCGAGAGCCGTGCTAAGGCAGAAATAATCGAATTTTTTGACGGCGACAGCACTGGCAATTTCAACAATGTTGTCAATGAGATTTTTTTGGCCGCCGACAGTTCGCTGAGACATTATAAATTGCAAAGCGAATCGGCTTTGACACGGCATATTTCATTCAACAGCGTTCAGCAAAAAAGTAATAGTTCTTATAAATGTTTTGTTGCGCAAAAAGAATGTATTTTGGCGCGCCACGAAAGTTATATCAAATTATTGCAGGAAGGTGCTTTTGCCGAAGTTAACGGTATTTATAAACTAAACGAAAACGGCGTTTCGGATATCACAACAAACATTCGTCACTTAGCACCGCATACGACATCAAATCAGTTGGTTAAAGGCGTTGTCGACGGTCACGCTAAGGGTGTTTTTCAGGGGCAGATTCATATTGCGCCCGAGGCTCAGCAGACCGAAGGTTATCAGTTGCACCGTGCCTTGTTGCTCAGTGATAGCGGCGAAGTCGATTGCAAACCGGAATTGGAAATTTTTGCCGATGATGTTAAATGCTCGCACGGTGCCACTTGCGGTGACTTGGATAAAGAACAGTTATTTTATATGCAATCGCGCGGCATAAACTCAGAAGATGCCCGCCGTATTTTGATTGAAGCTTATCTGCAAGAAGTTTTAAATAAAATTGATAATATTGAAGTTGCCGAATGGATTAAAGCGCAATTTTAATTTTGCTAATATTACTTTTGTTCGGTTACCCTCTCCAATGCTCTGAATAAGGCCGGGCGCATAAATTTTCCCTGCCAGATACCGCGTTTATCCGCCTCGGCCTCATCTTGCAATTCATCATATTTTGCATCGCGATAACTCATTGCCCAGCCGGATTGAACCAACGTTTTGTTTAAGGATGTATCATCAACAAAACATTCGCATAATTCGCGGCCGTAGCGATCTTTTTCAGGCAAGCAACGGCAATCGACCGGCTTGTCTTTTATCAGTTCTTCAGCAAAATTCAAGGCCTCTTTTCCGCAAGCATATTCATCACCCGATGGGGTAAAACAAGTTTGTACAAGTTCCGGTGCATCAATGCCGTCAAGACGAATCCGACGGTCGCCGATTTCCAAAGAATCCCCGTCAACAACCTTGACCTGTGCCAAAGCAGAATTTGCCGCAACGCACAATAAAACCGCTAAAAAAAGATATTTCATTAACAAATTTTCTCCTTCAACGTATTGTAATCTGCATTTTTTTTGCGTGCAACATTAATTTATTTACTTTTCATTCATATAATCTTGTTATGTTATGCTAAAGATATCTGTAAACTAGTTTAAGGGTAAAACCATGTTGAAAAAATCAGGAATCCTTTCCGTTATGTGCTTATCGCTGGTAAGCTGCGGCACTATGTGGGGAGAACCGGCTTATAATTCAGAGATGATTATGCAAGCGCAATCTCGCCAGCCGGAAATTAAAATGCCGTCATCAATTGTTTTCTGCCGGGCCAAACAATGTGCGCCGACACAGCTTTCTATGTCCAAAGAGTTTATTTACAACACTCTTTTACACATGTTTGACAGCAATGCGCGTGAAAAAGCCCTCATCTGCACCGGCAACCCGAACACACATGCCTGCACGGAAGACTTTATTTCACTACCGGTTACGGTTGGCGTAACACCGGCTTATATGTATATTGATGACGTTAAAATTTCCGACGTATCGGTTAACCAGCAAAATACGATGGCTTTGAACCTGATGCTTAATTGGAATGTTACTTATAACGGCCAAACACCGACTTGCCGTCCGAGCAAAACGCTTTTGTATGCCAAAAACGTCAACAACATCATTATGGAAGACGACGGATATACCTGCAAAATGACAACCATCGGCACAACCACCATTAAAACAATGTTTGCCATAGACTATATTGATATGGACTACGGCTACATCGGTGGTTTCTATTCCATCGGTTTGTCCGGTCCGGCATACGGCGGCGGCTCGGGTTATATGATTTTACGTTTACCTAAAGATATTTCTATCGACTCGAAAGATTATTCCGTTGCACCTCAGACAAATACAATGAGCTACAAACAGGCGGCTCAAGCTTTTGATAGGGATTTGCCGACACCGAAAGCCGTTCCGCAAACCGACGGGCCTATCCCTAACGTCGATACGATTATCCGCTATAATCATCCGGCACAATCGTATGACACGGCTAAAAAAGCCGAGGCAGAGAAAAAGAAGATGGAGGCTCAAGCCGTTGACTTCGGCGGGGCTAAAGTTTTCCCGCTTCCGGCAAAATCGCAAAACGATAACAAATCGGACAAAAAATAATTTTTTGAGCTTTGTAACATCTTTTATAAACGTTCAACGCATTGAAAATCGCTGTATTTGTGTACGGCGATTTTTTTGTATAAAATAATTGATATTTCAAAAAATATATGCTAAAATGTCTGTGTTCATCTACGAATTATAGACAATTATTTTTGCTATAATTAAGAAAAGAACTGCTTTATGCGGTTTAATCTTTTCGCAGGTGATTTTTTTGTGATACTCCGGTCAGCTATTGTTGACAAGGATTTTTGCCCAATTTAATCATACATATAATCCAGCAAACTATCAAAAACTCTTAGAATATGGAAAACTTTATGAGATTTTCGAGGTACTTCCTCGTAGTTTTCGTGGCCATTTTCATGGCCGCCGGTATTTTAACCTCATGCCAAGAGGACGAGATGGCTAAGGCACGTGTCACTTCTATGGCTGACACAACCGAAGTTTATCTCGGTTATGCGCATGAAGCTCTACTTGTTCATCACTGGGATTCGACTCGTCGCGTCTCGGTTGAGGATCCGATGGATGCTTCCTTAAAGGTCTGGCAGACTGAGGATGGAGCGAAAACTCATCTTATCTGCAACAACATGGTTAACCCTGTGTTGAAGGCAAAGAGTGGTGTGCGCTATGCCGAGTACAATGTCACTGAGGACCAGCTTAATCCGAAGGTGACAGCCACTTGGCTGGCGCGGTCGACAGGCGACAACACGGAGCTCGACACATTGTTCGTTGACTTCTCCGATGGTCAGCGGGATTCTATACCTGTTGACATCACGAGTTTCGAAACAGAGGTGAACGGTAACAAGTACCAGTATGGTACGCTGACTGTTGTTGACGCTAATTTCGTTAGCCTGACAAATCTACCTCTTGAGACTCGTGCCACACGTGCCGGCGCTATGCGCGCTCCTTACGTTGCCAATACCGTTAACACGGAATACAAGGTCATGCTAAAGGTGCGTGAAAAGAACGTGCACGGAGACAATGTCACACCTAAAACGTTTGACGTTCCGGTATATGCTTATGCAACCCGTCATATCTTGAAGGATGATGCGATTAAAAGCATCGTTGCCGAGAACAAGAACCGCGTGGTGTTGACCGACTCGACCGAACGTTGCTCGTTTGAAAAGGTAATCACTTACGAATCCGGCGATGTAATACGTGAGCCGATTCAGATTATCTTAAATCGCGAGTTCAAGGGTATCGATACTTATGAAAAGACCGTATCGAACTTTGATTTCACATTTAATCGAGCAAAAGGTGTCAGCAAGGGTACCGATGCAGCTGTCCGTGAGGATGGCAAGTGGCTGGTAAGCGGTCGTACCGATCGTTATGCGGCTACCATCACCAACGGTGTGGCTGCCGACGTCATCACAACCGATTACTCACTCTATCACGAGCGTGCCGTCTACACTGACAGTACCTTCGTTGTGGAGTTCGGTTACGAAGATGTAAGATGTAACGAGCTTGAGACAACTGTTACCAAGCAGGAGTCCTCGGAGGCCGGCAAATCTAAGGCATTGGAGCATAACAAGATCCAGACCGTTTACATCGGTCATACCCAGGATCTGGCTGAAGATGTCATTCTCGTAATGACATCTAAGCTTGTGACCGGTTATGAAATTGCTAACCCTCTTTTGAAGGTTTTCAATGATTCCGTAACTGCTACTCTGGACTTCATCACGAAGTACTCTGACGGCACCAAGGAAACCGAGCACGAGCGTTTCAGCGCACCGCGTTCCTTAGTTTGCACGACGGACTGGTCGTCCACTCAGATTGCTGCTACGCAGACAACGGATGAGACTATAGCTATCACCACAACTTCTTCCAACGAGAAGAAGCAGGGCTACTGGAAGTTCACTGAACAGACACGCCGCCTCGATAACTATGCTCACCTTTCGGATGCATCAAAGCAGCACAACAGTTGGACAGCCGTTGTCCCCAACAGCATCAGCTATACGCGTGAGGGTAAGACGCATGACTTTGGTGTTTTGGCATTCGCTGCTACGCACACTAAGGCTACGCTTGTTTCCACAGGTAAGACTTCCGGCGGTGAGTCCTATAAGTACACTGAAGAAATTAAGGTGCGCTATCAGGACAACAACCAGAGCATCACAGCTCCCGGTAAGTTGTTGGTCAACGGCTCAGAGGTTCGCGGCTTTGAGATTCGCGACAAGAAGCTGGTGGTTGAAAACGATAAGGTTACGGCAAGTTTGACTTTTGTTACCGTCTTTATGAACGGTACCGAGGACAAGGATATGGTCTCTAAGACATTCCCTCGTTCCTTAAAAGTCAACACAAACTGGACCGCCATCGAAAAAACAACCGCCGATCAGACCACGGGACAGCCGACGGTAACCAAAACCGGTTCGCAGTCTAAGACCGATGATGAGTGGAAGTGGAATGAGGAAACGCGCTCGATCACAACAGTTGCAACTCTGGCTTCTTCGAAGCAGAACAACAACTGGACTTCTGTTGATCCGAACAGCATCGTATTCACTCGCAACGGTCAGACGGCTGACTTTGGTACACTGGCCTTCAGTGCGGCGTACGTCAATGCAACGGCTGTGCAGACGAGCAAGTCAGGTCTTGTTGAAGTCTATGATTACACAAATGCAATCAGTGTATCGTTAGGCGACAACATCCAGACGACAACGGCTCCCGGTACTATCCGTGTTGAAAAGGATAAGGTTGTAACTGACCACGAAATCCGTGATGCCAAGATGGTTATCTCGGACAACAGTGTCGATTGCAGTCTGACCTTTGTAACGCTTTGGAATGATGGTACAGAGACGACAGAACCTGTTAACAAGTCCTTCCCGCGTACATTGAGTCCTTACACCAATTGGACGGTAGAAGCAAAGGACGGCAATGAGCAGACAGGCGCCGCTAACGTCGTTGACTTCGTTAAGAAGAACATGACGGACGGTGATTGGTCTTACGTTCGTGAAGAGCGTGACATCGTCACCAAAGTAGTGGTTGCAGGCCTGACCAAAGAAAACGGTTGGACTTCTGTTGAACCTAACAGCATCGTGTTTACCCGTGAGGGCAAGACTCATGCTTTCGGTGAGGTTAATTTCAATGCCAAGGAAGACGGCCATAGCGCAGTCTTAGGAAACTCCTCCGCAACACTTGACGTTTACAATTATACCGATAAGCTGACTGTGACTTTTGGTTCTAACACCAAGTCTTCAACAGCTCCCGGCACAATCAATGTCAAAAAGGAAATTGTTCCCGTCGGCTACGAAATCATTAACCAGAATCTGGATGTTCAGCAAAACGGTGTAACTGCCAGCCTTGACTTTGTGACAAAGTTCTCGGACGGCTCGACAACCAGCGAGAAAATCTCTAAGTTCTTCGCAAGACGTTTTGAGGTTTTAACCAACTGGAGTTCTGTTGAGACCAGCAATTCTCAGAATACCGGCGCCGCAACCGTGACGCTCAACAACTCGGAGAACAAGAAGGACGGTGACTGGAGCTACGTTAATGAAACACGCAGCATCAACACAACCGCCACCCTCGCCGGTTCTACGCAGAACAACGGATGGAAGTCAGTTGACCCGAATGCTATCACCTTCACCAAGAACGGTCAGACTTATTCGTTCCAAACTTTGAGCTTCGATGCTTCGGAGACCGGTGCGAATGTCAACAAGACCGGTGAAGATGATGACAAGACTGTTTATTCTTACACGGATAACATCAGCGTCACATTCGGTTCTAACAACTTTGCCAGCCAGGCTCCCGGTAAGATTACGGTAAATAAGCCTTGGGATTCCGATTTCCCGAAGGAGTGGGGTAAGTTTGTTGCTTGCAAATTTACCGTTGCCCCCGACGAAAACCGCAAGACCTGGGTTTATACTTGGAGTATGCACTTCGAAAACGGCACATTGCCTGTTGTCGTTCGCAAGAATGCTTCAGAGGCCGAAATCAACCAGAGTTACTTCACTTCCGAGACCGATTCTCGTTTGAACGGCGGTTACTATCTCAAGTCTAAGAAGGCTTGGGTGAACACCATAGCCGGCGACGGAACCGATTGGATGGAGTGGCTGAACACCGCCAACCAGAATCAGGGCAACATGGCATATTCAACTGCCACCGCCTGGGGTTGGGATGACGGAGCTCGGACGAACGGACATCCTTCTGTCTTCACAAATCGTTTCACTGCCAAGATTACAAACAATGGTCTGGTGCTGACGATTTACAAGGAAGGCAAGGAGTTTGCTTCTTACAAAGCCGGAAAGTAACAAGAAACAACCTGCGTAAACTATAAAAAGCAGCGTCCCTCTTTTATGAGAGACGCTGTTTTTTTATCTTTGATTTTTTCTTATAATAGTGTCTGAACTTTTTGATAGATTTCATCGGCCGACATTTTATCAAATACCGCCTTTTCTACTTTCAATTTATGCCATATTTCGGGTGCAATCTTCGGCGCATTTATCACTTGCAGCGTAAAGTTTTCCGCCAGCATTTCCGACCAATTATCCGCCGTTAATAAACATAAATCGCCGGCCCCTAAAAACGGCAAGCCTAATTTTTCGACCACCGGCAAATGTGTTACCATATGGTAATAACAATCATCATCTTTCGTATTTTGCAACACGGCATTAATAAACTTTTGCACGGTATTTTTGGGCGCATCTTCATCTAAAAATTCGGTTTCGACTAAATGATTACACTTTAATCCCAACGCTTCAAAGCGTGCCGTTTCAAAAGCGCGCGCCAATGGTGAATGATACACCGTCGCGCAAGGCGGCAGAATCGCGGCCAGCATTTTGCCGGTTTGATAAGCCACCAACATATCTTCACGTTCGATAGCCGTATCAAAACCATAATGCTCGTGCCGACCGACGGTTATATATACCTTATTTTGCTTCATTCGGTTTTTTAATCACAGACAGCAACATTCCGCCGGCCAACAAACCGACCGTTACGGTCAAAGATTGCCATTCTTTAACTTCAATACCGAATTCCGGCAAAAATATCTTGATACCGATAAAGATTAAAATAATCGAGATTGCAGGTTTCAAATAAGCAAATTTGCTGATAATGGCCGCAAGTAAAAAGTACAAAGCACGCAAGCCGAGAATAGCGAAAATATTACTGGTATATACAACGTAAATATCCGTTGTTACCAAAAAAATTGCCGGAATACTGTCAAGCGCAAACACAACATCCATTGTTTCGATAATCAGTAAAGCCAAAAACAATGGTGTCATATAATTTTTACCTTGTTGATTAATAAAGAAATGTTCACCGTGAATTTCGGGCGTGACGTGGAATATTTTAGAAAGATTCTTATAGATTTTGTTATCTTTGATATCAACTTCCTTATCATGCTTAGTGAACAGCATTTTTGCACCCGTATAAATCAAGAATAAAGAGAATAAATATAAAATCCAATGAAAACGCAACACCAAAGCATCGCCGACGTAAATAAGTATGCCGCGCATTACCAAAGCACCCAAAATACCCCAAAACAGTACTCGGTGTTGATATTTTGACGGTACGCCCAATGCGGCAAATACCATCGACATAACAAAGATATTATCCATAGATAAGCTTTTTTCCAGCAAGTAGCCGGTAAAATAATCCATACCTTTTTCCGGTCCGTCTTCTACCCAGACAAAAACACCGAAAAGCAGAGCCACCGCTATATACGCCACACAAATCCATAGTGTATGCCAAAAATGCGGTTCTTCGTTTTTACGATTGAACCAAAACAAGTCCGCCGCCAACAACAGCACAACGGAAATTCCGAAAGTAGTCCACAACGCAACGGGTGATAAGTGTTCATGCACAGAAAACAGAGATGTTAAAGTTTCCATTATTTTTCTTCCAAATTCCAAGTTGTTTTAATTATTTCATCAATATCGGTATATTGCGGTTCCCAGCCAAGCAATTGCTTAGCCAAAGCGTTAGAAGCCAGCACCACGGCCGGATCGCCGGCACGGCGCGGTGCAAAATCAAAATTCACCTTGCGTCCCGTAACACGTTCGGCTGACCGGATAATTTCCAACACCGATGTTCCCTTATTTGTTCCCAAATTAATAATATGAGATTGAGGTTCTTGCAACAATTTTCGAATTGCCGCCACATGGGCGCGCCCCAAATCTTCGACGTGGATATAATCGCGAATACAGGTACCGTCCGGCGTATCATAATCATTACCGAAAACATGTAAAATATCGCGTTTTCCGGTAGCGACTTCCATTACAATCGGCAACAGATTCTGCGGATTTTTTTCCTTGCCTTTGATGCTGCCGTCGGCCGCATAACCGACCGCATTAAAATAGCGCAGTGCAATATAATGAAAATCTTTCAAACGGCTGTACCAATCCATTACGCGTTCAATTTCAATCTTAGTGAAGCCGTAAAAATTAATCGGTTCAAGAGGATGTTTTTCATCAAGCGGCAGATATTGCGGCATACCATAAGATGCTGCAGTTGATGAAAAAACAATATTTTTAACCCCATTATCAACCATAGCATTAAAAATATTTATCGAACCGCAAATGTTGTTTATAGCATACTTTTGCGGATTTTCCATCGATTCTCCGACAGCTTTTTTGGCGGCCAAGTGCACGACTGCATCAAACCTCTGTGCCATAACGTCATTTAATTTTGCTTCATCTAAAATATCACCTTCGATAAACTCTGCATCCGCAAATAAATTGCAACGCTGACCGGTCGATAAGTTATCATAAACCGTTACGGCAAAATTTTCATTTAACAATGCCCTGACAACGTGGCTTCCTATGTACCCCGCACCGCCGATAACTAAAACTTTAGGCTGAACCATTTTTTCTCCTTATAAATTTTATACCCGTTATCCACAAGATTAAAAATATTTCACTAAACTTTCTTATGGTTTTAATTATAACTAACATAAATTAAAAAATTATATATGCAAGGATAAAAAATGGACAAACCGGACGTAACGAAACTGCCGAAAAATATTGAGGCAGAACAAGCTTTGTTGGGCGCACTTTTAGCAAACAACCGTGCTTATGAAAAAATTGCCGATATTTTAAAAGCGGAATATTTTGCCGACTCGACACACCAAAAAATATATGCCGTCATTGCCAAATTGTTGGCAAGCAACCATACCGCCGATGTTATTACATTGCGCGATTATTTTAATCAGGAGGGGACCTTAGATCAGGTCGGCGGGTTTCCGTATTTGGTCAAACTGGCGGAAAGTGCCTCTCCTCTGACCAACGTCGAACATTATGCCCAGTTTATTTATGATAAATATCTGCGCCGCGAACTTATCGGCACCGGTTATGAAATTGTCAACAGTGCCATGACCGAAAGTTTGGATAATACAGCCCTTGACCAAATCGCCGAAGCGGAAAAATCTTTGTATAATTTGGCCGATCAAGGCTCTCCGCAAGGCGGATTTGTTGATTTTTCGGCGGCCTTGAATTCTTCACTTGAAAATATTCAGCAGGCCTATCAAAAAGGCGGTCGTATTTCGGGTATTCCGACCGGTTTAACTCAGCTCGATTACAAAATCGGCGGCTTAAATCCGTCCGAATTGATTATTATCGCCGGTCGTCCGGCTATGGGTAAAACGGCTCTGGGTACAAATATTGCCTATAATGTCGCCGAATTTTTCTCGCGTGATAAAGATACGCCGCCCGAAAACCGCGGTGTTGCTTTTTTCTCGCTTGAAATGTCATGTGAAGAATTGGGCGCACGTGTTTTATCAACCGTTACGCAAACTTCAAGCCACCGTATGCGTACCGGTAACCTCGATGAAGCCGAATTTACCCGAATCGCCGCCGCCGTACGCGAACTCGAAAATATTCCGCTTTACATTGATGATACGCCGGGCGCAACCATCAACTCCATCCGTGCGCGGGCGCGTCGCTTAAAACGCAGCAAAGGTTTGGGGTTGGTTGTAATCGACTATATCCAACTCATCGGCGGTACCGGCGATAAAAAAAGCGAAGGCAACCGTGTTCAGGAAGTTTCGGAGATTTCCCGCGGATTAAAAATTTTAGCCAAAGAATTAAAAATACCGGTTATTGCGCTTTCGCAGTTAAATCGTAGTGTTGAAGCCCGTGAAGATAAACAGCCGCAAATGTCCGATTTGCGCGAATCCGGATCAATCGAGCAAGATGCCGATATCGTTATGTTTGTGTTCCGTGAAAATTACTATATTCATAATTCCGAACCGAAACAGAGTGAAAACGAATCGGCTGAAGCCTTTGCAAAAAAACATGCCGAATGGGAAATCAGAGACCGCCAAACCGCCAATTTGGCCGAGGTTATTGTCGGCAAGCAACGTCACGGTCCGACAGGCACCGTCAAACTGTATTGGAACGGCGAATTTACTCAATTCGGCAACCTGGCGGAAGATGAAAAATTACCGGAACGGCACGGATAGAATCGATGACAGACGAATTAAAAATAGAAGATGACTATAATCCGCAAGACCGTGTTGATGCTTTTGACAAGCTTGAACCGGAATTCTGGAAACACAAAAAGCTTGATGAAATGTCTACCGAGGAATGGGAAGCTTTATGCGACGGCTGCGGTAAATGCTGCTTAAACAAACTTGAAATCAAAGGTCGGGTGTATTTCACCAATGCCTATTGCCGTTTTTTGGATTGCGACAGTTGCTTATGCAAAATATATCCGCACCGTTTTGAGGTTGTACCGGATTGCCGCAATATCGATTTAGCGGCCGTGCGCGAACATCCGAGGTGGTTACCTAAAACTTGTGCCTATCTTTTGTTGGACAACGGTTATGATTTACCGGCATGGCACCCGCTTGTCACCCGCAAAGCCGACAGTGTACATCAGGCTAAGATGTCACTAAAAGGTCGCGAACTCACCAATGAATCAAAGGTAAAAGACTATGAAGATCACATTGTTGACTGGCAAGACCTTTGATATCAGCGAAGCTTTTGATTTTGATATTAAAATCATCCAATCGCCATCGAGTCGTAAATTGATTTTGAGAATCGACCAAAAAGAGCGTATTCCCGTGTTGACTGTTCCGAAATATTGCAGCCGCAAGCGCGCCATCGAATTTGTAAACGAAAACATGGATTGGATTATCAATACCATAGGCCGCTTGCCGCAAAGTAGGCAATTTTGTGACGGCGAAAAGTTTTTATTGTTTGGGCAAGAAGTAACGATTAAGCACCAAGCCGATGCCCGACGCGGTGTTTGGCTTGAAGACAACATATTATATGTGTCCGGCACACCGGAATTTTTACATCGCCGCGTGCGTGATTACATTAAAAAGCAGGCTGCCGAAAAATTTTATAAGCTATCTGCCGAACTTGCAAACCGAATCGGATGCAAATTGTCCGGAGTCTCGATTAAAGACACAAAATCACGCTGGGGAAGCTGTTCATCCTTAAATCACATCAATTACAGCTGGCGCATAGCTTTAGCCCCTGAATACGTTATCAACTATCTGATGGCTCATGAAGTATCACATTTGAAACATCCGGACCACTCCGAAGACTTTTGGTTATGCGTTGCCACCCTGTATCCAAACTGGAAAGAAGGTCGCGACTGGCTGAAAAAACACGGCAAAATCCTCTACACTTATCAATAAATAATATTTTTAACATTTTGAAACAATTTATGAAACAAAGGAATAACCGCGGTTTTACACCTAAAGGTTAAGTAAACGTAAATAAACAAGGGCTTTTTCTGATAAAAATTTGCTTGACTATTGGGTTTTATAGTTCTAAAGTTAGGGCGTTACTATACGAAAGTATATTGTTGTTCAACAGTAATAAAGGAAAAAACTTATGAAAAAATTTTTGTTATTAGCCGGTGTGGCTTGCTTATTGAGCGCTAATGCGCAAGCCGGAGTTTCTCAATATGTATCCGGTAAATTGTCTTATGACTTCAACAAAGTTAAAATGAAAGCTGCTGGTGAAGGCATCAATGATGTAGCTCATGCTAAATTAAACAAAGTTTTGGTTGGTTCTACACACGTTGCTTACGGTGTTCGTGCCGGCTATGTTCGTGGCGAAATTGAATTGAACAATTCTCGTGACGTTAAACGTAACTGGGTTAAAGATGAAGGTATCGAATTAGAGCACTTCAGACTTTACAAGCACTCTTTCATGGCTAACGCTTACTTTGATTATTTGACATGCACACCGTGGACACCGTATGTTGGTGCCGGTTTGGGTGTTTCTTACTTGAAGGCTGACTTCGGCGATGTTGCTAAATCTGTTTACAATTTGGGTTGGCAAGTTATGGGTGGTGTAACCTATGACATTAACTCTAACTGGACTTTGGATTTAGGTTATCGTTATGCTGACTTAGGTCGTGTTCGTAAACACATGGACGGTAAGGTTGCTAAAGTTTCTGCTCGTGACCACGAAATTTTGTTCGGTGTAAGATACGAATTCTAATCGGCTAAATAGCAGATTATTTGAAAAGAGGTGCCAAGCGGTGCCTCTTTTTTTTGTGTATTGTCACAATTCGTAATTTTTTGTGTGTTGCGACATAACTAAAAAAGATGTAAATTTCATACCAGTTGAAACAATTTTAATAAGGACAATGAAATATGACGAATAAACCAAGTGATCCGATTTATCTTTTTGACTGCAAAACCACGCAACAAGTTATCGGACAGGAAAAATTTTTAGAATCATTCAAAACCATTTTAAACCACGGCGGTTACTGCCAAGGTCCGGAAACCAAGGAGTTAGATCAAAAACTTGCCGAATACTGCGGTTCCAAATATTGTTCGACCAACGGTTCGGGTACCGATGCTTTAACTTTGGGCTTAATGGCTTGGGGCGTTAAACCGGGTGATGCCGTATTCGTTTCGTCGTTTACATTTGTTGCTTCGGCCGAAGCACCGGTTATTTTGGGGGCCACTCCGATTTTCGTAGACTCTGATCCGGATACCTACAATATGGACCCTGAAGACTTGAAACGCGCCATTGCTCAGGTTAAAGCCGAAGGTAAATTGAACCTGAAAGCCGTTGTTGCCGTTGATATTTTCGGTTCGCCTTGCAACTATGATGAAATTATCAAAATTGCCCATGAAAACGGCATGAAAGTTATGGCCGATTCGTGCCAAAGCTTCGGTTCGGTATACCATGGCAAAAAAGCCGGTTCAATTGCCGATATGACCGCAACTTCTTTCTACCCGACAAAGCCGCTCGGCGGTTATGGTGACGGCGGTGCAACATTCTGCAGAACCGAAGAAGAAAATGCTTTGGTTCAATCTTGCCGCGTTCACGGTATGAGCCCTGAAGACCACTATGATAACGTTCGTTTGGGCATGACAGGCCGTATGAACTCTTTCCAGGGTGCTGTTTTGTTATTAAAAATGACGGTATTTGATGAAGAATTGAAAAACAGATATCGTGTTGCCAAACGCTATGACAACGAACTCAGCTCTTACTACGGCAAGCAAAAGATTTTGGACAACTGTCAATCGGCTTACGCATTATACACCATTCATTGCGAAGACAGAGATGAATTAATGGCTTACTTAAAAGCTAACGGTATTCCATGCGGCGCTTACTATCCGAGACCTGTTAACACACAGACAGCTTATGCTAAGTGGAACACACGTTCTTTACCGGTTTGCGAAAAATTATCCAAGACCGTTTGCAGTATTCCGATGACTCCGTATTTAACTGACGAACAGTTAGACTACATCATCGAGAAGATGAACGAATTTGCCGCAACAAAAATGAAAAAAGCCGCATAATTTCGTTGATTTTGCAAAAAGGCAGCCCGACAACAGGCTGCCTTTTTTATATATTCATTTCAGTCTTTGAAATAGTAATTGGGAATCCGATCGAATTTATCTTTTAATTTTTGATACGCTTCGGAAATCTGTTTAAACTTTTCCTCGGCATTTTGGTCTTCTTTATTAATATCCGGATGATATTTTTTTGCCATTTTTTTATATTGCTTTTTCAAATTTTCGGGATTGATTTCTTTAAGGCTCATTTCCAAAACCTGCACGTATTTGCGCTCTTCAACGGTAAAATAAATGCCGTCGTCCGAATATTCGCCGTTACTGTCCGAATTGCGTGTATAACCGGTATCAAAAAACGATGCATCTTCCCATAAATCATATCCGAACTGATAATGGATTTTGGATTTATAGCCCTGACGAAAGTGCATCCGGCGTTTTATTTCTTCAGCCTCTTCATCGGGATTGGTGCCGTCATAGTAATTCCACTTGGCATTATATTCTTGAACGTGCTTAAGACAAAACCAATAATACTCCTTCAAGCGTCTGTCTTTCGGCGCACGATATTCACCCTTTTCGGTGCACCCCGGATGATCACACCGGTGGGCTTCATTTTCGTTTTGCGGCGCATAATATTTCTTGGTACGTTTAATCATCAATTCTTTCTTTCAAGCACTTTTACCAATGTAACCCTGTTTATAAACAAAGGCAAGAAATTTGCAAAATATTTTTGCTAAGATATCATATCGCTAAAGGAGAGAATTTATGCCCGAATTACCGGAAGTTGAAACTATTAAAAATACCGTAGCCGCAGCCGTTGACGGTGCCGTTATCCTTAATGTAATCGTTAATCAGCCTAAATTGCGCTTGCCTGTTCCGAACGATTTTACAAAGCAAATCGTCGGTGCTCGAATCGAATCATTTAAACGAATCGCCAAATATATGCTGATAAACTTAAATAACGGACAAACGATAATCTGGCATTTCGGGATGAGCGGTAAAATTAAAATCAAATCGCAAATGCCGACAACCTTTGAAAAGCATGACCATTTAATTATCGAAACCGACAAAGGTACGCTTATTTATAACGATCCGCGGCGATTCGGTTTGGTTGTTCTTTGCGAATCCGATAAAATAAAACAGCATAAATTATTTGCCGATTTGGGACCTGATCCGTGGGATAAAGAATTTAATACCGAGTATCTTTTGCAAAAATTTAAGAATAAAAAAGCGGCGATTAAAGTTGCTCTTCTGAATCAAACCATTGTATGCGGAATCGGTAATATCTATGCTTCCGAAATTTTGTACTACGCGCGAATCCTGCCGAATCGAACATCCGAATCGATTACAAAAGCCGAAGCCGAGCTTATTGTAAAATTTACCCGCCAAGTTTTAGAAGAAGCAATTGAAGCCGGCGGTTCAACGATTCATGATTACAAAAAACCTGACGGTGATATAGGATATTTTCAACAAAAACATTGCGTTTATAATAAAACGGGGCAAAAATGTCCTCAATGCCGTTGCAATATCCGCAAAACCGGCGGTATACAAAAAACGGTTTTAGGCGGTCGTTCGACTTTTTATTGCAACACTTTGCAAAAATAGGAGATGTGTTATGCGTAAAATTATAAGCACCTTTATCTTTGCGGCTTTATTGCTGTTAGCTCATCAGGCGAAAGCAACGCAATTTATCGACGGTATGGAAGATGTCCCGTTGCCGGACGGTATGGCACAAATCACCCAAGACGATTTTTCGTTCGGTAATGAAGAAACGCGTCTGTTGGAAGCGCATCTGACGGAAATCCGTTCCTCAAAAAAATCGAAGTATCCTAAAATAACTTTTTCAAAAATCGGTAATTTTTATCAGGAATCGTTGCCGCAACTCGGTTGGATCTATCAGGGGAATCGGGGAAATAACCTGTTATTTTACCGCGACGGCGAGACGTTGGAAGTGGTCAGAGAATCCGTTTCTCCCTTAATTGTACGCATTACGGTCAAAACAAAGCCGTAAAATCATAAAAAATGTAAATTTTTAGTTGACTTTATACCTTTGTCGTGGTTATAACATTCTCCAGAATATATTTGTATTAACAGTTTTATAGGAAGAAAAATATGGCCAATCATAAATCGGCAAAAACAAGAATAGTAAGAAATAATAAGCGTGCCGTTATTAACGGTGCTCGCAGAAGTCGTGTCAGAACATTCGTTAAAGCAGTTGATGCTTTAATCGCAGCTAAAGATAAAGAAGGCGCAGCTAATGCTTTCAAAACTGCTGAATGTGAAATGATGAGAGCTGCTCAAAAAGGTATCTTTAAAAAGAATATGGCTTCTCGTACTATTTCTCGTTTAGCTCAAAAAATTAAAGCTCTTTAATTTTCATTAAAGACTTACACAACTAAAAAAATGCAAATCGATTCCGATGGGTATTGATTTGCATTTTTTTGTGTAAATTCATAGTGTTACACTACGACTCTATGAAAATACGTTGTCAAGATATTTAATTGCAATGTTCCTAAAATGTTCTATTGAATTTTATTTTTTTATTCGTTAAAAATTTATTTACGTTCTCACTGATGTGAAAAAATCGAATCTTAAAGATTTGGAGTTTAGGTGAAACAAATTGTTTGGTGTTTTATTCTGATGTCTCTTAAAATATTTTAAGCCGAGCGGTTTAAATATAGGGAACAGGCGGGATAAAATGCAGAACCTTTCAGTACCGATACGAATGAACAATAATGCGTGCTGAAAATTTGTTTTGTAGTGGTAATTTTTAGATATGGACAGGAAATATGGCTGAAGAAGCAATCTATAATGAATTAGAATTATCAATTAACGAACAATGGGATGAAATTTGTAACCAATTAAAAATGGAATTCGGTGCAACCGCTTTTGACAGTTGGTTGAAACCTCTGAGTATCAGCTCTTTTGATGACGGTGTTATGAATATATGTGCACCGACGACCTTTATGAAAAACTGGGTTATCGCACACTATTCCGACAGAATTCACCGTATTTGGGAAAGAAAGAATCCGGCAATCAAACAAGTCAACTTTATTGTGCAAAATCTTTCGTCCGGAACAACCAATAATATTGATAATTCACTGATTAAGCGCGTTCCGTCGACACCGACTTCACAAAGTTTATACAGCTTTAGTAATGTTGCCAATACCTATAACGAATCAGAATCTTACTTCGGTTCTAAATTAAATACGGCTTACACTTTCGATAACTTTGTTGTCGGCAAAACAAATGAATTTGCTTATGCGGCCGCACGCAAAGTTGCCGAATCCAGAAACATTTCTTTTAATCCGCTTTTTTTGTATTCCGGTGTCGGCTTGGGCAAAACACACTTAATGCACGCTATTGCGCAGCACATTAAACAAAATGATCCGTCACGCACCGTTGTATATATTTCGGCCGAACAATTCTTGTATAAATTTGTTAATGCTTTGCGCTACAAAGATACCGATGCTTTCAAAGAGCAGTTCCGTTCGGTTGACGTTTTGATGATTGATGATGTTCAGTTTTTGGCCAACAAAACCAAAACTCAGGATGAATTTTTCTACACTTTTACATCTTTAATCGAAAGCGGAAAACAGATTATTCTCTCGGCAGATAAATCTCCGAATGATTTGGATGGTATCGAGTCGCGCTTAAAGTCACGTTTAAACAGCGGCTTGGTCGCCGATATTATGCCGACCGACTTTGATTTAAGATTGGGCATTTTGCATAAAAAAGCCGAACAGCTCGGAATTACCTTGCCGGAAAACGTTGCCGTATTTTTAGCGCAAAAGATTACAGCCAGCACCCGTGAACTGGAAGGTTCATTAAAACGAATCGCCGCTCATTGTATGTTGCTCTCCGGTCATGAAATCACTCTTGATATGACTCAAGATGTTTTGAAAGACATGCTCCGTTCGATTGACCGCAAAACAACGATTGATGAAATTCAAAAGAAAGTCGCCGAATACTTCAACATTTCGGTTAAGGAAATGCAATCTTCCCGTCGTGCCCGCAACGTGGCCAGACCACGCCAGATAGCCATGTATTTGGCTAAACAACTGACATCACGTTCATTACCGGAAATCGGCCGCAAGTTTGACCGCGATCATACCACCGTTATGCACGCCGTTCGCAAGGTTGAAGAATTAATTATCGAAGACACCTCTATGTCCGAAAGTATTGAAGCTTTGCGTCACTTACTTGAAAACTAAAAAAGCTGTTGAATACTCGTTTTTTTAGTTTCTGATTCCGCCGTATATTTGGTATTTTGGTGTTACAGATAATTTTTAGGTGATAAAGAAATGAAATTTGCTATTGAAAAATCAGTTTTATTAAAAACTTTAGGTCATGTACAAAACATTGTTGAACGCAGAAACACGGTTCCGGTTTTATCCAACGTCAGAATCGAAGCAGATAACAAGGGTATCAGCTTTAAGGCAACCGATATGGATATTGAAATTACCGAAATCGTTGATGCAAAAATTTTGGAAAACGGCGCCATTACCGCTCCGGCACACATGCTGTATGATATTGTCAGAAAACTCTCGGACGGCGCAGATGTCGAACTTGTTTATCCGGATGAAAAAGAACAATTGGCCATTGTATCCGGTCGTTCAAAATTTTCTTTACCGACTATCGGGGTTGAAGATTTTCCGGCTATTTCGACCGACAGCTTGCCGACAAACTTCTCTATGAAATGCGAAGAATTAAAAGATGTTATAGACCGTACACAATTCGCCGCTTCTACAGAAGAAACCAGATACTATTTGAACGGTTTATATATTCATCCGAAAGATGAAGGCGAAACAAAGGTTTTGCGCATTGTTGCCACCGACGGCCATAGACTTGCCTGTGTCGAAACGCCATTGCCTGCAGGATCAGAAAATATGGAAGGCGTTATTTTGCCGCGTAAAACCGTTGGTGAAATTTGCAAACTTCTCGATGATACGTCTGTCGAGTCGGTTCAAATTTCTTTATCCGACAGCAAGGTCCGCTTTATGCTCGAAGATATTACATTGGCTTCTAAATTAATTGACGGAACTTATCCGGATTACGAACGCGTTATTCCAACGAACAACCACAAAATTTTACAAATCAATGTTAAGGAATTATCCAAAGCGGTTGACCGCGTGTCGGTTGTGGCTGAAAGAACACGCGCTATCAAAATGATTGCCAATAAAAATCATGTTATATTGACAACCTCCAGTCCGGATTTAGGCAGTGCCATTGAAGAAATTGAAGCTTCTTATGACAGCGAATCACTTGAAATCGGCTACAATTTCAGATATTTGTTGGATATCTTAAACGAAATTAAAGGTGAAACGGTTGAATTCAGTTTCAGTGACAGTGCATCACCTTCGGTTATTCATGATATTTCCGGCTCCGGCGCACTTTATGTATTAATGCCTATGAGAGTTTGATATTGAGTGAGTTAGCCGCAAAATTACAAAATATAACCAGGTTAAAGTCAGGTATTCAACGCCTGACTTTAACTGACTTTAGGAATTATAAAAATCTGCGGATTAACGCCGAAATAACGCCTATCATTATTACCGGTGAAAACGGTTCGGGCAAAACCAATATTTTAGAGGCCATATCTTTTTTAACACCGGGACGCGGTTTACGCAGTGCCAAACTCAGTGACATCAAACGAATCCGCTCATCTGATGAAGATGAAAATATTTTGGCCGGTAATGCCTGGACGGTTGCCGCCGATATTTTGAAAAATGACGAAGAGTTTACAGTCGGTACGGCTTTGCAAAAAGTAACACGCGAAGACACAGAGGATGAAAATCTGCACAGTATCGATCGGCGAATCGTTAAAATTAATCAACAAAAGATTACCCAACAAGCCGAACTCGGAAAATACATATCGGCAATATGGATTACCCCGCAAATGGATCGTCTCTTTTTAGGCGGCCCTCAGCCGCGCCGCAGTTTTTTAGATCGTCTGGTTTATGCGTTTGATTTAGAACACGCCAAGCGCACCGCTAACTTTGAGCATCTGTACCGACAATGGATGCAGCTCATTAAATCAGGCTGTCAGGATAACACTTGGTTACAGTCAATTGAGGCGGATATGGCGGCTTTAGGTGTTGCGATTGCGGCAGCACGTCGTGAACAAATCGCCCGTTTAAATACGTTTATCACACACGAACCGGATGATATTTTTCCGGATGTCCGGTTGGAACTTGCCGGCACGATTGAACAAATGCTGGATGAAAAAGCGGCTATAAAAGTTGAAGATTTTTATAGCGAAAATTTAAGAAAACAACGGCAAAATGTTTTGTATAATGATAACATCGACGGCGTTAACCGTACAGACTTTAAGGTTTTCTTCAAAAAGAAAAATATGCCGGCCGAACTCTGTTCAACCGGCGAACAAAAGGCCCTCTTGGTCAGTATTATTTTGGCGCAAACCAAGTGCCAGATTTTGGATAAAGGATTTGCCCCTATTCTTCTGCTTGACGAAGTGACAACGCACTTGGATACCCAAAAACGCGATGCTTTACTGACTAAAATAAAGGATCTTAATTTGCAGGCATGGATAACATCTACCGAACCGCAGAATTTTAAATTGCTTGAAAATGAGGCTCAATTTTTCCAAATTGAAAACGGCACACTTATTCAATAGCTTTCATCTTGATTTTTATGCATAAATAGCGTAGCATAATGGCAATAACGCTATCATTATGTAAGTTTGCTATCATTAATCCGCATGTAATTATCCGCCTATGAATACAACTTATCTTTACAGTCTGCTTAAACAGTTTTCGTGTCGGCCACTGGAATGTCTGACACACAAAAAACTCGAAAAGCTTTATGGAATTTTACTTAATTTTTTGTTGGAGCACGACGAAGAACTGAGTGATGAAGTTCATAACCTTTTGGAACAGAGCATCGAAGCGATTGCCCGTGAGTTGGAACGTCAAGACAAAAAACTGCATGGTCTTGCCAAACAATTGATTAAAGATCCGGGAGCGGTTGAATTGATTTTATCGCAAATGACTTTAGAAGAACTTTTGGAAGCTGAAAAGCGCGGATCAAAAATCAAACCGTTGGCGCTCCGCCAACAATTTGCCAATATGGTTTTGCGCAGTATGCAAAATTTGGTTAACCCGTACAGTTTTCCTCCATGTTAAAAAAAGAGAAGCTTAAAAAAGCTTCTCTTTTTTTGTTATCAAATCTGTTACAGATTATTTTTTCAAAATAGATTTACCTGCATAAACAGCCATATCGCCCAATTCTTCTTCAATACGGATTAATTGGTTGTATTTAGCCATACGGTCGGTACGAGACATAGAACCTGTCTTGATTTGACCGCAGTTTGTGGCAACAGCGATATCGGCAATCGTTGTATCTTCGGTTTCGCCTGAACGGTGAGACAATACAGCGGTATAACCGTGACGATGAGCCATATCAACGGCCTTCATTGTTTCGGTTAAAGTACCGATTTGGTTAACTTTAATCAAAATAGAGTTAGCAATACCTTTTTCAAAACCCATAGCCAAACGAGCCGGATTGGTAACGAACAAGTCATCACCGACGAGTTGGATTCTGTCACCCAATTTATCTGTTAACAATTTCCAACCTTCGAAATCATCTTCGGCCATACCGTCTTCGATTGAGAAAATCGGGAATTTGTCACACAAACCTTTGTAGTATTCAACCATTTCGGCGTTGGTATAAGATTTGCCTTCGCCTTCCATTTCATACTTGCCGTTTTTATAAAATTCGGATGAAGCGGCATCGATAGCCAAAACAACATCGTCACCCGGTTTGTAACCGGCATCTTTAATCGCGTTAACAATGAATGTCAATGCTTCATCGGCAGACTTCAAATTCGGAGCAAAACCGCCTTCGTCACCAACGTTGGTGTTTTGACCGGCAGCCTTTAAGTTTTTCTTCAAAACCTGGAAGATTTCGGCGCCCATACGGATAGCTTCTTTGATAGAGGTAGCCGAAACAGGCATAATCATAAATTCTTGAATATCAATCGGGTTATCAGCATGCTTACCGCCGTTTAAGATGTTCATCATCGGAACCGGCAAAGTGCGAGCCATTGTACCGCCCAAATAACGATATAACGGCAATTCGGCTTCTTCTGCCTGAGCCTTGGCAACGGCCAAAGAAACGGACAAAATAGCATTAGCACCAAGCTTGCCTTTATTTTCGGTGCCGTCTAATTCAATCATTTTATTATCGATATCAATTTGATCTTCAGCTTCATAGCCGGCCAAAGCGTCATAAATTTCTTCATTAACATTTTCAACAGCCTTTAAAACGCCTTTACCGCCGAAACGAGCTTTATCGCCGTCTCTTAATTCAACAGCTTCGTGAACACCCGTAGAAGCACCGGACGGTACGGCAGCACGACCGAAAGCACCGGATTGTAAAACAACTTCGGCCTCAACAGTCGGTGTACCGCGTGAATCTAAAATTTCTCTTGCATGAATATCAACAATAGCACTCATTTTTTTCTCCTATTCATAAGTTTTAAGTGTTGGCTATAACTTAGTTTATTTTTGGTTAATGTCAAGATAAAACAATGAACGGAGCTCAGATTTAAAAAACTTAAGGCCTTGGTGTATTTCAACCAAAGCCTTTTAACTAATCTGTCAACATAATGCCCAGACTACCGCGCCAATCGCTAAAATTTCGGCGACACAGCCGATACCCAAGCACCACCGCGCCAACAAATACTGCACTTCATATTGGAATTGCAAATTGTCGAAACGCACAATCGAGTACCCGTAAAGACACAGCATCAGCACATTGAAGAGAATATGCAATCCAATCCAATGGGGCACCCCGCCACTAATCGGCACATCAGGGTACATCAGAATTGCCCACAGGATTACGGCCACTACTATGCCGCTAAACAAATACTTGATCTTAATCTTCTCATAGTACTTGCTCTCTAACACTCCGCTGAAAGCTGCAAGCGCGCCAAGTGCGGCAAACTCACAGAGAATAATAATAAAATCCATACGCAGAACAATTTAAATTAATGATTTGAGAATTGTTTGTATTATACATTTATCCCAAAATTTGTCAAGCCTGCCATATTCTGTTGAAATCAAAAATTTTTATGCTAAAATCAGTTTGTTGTTTATGGAGGGGCTTATGTTTTCGGAAAAATGGAATTATCGCTTTTTAGAATTGGCTGAACTTATTGCCTCATGGTCTAAAGATCCGTCGACTAAAACCGGCGCGGTCGTTGTCGGTCCGGATAAGGAAATCCGCGCAACCGGTTATAACGGTTTGGTTCGCGGCGTTAAAGATGATGTTCCCGAGCGTATGGAACGCCCGACAAAATATGACTTTTTCGAACATGCCGAGCGTAATGCCGTTTATAATGCCTGCCTGACCGGCACATCACTCCGCGACTGCACAATTTATTGCACGCTTACACCATGCACCGATTGTGCCCGCGCTATCATCCAAGCCGGCATCAAAACCGTTGTCACTTATGAGTTCAAGCTTGATGATAATGATCCTAAAAACACATGGCGCGATAAATTAAATTATTCGGCCGAAATGTTTAAGGAAGCCGGCGTAAACTATATCGCACTACCTAAAAGATAACCGAACTATTCTTTATCGAACGTCTTTAAATGCGACTAATCGACAATATATAGTTTGTCGAGTAAAATTCATTTGAAGGAGATTAGTTATGAAAATTTTGATTGCGGACGACCATGCCTTGTTTCGTGACGGCCTGGCTATACGGCTTGAACAAATTTTGCCCGATGCAACCATATCTCAAGCCGGCGGATATTCACAGGTTTTGAAAAACTTAAGAGAAATCCCGCCCGTCGACTTGCTTATAATGGATGTTGAAATGCAAGATATGCCGTGGTTAGAAGCCTTAAAGCAAATAAGAGAGTTGGCTCCGCAAACCAAAATAATTGTTATTTCTGCCTCCGAAGACAGCCGCACCATCCGCACCATTCTGGCATCAGGTGTCAAGGGCTATATTCCAAAACGATCGGAAGTTAAAGTATTCAATAATGCCGTAAAATTAGTGATTGATGGAGGAACATACGTCCCGCCCGATTTACTTGATAGTGCACCCGTTAACAATTTAAGCGGCCGCAGCGGCGGTGTAAAAATGCTGACAAACAGACAATTTCAGGTGCTTGACCTGATTGCTCAGGGAAAATCAAATAAGCAAATTGCCTATGATATGGGGGTTTCCGAATCGACGGTCAAATTACATATCAACGCTCTGTTACGCTCATTGCATGTGACAAATCGCACACAGGCCGTTGTTACCGCGCAAAAAATCGGGCTTATTTAGCAGCTTTGTCTTCTTGATCTTTTTTGGATTTCAACTGACCGCAGGCGGCTAAAATATCCTGTCCGCGAGCTACCCGAACCGGCGCGGCAAATCCGGCCTTTTCCAACTCGGCGGCAAACACGCGCACCCTGTTGTTCGAACTCGGCTGAAAAGCACACCCCGGCCACGGATTAAACGGGATCAAATTAAACGTGGCACGCAGCTGGTATTTTTTCATTAAAGCGATGAGTTCGCGCGCACATTCTAAAGTATCATTCAGTTGATTGAGCAATAAATACTCGAAAGTTATATACCGGCTGCCGTCATTGCCCTGATATTCCCGACAAGCCGAAAGTACTTCTTCAAGCGGATATTTATCATTAATCGGCATAATTTGCGAGCGCAACTTATTATTCGGCGCGTGCAGTGAAACCGCAAGACGAACACCGGTTTCTTTTAGGGCACGAACAATATTCGGCGCAATACCTGATGTCGACATTGTAACGCGCCGCCGTGAAATGGCTATACCGTCGCCGTCTGTCAAAATATTTAAGGCTTTTATCGTGTTTTCGATATTATGCAGAGGCTCACCCATTCCCATCACGACAATATTGGAAAGATAGCGTGTTTCATTGGTCGGGCTCGGCCATTCTTTATATGTATCGCGTGCCACCATAAACTGACTGACAATCTCCGCGGTCGTTAAGTTGCGTGTCAACTTCTGACTGCCGGTGTGGCAGAATTTGCAGCCCACCGCACAACCAACCTGTGTTGAAATGCAAACGGCGCCCCTATCCTCTTCAGGTATGTAAACCATTTCAACACGCTGGCCGTCGGCAAATTCCAACAACCATTTGCGGGTTTTATCGCTTGAAAGCTGCTCGGTCACAATTTTAGGGCGGGTAATCGTAAAGTTATCGGCTAATTTTTGGCGCAAAACCTTTGAAAGATTGCTCATCTTTTCGAAATCGGTCTCGC
This sequence comes from Alphaproteobacteria bacterium, assembly GCA_017635595.1. Lineage (GTDB taxonomy): Bacteria > Pseudomonadota > Alphaproteobacteria > RF32 > CAG-239 > RUG410. The sequence continues at coordinate 44,792 of JAGBLF010000026.1, forward strand.
CGAAATAATACAGCCATTGCCACAGCTGTTTTGCACGAAAAGGCTTTTCACCGATATCGGTTAAAGCCTTTTGCAATTCTTCTTTACTTAAGCCTATGAGTTCTGTTTTGGCCATTATTATTTTTTCTTACATTTAGCTGAAATTGCCTGATAAGCTGCCGAGAAACCTTTTAACGAATAGGTATCTTTGGTAGCCGTACCGCGGCTCGATTTACCATCAACAATCATCCGATCACCGCGTTTCATAGCCGCAATCAATCGACGGTCTTCACTATCGTTAACCATCCAGCCTTTGTCCCCTTGGGTAAAGGTTTTATTGAACGTTTCTTTGCCGATTTTTACCGTCAACGGTGCTTTAGTATCAAAATTATAGCCGGCAACAAATGTTGCGACATCAAATGTTTTTTCGGCAGGACGGTGCGCAATTTGTATGTAGATATCGCCGCGTTTTGTATATTTGCCCTCATCCTTTTTCGGAAAAGAGGATATATAGCACATCATATTACCGTTTTCATTATAAACCCATGCCGTCCAATCACCATATTCTCCGAGAGCTTTCGGTTGCTCGGCAGCTTGAGCTGCCGTTGAAATCAGAAGACCGCAAATAACCAATAAATATTTAAACATCTTATTTTCCTTTTTTATTAAATTTTGCTTGGATTATATAAAAAATTTATATATAAACTATTAAGATTTAATAAAAATGCAAAGGATTTTTAACCTTATGTTTAAATCAAATTATCTGGATACATCAAAACTCTTGCGTACATCACACATTGTTAAGCTGTTCAATGCTGTGGAAGATCACGGAGGCATAATCCGTTTTGTCGGCGGTGCCGTGCGTGATACCATTGCCGGTTTAAGTAATTTTGACCTGGATTTAGCGACCGATTTATCGCCGGACGAACTGGTGGAAGCTTGTCAAGACTATGGTCTTAAAACGACTCCCATCGGCTTAAAACTTGGGACCATCGGTGTTGTTATCGATAATCAGATTATTGAGGTTTCATCCTTGCGCCGTCGTATCAAAACAACAGGAAAACAAGCCGAATACGAATATACCGATGACTGGAGTGCTGATGCTTCGCGCCGCGATTTGACCATTAATGCCGTATATGCCGATTTAGACGGCAATGTTTTTGATTATTATGACGGAATTCATGATTTGGAAAATGGTGTTATCCGTTTTATCGGCGATCCGGAAGAACGAATCCAAGAAGACTATTTGCGTATTATGCGTTTTTTCCGTTTTTATTCGCTTTTCGGTAAAGGTGAACCCGATACAGAATCACTGGCAGCCTGCATTAAATACAAAAACAAATTGCGCACGGTTGCCATTGAACGTGTGCGTGACGAGTTGTTTAAGTTGCTTGTTACACCGAATATTACACAAACCATGCGCCTTATTTATGATAATGATATTTTGAGCTTCTTTTTGCCGAAATCACGGCATCTGGATGCTTTGCAACGCTTAACAAAAGTTGTGGAAGATGCCAAATATGAAGGTAATTTTTTACGCCGCTTATTTGTATTGTATCAACCTAACGCCGCGTTTGCCGAAAAAATTGCCAATTCATTGCGCCTGACGAAAAAGCAAAAGGAAGACTTTGTCCGTTGGGCTAAAATCGAACTTTCAGAAGACAATGTCTTATCCGCAAATGACAGATTGCGCTTTGTTTATCGCTATGGTAAGCAATTCTGTATTGATAAAATTTTGCTGACAATTGCTATTCATAATCTGTCTGTTCCGAATTTGAATATTCTGCTGAAAGAAATTGAAAATTACATTGTTCCTATTTTCCCGTTGCACGGTCGCGATTTGGTTAATCTCGGCATTACCGACAACCGCAAAATCGGGCAAATACTCGGGTTTCTCGAGCAACGCTGGATGGATAGCAATTTTACGTTAACACGTGATGAATTGCTGAACGAAGTGTAATCTTAAAAATACATTTTTACCTTATTGCCTGTACTGCGGCAATCACCACCGCCGTTGATTTCGACCTTGCGCGCATTCCATTCCGGATTTTTGCATGAAAAGCAGGTTTGACCGTCTATATTACTTAATTCAATATAGTATTGCCCGCCGGCGGCCGGTCCGACATCCCACGTTATGCCCCGTAATCCCTCAAAATTCAGCACATCTTTACTTAAACCGGTATAATTACCCATAAATGTGATTTGAATTTGCGCATTCAGCATAGCTAAATCTTGTATTAATTGCACGCGCCCTAAGGCTTGTTGCATTTGTCCGACTCCGCGATAACTGCCTTGCGTTAAAGCACCGTCAACCGCCATCGAGCCCAATACATCGGCCATTTGAGCCTCGGCATTACCGCATAAAAATACAGCCGTTAAAATCATTAAATATTTTTTCATATTACTTTCCTTTCATTTTTTCGGCACACAAAAGCGCGGCCCCGATTAAACCGGCATTTGTCCCGCACTCGGCCGTTTTGACTGTCGGCGGATTATGATGTTCTAAAATTTTCAAAGCCGTATTGATTTTGGCGTAGTCCACAATTTTGGAAACACTGCCCGACAGCGCAAACATCTCAACATCCAGCAAGCGATTAAGCATACTCATGGCATCGAGTATACGCTCTTCCCACAGACGATAAATCGTCCGAGCCGCTTCATTACCCTGTTTGACCTGTTGCAAAATTTCAAAGCAATCTATTTGTTCTAACTTGTGCTCTCGCGCCAGTTTTTGCAGTGCCCTACCCGAAAAATCAAACTGATATTCGCCGGCTGCTCCCGTTTTACCGCGCACAATTTGCCCGTTGCAAATAATGCCGCAACCGACATCGGTTCCTAAGGTCAGCATCACACCATAGTTAACGCCCCTTAACGCTCCGATACGCCACTCGGCATACAACGCCGATGTTGCATCATTTTCGACAATATATGGCGCGCCGAATAAAGCGGCAAAATCGATTTTTTCGTAGCCTGCCGGCAGATTATTCGGTTTTCCCTGCAGATGATTATTAAAAACGACTCCGGCTGTTGCCACCGCGAATCCGTCAACCTGATGTTCAGCAACCGTTTTTTTGAAAAAATCTTCAATTTCGGTAGCATTTTGCGGTGTTGGTATCGAGCAAACCTCCGAAAGCAGTGTTCCGCTTTCATCAACAATTCCCCAAGCGATTTTTGTACCGCCGACATCAAACGATAGTATCTTCATCGTTCATTCTCCTTGTGAATATACTAAAACATAAATTTAATCATTGGCAACAAAAAAACACTCCCGTTTGTACGGAAGTGTTTTTTACGGTTTAAGAAAAGATAATTAAATTATTCTCCCATACCTCCTCTTTTCTTCGGATTAGGCATCGGCCCGGTCTTACCATCTTTAACACCTCTACCTTTATTTGAGGTCTGTCCTGCAACTTTGCCGGTACCGACATCAAATCTGCCGCTGGACGGACGCTTACCGTATTTATCATCCTGTGAACGACCGGTCGAATTATCGTGCGCTGCCGTTACCCGACCTCTGTCTGCACCATTACTCAAAGCAAAAGTAACAAACTTAGTAAACTTCTGCAAAGTCATATGGTTGCGCGGTAAGTCTTGACCATTAAATGACAAGTTGGTTTGGAACATATCTTGTCTGGCCTGAGCTGTTGCCTCTTTACCTTTTTTGGTTTCATGATAACCTTTGGTTTCAGCCAACCGATCAATGGTTGTAGCCAAAGCTTTGTCGTATGTTGCTTTACGTTCGGTAATGTAATCGACCAAATTATCTGCCTTTGTCTTACCGGCTTCACGATCGGCTTTAAGTTCTTCCATAACGAGTTTTTTGTAAGCAATTTCTTCTGCCTGAGTCGGCTCAATACCATAGACGATTTTAAACTCATCGGCCAACAGATTTTTAACATCCATTTCCGGTGGAATGTATTTCTTCTTCGGCTTCGGATCCGGTGTCGGCGTCTGGGTCGGAGTCTGGGTCGGTTTTGGCTTAAAGACACTGAATAATCTGTCGGCAATGGCACCGGCACGTTTTCTCATACCGCCGAACATACCTTTAACCGGTTCCCAATAACCTGCCCCCCATAACTTATGACCCTGAACAATGTCACCCGGAATATTTTCACCAGGTACCGTCGTTACATGTGTTCCTGCACTCCAACCGGCTTCAGCATCAGCATTATACGACTGTACCGGACTGGCATTAGGACCTGTACCGAATAATGTAAGTTTACCGGCATGATTAAATAACGAACCATCCGCCCTTGGCGCATCATCAATTTGTCCACCAACGACATTTTCAATTTTGCCCAACATATCGGCAAGACCCGCCGGATTGGATGATTTTCCGGTTGATACAATTTCTCTTAAAGCATCCATATAGTTCATTGTAGAACCATCAGGTGCCTTAAATGATAAGTAATCACCGACTGTCGTTCCGGCCGGCAGATGATGTGCTGCCGCAAATGCAGGGTCAACCGGTGCATTCGGGTTCGGAGCCAAGTAGGCCAATTGCTCAAACTTATATCCCAACATATCGGTATTCATAACAAAGCTAGGATTTTTCGGGTCATTAGCAATATCAGTAAAAAATGCCTTATCATCACCGGTTGCATGAATGGCACTTTCAATACCGGCTCGTAAATTTGTTACCGCATCGGCAGATACTTTATTCGGATCTGCACTATCTTGCAAATCATGAGCAACATGGAACTTATTTAAGAATTCACTGTATCTCGGATCATCAAGACGATTGGTTGCATGTGCTCTCTCTGTTTCGGAATAGTCATGTGAAGTCGGTCCGGCTTTTTCTTGATCCGGCGTACTCGTACCATCTTTTTGATAAGAAGGTGTTACACCCAGCAACGAGCCGACATAGCTACCGGCAGCCCCACCAAGAGCGATAGCCGAACCTTTCTTAACCGCTTGCCAAAAAGCTTTACCCGCGGATAAGCCATGCGCCTTGGCATCTTTATACGTACCATAACCGGCTACAAGCAAACAGCCGACGCCTAACGCTGTTGCTGCCGGAATATTACCGGTCATCAAACAAGCACCAGCGGCAAATCCGAGTGCAGAAGCTGTATTTGTTGTTGCATACGGTTGTTTGAAGCAAAATTCCTTAAATTTCGGTTTCTGACCGGCAGCTTTGGCCTCTTTCTTATAGTTTTGGTAATTCATATACACACCGACAGCAGCCATCGCCATACTGGTTACACCGGCAACATAAGGTAAAGCAGCCGTTACCGCAGCTGCCGGAGTCGCACTGGTCAAACCTAATGCACAAGCAGCTTTAACGCCACCGACAGTCACACCGTAAGTTGCCAATTTTTGTCCCAAGCTGGCGGCAAATGTCCATCCTGCTGTTTTCAACCAATTTACGTTGAACTCACCATCATTACCGAAACGAGTTGCAGCACGCGGATCATACTTGGCAATCGGCTGATGCATCCGTTTTAACATATCATCTTTAGGGCCGGAAACTTTACTGATTCGGCTGATTGCGCCCATCGTATCGTTCACCGACAATTTGATTGCTGCATCAGCGCCTTGTTTTGAGATATTCAGCGGACGATTCGGATCCATCATACGTGTTTTGAATTCTTCTAAGAATTTCGGATCCGTATAGCGGTCATGTCTTTCGATAGCCTTTCTGACATTATTTTCGGCACCGTCCCAAGCAAAAGCCTGCATTTTAACTCTGTTAGCAAATTCCGTTTGTAAATCATCATCCGATAATGATTTAACGTCTGCGGCAACATGCGAAATGATTGTATTGTTGCGAGCCAAATCGACCATGGCTTCCAGTTGGCTACCCGGCTTGATTTCAAAACCTTTCTGCCATGTTACGGATTCTTCGTTGGTTTCCGGATTTATAAATTGCGGAATGGCAATTTCTTCTTTGCAGTATTTATCCAACAGTGCATCAATATCGCCGTTCCCGATCATATCATCTTTCGGTAAATGATCCGACAGATATTGGCTGAATTCCGGTGTACGACGAATTTCTTCTTTTTCCTCCGGAGAAAATTCGTGCGTTTCATCATGGAATCTGATATTGCCGAGGAATTGCATGGTTTCATCATCTAATGTGATGTTTGCCATTCTCTTGGTTAAAGTTGTATGATTTTCACGAACCTGACCAATATTATCTTTGGTAATATTTTCTATTCCCCAGTATTTATCATACTCCTTGATATCCGAATCTAATTTCGCGGATACGGCATCAATTTTTTGTTGTTGAGCCTCTTCAACATCCGGACGGCGTTTTTCAATCATTTCTTTGTAACCGTCATACACATCCGACATGTTGGTATTATCATCATAATTAAAGTAGTCACGGGTAATGTTACTTACACCTGTATAATACTGGTCGGTCAAAAAATCCATTTGAGCGCCAACGGCATCTCTTTTAGCCTGAAACGCATTTTTGGTTTCTTCATCCTTAGCTTTGGCAACTTGCTCACCGTAAACATCATAAGCTTGTGTTAAAACCGTCGGTGGAACAGAGCTGATCTTACCGGTTTCAAGCAAATGATCCATCATTGTGACGTTGAATTCTTCAATTTCTTTATCATCCAAAGATGAAATTGTTGATTGAACCGTGGCGTAAACAAGGTTTTCATCTTTCAACTGTTCTTCGGTCAGCTGTTTTTTTATTTTGCCTAAAGCATTCAAAGTATCATAACTCAGCATGTCAATGTTTGCATCATTAGCATCTGAATTCGGTGTTCTGAAGCGGCCAAAGAAGTCTTCCTCTTCTTGTTCATTTTCTTGACCGCCGCCGTTATCATTGCCGCCATTTCCGCCGTTGCCGCCATTTCCGCCGTTGCCGCCGTTATCTCTATCATCGGTATTATCTCTGTTATTTTCATCATCGTTCGACAACATACCGATGGTTAGGGAGTCATTTTCTAGCGATTGAACACCCATAAGGTCGCTTAAGGCTTTATATTGTTCACGGAACGAATCGCTGATTTGGTAAACATCACTGCCGTAAATCTGATCATCCTTACTGTTTAAGGTAGCATCCAAATGGCTTTCAATTTCATCTTTTTCTTCAGGATGAGCGACAATATATGCATTTTTATTTCTAATAAATTCTTCAATTTCTTCTTTAGGAGCTTCGCCATATTGGTTATCGGCAAGTCTTAAAAAGTCTTCATATACAGCATCTTTATTATTAAATTTTGTTTGGACTTCAGTTTTTTTGTTATCTTTTTCTTCAGTCTCTTTGGCTGCTTTAGCTTTTTCTTCTTCCTCTATTTCACGAGCCAGGGATTCATCATGTCTTTTCTCGATATCTTCTGCTGTCACACCGCGTTCGGCCGCCGTTCTCTGAGCAATTCTTGCAAAGATTTCCTGCTCTACGGTTAGTTTATCAAAGTCTTTTCCCCAATAGGCATGAGCGAAACTGTTTAACGACTCTTTATAGGTTTCAGAATACTCTTCCGCGTTTAAAATGTTGTCTAATTCTTCTTCTGACAAATCCCCTTTTTCGCTTCGAAACATCCAATACGCAGCCATAGAATCGATAAACGCTACATTGTCTTTCGAACCTTCAGGATCTCGCTCTATGATACTCACGTGTTTTCCGAATTTATTCCGCACATATTCCTCGAACTCTTGTCTGAATTCCCCGTTACCATCAAGCACATTTCCCTTTGTATACTTAGCCATGACTTTTCTCCTAAAATAGTCTTATAATAATTGCAGTATAAATCATTTTGTCAATTTTTGCAACAATTTTTTTATAAGTCTAATACGATTTTGTTAACATTCGTTTAACACGTCTAATACACTGCTGTTTAAGACTTTTTTTGGCTTTATCCGTGTCTTTTTTCCCGCTCAAATTCAAATGGTTACATAATAAAAATTTGACATTTTTTACACAAAAAATTTTTTCATCATCATTTATTGCTTATCTTAAGCCGATTTTCCGTTATTTTTTTGTTAATTACTGCTAAAGCTTATTGATTTTCTTAGTTTTTTATCGTACACAACAACATAACGTCGTATTGTAGAATTGTACTTATGAAAAATAAACTTCTTTTATTGATTATATGTTTTTTTGTCTGTGAAGTGTCAGTTATTTTCTGTTTTATCAACCATACACGGCAGGTTGATGAAAAAAAGATAGAAATTTATGTAGCTTATCATAAAAACTCTCCTTTGTATCAAACGGATATATTAATTCCTATCCAAGGCGGGCGAGCACTCCATTCCTCGCAAGGAAAAATTCTTGAAAACATAATGATAGGCGATGATACCGGTGACAATATATCTTATTTAAATGACAGATACTCCGAATTAACGGTTTTATATTGGATTTGGAAAAACTCAAAAGCCGATTATGTCGGATTGATGCATTATCGGCGTTTTCTAAATCTGGCTCACAATGACCGACAATTTATTAATCGTGATAAATTTTTATATTATGGATTTACCTCGCAGCACATTGCCAAACTTATGCAAAATGCAGATATAGTTATAGCCCGTCCGGAACCTCTGAATGTCGGCAAAAATTTATATGACCACTATGCACATCATCACTTTAAACAGGATCTTGATACCATTATTTATTATGCCAAACAGAATGATATGAAAATCGGACAGGCACTTGATTACTATTTACATCATGCCAACAGATACAATCCGCGCAACATCTTTATAGCAAAAAAAGAAGTTATCGATGCATATTGCGAATGGCTGTTTGATATTTTAGCCAGAGCCGATAACCGACTAAAAAAGAATCATCTGTCAGAGGATAATAGCTATAAATGGTCACCGCGAAAATGGGACTATCAAAAGCGTTCTCCGGGTTTTATTGCGGAAAGATTATTTTCTTTCTGGGCGCATTTTAACAAAAACAAATATAGAGTTATCGAAAAGCCTTTTATCTTGCTGGATACAAACAGTAATTTAATATATATTTAACACGGTATTCGGCCGCTTCTGCTCTTTAAAATCGATTTTTTATTTTTATGACAAAAAATACTTGATTTTTTTGTACAAAATAATTACAATACACTCTATCAAAAAGTAATTTAAATAGCTATGATGCCTACTATTGTTCAAAAGTATAAAAGCTTTTTCATAAAGTTTTATTGTGAGCGTCATAACAAATTCAATCGTTAAATTTTCAAAATTACCAATATATGAAAAACAGATTTTTGTTGGGAATATTTGCGACGATAGTCGGAATATTCACGCTTACGTCCTGCGACAAGGATGAGTACTTAAAAGCTGAACCTCAGCCGTATTTCTTTAAGATTGTGGATAAAAGCCACATCAACCTCTATGACCAATACGATATTCTATACGAAGAGGGTCGAGAGGCTGAGTTCAAAATCTCCCCGCAATTCACTATTAATCGATGGAGCACGCAAGCATTGGCTCCCATTGATGGAGAGCAGTTGAACCAAGAAATCGACCCTATAGACGTCAGGAGGTCAGATGGCTCATTCATCGTTGAAGTAAAATTCAACTTGTTTGAGAACCGGCTCAAAATCTCCGGCCTTAACATAGAGGGGACGGATGCCCAGGGAGAGAAGTTCTATGTATTTTGCCTTGATGAAGTTTACCTGCAAGGCGAAATCGAAATCGAGGAAGAACGCGCTTCTCCGTTTCTCCAAGAGGGAAAAATTCATTATAAACTGGTAAAAGTCAGCAGGAAAGATTCCTTGGTGTTGGCTGAAGCCGACCAGGAGTTTATCATCTTTGATGACCCTGATGATCTTGGATTCTAAAAAAAATAAACATTATGAAAAAGATAATATTTATGCTGTTAGCTGTGGCAGCAATATCCGCGCAGGCGCAAACCTGTAAGGTATCTGCCACCAAAAACAACGGTAAAATAATCCAGATTTCAGTAAATTTGGATTCTCTTAAGGGTAAAACCTTAGTCACAACAATCAGCCAAAAAAAGAGCGATGTCGTTCTTAACATGGCTTATGAAGGTGATAATACTGATTCTATTGCCGTTGTTGCTCGTGAAGACAGTAGCGAGGCAGCAGACACGTTGGCTACAACCGGTGCGTTAGCTAAAGCTGATACGTTAGCCGAAGCTGATACGTTGGGACTGGACTCTTTGACGACGTCCGATGCGGAAGTTTCCGAATCCGCAACAGGTGGAAGCACCTCTATTCTGGGAACGGCACTAAACATTATAGGACTTGGCGGTCTTGTTTCAGGTTCTCAGAGTGCCCAGTACGAAGAATACGCCGCAAAAGCTTTAACGGAGATAACTATGGTCGACTCGACCAAATATATTCCCCAATACAAGCAAAGAAAGTGGAAATGGTTGAGAAAGTACAAGTCTTATTCAACCTTAGAACTTTCAGGTATCTTCGGTAAAGACTTCGGAGATAATGAGGACAAAGGAGAAGAGGATATTGATGCCGAAGACTACGGCATGGACCCCGAGAAGAAATTTAATCTTGGTGGTAGCGCCAAGTTTTCTCAGGTATTTATCCCCGGTACCTATGCCGAAGACGGCACTTTTAAGCCTAACAGGCTTAACTTCGGATGGTCAATCGGAGCTTTGTTTGCTGTTGACGTCCAGAAAAATTACGGATGGTCAACAGACTTCATGGCAAAGGTTGGCATCCAGGCCGGTAACGGATTGACACTCGGTGTCGATGCCTTGGTCGGTGGTGGTACAACGCCTTATGCTATCTACTCGTCCGATGGTATTAACTATCGCTCGGTATTGCATAATCAGTTGTGTTTCAAATACGGCGTACAAGTTTGGGTATCTTCCAACTTTGGCAGTAACACCTATACCGCTCTGTTTGCAAGATTGGTCAGAAGTGTTGCGCCTAATTCGGTGTATGAGCATCCGACGGCCCAATTTTGGGAGAACGAGCTCATCGATTTCGATGAAGGCAGTTGGCAAGTCGGAATCGCAGTCGGATACAAGTTCGGTTATAACCCGGATTTGCAATCTAAGAGACTGCAGGCTACCTTGTCCAGCGGCTATTCCCTCACCGGCCACGATAAGGCCATGTTGAGAGTGGAATTGGAGAAAATCAACCAGATTTCTCCAAAACTTGATTTCTCATATGGTCTGGGCTTCGGTCAGACATTGGGAGAAGAGCGTCTGAAGCATCTGACCATCAACGGTGGATGGTTTTACCGTCTCAAGCCTACACACAAATTCGGCTATATTGCAAAAGTATATGCCGGTTTCGGTGAATTTATGATCACCAAGAATTTGTGCTCTGAAGATGGTGAGTTTGAAATGTCTCACACTGTCAGAAAGCTTGGCTTGATGGGTGGTACCAACCTTGGTGTCGGTTTCCGATTCAAGTGCAGTACTATATCTGCTACAATGCGAATCGGGTATCATTATTGTTTCTCTCCCGAATACAATGGATACGAAACAAATATTGACACTGGCCTAAGAGGATGGGATATTGCTCCGATGATAGGATACACTCTAAACTTCTAACTAAAAGAGGCAAACACTGTAACAAGTGCTTGCCTCTTTGGTTTTTAAATATGGAAGTTTCCTTAAAAATCCAATCTTCTTACGCTGCTTATGGATTTAAAAGTACTTCCAAGTAATTGAACAAGTGTCTTGTCCTTCACAATTACAAGCCTCCACCGCCGTATTGATTTGCATCGGTACACTCATTTTCGAACCGTCAACACAAGCGATTACTCTGTCTGAAAAAATTAATGCCGAACCGCTGCAAGGTGTCATACCGTCACGAACTAAATCCTTGTCTTCTTTGTTGGCTTTGGTCAAAGAATAACCATATACCCCTATACCGACAAATCCGTCGGCGGAAGATCCCCAATCATCCGTTGCCATAGTCACACAGGCTTCTCTCGATAAACCGGAAAAAGTGACGACAAATGCTTTATCCCCAAGCGGATCTTCCGTACTATCGGAAGACAATTTTGCCGAGCTTATATATACCGGACCGCCCAAGGCATGAACCAATGTGCCGCTTTCGGCATCTTTACCCATTTCATCGGGAACAATTCCCATTTTAACGGCCGATACATTATCCAAACCGTTGTAAGACTGCTGTTGGGCATACATTGTACGGATATTAGCCGCAAGCATTGTTGCTTGATTAGCGGCCTTATTAATATTATATGCGCTCGAGGCTTTTGAATAACCGGCAACAGCTCCGATTGTTATCACGCCCAGTACGGGACTGGCGCTTATATCCAGTTTACCTTCTTTTATACGGTGTTGGATTTCCTTAAAATCTTTATTTAATCCGTTCGTAATATTATCCACTTCTTCTTTTCCGATAATATTAAGTAATTCTTGTCCGGAAATAATCTTACCATCGGAATAAAAACCATCTTTAGTAGCCTTAAAAACATTAGCCGGTTTATTATTGCCGTCGTATGTATAGATGCTCAGCTCAAATTTTTCCGGCAGTGCTAAATTTTTATCGTTGATATCTGCACCCGGTCTGATTTTAGCCACAGCCGAAGCAATTTTTTTACCTTTATCATTTACTAAAGTAGCATCAGCCGATTCCAGCGAATTAGCCAAATTTGTCGCCAACTTACCCGTTTGTTCCAGTTGTTCCGATTTCGGTTTTTGAGATTTCATATTTTGTAAAATCGTACTGACTGTTTTTTTGTAACTTTCTGCAAAATTTTCTTTAAATCTGACATTAAAATCACCGAGCGGTTTATCCGATAACGGGTAGTTTACCCTAATATTCAAGTGTCGTCCTTTTAACATAAGATTTGCAAATATTTTATCGTTGATATATCCTTTTGAACTAAATACACCGGAAAAACCATCCGTAAAATTGAAACTTCCGTCAAGTTTGCTCACCGTTTTTCCGTTTATCACGGTTTCCAAATTAGATATGGTATAATTTCGCAAAAATCCTTTGATGAATTTTATATTATCGTCTTCATTCTGTTTGGAAAAGGCATATTGTACAAATATCGGAATTAATTTCTTCACACCTTTGTTTGTTATTTTTACCGACATTTTTTCATTATCTGTTTTGTTGGTATATGACAGTTCGTCATTTTCGGCTGTATAAGTCAGCGAAGTATTAATTCTCTCCACACCTGCCATAGAAGACAAGAATACTTTTGCTTCAGGATGTATTTTTAACAGTTCTTCAATTTTATCGGAATCGGCTTCAGCACTACACTCCAGTTTTGAATCTTTGACAAAGCCCGGATATTTAAAACCGCCGCTATATGTACAATTTACGTCCGGATGAGTCAATTTAGCCTCAGTTAACTCTATTTTACCGGCCAACTCTTCAAATGCTTTATAGTCAAATTTGTCATCTTTTGCCTTCTTATAGGCGGCAATAAAGGCATTAGCAGCTTCTTCGTTACCGCCGTTGATATTGCCGGAAATTTCGATATTTCCTTTTTCATCACCGTACTTTATTTTGATATCTTTATCAGATACGGTAAATTCGGTAGCCGTCATTTCAGTCGGATTATCAAAATCGGGAGCCTTAATGGAAACAGTAGTTGTATTCTTAAAATCAGGATACTGAAAACCGCCGTTCATATCAAAATCATAATTACCATCATCTTCGGTATATCTGAACTTTTCGACTTTTAAGCATTTGGCAAATTGTATAAAATTATCTGTATTTCTTTCATCGGCCAATTTTTGCAGCGCCAAAATAAACGGCTCATCCGCGCATACTATTTGTCCCGTTAATTTAAAAGAAGAATCATCATTTTTCTTTTGAATTTCAAGTGTTCCGTCATTGGCTGAGATCTTTAAATCGGCAAAGTCTTTTACATTTTCATCAGCCTGAACTTTCATATCGCCCATAATATTATTATCAAAATATCCGAATTTTATTTCACCCTCACCGAATGTTACCGATGCCGAACCGTTTTTCTTGCCTCCGATAACATTATAAGTATGAATAAGTTTTCCTTGTTCGTCATACAATTTTCCGGCACCGTTTTCTTTAAAAAACTTACGTTCGACAAAGGTTTTCATTTTCCCGTCGGGATAATACGTGATATTCGGTTGATTACCGTACCAGTAAACAGCACCGGCAGCACCTGCAAGAATTAAAACAAAAGATATTACTAAAACATTTTTATTCATGATAATTTACTCACTGATAGAAAAATAACAACTAAGGAGAATATATGTAATCATCCGACAAATTGCAACAGAAAACTGACAACAAAAAACTTTGATTTGACACCATGAACTGTTTCTATAATTTCGGCGTTTTAACTATTTTCAAAAATGACATTTTATCGTCTATTACTGCTTGTGCACCACGCATAAACGCAAAAAATTCCACGGTTTGTCCGTTATGCAAAAAAATCTGCACGCATAAGCACAAAAACGGATATTTAAGAGGATTTCCGTAGCAACTGAAATAATCATAACCTTCGATATCCGCCAAAAAAATAATTTCATTTTTGCCGGAAGATTTAACGTGTAAATAAGTGTGTGCTTTATTAATATACAATTTCGGTGCACGAAACATATAACATACTATATAGATTACATATCCAGCTGTTGCCAAAAACATTGAAAACAGCACTATTTTTCCTTCAGATGCGTGAACTGCCATAAAAAGCAACAAAGAAAGCCCGCTCAAAATTGTCGCAAGCACAATAAAACGCCACCATATTTCACTGTTATCCGGATAAAAAAGCTCTTCTTTTTCCGCCGTCGCGGATATTGTTTTTTTATCAATCATCTTACTCTCTGCATAGTTTATCATCGGACATTTTTACCGGTGACAGCCGTCATCAATAGTTTTTTTGATTTTAATGCAACACCCGAGCATTATCAATAAAAAACTTATCGATAAATTCAAATATCCGGCAAGATGCTTTTTTTTACGCTGGACAGAAGAACTTTTTTTTGCTAACGTTTCTGCAAACTGATGTGTTCGTACTTTTGCAGATCGGAGTAATGTCATGAAGAATGATTTAATAGCCCTAACCGCCTTGTCCTTATGTTATGCAAATACAAGTTATGCTGTCGATAATTATTTAATCAACGGAGATAATTTTTCTTACAGCTATGATGTTTATCAGGCCGGTGAAGCCTTTGTCTTAGGCGACGAGTCAAAAATAAGTACTTTTAATATCCCCAACAGCTATTTATCACCGTTGTTTACGGCTTCAAAAAGTTGGGCAAGTGTTATTAACAGTCCGGCAAATGTAAATCCGGTTACTTATGCGCTTTTATCTGAAAATGAGTATAACGCTTCGGCCGGAAGTCTGTATGTAGATGTTGAAGGAAAGCCATACAGAGTGACTATGGTTAATGCCGCAATTAACGGGCTTAAACCGACCGGTCCGAAAGAAATTTTGGAGGCATCATCCGTTGACGGTTTCGTATTTTTAGGTTTGGGTGTTGAAGAAGACCAACCGGGTTGGGAACCATATTCCGGTCTTCATTCATTATATCACGGTAAATTACCTGACTTACATGTTGTCATGTTACATGAAATTATGCACTCTTTGGGTATATCTTCAGCAGCCTCGCAAGTTAATGAAGATCAGGGAGACGAGGCCTACTATTTTACGGAAAAAGGCGGTAATTTATCGGTATTCGACAAAGACTTGCGAATTTACACCGGTAAAACATCGGCAGTATTTAATCCGGCTTTGGAAATTAAAGCGAAACCCTATATGTCTATCGGTGAAGGCGAAGATTTTGACGTTATGACATACGCACCTTATTATGTCGGTGACAACACTTTGAAAGTACTTTCCGGCAAAGCCGATTATAATGATGCCAAACAAGCGATTATCGATAACGGCGGTCTGACCAATTATTCCATTTCTTACGGAACGCCGCTTTCCCCTTATCCGCAGGTTTTCGGTTTGCCTATTCATAATGCCGATGATGACGAAATTGATTTATCGCATATCGAGCTCAGAAACAGTTTTATGTCGCACCAAAATTACAGAAACTGGATGGTTCCGATGGAAGCGGAATTGGCCGTTTTAAAAGATATCGGATACGATATAGATTTAAGAAAATATTTCGGTAAATCCTATTATTTAAATGACATAACCGATACTTTCACAACCGGATATTCCGAATGGAACGGTAGCGCCTACACAGGTGCTTTCAGCAATGTAGCACAAGGTGTCGGCTTACATATATACGGCGACCGCAACAATATTACCCAAGATTCGGATATAGCGACTTCCGGTGAAGGTGCTATCGGTGCCAGAATAGACGGTGTTAAAAACAAATACACTCTCGCCGACGGCAACTCAATTCAGACCAGCGGTAAAGAGAATTTGGGTATTGCCGTCACATGGGGACAAGATCATATTATTAATGTCGAACAAAATACGTCCGTAATTGCCAACGGTGAAAACGGTAAAGCCGTCAGCTTTGACTTCGGTGCTAATTTATTCGGCAGCCTTGATACCGCAAAAGGTTCGTACATAAATTATGATTCCGATTTCGGGTATAACAAAACACCGGGGGCCGAGACATCTTCGGCGCTGGTTGATACCTTCAACGTTGCCGGAATACTGCAGGGCTCCAAAGCTGCTATTTATATCTCGGATAACGCCCATGTCAGAAATATCAACATTCATGCCGGCGCGCAAATAACCGGTGACATTATATCCGAGTGGAACTCCGTTCAGTCCGGTCAAAAAGCCAAAGTCCAGAGATATAACGGTTCTTACTGGGTACCGGTTAATCCTTATGACGAAAGCCAGATTTATTACACAAACATCAATGTTTACTCGGCTTTCAACGGTGTTATTAACGGCAATATCGTCGGTGATAGCGAAGTGTATAACACCTTAAAATTGAACAACCTCGGTAATTTGACTATTGCCGGTGACACCATTGACGTTGCCGCACTCGACAACAGCGGTGTTCTTAATGTCTATGATGCCGATTTAACCGTTCAGAGCGGTGAAATTACCGGCGGCGGCACATTGAACGTTAATCAAAAACTGGCGGTTGATTCCGATTTAGCAACCATCGACAATACCGTTAATCTGGCAACCGCTTCATTGTTCTCTGCCATGAACGGCGGCGTTCAGAATATCGAATTCTACAAGTTAAACGCCGATGATGCCAAAATATCCTTTGATGTCGGCGATACCTTCCTTTTGGCTAATGCTTCATCGGCCGATACGGCAAGCATTGCTCAGCTTAAAACCGATGAAGAAATCGCTGTACAGTTGCGTGACGGAACTCAGATTGAATTGTTTGCCTCGGATAATACTTTAGATTTAGGCACATCATCAGCTAATATTTATTATGGCGGCAATAAGTATACATTAACACAAAATACGAGTAATATGCGTATGTTAGACATTAATCTCACGGCAACCGATGTCGAACTGGGTGATGCCGTTGCCGATGAAACAGCCTCAAATTATATCGTCACTGAAGCTAAACTGAACAAAGATGCCGGAACGGTTCATGGTGATGATTTTGAAATAAGCGGAGACAGCATTGATGTTAACGGCCATAAAGGTTTGGTGATCGATGGCTTGCTGAATGCCAACGGCACAAAATTGAAAACGGATATTTTCGGCGCTTCCGACAGCGATTTAACGCTGGTCAACGGCGGCAAATTACTGGTTGATGCCGCACAAAAGAGCATCACTTTGGGCCAAAAAGGCGAGAACGCTCTCCAAATAAATAACGGTGAAGCTATACTTTATGCCGAAAATGATGATATTTATGTCGGCGGCGATGTCAAAGGTACGGATAATCAAACCGATACGTTAACTTTGACCGGCGGCAATATTGCTTTGAATAACGTTCAAAATGTCAAGATTGATATAAATAATGCCAATACCCACTTAAACGGTATGTCTGTCAACGGTATATGGCAGGCCGACAATGGTGTTTTAACGGTTAAAAAAGAAGCTTATCTGTCGTCAGACGGTTCAAATCAGTTGATTGCCGACGGCGGTGCCGTTAGTTTGGTTAATAACGAAACCGGCGATATAACTTTATCGAAATTAACCTTAAACAAAACACTGGAAACAGCATTGGATGTCGATTTTGTTAATCTTGAAGCAGACCGTTTTGTATTTGCCGACAGCTCCGACTTAGAGACAAATAACAACTCTGTTACCATTTCGAAAATGAATTTACTGAATTCGGATGTTATTCTTTCGGCTCCGAAATATGCCGTTCCGTTTGTGGGTGCGGAATATAACAGTGAAGATTTGATAAACAGTGTTGTTTTGAATGTTGATACCGATACGCTCGTATCACCTATTTTCAACTATCAATTAGGTTATCAAAAAGACGAAAACACCGGAAGTATTGTTTTAAGCCGCGGTCCGGCTTCGGATTACAAGAGCTACAATTCTTCCGTTTTAGCCGCACCTGTTGCCGCTCAAACCGGTAATTATTTAGCGCAATTAAGCATTTACGATAAAGTTTTCGGCGGCATAGATACTCTGATGCTACCTGTTAAGCAAAACAATGCCGCACGCGGAATTTCTTCAGGAGACAGACCGATATCCTTCAACATCGGCACGGTTTGGTTTAACCCGTCATACACGCATGAAAGGGTTGATTTAAAGAAAGGTCCGAATGTTAAAAACAAAATGTACAATGCATTGGCCGGTCGTGATTCCGGTATTCTTTCCGCCAACGGTTGGAACTATCAATATTCGGTTTATGCCGGATACGACGGTTCGCAGCAACGTTATAGCGGTAATTCGATACACCAAAACGGCGGTATTGTCGGTGTAACCGGTGCCTGGTACAAAAATAATTTCTTTACAGCCTTAACGGCCGATGCCGGTATGAGTTTTGCCAAAGCACGCACTATGTACGGCAGTGAAAAATTCAAAACCGTCAATGCCGGTATTGCCTCTAAGAGCGGATATAACTGGTTGTTTGCGGACGGCAGATTTATCATTCAGCCGAATTACACGATGAGCTACACCTACGTTAAAACGCTGAAGTACAAAAACGCCGGCGGCGTTCATATTAAGCCGGATCCGTTGCA
Organism: Alphaproteobacteria bacterium; assembly: GCA_017635595.1. GTDB lineage: Bacteria > Pseudomonadota > Alphaproteobacteria > RF32 > CAG-239 > RUG410. Next base: position 63,709 of record JAGBLF010000026.1, read on the forward strand.
CGCCATCAACATCGCACCGGGTATTAAAACCGTTTATAACTTTGCCAACGGTTTCAAGCCTTATGCTCAGGCATCTATGGTTTGGAATTTAATGGATAAAACCAAGTTTAAGGCTCAAGATGTTAAAATGCCGGAAATGAGTGTTAAACCTTATGTTAAATATGGTTTAGGTTTGCAAAAAGACTGGTGCACAAAAGTTTCGGCCTTTGGTGAAGTTATGCGCCTTGACGGCGGTCGAGAAGGTTTTGATTTCTCAGCCGGCTTCAAATGGACATTCTGATAATAACTCCAACATCGGTTATTCATAAATCATGGTAAACCGGTGTCAGATATAAAAAAACATTGCTTACCCTATCGTAGGCAATGTTTTTTTGTTTATGTTAACCTCTGTCGGAAGTTGTATACCATGGCATTTTTCAAAAACCAAGCTGTGTTTTTTAGAATGTATCAGATTATGCCATAAAATCAAATGAGGTATAAGGATGACAAAATCTTACATTTCCATTCCGCCTCTTCTTTGAGGTATAAAGTTTTTATAGCCGGAAGAATTATTATTGCTTACCGGTGTTTGTGCCTGAGCTTGAGCCTGGGTCTGAGTCTTTGTCTTTGTTTTTGTTTGATAATAATGAGCAACCTCACGCTCTGCATTGTGCGCTGCGTTTGAATCACGTTTCATACGTGATTTCATGCCATCTTTGTCTTTATTGTTATTTTGTGTTGACGGCTGTGCATTGTCCAAAGAAACTTCTTTTTCAATTGTATTTTTAACCGCTTCAGTTTGTTTTTCTGCATTAAAGAAGTTTGGCATATTTTTCAGTATGGTCAATAAATTGTTCTCTTCCAACCATTTGTCATATCCTTCCGGTTGCGCAATCATTACCGGCATAGGCTTACGGATAACATCTTTACGCAAATCCAATATCTCCTTTTCCATAACCGGAGAAACGCGGGAACCATTCTCATCTTTATAGTCGCGAAACTCTCCGTGATATATCGGATTTATAACTTCATTTTTAACCTCGGCTTTTTCTTCTTTTTTGAACAGGCTTAAAAACTTGTTTTTCAATCCGCTGACTTTTTCGCTAAAAGGTTTATCAATCCATTTTTCAGCTTTATCTTTTTTATCAGCCACCCAGTTTTTCGCTTTTTGCCACCAACTGTTGTGTGTATCAATAGTTTGCTTAATATTTTTTAACTGAGTTGTTACCATATTTTGATTATATATAGGTAATTTATCCTCCGGATTTAGAACATTGATTATGGATATTCTTTCTTTTTTGCCTGTTTTGTTATCAGTAATATCAAAAGTAAGCAGATTATCTAATTCTTTTTTATAAGTCGTGCCATCGGATTTCGGGAACTTTCCGTTTTTTTCATAACACTCGCGTGCTGCTGTTTTAAGAGCAATCAGTACCGCAGCGTTATCGTCAGCAGATGAATTATGGCTGATAGATTGATTATAGTCTTCCTTAAACTGCGGATTTTGCATTATATCTTGAAAACTGCCTGCTTTAGAAGCATAATCACTTTCGTTAACCTTTGATATAAAGTCTGTAACCGTTAAATGGTGCTCTAACAGCTTTCCGTATTCTTCCAAACTCATACCATCTTTATAAACAGGAAGCCCGTATTTTTGCGTTATTTCTGCATTTGTATATTCTGTAAGACTTTCGTAGGAATCACTCCCGGCGGCTTTGTTAAATCTTTCTGCCTCTTTTTCAGAATACAGTTTTGCCAATCCGTCTTTTGGTATTTCCACATCCTGTTGCATATATTGCGAAAAATCTATGCCGCCGATAGTATAGCAATTCTTTACCGCATTAGCATAGTTTTGGTCGTAGAATTGTGCATATTTTCCTTCTGCATCATTAAACTTTGTAGAATCGTATAGTTTTGCAGCGCCGAAATTTTGCTCAATGTATTGTTCCGAATATTTTTCCATCCACATTTTTTGAGTGCCGTTGACCAGAAACGCCATTTCTTTGGTAAATTCAGCCGGGTCGTCACTATTCGGTTCTATTACACCGTTTTTAATTGCTTCACCGTAGAAGGAAAAGTGCCCGTCATTTTCTCTTTCAAAAATAGAAATATCCCCGGTTTTCAGATATTGATCACGCAAATAAACCAAAGAAGCTAAATTTGCAGAGATTTCATCGTGCATATTAATCTTATAGATTTGTTCCTCGCTCATAGGATAGGCATAAACTCCTCGGTCATTATTATCATTATGTTTTACCTCATGCTCTATCACCAGAGCTGAATTTGCCCAATTATTAAACTCATCTTCCCCTTTAACATGATTTATGGTTACGGCACCCCATCCGGAACTGGCACCGACACTTGTGGACTCTTCGAGAGTGTCATATTGAACATTCACCACACGATTTTCATATTCTTTTGCGGCGGCTTCCATTGCTGCTTTTTGCTCTTCTGTTAATTCAACCATATTATATCTCCGGACTCACTTTCGTCTATTCTACCACAGGATATTTATTTTGGCAAATATTTTATGCTCTTTTGCTGAGGGGTAATGATTAACGAATATTAGGACATATGCATGATAACGAAAGTATATTAATTTAAAAAAAATTTATTGAAAGTCTTAAATAACATCTATCAGATTTTGACATGGCTTACTTGATTCGAGCATTATTATGTGTTAGCTCTTTTTTCAAGTAAAGATTATATCATCAAGTTCCACGCTCGCGGTGGGGCCTATATCGTGCTTGACACTGAAACAAAAGACCTTATTGATAAGCAGTTTATCGGCAGCGTTTGGGAAGGTTTTCCGATTTGGTCGCATAACGCTCTGCGGCTGTTTACCTATGCCGTCGGATTTCATTCAGGAACAATTAAAGATGATGAAAAAATTATCTTCAACACCGATGATTCCAAGCTATTTGACCGCGTCGCCAAAGCCAATCGTGAAGTATATTTTAAGCCATACATCGTCAATGATACTGCAATGCCGGCACAATTACTTTTGATGTATATAAGACTAATCAAAAACGCCGATAATTATTTATCCGAATCGCAGTTGGCAGCCTTAAAATCTGCCGTATCCGAAAATGTTAAATCAGGTAAGGCCGAGCGAGCCAATGTTAAAGGTGTAAACGTGTCAGGATTAGGCTCTACAACCGGTAAAACCAAAGACGGTAAAGAAGTTTATACGGTCTTTATGGGAGAGTTTGAAGTAAACAGCAAAAGTTATGCGTCTTGACGGCGGTCGGGAGGGCTTTGATTTCTCAGCCGGTTTAAGATGGACATTCTAACTTAAAACAAAATCCGGTCTGATAAAATAAAGGGCGCTTTAAAAAGCGCCCTTTATTTTATCTTCTTTCTTGTTGGCTGATAATATATTCTATCTCGCTTTTTACTTTGTGCGGTTTGGCAATATTATAAAATGCGACATGTGCCGTTCCGGTACCTGAAAAATGAAGATCGGCAAAACCGAAAACCAATCCCATAGGCGATTGTTCTATTGATATTGCCTCTATTCTTGATATTAAAATTTCCGAAGTCACCAGTGAGAAAAATCCCTTTTTATAAATAACTCGGCGATTGGTCACAACCATATCAACAGATAAAACATCTATCCACTTGTTTAATATCCACAAAACATCCAGCGCAATAAATCCGATAAAACCGTAATTAACTGCAGGTTCTGTCAACACAGGCTGAACAATATCGTAAATCCAAATCAAAAATACCGTGACAAGTGTAAAAAACCACTCATCCAAGAAACAATGCCAGTGCAGATGAGCGCGTAATTTTATTTCTTCTCCCTGAGAAAGTGAAGAGGTAACATAACTCATTAGCAGTCTCCTTTCTTTAAGAAAGAATCCTGACATATTTTTTGCATAAAAGCAATATTTATCTGCCATTGTTTTCCGTTTCCCGACACGAAACGCTTACAAAACTTGACACTTTGCCCAAAATAATGTACAATCCGGTATTAGAAACAGATATATTAAATAAGGAGCGGATTATGCCTCGAATTTTGAAATCTTTGTCGGAAGATCAGCTGAAACGGAAGCTTTTTATTGATTATCGCCAAAAGATGGCCGAGCGTAATTTGCTGCACCCCGCATTTGACAACGTTTACTTTGTACGCGATGACCAAAATCGTGAGTTTTTGGTAGGCTGCTGCAATGATTTCAATGCAAATCGAACTTATGGCAGAGATGAAGCTCATTTTCAACACGGCAGCTCGCCGCATATGGCTTGCAGCAGTTATACTTATGCGGTTTTGGTAAACGATGAAAAAACGACAGACGAATATTTTGAAATTGAAGCATATTCGTATGAAGCACACACCAAAGACTTAGCCATAGGTTATGATAAAGTTGAAACACCTGACGGTCTGAGAGCCCTGGTGCCGGCAAAAACCGAAATAACGGCGGCACATGTCCGCGACGGCAAACGCACTTTCATCGGTACAGAAATAAACCGGTTTCACAATGTGGCGGATCGGCATGAGATTTTAGAATTGCTTAATTCTAGAAAACTGAAAAATGCGCTTTTATATAGAAACGATGAGCTTGGTTGGAAAGATTATACCGCCGACAATGATAAATCCGTTCTGAAAGAATTAGAAAATATATGCAAAGATTTTATAGTCTCAACCTCTAAAGACGGTGAAAATACAAAAGATTATGATGCTGCACAGGAATATCAGCGTGCTTTGCGTGTACGAAAATTTTCGACACAGCGCAAGGCCATAAATGCCGCCGGCGGTTCCACACCCAAACCGCGCAACCGAATAAGCAAGGCATTAATTGCCCTCCGTGCCGCACGATTATCACGCAAATAAAAATATTTTGAGACCACTACAAATGCTGTAAGAAAAAATTATCCGACAAGCAGGTAAAATACTGAATGATATGTATGCCAAACACGGTTATGTATTGAACAGTCGTCAGTTGCTTGCCTCATGATTTATTCGTTTTCATCCTCGTTCATTCGACAAAAAAATGGGCTTAACCCCCGAGATTTTTTTAGCATCTTATCTAATCAGATGACAAAACGGCTGGTAAAAAAAGAAAATACGATTATTCGACAGCCATAGAACAATATGTCCGCAGAAACTTTTATTTTTTGAGCCACTTGCCGAACTCCTTCTTATTTAAAATATTTCTTACCACATCAATGGTTTTATATGTCTGCCAACTTTGGGATATATACTTATGAGCGACATTGGCTTTCTTATCTTTTTACAATTAGTTAAATGATAGTTAAAGCATTGTTTATCAGTAGGTTACGCATAGTTTTCATTGTGTCTGGCATTGAGACACAAAAAAAAGAAAGGAAGGTCATCATCATACCTTCCTTTCCCTTATAAATTGGAGCGGGCAATGGGATTATTCCGCTTCGCTTCATTCACTGCGCTCACCAGCTAATAGCTGACCGCGATACTGCCTTCTCGCTTTCGCTTGTGGTCGGACCCACGGCATCAATCTTGACAAAATTTTTAAAATGCCTTAAACCACTTATTTTATAAGGATTTTTGCTATACCGATGGGATAAACTATCCACGATAAAACACACCCACAACACGAACATCTTTTTTAATACATATCATCAATATAGCTATTGATAGTGATTATATACTTCTACTTATGTATATTACTTACAGAGCATTTCTGAAAGCATATAAAACTTGACTTTTTTTTCAAAAATATAGTATAGTGATAATGTATCATAATTATTTTAGATGACATTTTGTAGATTAGTATAAAGATTTTTCATAGTTTTATTTTTAAGTTAGATTTGTTTCTTTCTTAACTGTATCACTATTGCTTTATAATATTCTCTATTTGTCTGTCTATTATGAAGTGTGGTACATAAATGAGAAAAAATAACAATTAAAAAATAAAAATTATGGAAAATCTTGGATTTTTATTAATCGTATGTGGTCTATTAGCAATATTTGTAGGACCTAGTGTGCAATGCAATGAAAAACCTACATTCTGGAATTTATTGGGATTAATAACCTTCCTTCTCGGTTTGCTTTCCATCTATGTAGGCATAGCCTTAATAATTAGCCTGTGGATGCTAATTATAGTACCCGTCTTCTTGGCATTTTTCATTCCTGCCACGGGAAGAGCTCATGGAAACTGGTAAAAACCACATTGAAGCATCTTCTGAGTTTTTTTAAGTTTGTCACGAAAGTGATAAGCCAGAAAATTCAGGAGATGTTTTTTTATATAAATGTTTGTCGCTAACTTTTAAAACAAAAAGCCTCCTTTAGGGAGGCCTTTTTGTTATTGGAGCGGGCAATGGGATTATTCCGCTTCGCTTCATTCACTGCGCTCATCAGCTAATAGCTGACCGCGATACTGCCGTCTCGCTTTCGCTTGTAGTCGGACCACTTCTTCGTGGGTCCAAATTCCTATTGCCGCTAACCATTAAAACAAAAAAAGACCACCTTTCGGTGACCTTCTTGTTTTAATTGGAGCGGGCAATGGGAAACTGAATTTATGATTCGCTAACCACCTGTTTTAACGTGATAATATTGCGAAAATGCCCCGAAAATCCGAACATTGATGTCTCATATAAAAAACTCTTATCACAGCCTATTTTGCTTGTCAAGAGCGATATTTGATTTTTTACGGATATTTTAAACAAGCGCATATACAAATACTGGGCGTTAAGCCCAGTATTTGCCGAAAGTAAAAGCCTTTTTAGAACAATTTTCGCAACTCGCTTACACCTTTGTAGTCATCTGATAAGTCATTACAGTTTTGCAGGCTACGCAGCATCGCATTCAATGCGCTTGAAAACATAGGACTTTCATCATATTTGAAGTGCTTGGTAAACAACTGGTTCTGATAAATGTAATGAACCTGCTGATTACCATTATGTTTGATATATTCAACTACAGGAAAACCATGATATTTGAACCCCATCTCCCATAACTTTACAAGT
>JAGBLF010000027.1 GCA_017635595.1 Alphaproteobacteria bacterium
CGTGCATAAAATATGTGGGAGTTGCTTCTTTTCCCAACCGATAATGCCTTTTTGTAGTTTTTGTTCGTCGTTGGGATTAACAACTTGCTTTTTCATATGTTTGATTGCGCAAGCCAAAAATCCACCAGTACCACAAGCAGGGTCTAATACTGTTTGCCCTAACTGTGGATTTGTCATTTCGGTCATAAACTGCGTAACAGCTCTTGGCGTGTAAAACTCCCCAGCGTTACCTGCTGATTGCAAACCTTTTAATATCTGTTCGTATATATCACCAAAAATATGACGGTCTTCGGATGAATTAAAGTCTATTTCATTGATTTTATTGATTATCTGGCGCAACAATTGTCCTGATTTCATATAATTAAATGCATCTTCAAAAATGGAACGTATCATATACGCCCGACGATTACCTTCCGTTGGCAGATTTTTAAGTGTCGGGAATAATTTATTGTTTACAAAATCAAGCAGTTCATCGCCTGTTATACCCTCATCATCACTCGCCCAAGCCGACCATTGAAGCTCTGCAGGTATTGGTGACTCGTAACCTTCTTCATAAAAGCTCCAAGTTTCCTCACTATCCGAAAAAATTTTCAAAAACAGCATCCACGAAAGCTGACCGATACGTTGTGCATCACCATCAACGCCTGAATCTTTACGCATAATGTTTTGAATAGTCTTAATTGTCGATGATAAGTTCGTCATTATTGTTCCTTTATTTTTTTATCCGTTCAATATAAAGTTCATTTTTAGCCATTTTCAAAAGCTCTTTATAATTTTTCAACAAGCTTTCACCATCGTTTAGGTTTAGTTTTAATTCTTCGTTATTTTTATAATCAACGATATAGAATCCTTTATCTTTAGTTGATCGTGCAAAAATAAACTTACTAATTTTTAAAATTAACTGTTTTATTTCATTCCATTTTTTTTGCAATTTTTTATCTTGAAAATCATATTTTTCATTTTCTGCTAATTGAGTTAATTGAATAATTTTATTTTTTTCTTCATCTCCATACATACTTGCATATATAGCTAAATTCAATGCATAATTGTTACTCTCATAAATATCTTGGATTTCTTCGAAAACATCTCTATCAATTTTGTACGGAGAGCTATGAATATATAAAATATTTAACCACCAACCTAATACACCTCCTATAATTGGTATTATTGCAATAAACAGGGGGGATTGCCACCAATTAATAATACATTCCTGCATTTTCACTCTCCATATATTGCATTCTTCAATTTTTCAGTAATTTCGATATATCTTTCATTACCGCCAATTTTTCTTACAATTTCAACACCTGTTCCATATTGCGAGGTAAATGGCTCTATGCGAAGTGTATTACGGTTTTCTAAGGCAGAAATGCCAACCTCAACATATTTTGCTATCACATCAGCAAATATGTTTTTACAATCACCTTCAAGCTGTTCAAGTATTTTGTTGGCTTTTTGCGCTCTTTGCTCTCTGGTTAGTGGCTCTGTGCCGTATGTGTTTTGCAAAATAACATCGTACACGTCATATTCCCGACCATATTCACGGCGCAATTCATCTAAAAACAAGCCTGTATCACTCAAACCAGTCAATAACTTTGTTTTATTTGAGGCTGATTGCCATATATCAATAAAATCTTTTTCTTTTGGAAAGCGTTTAAGCATAAAGTTTCTGCAAAATGACTTGATATTTTCTGCAATTAGTTTGCCGTTTTCATCAAGATATTGGACATTAACATCAACGACTTCAACTTCTACGTCATCAACATAATATTTTTTGACTTTATGTTCTTCTACTGGCTCAGCATCATCCCAATCATAGGTATCTTCAATACCTTCTTCGAATTCGATATCATCAATATCACCTTCATCGGCATCCTGCTCATCAATATTAGCACCAAGCTCTAATTTAACTTCTGTCGGGTAGCCATCAAACTCTGGATTTGCAAATTGTTTTGTGGCGTTGCGAAAATCCATAATCGTAAAGTAATATTTGCCGTATTCTTCGTTCACACGTGTACCACGACCGATAATTTGCTTAAACTCAGTCATAGAGCCAACAGTACGGTCAAGCACAATCAATTTACAAGTTTTGGCATCTACACCTGTTGACATCAAACGAGAAGTAACAGCGATAACAGGATAACGACTGTCTAAATCAATAAAATTATCAAGTTCAGCCTTACCTAAAGCATCATCACCAGTAATTTTCATAATATACTTAGGATTTTCTTTTACGAGCTCTTGAGCTTCTTGGCATAACGCAGCTCTCATTCTATCGGCGTGGTCTATGTTTTCACAAAATACAATCGTTTTAGCATACGGATCATTCTCTCTTTGAAATTGCATAACTCTTTTAGCAACCTCTTTGGTGCGTTTTTCAAGCACTAAAGAACGATCAAAATCTGCTTGAGTATATTCTTTATCCTCAATTTCATTGCCATATTTATCGAGTTTTCCAAGTTCAGGTCGCCAGCCCATCAAATCACGGTTTAAACCGATTTTCAAAACTTTGTATGGAGCTAAAAAACCGTCTTCAATTCCTTGTTTGAGTGAGTACGTATAAAGTGGCTCACCAAAATATGTTGATGTTGAAATATTATAGTCCTCTTTCGGAGTAGCCGTCATACCAATTTGAGTAGCTGAATCAAAATAAGTCAAAATATCGTGCCAAGCTGAATCTTCTGCAGCTGAACCTCTATGACACTCATCAACAATAATTAAATCAAAGAAGTCTTTTGAAAACTGCTTATATATATTCTTTTCTTCTTCTGTGCCTGTTACAGCTTGATACAATGAAAGATAGATTTCATATGCCTTATCAATCGTTCTGTTTGTAATTTTAGTCATTGCCTTACCAAATGGTGCAAAGTCTTGGTTTTTGGTCTGGTCTACTAAAATATTGCGGTCTGCTAAAAACAGTATGCGCTTTTTTTGTTTTGACTTCCATAAACGCCATATAATCTGAAATGCTGTATAAGTTTTTCCCGTGCCTGTGGCCATAACGAGCAATATACGATTTTGCCCTTTTGCAATTGCTTCAATAGTACGATTGATAGCAATGCGTTGATAATACCGAGGCGAACGACCTGATCCATCATCATAATATGGCGCAAATATTTTATCTTCTTGTTCGTCTGTTATATTTTGTGCATTTTTATAACGTCTCCATAATTCAGTCGGTGATGGAAATTCGTTTAATCCAATTTCGCGCTCTGCTCCAGTCAACAAATCGTGCTCATAAAACCCTTTGCCGTTAGAGCTATAAACGAAAGGAATATTTAATGTTTGCGCATAGTCAATACCTTGTTGAATACCAGCACTGACCGTTTTATATCCAGACTTTGCCTCAACTATTGCCAAAGGAAGATTAGGCTTGTAAAATAAAACGTAGTCAGCCCTTTTGGGCTCTCCACGCTTGACCTCTTTACCTCTGACCATTATACGACCTTTGGTAAAACTAAATTCTTGCCTTATTTGCGTTTTATTATCCCAACCTTTATCAACGATAGTTGGGGTGATTTCAATTCTTTTTGTATCTTCTTCCGACAGTTTATAGTAACTCATAGTTCATACCAATGCAGATTTAACCTAGTTTATAATAAACTTTGATTGCGTAAAAGCAACCAAAATTTAGGGGTTATACGGTGTTTAATCGTAAATTATTAAAGAGATTGCCACGTTTTGACACTTGTGTTAACTTTCCGTCAATTCGATTACTTTAACACCTTTTCCTTTGGCGGATTTGCAGAATTCATAACCTCTGCCTTTGCGTTTGTTGTAGGCAATTATGAAGTTCGTATTTTCTATGATATAGCGGTTCCGGTATACGATACATAACTTTTTGTAACCGAGTTCGCATTTCGGCGGCAGAATAAAGTCATCAAAACCACGCCGTTCAATAACTTGGGGGCCATCTCTAATGCCCATTACGTTCAAATCAGTCATTGCCGAAATGACCAATATTATTTGAATATCCGGATATTCTTTCTGAAGTTCCAAAACAACATCGTAGGCATCAATCTCATAGCCGCCTTTCTCGCCAACCAGAAAGGTGTCAACATCTTCATTTTCAATAAGATTGATTGCTTCTTCTCTTATGCGTGCTTTCAGGTTAGGGGGTGTGCTGTGACCGCAATTAATTCCCATGAATCTATCGTAATCGTTACCTAGAAAAGCACAAGTCTTGCCCACACTTGTAAAACCAATCAGCCCAACCAAATTAAGCCATTACAGGCGATGGGTGTTGACACTATGAATCTCACGAAAAATAGTCCGGTTTATTCGCGTAAACCTTATTTCGCCGGCACCCACCAATTTGGCGAGCCCATGCGACAATGGTAACCTTTGCTAAAAAGCAAAAGTCCCATTTGCCCGTGAAATTCAAAGCTGTCACACTTCTGCTAGAACTTGGGCTGTTCCAACGGTGTCGATTATATACGCTCTTTTGTTAATAAATCAACAAAATTCCATAACTTATAAAAAAATCCCTCCGGTAGATGTTCCATCGGAGGGGGTGTAAAAATTATTTTGACAAGATAAATGTGTCATAGGTATTTATCTTATCAAAATTGTTCTTCGGAGTATTTTAATCATCACCGTATTTTTCTTTATAAACCGCTTCGGAGAGTTTTTGCAGTTCGTCATCTTTTATACCTAACTGTTCTAAGATGCTTTTCAAAACACTGATAATGCGGTTATCAATCATAATTTCGTGTGCTTGTTTGGCAACCTTATCTTTAAGCTGATTTATTTCAATTTTCATAAGTTCCATAGTGTCTTCGGCATCCTTAAACTCTTGCTTATAGTGAGCAACTTCCTTCTTCAAATATGCTTTGTCATAGTTTCGCAAGTCGCCCACAACGGATAAGTATTTCTTGCCGGTATACTGCAAATAGCGTTTTTGACCTTCCATTGTTCGGGTTAAATACCCCAAACGCACAAGTCTGTTGACCATATTTTTAGCCGAAGTTGTTTGCACTCCGATGCTGTCTCCGAGATACTCGTTACTTCCGAAAAATCTGTGTTTGGAATTGCTTCTGAATTTAATAAAATCTAAAATTTGGCGTTCCGCCACGGTAATTTCACTTTTTTTTGACATCTTTATACCTCATAATTAATTTTTACAAAGGTATTTATTTTTAAAACGATGCGAATTTTCATTTGAGCAAAAATGATCCGGAAATCAAATAATGCCGGAATTCTGATTTCGGAATTAAATAGTGTCGCTAATGCTAAAAATGAAATCAAATAATGTCGGTGCGGAATTAAATAATGCCTATGTTGAAACCGGATAATATCACTTTGGGAATTAAATAATGTCGGGGTAATTTTCTGAAAGCCTTATCCGGTCAGGCTTATGAGGTGGTTTTTTCTTCCTAAAATATAGTATAAAATAGAAAATAAAAAAGAGCTATTATATAATACTTTTTTTGTTTGAAATTATAGCCTGTTTATATTGATCCCGGGAAAATAGAGAAGCTAATATAAATCCGGACCAGAAAAAGAAAAGTTCCGCTAAAAGAAAAAGAGGTAGTTTATTGGCAAATAGAAAAACCGAGCGATTAAACTCGGCTTGGTGATGCATTCGGAGCAAAATCATTCCTGCAATTATATTTATCAGTCGGCTGATGTGTTTTATTTCCGGCAAAATTGCACTTAATCCGGATAAATAATTATGTGATGTAATTTTTAAGGAGAAAATTATGATTAGAAAGAAAAAGTCATCCCGAAATATTCGCAAAATAGATGAATTAAATACAGCCATTGCAATTAATGACACAGAAACGATCCACGAATTGCTAATCAACAACATTGATTTGAATTGTGGAGATAGTCACGGAGCATATCCGATCATGTATGCCGTAGAATATGGCAATGCCAACGCTTTAATATCACTTTTAAGACGAGGAGCTAACCCGAACGTCGTGGATAAAAAATACGGATATACGCCCTTGATGAAGGCATTAACCGACAAATACATTCCAAACCGATACTTGATTATCGTTCTTTTACTCAAAAACGGCACCGACGTTAATATCATAAGTCGTACCAGCAAAACAGCTTTGTATTTGGCAAAACTAAATCATCCGAGATATGTTCACTTGCTCAAAATGTACGGAGCGGAATATTAAGAGAAATAATGCTTAGATTTCCCGATTCGGATACCGATTCGGGAATTTTGTTTCAAAATGCTATAAAACAAAACACAAGCAAATAAAACTTGATAAAACTCAGTAAAACTCAAAAAATTTTTATTTCTGATATTCTGGAAGGTATTGTTTTTCCATGCAAAAGTTAAATCAGAGAGCAATGGTGCTCTTGGATTTTTTAAGAAAGGAATAAAGCTATGAAAAATTTTTTGAACAAATATAACGCAACCAAATTGGAAACCACCAAAGATGAAAGCCAACTTTCTTTAGACGGTTACAAACGCCGCATTTTGAACCTGTTGGATCAGAATATGATTCACTTCAAAAATCACTCGTGGAACCTCTCTAACCGCATGAACAAGCTGATTATTGACGGCGAAAGCAACTCTGTTTTCACGCTTCGTTTAGGCGGCAAGCGGATTGTACGCTACTCTTTGGAGTATTTGAACGACCAGCAGAAGCTTGAGTTCTTGTCTGACTTTTATGAAAGCGTTAAGCAAGGTGATTTTGATGAGGAAATCATCAACTTTATCGCCGGAGAAAAGGAAAAGGCATATCGCCGCAAGCAAGAAAGCAACGCCAAACGTCGTGAGAAAAAGCGTGCGACCTTTGCGATGAGCGAAACCCGACCTTCTAATCCGGTTCAAGTCAGATTTGACGATACCATCGAAACAAAATCTGTTTATGTTCCGCGTTACGAAACACTTTAAGGAAAGGAGGCGACTATGCATTATTTAGTTGTAGCAAAAGTCAAGGATTATCCGGATATTACCGAAATCTGTTTGGGACTTTTAAGACAAACCGATATCATGAATTCGATGGATTTGGATAAAGGCAAATGGGCAAGCATATTTGATGAATTCCAACTTTATTGGCAAAATTCGACTATGTTTCCTAAATTCGCAGTGAATTTATTTCATGAAATGTGGAGTAATCGTGCTAAAGATGAACCTTATGAAGATGATAAATACACCTTCGAGTCACTTTTCCAAAAAAAGAAACAATTCATAAAAGATCATGGTTTTTGGGCAGAAGATGACGATGTTTATGCAAAAGTTTCCGGAAACTTTGATTATCTGCTTGCAGGCGGTAAATACGACATGGAAACAGAAGAACAAAAGGCAAAATACAAAGACGTTGTCGCAAAATTCGGTAAAGTTGATGTGTTTGTTTTGCCGGACTTTGAATGTCGCTTTACGAAACATCGTGATGTCGAATGCCCATACCAAGATGACGACGAAGTCTGGGTGCTTGACGGCTACACTTATTGTAATTGGTAATTTTTGAAAGGAGGAATGATATGCATTACTTAGTTATAGCAAGAGTTAAGGATTATCCTGATGTTGAAGAAGTTATGGAAGCTTTGACCTATGATTATCCTGCAAAAGATGATTACTCGGGAAAATGGGTAAAAACTTATGACACTCTAGAGGAGTTTATCACTGATTACAAAGATGAAATCACAGAGAGCATAGACGATGAAGATTTTAGTTTTGATGAAAAAGTATCGGAATATATGGATTCAAACGAATTTCGTCTTGGATTTGATGGCAAAGTATACCACAAAGATTCCGCTCATTTTGATAACTATGTTTTAGGAGGACGCTACATAAACAAGAACCTGTCGTGTGTCGTACCTTACAAAACGGTGATTGACGAATACGTAGACGCGGCGGCATATGTTTTACCCGGGTACAAATTTTATTATACCGATGACAACAAATGTCCTTTTGCACCTGATGATTTGGTTTACATCATAGATGCACATAACTGAAGACAACGCCAACAAAACGAAGGGAGCTTTAATGCTCCCTTTTTCTATGAACCTTGCCGATTACCGGATATAAATGCCTGCAAGTCTTCCAAACGATATTTTACCGTTCTGCCGATTTTAACAAACGGCAAACGGTGTGGGTATTGGCTACGCCAGCGCTCCAATGTATTCGGTTTGAGTTTCAAATAAGCGGCGGCTTCTTCCGTGGTTAAAAGTTCTGATGGCTTATTATGCTCCGGTTCCTTTTGTTCCAAATCACTTGTTTTGAGCTTTTTCTTTCTGACCTGTTCTTCCAGACGCTCAATGGCATGGCTTTGAAGCGTATAATTTTTGCGCATTAATGCATCTTTTAATATGCGATAACACTTATCAATATCCTTAAAGCCGTCGCAATCAAACTTTACATCTATATTGGTTTTCAGTCCGAAATCAACATTTGTAAACCAAAACTTGTTTTTGAATACGGCATCTTGAAAATTTGAATCGCCCAAAAACTGATTACCTAAAAAGGAAACTTCCGTTTCAAATACGGCATTTCCAAAGCTTATGCTATGCGGATCATAATCTGCATCAACGCGAACCTCATCGCCGCGGAAATAAAAATATCCGCCTTTTGCCGGTTTGGTATGGATACGATCAAAATCTAAAGTTTTTTCATAAACTATGTTATTAAAGTTGGTAATTCCGTTGAAAACAGAGTGCATAAAGGACGTGTGATTATGAAATATACACTTTTCAAAGCTGGTGTTGCCTGAAAATTCGCATTGCGTAAATCTAAGTTTAGAGTGAAACTCCGTACCGCTTAAATCCAAATCTTTGAAAATGCATTGATAGAACTCAATTTCCGGAAAACCACTGGTCGCAATTTGGCGGATCTCTTCATTGCTGACCGAACTAAAATCCAACGTATCAAAAAAAGCTAAATTTTTCGCTCGGAAGTAATCTATATCAAAATGCTTTTCTCTGTTGTATGTCTTTGCCATGTCGGTATTCCTTTATAAATCTGTGTCAAGTTTATTTTAATTAGTTAAATCGTAGTTATACTTATAAACGAATAATAAAAATAAACCTATTCTTTGCCGATTTTGATCATCTTTTCGACGGTATCATTCAATTTATCACGCAGATGCTCAACACCCAAATTGACGTAAACTTGCGTACTTTGGATGGTTTTGTGGGTTAGGGCACGTTTTACCATAAAGGCGTCGGCGCCGTTGGCAATAAGATAGGTAGCTAAAGTATGGCGCATGTCATGCACCCTAAAATTGCTTATATTGGCTTTTTTCATCAAAACATACCAAGCCGTCTTGATATCAGTCAAATGTCCGGTTTTTGATGTTTCGGAAGGGAATACCCATACATCGTCCGCAAATTTCTTGCGTTCTCTCAAAATATCCATAGCCGGTTCCGCAAGAGCTACCGTTACATTATCGGCGGTTTTGGTTTGTGGTATTTTCCATACTTTTGCCGACATATCTATATCTTCCCATGCCATTGTCAGAACGTTTGACTTGCGTGCTCCCGTGTATAACAGCATTAAAATGGCGTCACGCGTTGTTATATTATCGTATTGAAGCAAAACATCCATAAATCTTTTCAGTTCCTCGTGGGTTAAGTATCTGACGCGTGCTTCTCGTTTGTTGAGTTTGACGGCAACCGCAGGATTTAAGTTCTTATACTTTCCTTCCTTGATGGCGTAATTTATCAAAGTCCGTACCAAAACAATAGCGTGGTTAGCAATATAACTCCCGTGTTCGGCCGTAATTTTTCTATGTAAAGCCTTCAATTCTTCCGAAGTTATATCTTTGACAGCCTTTTTAGCGACTTTCTGTAATTTGGTATTCCATAAGCTCTTATAATTATAAAGTGTTTGCGAGCGCAAAACTCCTTCTTTTTCGCTCATAAAATCCTTATAAATCTGTTCCAACGTCAGTTTATTCCCAAATTTGCGCGAATTAGGTTGTTCTCCTTCGTTGAGTTTCATTTTCAACTGAATGGCGGCTTCGCGTGCCATTTCCGGTGTGAGTAATTTTTCCAGATCACCTAAAAATATGCGCATCGGTTCGCCATTGACACGCTTGTATAAGTAATAACTTTTCTTTCCGGCAGGGGTTACCTGTAAGATCAGACCATTTTCTACCGAATCGCGGTAAAAGGTCCGTTTCTTGGGAATCGGTAAACTTGCAATAAAAGTTTTTGTCAGCTTAACTGTATTCTGCGCCATTTTAAAACCCTCTGATTTTCGTGTACCGGTCACACGCTGGTCACACGTTTTTGATCAAATTTAATCCAACTCAGTAAAAGTTGTCAATATAAAAAAATTCGATTAATCTATTGACTTTTAACACTTTTTAACAGAAAATGACATCGTAATCCCGGTCGGTAAAACCCTCTGACTGTGGCTACGGATCAGAAGGTTGTGAGTTCGAGTCCCGCCGGGCGCGCCAATTAGAAAAAGCACTTCAAATGAAGTGCTTTTTTTGTTGCGCCGACCAAGGGGCCGAAGTCACAACCTTGGTTGTGAGCCGGAGGAAAGAAAACAACCTCAAAATGTTGTTTTCTGACGACGGGCGAAGTTCGCTTGTGAGCAAGCACGCGTAAGCACAGCGCTGCGAACAACCGCGAACGAGTGACCGAAGCAATGTTATAACATTGCAAGACGAATCCCGCCGGGCGCGCCAATAAATTAAATCCCTGTAGAAACAGGGATTTTTTTGTAGCGCCGACCAAGGGGCCGAAGTCACAACCTTGGTTGTGAGCCGGAGGAAAAACTATATACCTTTTGACAGCACTTTTATAAAAATTATTAATCAATCAAAATTTACTTTTCTTATGAAAAAACAGGGTTTTAAGACTAATCTGCCATTATATGTGTTGATATCAGTAATTTTTCCTATTACTTCAATACGCCCCTTTTTGTTTCGTGATTCGGCCACATATTTCTCAATGTTACCATCATCTTCTATTATGCAGTGAAGCGATTCGTCAGATGTTTGATATTCACTAATACTACCTGTATCTGATAAATCAACACCATGATCCGAATTTGAATATGACCACACAGGAAAAGGAGTCTTCACTATCTTTCCTAAATATTTTGTTTCAATCTTTCTATTTTGTCCTATCTGTTTATGTAATCCGGGGATACACCACAAATCACTTAATTCATTCTTGCAACCATCAGATGGATCTTTACCTAAAACATAAAAAACTCCACTAACATCTTCGAAAACAAAATCCGGTTCATATGTTTGATAATTTGAAGCATTTAAGCCTTCATCGTATTTTTTCGTACGACTTTGAGAATTTTCCTCTGCTTGCGGCGCATCTGATTTATTTTTATTCAAAAAATTTGCCCAAACGCTTTCTTCTGTGTTAAATATATCTTTGCCTTTACTTGATTTCTGAAGGGTCTTTTCAATAACTATTTCCTCGTGTTTATTCGTTTCATTTATAATATCATCCGTTATATCAATTCCCCCAAAGATTACCATATCCTTGTTAAAGGCTATATCTCCGCCTTTTCTTATACAAACGGCTCTGATAATGTCATTTAATTTCTTATCCGAAGCTTGCAAAGCTGTTGCATAAACTTTATCAAATTCTTCTTTTTTAGCATTGATTTCGGCCAAATTTTTTTCAGATATTTTTTTTCTGGCATCATCATCTTTTTCGGCTTTAATTTTTTCGTTAGCGGTGTCAGCCATTTCCTTGAGTTCGGTAACCTGACCATCACGTTCAATTTTCAACTTTTGAATATCTTTTGAAGATACTACCACTTTCTGAATATCTACTACACAAAATTTATTATTCAAACCGCTTATTGCCTGTGCATTTATAGGCATCATCAACAATGATAATATCAAAAAAAGTCTAATCATTATTTTATCCTTATCAGTTCTACTTAAATTTTTATTAAATTATCCGATGCGACTTACCAAACGATTATTGAAAATACAAGCAATTGTTCCCATACACATTATTCATAATCGGCGGCGGTTTTGCCGTATTGGTCTTTCATATCCATATTCGCACCGATTTCAGATAACATATCACGAACGGCTGTATATGCCGGAGACTTCATTTTCGCCATCTTAATCAACAGCGTATTACCGTCAAAATCCTGTGCATTGATATCGGCACCGCCAGCCGTCAGTAACACTATAATATTTCTGAACGAGGCGGCTATGTCTTCCGGCGACATATTCGGATAGGTATCCATCGACTTAATCAAATACAGCAAAGCCGTATTACCTTCCGAATCACGGAAATTGAAGTCAATATCATAACCAGCCAGGGCTTTAACCAGCGTACCGTTTAAGTTGACCACCGCTTTCATCAGCAGTGTTGCTCCGTCATCGGCCTTTATTTTCAGATCAGGGTTATGAGCCAGATATTCTTCAGTCATTTCCGACTGATAATTTTTGAGCTGCATTAAGTAAGTTTCACCCTTAAATTTACGATTAATGTCAGCACCATGATCCAACAGATTTTTGACAATTTTCACATTATTGGCAAAAGTTGCGATACCTAAAGCATCTTCACCGGCTTTATTCATCTTATTGATATCTAAATCTGGGGTTTCGAGTACCTTGAAAAAATCTGTACCCATAGTATTTTTGGTTGCATAAATCAATAAAGTATCACCATTTTCATTAACGGCATTCACATTGGCTTTGTGAGCAACCATAAACTTAAGCAAATCCAAATCAGCCGTTTCCAGTGCCGTCCAAATCATTGTATCATCGGCTTTATCGACATACGAAAGCACCAGCTCGCGCAGCGTTTTATTATCTTTGAATTTTAAGGCTTCATAGAAAGGTATTTCATCGTTACCATCTTTTTCAAAGATAACTTCAGGATTTTTATCCCAGATAAATTTTAATAAATCCAAGCGTTCATTTTCGACCAAAATGCGCCACATCGGTTTGTTAAATTTAGCCACATTTTCTTTCAGATTCAGTTTTTGGCTGAAAAGTAGATTTTCTGTTTCAGAATCTAAGCGATTTGAAAGCGCATAACTGACAGCAGATTCTTTTTTACCGTTAATTGCATTAACATCAGCACCATGTTGCAGTAACAATTTCACCATTTCGCTATCGCCGGCGGATAGTGCTTTGACCAACATAACATTACCGAGGTTATCTTTTTGATTAACATCAATACCCGTTTTTATTAAGCGATCGATAATATCGAACGGTAATTTGTGCTCATAGGCATAAAACAGCATTGTTTGCCCATTGCCGGTCAAGATGCTCAAATCAGCTCCGTTTTGCGCCAACAAGTCAAATACATCGCCGTTTTGTTGCTCAATAGCCATTGATAGCGGCGTATTTTCCTGTTTATCGGAAACATTAACAGAAGCGCCTGCTTTAATCAATTCGGCGATAGTTTCATTCTGCGCACCGTTTTTCAAGGCATAAAGTAAGATATCTTTGTTTGGAGAATCTTTAGATGTAACATCAGCTTTTTGCAACAGCAAATACTTAACCGTATCCAGATCATTCAAGCGCACAGCCTCTTGCAATGCGGTTGTCCCGCTTGCATTCGGCACATTAACCAATGATACGAATTTATGCAATATTTCATCCGAAGCGCCTGTATCTACGGCATAGCTCAACGGTGTCAGCCCAAAGTATAACTTTTGCGTATATTCCTCGAATTTTGCCGGTGCAAAACGCTTATAAGCTGCCATATTATCCGGCTCCATCGTATACATAGACATTTCTTTTTCCAAAGTTTCGACAATATCCTGTTTTCCGGTATTCAATCCCAGCCACAGTATCAGATACCATAAATTTTTCTTGTTGCTGAAACGCGATATTTGGCCTTTTTTATAGGCCTCATAGATACTTTTTAAATCCGGATGCGTATTGACATCTATTTTAGCAAGTTCAGTACCTTTTTCATAACGGCTGACAGTCAATAAATACCCGTTCCTGTCAAAATAACGACAGATACCGTCTTTAACATCATCTTTATAACTTTCGGATGAGCTGAGAACACCTGTATCAAAGTACTTTTCCATGATACCGTTTTTTTTGTCATTAAAGTAATAAGCTTTATTTGCCAGTTGACCATTGGCATAGAAGGCTTTTGCTTCGCCTGAGCGCAAATCATCGGCATAATTAACTTCAGTATGACTGCCGTCGGTTTTATATGTTTTATGCATACCGTTTTTTTTACCGGCTTTATAATGTATTTCTTCTGTCAGATATTTTCCATCCGAAAATTTAGCAACCCCATCCAGTTTACCGTTGACATAGTGATATTCTTCACGTGTTTTGTTATCGACGATAACCTGTTCTAAACCATTTTTGACATCATCTACATAATTTTCTATTTTTGTCGGATGCCCTTCCCTGTCCAAATAGTTAACCGGACCGTTTAACTTGCCGTTTTTATAGCTTTTGACCACTTGCGGTTTACCATTTTCATAATAGATAACATCTTCACCGTCTAAAACACCATTTTTATATGCCACCGTATGCATGACATTATTTTCCAATATTTGTTCAATGCCGTTTTTAACGTCGTCAATATATGGCGTTACCCTGACCTTATTGCCGTTGACATCAAATTCCATAACATTATCGTTGAGTTTACCTTCTCTGTAGTAAGCTCGTTTCTGTGGCTGACCGTTTTCATAATATAAAATTTCTTCGCCGTGCAGCACGTTGTTTTTATAACTGCTTTTACGCTGAGGATTTCCATTAAGATAGTACAAGACCTCATCACCGTTTTTTTGGCCGTGAACATACGATATTTCTATTGCCGGTCTGCCATTTTCGTAATACGCGGTTGCCACACCGTTTCTGTGGCCTTCTTTATAAACGTATATAATATTGCGCCCTTGCTTATCTGGTAATTTAACGGCACCGGCAAAAAGTTCACCGTTTTTATAGACGGTTTCGATATTATTATCTGTCTTAAATTCAAGTTCTTTGACATCGGTTAATTTTACTTGTTCGGCGTGTGCCTGAGCAGTTAAAAGTAGCATTATTAAAGCCAAAACGGCAAATTTTCCATTCATCATAAAAATCCTCTGGTTTGCATTTTTTCAAGAAATAGCATATTTTTAAAACAATTGCAATTTTATATACAAGGTTTTGAACCTCATCATCCAAATTAATATCCGGTACTTTTAAGATAAAAATCTACTTAATGGTGTCAAGTAATTGTAAAATCTGTTTTTTTTGTTCATCCGATAATTTTTTATCATTACTTTTAGCGGTCAGTTTTTCAATAATACCGGCGCGATGATGACTTTCATTGCGCGCTATTTGCCCCAGATAATACAATGCTGCCGTAAAAATTTCGGGTTTAGGATCATCAAGCTGTTTTAATATATCCAGATACGGCGGTAAAAAATCGGTATTTTGAGCATGGCTGTCGGCAATATATTCCTGTTGCAGATTAATTGCTTCAGCTTTGGATATATTTTTGCTGACAACAACTGATTTTTTATCTGCAAACAGACTGAAAAAATTTTTAAATAGCGATTTTTTACTCATTTTATTCTCCTTGTAACGACAATTTATCATATAAAATGCAAAAGTGAAGATATTTTTTATAAAAAAGATTTGACAACCCTTATTTTTTAGCTTATATCGTTGATAAACTTAATGCTTCATCGTCTAATGGTAGGACAGCGGATTCTGACTCCGTCAATCTTGGTTCGAGTCCAGGTGAAGCAGCCACTAATGCGCCCCCTTTCGGGGGCTTTTTTAGTGGCTGATTTACCATTGGACTTGAACCAACCGTTCGGGGAGTTGCTTGCGATATATTGCAAGCAACGATGACGAGGTGGCAAAGCCATCCGAGGTCTTGAGCTTTTAGCGAAAGATGCGCCGTGCTTTAGCGCGCGCACTGTCTAAGGTGAAGCAGCCACTAATGTGCCCCCTTTCGGGGGCTTTTTTTGTGGCTGATTTACCATTGGACTTGAACCAACCGTTCGGGGAGTTGCTTGCGATATTTTGCAAGCAACGATGACGAGGTGGCAAAGCCATCCGAGGTCTTGAGCCTTTAGCGAAAGATGCGCCGTGCTTTAGCGCGCGCACTGTCTAAGGTGAAGCAGCCTATAAAACAGCACCTCTTTATGAGATGTTTAATTTTTTAAATATTATTATTCGTCAATTTTGTCAAAAAAATAGTTGATTTTATTTTGCAGCTGTGGTAGAATCAGAACAGTGATAAGGCAATTTAAAAAAAGTTAGAATTATGACTGAAGAAAATTTTAGTACAAGAGAACGAGTTGATGCTCTTAAAACTTATGGCTCTCCTTCAGATGAAGTT
Organism: Alphaproteobacteria bacterium; assembly: GCA_017635595.1. Classification (GTDB taxonomy): domain Bacteria; phylum Pseudomonadota; class Alphaproteobacteria; order RF32; family CAG-239; genus RUG410. Next base: position 16,216 of record JAGBLF010000027.1, read on the forward strand.
TGTTATGCTTCACGAAGACTGCAAAAGATTGGAGCAGTTCCTTTTAACGGGAGAGAAGATGGTCTTTCTAAAGATGTTTACTCAAGAGCTATAAAGCAAGCGAAAGAAAATAACGAAATGGTTGCTGTTTATTTGAGTTCGGGTGAAGTACAAGGCTTGTTTTTGGTAACGCCGGGTCATACTTCTCCAGATTTGATAGATTCAGATTGGCATGAATTTACGAAAAATGCCGATAATAATCGTTGGGATAAGCCGATTGAAGAGCAAAAAAAAGAAGAGCCGCTTGATCGTTTTAGTGTCTATGAATATGGAAAAAAACTTTATGAAAAATGGGAGGTCTTTTCAAAAGAAGAACAATATGCCGCGGAGCGTCTGGAAAGAATGGGAGTTGAGCCATACGTTGGTAAGATGAATGGAAATGTTTCTGATATCTTTTGGAATGCCATGAAACAAGCTAAAGCAGAAAACAATAAAGTAGGCGTAAAATTGCGTTCCGGTGTTATAAATGGTTTGTTTGTTGTCGGACCTGAACCCATGGCAGATGACAAAGAGTATGCAGCTTTGAGATTTGAACAATACGTTGAAAACCAACAAAAGTTTCGTTATGATAAACCGATTGCAATGCAAAAAGCGGAAGAAAAGCAATTAAATAGTTTAGATACCTGTAGAGAGTAATTTTTATTGCCTCATCTCAATGGTGAGGCATTTTTGTAATGAGAAAGGTTTTGTACAGGAGAATTTAAACAGCGAATTGATCATTACGATGCCGATTATTATATTCGGCAAATCAATTTCTTATAAGCTTATTCGGAAATCCGTCTTGACTTTTGTCTAATTTTACTATATGCTGATTTCAATAAACTTATTATTCTATTAACCTTAAGCATTATGAAAAACCTTATTTTTCAAGTTATCGGAATCTTAGGATTTGCGGTAACATTTGTACCGGCTTACTTTGGCGAAGAACTGTTGGGAGATTGCATTGATCCAATAGAGTGGGAAATAGCTCACACTCATCCGGAAATGCTCACTTATCTGCTCTGTTTTATCGGCGCTTTTCCGTGTATTCTCCTCGGAGTCAAACATGGCCTGCTTGCCGATAAAGAAATGCCGTCTTGGCCAAAATCGATTGCCTGGACTATGTTTTGGGTAACTCCCGGACTTGTCGCCTATGCTGATACATTGAGTATCGGTTGCCCCTACTCGGTAGATTTGCAAAACTATCTCTTACGGGCAGCTTTTATTCTGATGTTAAGCAGTCTTCTTCTGGGTTTATGTATATCCCACAAAGAAAAAGCCGCCAGAAAAAATAATTTCTAACTCACTTACGGTCCCTTCCGAGCAACATATTGCTTCTAAGGGACTTTTTTTGAGATAAATATTTTATGTTTTGACAACTTTCATAAAAATAAGCAAAAAAACCGCTTAACTTGAAGCGGCTTTTTTGTGGTACATTTTTTTGATTAATCCCCTATTTTATCCAAAATCTTACGCGCAAATTCACGCAGTTCTTTACTATTCATCAAGCTTAATTCAATATCGGCCTTTTGCAAATCTTTATTGGTACCGCAATCGAATCTTTTGCCCTCTGCCAAAACGCCGTAAATCGGCATACCGCGCTGAGCCGCCAAATTCAGACCGTCAGTCAGGTTGATTTCACCATTAGAACCTTTGGTAACTTCCGGTAACAGTTTCATAACTTCATTCGGAATAATATATGGTCCCATTGAAGCGTAATTGGACGGAACTTCCTCCAACTTCGGTTTTTCAACCAAGCCGGTTGCCTTAACCACATTGCCTTCACGCACAGCCCCGACTAAAGCGCCGTAACGAACCATATCTTCACGCGGACATTCCATAATATTTTCGACAATGCCGCCCGTTTTTTCGTACACATCACAAAGTTGTTTCAATACGCCGACGCCATGAAAATTAATATAAACATCATCCACCCACATCACGGCAAAATCACGATCACCGACAATATCTTTGGCCATTAAAATAGCGTGGCCGTTTCCCTTCGGTTCACTCTGTCGGGCAAACGAAAACTTCATACCTTCCGGTATAATTTCTTGCAAAGTTTTTAATAAATCAAGTTTATTCTTTTGAGCCAGATTTGCTTCCAATTCCGGAAACGGCGAATAATATTTTTCAAACATGTGTTTGCAGGCATCATCGCTGTAAATAAATACGATTTCCTTAATTCCGGCTTCGGCACAGCTGTCCACCGCATATTGAATAACAGGCTTGCTGTCCAAAGTCATAAAACCTTTATGCAATACTTTTGTTGTCGGCAAATTACGTGTCGATAATCCGGCAACAGGCAAAACACAAACTTCAGGTTTTTTACTCATATCCATCCTCCATAATTATTTATTATGGATATAGTATATGCATCTTCAAAAAATAAACAATACTTTTGTTTAACTTATTTAACGGTTATCGTGCCTGTTGTTTTTTGAACATCGCCTTCAATCGGTTTTAAGTATCCGTTGCCGCTTACCGGACGAGAATCCTTGGAATCGTCATACGATTTTGTAATGGTACCGCTGACTTTTTCACTACCGCCGGAGCCGGCTTTTAAAACACCGCTGACTTTCCCCCCCGACTGCTGTTCGCTATTTGGTTGCTGAGTACCTTGCGTAATTATACCGGAAAGCGGTGTCGGCTGACTATTGTCCAAAGATTCGGCTTCGGTATCATTTTTATTATCGATATCTTCATCGATTTCAGATTCTGTGGCTAAGAGGTTTCCGGCATTTTCAGCCTGTTCTTTTTTCCGCTTAGCTTCTTTTGCAGCCTGTTCTTCTTCATAAATAACGCGACGTTCGTTAATCATATTCAACAGCAAATCGGCTGATTTACTTCTGACTTTTTCCATTTGTTCCAGCGTTATCTGCATTTGTTCTATACGCTGTTGCAAATCAACCAGAGCCACTTCTTGGTCTTCGGTTGAAATGTATGATTTACTTGCCTCAACTTTATTGTTGAAAACATCATACATATCAATCAAACTGCTGTTGTAATTTGAAATCTCTCCTTGCTGCGATTTCAAATCGGCATTGTTTACAAAATACTGCGAAGCATTGATTTTTAACAATTCATCAAAATCGTCCTGCAGCATTTTCTGATAGTCATCATACAGCTTTTTGTTATTGGCATCAATTTCCTCTGCCGCGTTCTTAATATTATTCATACGTTCGGCGATATCGTCCAAATAAATTTTACGCGAATCATTCAAAATATCATCAATTTCTGAAACAAGTACCGGACACTTTTCTTCAATTTGATGAACATCTTCCAGCGTATAATCGGTTTGACGCGACAAACTTTGCATGGCATCGATGCTTTGGCTGATTTTACTCAAACGTTCAGACTTTGCCTGATATTGAGCTAAAGTCGCATTTGATATTGTTTTCCGGCTATATTGTTCAATAACCGGTATCGCCTCAGAAACTTTATCGGCTACCGAAATGGTTTTCTTTTGCGCTGCAGCCATTTTTTCTTGCAGATGACGTAATTCTTCATCTTTTTTAGCCTGCTTTTCCTGTTCAATTTTTTCCCAGTGACTATCATATTTTTTAACAATGCTTTCGACACTGATATCCAGTACAGGCTTATTAATCATTCCCGTCAGCAAAAAAGAAAAATCAGGAATATTTGTTGTTTTCAGATACTTAACTATCGTATCCGTATTCATTTTCCACTCACTGAGACTAATCTTGCCGTTTACGGTTAAATCCACCTCTTCATTCTTAATTTTTGCCGTTCTGAGAGTAATGGTTCCGTCTTTCATATCGGCACTGCCGGTAAACGAATCAAAGGTCGTGGCACCGGACTGCAAATTATCTCTGACCATTTGAAACACACCTTTAGAATATTCGCGTTGCGAAAGGTCTTCACTGATGGCACTGAAATTAAAGCCTTGCATTGTAAATATACCCATATCAAACGCAAAATTACCCGATATTCCATGGATAAATTCCTCAAAAGAGCCGGCCGGCGCATCAAAATCGCCGTTAAGATGCAATATACCGGAATCAAATTTATAGATTTTACCGCCAACCTCAGCTACATCTATATCACGGATATCCATGGTACCTTTGGCGCGCGGATCTTGTATATATGTGATTTGGACATTACCGCTATATTCGGCTTCTTTATATCTGAAATTCAAATCTTGCAATTGCAGGTTATTTTGATTATTAACGGCATGAACTTTTACATCGTGAAAACTTTTATTTTTATAAACAACACGCTCGGCATTTAATAATACATCGAAATCTATATTGCGATACGTTTCATAATCAATACTGTCTCGACTTAAAACCGGACGGGCGATGAAACTGTCATCAAATAAATCTTCTTTTCTTTGGCCGGTCTTGCTTCCCTGTATACCGATAATGCTTTCCAAATTAAGTTCATTTGTATTAACATCTGCTTTAACAACATATTTTGATTTAACTTTTTTGATATCTAAATTACCTTTAAATTTAGAAAAACCAAACTGTCCGTCTGCGTCGTTGATCGTCCAATGATTACCGTTGCCGTCTATTTTTCCGGTACCGTTGAAAACACCTTTTAAGGCGTTTTTATCATTGACATCTCCGCCCAACATAGCAACAAACGACTGGAAATTCGGAGATTTTACACTTGTTTCACCGTTTACGGCAACTTTTTTATCTTTTTTAGATATTGTGCCTTTATAGTCCCAACGAATATCCTCAATCGTATTTTTAACATCGATTTCCGCTGTTTCAAAATTACCGCTGACCGTACCGCTTGACACAAAATTATTTTGTTCTAATAAAGGCCAATCCGGATGCGGAATTTCCATTTTACTCAGCAAAGATTTCAAATCTACCGAAGTCAGTTCGTAATCGGCATTTTCGACACTCAGATTTTCAGTTCCGATACCCTTAATCGTTGCCGTTAAGTCAACCTTACTACCCAGTAAGTTATCGCATTTGGCATCTTTAATATTGATAACACCGTCTTGAACATCCATATCAATTTCGGCATTATTAAACGTAATGGTTCTGAACGTTGCTTCTCCGGCTTCGGCATGCAATTTCAGGGCCGTATTCTGCAACCAATCCAATTTTTTGGAATCGGCAATCAAAATATCCTTGATACCTACGGCATCCGGATTACGCGCGACATAGTTATCGATATTGATTTTATCCGTTTTCAAATTAATTGTGTATGCTTTACGGTCCAATGCAATTTCAGCATCTGCAAGCATTTTCATTTTATCGAAACTTATATCGATATTGCTTAATTTAACGGCCTTCGTGTCGCCAAAAACATCAAAACTTATTTTTCCGTTACGATATGCACTCTGTGTCGGTGCGGTAATCGTATCATCAAAAGAATTAATCAAATTAAGGAAATTTTGTCCTTCAAATGCAAGTTTGGCATAGTAGCGCGGTGTAGAACTTTCTTCGGCCAAGCTGCCGGACATGGTCCAAATAATATTGCCCTGACAGCCGGCATAATAGTCATCCAGGCTGAAAACATTATCTTTCCATGTACCTCTGGCACGCATATTATCAAAATAGCCGGTCGGTAAATCGCTGACAACAACCTTTTCCGCAGTCAGTTCAAATTCGGCATCATATTCAGTGTTCGGTTCATAAGACGTTTCTTTCTGATAGTCATTAAATTTTGATTTTGCAATGGCAATAAACGGACGCAAATCCAAAGCCAACAACTGATATTTAATATCAATAACCGGTTTAGCCCCTTCTTCAGCAGCTTTGCGCGGAATGACTATATCGCCGGCACCTTCGATAAACTTAGCGAATTTTATAACAAAATGTGATAAATTAAACTCTTTGGATGTCGATTTTGCCGCAACAGAAAACATTAACGGTTTATTGTAAGTATCTTCCAAAACGTTTTTGCCAAGCAAAATATTCACAAAATCGGCCGTGCGATCGGAATTACCGCTGAAATCACCCTCGAAGTGATCTGATGAAAGATTGTATTTACCGTCATAGCGCAGATAACTTTTTGTTTTTTCATGCATGATAATAAAGTTGAGCGCAATGTCATCAATTTGCGAAAAACTTTCGATACTAACGGATACGCCGAATATTTCGTTGTCTTTTTTAAAACTGCCCGTTATCGTATACGGTCCGGCAAGACTGTGCGTTTGAACATCGGTACTTGAGCTGGATAAATCGGCATTAATATCATACTTAGGATAAACAAAATGAAGATTTGTATTTTTTAAGGTAAAGTTTTGCAAGCGTGACTGAACCTCGGCATTAATAAACTGCGGCTCCCCCTCTTGATGCCAGTTTGTTTTACCTTCATCATCGACTTTAATCCACATTTCGACATCTTCCATCACCAAAGATTGGATATCCGGTGTCTTTCTTAAAATTGAGCGCAGCGAAACTACTGTTTCCATTTTTTTGATTTCAGCCAATTTTTCAGATGTCGACGGGTTAATAATTTTAATATCTGTGGCGTACATGTGCGGATGCGGCAACAAAGATACGTCTAAATTGCCGGTAAATTCAAATTTTTCGCCGATCATATTGGAAATTTCCGTTGCAATTTTATCTTTATGCGCATTCCAATCCAATGTGGCAACATAGGCGGTTAAACCGCCTCCGATTAAAATAAGTACACCCAAAGATATCAAAATTATTTTCTTTATCAACGTGATTCTCCTCATTGACTTTAAGATAAGCTTGACTTTTAATGTATATTATTCGTAGAATAAATCAATATTTTTTTACACAGCGGAACAGAAAAAATGGATACTGTCAGTAAACTTTTTGATTTAGCAAAAAAAACACGTTTAAATGCCTATGCCCCTTATTCAAACTTTAAGGTGGGTGCGGCAATTTTAACTTCAAACGGCCGCTTTTATACCGGTTGCAATGTCGAAAACGCCTCGTACCCGTGCGGAACGTGTGCCGAAGCCGGCGCAATAGCGGCCATGATAGCCGGCGGTGAAACGAAAATTGCCGAGATTTTAATTATTGCCGATACTAAATGTATTTTGCCGTGCGGTAATTGCTTGCAAAAAATCGCCGAATTCGGTCATGAAGATACACTCGTTCACAGTGCGGATACACAAAAAATTATCAAAACACAAACACTGAAAGACCTATTACCGCAATCTTTTGCCTTAAAGGAGGAGGAATAATATGCTGGAACACTCACTTGACTATTTACGCCTAAAACTCGGAAACTTTAAACCGGACACGGCTATCGTTCTCGGTTCAGGCTTAGGGCTGTTGTCGGCCGCCATTGAAAATCCGATTGTTATTCCGTATGCCGAAATTCCCGATTTTCCGAAAACAACTGTTGCCGGTCACGAAGGTTGTTTTTATATCGGAAAACTCGGTAAGCATAATGTTATGTGTCTGCAAGGACGTTTCCATTTGTACGAAGGTATTGCACCGCGTCTTATTGCCGGTGTTGTCGATATTTTACACAAACTCGGTGTTGAACAAATGATTATCACCAATGCCGCCGGCTCGCTTGATATTAATATGCCGGCCGGCAGTTTAATGATGATTAAAGACCATATCAATTTCAGCGGACAGAATCCTTTAATCGGCTTTTTAGATACACCGCGTTTTCCGGATATGAGTAACGCCTACACACGTGAATTGCGGCAAAAAATGCACCGTATTGCTCAAAAAGAGAACATCAAATTATATGAGGGAACTTATATTATGGTCTTGGGACCGAATTACGAAACACCGAGTGAGGTTCGTTTATTCCGCCAATTTGGTGCCGATGCCGTCGGAATGTCTACCGTACCGGAGGTTATTTCCGCCTCTTATTTAGGCATAAAAGTCTTGGGTATTTCGGTTATTTCAAATCTCGGAACCGGTCTGACCGATGAAATTCAGAGCCACGAAGACGTGATGATTACGGTTGCCGAATCCATTGAAAGTATGAGTTTGCTTATTAAAGATTTTTTAGAAGAGGAATAGCCGATGTTACCACAGGAAATTATTCGTCGTAAACGCGATAAAAATGAATTAACCGCCGCCGAAATCAGCGAATTTATTGCCGGTATAGGCTCGGGCGAAGTCGCCGATGCGCAAATTGCCGCATTCACAATGGCGGTGTTTTTAAACGGATTAAATAATCGTGAAACGGTTGATTTAACTTTAGCCATGCGTGATTCCGGCGACGTTTTGTCTTGGAACGGCTTTGATAAACCGATTGTCGACAAACACTCCAGCGGCGGCGTCGGCGATAAGGTCAGCTTAATGCTGGCACCGATTTTGGCAGCCTGTGATGTCTATATTCCGATGATTGCCGGACGCGGTTTGGGGCATACCGGCGGCACGGTTGATAAATTGGAAGCAATTCCGAACTATAATACTCAGGCAGATAATAATCTATTTCGTCGTACGGTAAAAAATGTCGGTTGTGCCATTATCGGACAAACCGGTAATTTAGCACCGGCCGATAAAAAGATTTATGCCGTCCGCGATGTCTGCGGTACGGTTGAATCCATTCCGCTGATAACCGCTTCCATTCTTTCTAAAAAATTGGCGGCCGGTTTGCAATATCTGGTTATGGATTTAAAATGCGGCAATGGTGCTTTTATGCAAAACCTTGCCGATGCCAAATCATTGGCACAATCTATTGTTGATGTCGCCAACGGCGCAGGAACCAAAACCCGCGCTGTTTTGACCGATATAAATCAGGTTTTGGGCACCACCGCCGGCAACGCTGTCGAAATCCGCGAAACACTTGACTATCTGAATAATAAAAATATTAACGTCCGTCTTGACAACGTTGTTAAAACTCTTTGCAGTACATTACTTTGTCAGTGCGGCCGTTGTCAAACACCGGACGAAGGTTTGCAATTGTCTGAAAAAGCCCTATCCTCCGGTCAAGCTATGGAAAAATTTGCTAAAATGGTATCTTCTCTCGGCGGTCCGAACGATTTTGTTGAAAATGCCGATAAATACCTGCCGACAGCTGCTCATCAAAAAGCAATTTACGCACCGGCGGAAGGCTATATTTCCGCTATGGATACGCGTGCCGTCGGAATGAGTGTCATTAAGCTGAAAGGCGGACGTGCTTACCCGGGGCAGGCACTTGATTTGGCAACCGGTTATTCAGACTTTATCCAAATCGGTGATAAGGTTGATAATAAAACTCCGTTGGCCATTGTCCATTACCAAACCGAAGAACAATTTGAAACGGTCAAAAAAGATATTCTTAATGCCATCAAAATAGCCCCGCAAAAACCGGAAATTAAAAACCCGATTATCATGACGATTTAATCTCATGCTCATTTAAATAAAAAAGCTCCGCCATCACAGCGGAGTTTTTTTTATTCACAGTGACAGATTATTTGAATAATCCACCGACACCGTTTACCAGCCCTTTGGCACCGTCAACGGCTGCTCCGGCGGCTTTTCCGGCACCATCTACGGCTGCACCGGCGGCTTTTCCGGCACCATCTACGGCTGCACCGGCGGCTTTTCCGGCACCATCTACGGCTGCACCGGCGGCTTTTCCGGCACCGTCAATAGCCGCACCGGCTATATTGCCGACACCGCTTAGCAAACCGCTCAAGTCAGCTTTTGCGACAACATTTGTTGTTGTTTTCAAAATTTCCTGAAAAATGCGGGCAATACCGTCTTCAATGGTAATACCTTGCTTTTCAGTACCTAAATTGGCAATGGTAACCGTTGGCAAATTCAGGCTTAAAGACTGTGATGCACCGAGCAAATTAGCGGCAACCGTAGCATTTCCGTCAGCAATCACAACTTTTTTAATAGCAACTTTATACTGTGTCGCGTCTTTATCTGCAACTTTAGCCGGCTCTTTTGCTGATGAAGCCGTATTTTTCTTGATATTGGCTAAAATATCATCAACGTTATTTTGCTTTAAGCTCATCAGCTCATAAGTCACTTCTGGTCTATCGACTTTGATTTCATTGATAACGACGGTTTTAACTTTCGAGCCGGTTCCCTTCAAGCTTTCTTCCGCCAATTTTTTGACAGAATTTACATCAACGCTGACATGTACGCCGCCCAATTTAATGATATAATCCTGACTGTATCCCTTCGGATTGGCAACCGAAATACTGTTGACACCGCCTTTGCCGTCGGTCAAAGATAAATCTATTTTACCTATATTAACACTGGTTCCGACAACTTCCGAACCTTTTTCATGCACCAGATTGCGCACAATCCCCTGCCAATCCAGATAATTAAACGCATAATAAACACCGCCGGCGATTAATAAAATCAGCACGACCACACTCATAACAATCCACTTCAAAAACTTTTTAAAGCGGCCTTTTTTAGTTTGTTTCTTTTCTTCAGACATTTTTGTAATCTCCTTTTTTCTGTACTCAGTATGTTTTAATCAATATCTTTGAATAATGCAAATAATTTATTGTTTTTATTTAAGATTTGTTTATGATTTCTTTGTGAGGTTTGATTATGAAAAAAATTATATTTTTGCTTATTTGTGTTTTGCTGTATGGTTGTAAACAACCGGAAAATTTGAAGATAAATCTTATACATACCAATGATTTACACGCCCACTTATTGCCTTTTAACGAATACGGTGATTGCACGATTGATAGTCAAAATTGCTTAGGCGGTTTTGCGCGCATTACCTCTTTTATGCTCAAAGAAAAACAAGAACATCCGGACAGCATTATATTAGATGCCGGCGATCGTTTTACCGGCACGGCTTTCTATACGCTTACAAAAAGCCGATATTTGCTGCCGCTGTTTGAATTGATGCCTTATGATGCTGCCACACTCGGCAACCATGAATTTGACGATAATTTAAGCGAGACAGTTCATTTTATCAGCCGTTGGCATACTCCGATTTTGGCCGCCAATATTTTATCGTCGGCAAAAGAACCTATATCACAGTATATTAAGCCGTCTAAGATTATCGAGCGCGACGGCCGTAAAATCGGCATTATCGGTGTTACAACGCCGGAAATCAATATTTTAGGCGGTGCCGCCATTGAAATTACCCCGATTAAACAGGCGATTGCCGACGAAATTCAAAAATTGAAAAATAAGCAAATCAACATTATTATCGTGCTTTCGCATATCGGTCTGACGCAAGATATCAAACTGGCAAAAGCCCTGCCGGATATTGATATCATTGTCGGCGGTCATTCGCATTCATTACTGACCAACGATAAAAGTATTGCCCACCGTCGCGGCGAATATCCGATGACGGTCAATAAAGGCAAAACATTGATTGTGACTTGCGGCATGGGCGGGCAATATGTCGGCAAATTACAGGCTGAATTTAATGCCGACGGCGAAATCATCAGCTATAACGGTGATGCCGTACCGATGACGGTTGATACGGGAGTAAATCCGCAAGCAACTAAAATCATAGCTAATGCGCAAGCCGAACTTAACAATATTTTAAGCGAAAAAATCATCGAATTACCGCAAAGTTACGGCTATACAGACGGTACCGATTATTGCAGTCAGGAATGTCCTGTCGGTGAATATATTACCTTTTTATTGGCGCAGGAGTATCCTGAAGTCGACGGCGTAATCCTCAATTCCGGTGCTGTTCGCAGTGCTTTGCCTGCCGGCACAATCACATTTAATCAAATACTTGAAGTTTATCCGTACGATAATCCGGCGGTGATTATTGAGTTGAGCGGTAAAGAATTAAAAAAATTTCTGCGGCACGGTATCGCCCATTATCACAAGCGCGGTAAGACAAATGAGTTGCTGCAAACATCGGGAATCAGTTATGCGTTCACGACCGATGATAAGCGTATTGAAAACGTTATGATTAAAGGTCAGCCTTTGGATTTAAATAAAAAATACAAACTTTTAACGTCTATGTTTATTGCCAACGGCGGCGATCGTTATCCGATTAAGAGCTATACGGAAACCGGTTCGACCGTGCGTGAAATTATTGTCAACCAAATGAAAAATCCGCAAAACAGAGTGTATTATTTAAAAAAGAATGTGCAAATAATCAAAAATAATTAAAAAAACTATTGCAAAAAAAATTATAATGTTTTATACAAGTGATGTTTCGCATGCGTGCGTAGCTCAGTTGGCTAGAGCAACTGACTCTTAATCAGTGGGTCCAGGGTTCGAATCCCTGCGCGCGTACCAATAAATAAACCGGCTTTATGCCGGTTTTTTTGTTGGTAGGAGTTGTAAGGGAGACGAACCCTGAAGAAAGGGCAGAAGAAAAGAAAAATATCCTGCGGATATTTTTCTGACGACTGACAAAGGTTGCCTTTGAGCAAGCGAGCGACAGCGATACAAAGCGAAAAGATCGCAACCGAGTGACCGAAGCCTAAATTTTCCTATTATAGAAATAAGAAAATAAATTTAGGCAAGAAAGACGACGAAAGCGAGACGAACGTATCGCGGTGAGCTTTAGCGAATGAGCGCTGGGGCGGCGAAGCCAATCCAAGCGCGTACCAATAAAGGTGCTACCCCCTCGCGGTGTTTTCATTTAATCTGTTTGCGGCGGTTTAGATATATCAAAACAAAGGCTAAAATCGCAGACAGCAAACTGATGATGAACCCGATGCGTAAATATGGCGTTTCATATTTCAATTCAATATGATACTTTCCAATATCCAGCAATAACGCCATAAAGGCAATGTCCGCTTTAATAATCGGTGTTTCGATTCCGTTAACATAGGCTTTCCACCCTTTTGAATAAGGTATGGATATAAATACATATTGCTTTTTACTAAGCTCGGCATCAAAAGTATATTTATTGGTGCCCATTACTATATTTTGTCCCAGAGGCTGCAAACGCGCTATATTTCTTTCAATATCTGTGGCAGAACGTGCATATAATTCCAAGTTTTTAATCTCATAAAGACCGTTCGGTCGTATATACATCTGAATTTCATCAATCGGCTCTTTTATATACCCGAGATTGACCAACCACTCATGTTTATTACCGTAAATATGGCTGTAACGATTGTTGCCGAATATATCCGTAGCCATACTTTCTGTATTAAATGGCTTTCCTTTGATTACATTGATGGTGTACATTCTCGGACTTTTTTTCTTATAATCAATGCCGTCTATATATAAATAAAGTTCCGCATTCCGCTGCGCCGCAAATTTTATTGTAAAGTGGCTTTGAAAGGGAGCTTTGACTTTCAATTTATGATAATCGAGAAGTTCATCATTACTGTGAAAAGTAAAAGGTATCTTGTTGTTTTCAATAATGAAATTATCTGTATACAGTTGTTTGTCAGTTTCAGGAACAACAACGGCCTGCATTAATATCTGTTGTCTTTCATAAGGCGAAAATTGCTCATATTCTTCAACGGGAATTGCTTTGTCAAAACCATATACCAATGAAGTAGGCGTATCAGAAGCATAAACTTCGTATTCCTGATTGTTATCCGGTTGTTGTGATACTAAACGATTATATGCCGCAAATTGCGTATTTTTGTATTGTGTCGGTTTAAGGATATATTCAACACCTAACAAAGTTTCTAATTCAGCACGTTGATTGAGCCCCGTATACTCAGTCACCCAAGGTAACGTGCGCAAAGCTATCGAACGATGAAACTGATCGATTTTATCATTGTATATACTCATATATAAGCCGAAACCGCTCAGATGATACAACCATGCCGCATTAATCTTATCAAAGACTCCGAATTGAATAGAGTTGACGCGTCTGATATCATTGACAAGAACTTGCCGAGCAGTACTCAATTCTGCATCATTTGTTAATTTATTGTAGGCTGTCCCGTATGCAATATTTTCTTTAACATATTTTCCTTCTTTGCTGTTAAAATACAAACCTCCGGACAAAATGACCGATACTAACAGGCTGATAAAAACAAGTATTTGCCGTTTTTTCTGATAAATGTATAATGCATAGTACCAGAAAAATGCCACATATACACAAACTGCAAAAACAATAACCGTAATTATTTCGCGGTATAGAACCGCGCATAATACAGCATATCCGAATATAAAAAGACATGCAGATTTAAAATCGCTTTTACGCAGCATCGACACCGAATTTGTTACAATATAAGCAACCACAAGGCAATAGGCCCAAACCCAGCGATTCACCGGATAGCTGAATCCGTTTAATATATGCCCAAAATATGGAACACATAAACCGAGCGTTAATAAAATAAATTCGATTTTAATCCGATTGTTACCCTTGTTTCGGAAAAAAACATATAATAAAGGAAGAGTAATAAATCCAAATCCTATAATACAATCACGTTCCAGCATTCTGGTCGGACGAACAAAACTCAAAAGTAAATCTTTGTAATAATCCCCGTCATACAGCATCGGTAAATCATAATCTATGCCCATTCTGCCCTGCTGCAGTATATTATCGGCTATCGGCAGTAAAACAACGGCCGAAAGCCCTATTCCCAAAACTGAATATAACGCAACCCCGCACAGCTTTGTTATAAGAAGCTTAAAACTTTTGCCCCTGCAATAATATTCATAACTTTGCAACACCCCATATCCGAACAGAAATATACTCATCATGTAAGCAAAATAAAAGTGATTAAACCAGCAAATTGCCAAAACACCAATGTATGCACCGCCTTTTCCTTTACTCCACAGGCGATCAAACGCTGTAACCAACAGCGGAAACAGATACATCGGATTTATAAAATAGGTTTGCGCAAAGACAATATACGCCGAACCGCAAAATGTATAAATTAAGGCACCGGCAAGGATGTCCGGCCATTTATGACCGCGATAATAAGCAAAATAACTGTAGGCCAAACCGCAGAGATACAACTTAACAACAATGATACCGTTATATACATTTTCCGACCACGAAGACGGAAATACAACCGATAAATAATTGAACGGATCAAAAATATACGCAACCATGGTTGTCGGAATATCGCCGCCGTATCCTATACCGTGATTCCATAACGGAACATCGTTACCGGAAATTATACTGTGCCAAATTTCATTAACCCAAATCCCGAAATATAAAAAAGCCGCATAATGTTGCTGAAGGCCATCAATTTTCCCAAACAGCGATTTACCTTCCGATGCAAAATAAATACCGCAGCAACCTATGAACAGACCGATAAATAAGACTGTATAGAGCGCAATGTATTTAAGTATTTTTTTGTTCATTCTTTATTTCTTGGGTTTAAGCCAGAATAAAACCTTCTTCAAAGTTGAATCCGCGTAAAAGCTCATCTATTGACATTGAACGCTTGCCCTGACGTTGAATTTCTTTTATCTTGAGAGCACCGTCCTTGCATGCAATAATCAATTCATGTTTACCGGCGATAATTTCCCCTATTTGACCGGAATCGATCATTTTTTCGGCTTTCATAACCTTAAAACGCTCACCCTTATAATCAAAATACATCGCCGGATACGGACTGAAAGCACGAATTTTGTTGTATAGCATATCTATCGGCATTGAAAAATCAATTTTACATTCGGCCTTATCGATTTTTTGAGCATAGCAGGCTCCCTCTTCGCTTTGCGGCTGTGGCTTATATTTTGTAACATCCGCCAAAACTTTAGAAATCAAATCGGCACCCAATTCGGACATCTTATCATGCAGCTCACCGCCGGTCATTGTATTGGTTATATCGATATAGCCTTTAAGAAGCATATCGCCGGTATCCAAACCTTCGGCCACCTGCATAATCGTTACCCCGCCCTCTTTATCGCCGGCTTCGATACAGCGCTGAATCGGTGCGGCACCGCGCCAACGCGGTAATAATGAAGCGTGAATATTTAAGCACCCCAACGGATATGCCTCCAACACCGGCAAAGGCAAAATCAACCCATAGGCGGCAACCACCGCCACATCTGCCTTCAATGCTGCAAATTTTTGCTGTTCTTCGACTGAACGCAGGCTCTTCGGTGTCCGCACTTCTATGCCATATTCTTCCGCGACCGAATGAATCGGCGTTTTGCTTAATTTATTACCGCGACCGGCAATTTTCGGTTCACGCGTATAAACACAAACCACTTGGTGTTCGGCTATTAAACGACGGAGCGCCGGAACTGAAAAGTCCGGCGTTCCCATAAAAACGACTCTCATTCTTCGTTCAATCCTACACGATGTTGATTAACTTCAATTTTATAATCTTTGGCAAAGTCTTGTAACAAAGCTTCCGTCATTTCGCGAACATTTTCGTTATATAATGTCTGCAGAATCATCTTCTTATCGGCATCCGATAATGAAGCCGAGTCATCAAAGATATCACTTGTTACCGCGATGACGTAATCATCACCTGACTTAATGATTTGCGGTTCATCTTTAAGAGCGGCAAATAACGTACGCATATCATCTGTCGTCAAAACATCGATTTTTTCATCACGTGTTACCGGCATGGTATTTTTAACCGACAGATTATAGCGGTGGGCAACAGAGGTTAAATCATCACCGGCATCCACATCATGCTGAATGTTATCAACCAATTCCTGAACAATGGAAGCTCGTTCGTTTTCCAGCCAAAATTCTCTTAATTTTGCTTCAGCTTCGTCACGCGGTTGCTCATGGCTTTCAATAATACCATCGACCTTAACGACGGCAATTCCGTCATCGGTTTCGACGGCTTGACCTGTTTCACCTTCGTTATAAGAGAAAGCGGTATCAATAACATCTTTATTTTTAAGTATTTCGGACAAAGTATCATCGGCGCTGTCATATCTGCCGTCCTCAGACACTCCTTTAACATTATACAAAGACACACCGTAAGATTCGGCTATGGCTGCCAAATCGGCACCGGCGCCGAGTTTATCCTCAATTTCGGATACAACCTCATAACTGTTATCATAGGCTTTATCCTGTCTGATTTCGTTAATAATCTTGGCTTCAGCCTGCGTTTTAGGCATTTTAATTGCTTCTTTTGCCTCGATGACTTTCAAAATTTGCCAACTGTCGGCAACTTTTTGAACTTCTGAAATTTTATTGAGCGGTAAAGCAAAAATAATTTCGGACAGCTCATCAGCCAAATCATCTTTGCCGACGAATCCTAAATCGGTATCGGCTTCGGTCTGACCGGCTTCCTTAGCTTCGGTCATAAAATCGGCACCTTCTTGTAACTTGGCATAAGCAACGTTAGCTTTTTCTTCGTTTTCAAATACCATTTGTAAAACGTGACGTTGTGCCGGTTGTTCAAATTCATCGATATGTTCTTTATAATAAGCGGCAATTTCTTCCGGTGTTACCTCGATTTTGTTAGCCAAATCGTTCTGTGCCAAATACAAAACCGTCAGGTCACGTTTTTCCGGAATCATCAATTCTTCTTTCATATCATCATAATATTGATCAAGTTCGTCTTTGCTCGGGCTGCGTGTTACTTTAACATTTTTATTTTCTACTTTAACATATTTAAATGTACGGCGCTGACCGACAACTTTAGCCATCATCTGCTGAGCTATTTCCGGAACATTGGCATAAGAAACCTGAGAATCGAGCAAAACACTACGAGCCAAATTAAGTTTCAAGTTTTTGATATATTCTTTTTCCTCAACGCCGCCTTGGCGCAAATACCAGTTAAACTGTTCACGACTGAACTGACCGTTTACAGAAAATTGCGGCGTCACTAAAATGATTTCTCGAACCAAACTTGTCGGAAAATCGACATTATATTTTTTCATCGTATTTTCCAAAATCATTTCATCCACCTTAGCTTTCAGCAACGCATCGGTAATTTGCGATTTTTGTTCGGCATGTTCTTCTAAATCGATACCGCTCATATTCTTGAACTCGAGTAATTTTCTTTGCAGAAAATAGTTGAACTCACTTTGAGTCATTTCCAAATCATCGACTTTTACAACCGTCTTATTGCTGTTGGCCGAGGTAATATATCCCGACACACCAAACAACGACATAAAGCTCAGAGCCGTAACGGTTAAGATAATTTTCGTAAACACACTGTTATGCATTTTGGCAAATTTATTAATCATTTTTATTTCCTATTTTTAAAGTTATTTTTGGGCTATTATAAAAATTTATATAATTATTGCAATTCTTAAATTGAATTATGCAACACAATAAAACAGTGGCTAAAGTATTTTTTTTGTAGAAAGTTATATTTTAGTATGTTACAAGTATGCAGTTTTAGTTTTTTAAGAGGTTTTATGAACATGGCTAGAAAAAAATTGATTGCCGGCAACTGGAAAATGAACTGTTTGACGGAAGAAGGTATTGCTTTGGCCAAGGCTGTTGCCGCTAAAGTAAAAGAAAATAAGTTTAATTGCGATTTCTTGATTTGTCCGCCGTTTACGTTATTGGCTTCGGTTAAAAAATGTCTGCGCGGTACCAAAATTGCTTTGGGAGCACAGGATGTCCATTTTGCCGAAAAAGGCGCGCATACAGGAGATATCAGTCCTCTGATGCTGACAGACTTAGGTTGTAATTACACAATTATCGGTCACTCCGAACGCCGTGTTGATCATTTTGAATCAAACGAATTAATCAACAAAAAAGCCGTTGCCGCGCATGCTGCCGGTTTGAACACGGTTATCTGCATCGGTGAAACAGGTGAAGAGCGCGATGCCGGCAAAACTATTAAAGTTTGCCAAGATGAAATCAACGGTTCCGTTCCGGAAGATGCCACTGCTAAAAATACGGTTATTGCTTATGAACCTATTTGGGCTATCGGTACGGGTAAAACACCGACGGCTGCCGATGTTCAGGAAGTTCATGCCGCTGTTCGTAAAGCTTTGGCCAAAAAGCTGGGGCGTGCAACCGCTAACAAAATGAGAATTTTGTACGGCGGGTCCGTTAAACCGGGTAACGCTGCCGAATTATTGAACTTACCGGATGTTGACGGTGCTTTAATCGGCGGTGCCAGCTTGAAAGCTGATGATTTTATTGCCATTGCTCAAAACTCATGTAAATAAGAAAGGATAAAAGAATGGGTTCAGTTTTATTGGTTTTACAGTTAATTGTAGCTATTTTCTTGGTTGCGGTTATTTTAATGCAACGTTCCAACGGCGGAGCCTTGAGCGGCTTGGGCGGTGACAGCGGCATCGGCGGTTTGATCAGCGCACGCGGCAAAGGTAATATTTTAACCAGAATTACGGCCGTATTAGCCACCTTATTTTTTGCGCTGAGTATGGCTATTTCCATTTATTTCAGCCGCGTTGAAGTTAAATCATCGTCTATTGTAGACGGTGCAGCAAGTGCTCCTGTTGTACCGGCATTGCCTACAACAGAAAACAATGATGCTCCGGCTGAACCTGCAGCACCGGCAGAGCCTGAAGTTCCGGTAGCGGAATAATCAAATGAATCTTGTTTCGACATAAGGCACTTTTTTGCAAAGTGCCTTTGTCGCTTAGAAAGTAATAAATCTGGGAAAAAATAATGTCCGAATATGTTTTAAATCCGAAATCTCGCTTTATATTTATCACCGGCGGCGTGGTATCTTCTTTAGGTAAAGGTTTGGCTTCTGCCTCATTGGCGGCCATTTTGCAGGCGCGAGGCTACAAAGTCAGACTGCGTAAACTTGACCCTTACTTAAACGTTGATCCGGGTACAATGAACCCTTGCCAGCACGGTGAAGTGTTTGTTACCGATGACGGTACCGAAGCCGATTTGGATTTAGGGCACTATGAGCGTTTTTCCGGCGTACCGGCCAAACGCACCGACAGTATCACAACCGGTAAAATTTATCAACGCGTTATAGAAAAGGAGCGCCACGGTTACTATCTCGGCTCGACAATTCAAGTTATTCCACACGTCACAAACGAAATCAAAGATTTTATTTTATCAGACATTACCGATGAAGATTTTGTCTTATGCGAAATCGGCGGTACAGTCGGTGATATCGAGGGGCAGCCGTATTTGGAAACCATTCGTCAGGTTGCCTATGAGCTCGGCAGAGACAGAACCATGTTCATTCACGTTACCTTATTGCCATATATTCCGACTGCCGGTGAGTTAAAAACAAAACCGACACAGCACTCGGTTAAAAAATTACAGGAATACGGTATTCAACCGGATATGATTTTGTGCCGCACTCAAATAGCCATTCCGGAAAACGAAAAGCGCAAACTTGCCTTATTCTGCAACATCCGCGAAGAAAACGTTATTACAGCTATGGATGCCGCCAGCATTTATCAGGTACCTTTAGCCTACTCGGCTGAAGGTATGGATCGCCAAGTATGCAAACATTTTAATCTGCCTTATGATAAGCCGACCGATTTATCGAAATGGAGCAATATCGTCGACATACTAAAATCACCTGAAGGTGAAGTTCGTATTGCAGTTGTCGGAAAGTACATGATGCTTCTGGAAGCCTACAAATCATTGCACGAAGCACTTATTCACGGCGGTATTGCCAATCATTACAAAGTTCGCCTTAAGTGGGTGGATTCCGAAACACTTGAAACCGAAGATGCCGACAGCATATTAAGCGATGTCAGCGCCATACTGGTACCGGGCGGTTTCGGATTACGCGGAACGCAGGGAATGATTAACGCCATTAAATATGCACGTGAGCATAAAGTACCGTTTTTGGGTATTTGCTTTGGTATGCAAATGGCGGTTATCGAAACCATGCGTAACATCTGCGGTATTAAAAATGCCAATACGACCGAACTCGATGAAAATTGCGAACCGGTTATCGGCCTGATGACGGAATGGGACAAAGACGGGGCCAAACAAATTCGCCACAAAGACGGTGACTTGGGCGGCACAATGCGTTTAGGGGCCTATGAGTGTGATTTGAAAGCAGGTTCAAAAGTTGCCGAAATTTATGGCACAACTAAAATCTTTGAACGTCACAGACATCGTTATGAGGTTAATATAAAATATAAAGATATGCTCAATAAAGCCGGCATGGTCATTACCGGAATATCTCCGGACGGTCAGTTGCCGGAAATTGTCGAACTTCCTGATCATCCGTGGTTTATAGGCGTTCAATTCCATCCGGAATTGAAATCACGTCCGTTTGAACCTCATCCGCTGTTTGTATCGTTTGTTAAGGCGGCAATAGACAATTCACGTTTGGTATAGTTAGGAGAACTTAAGATGAAAATCGCTATTATCGGTACTGGTTATGTCGGGTTACCTTCCGGAGTCGGTTTTGCCGAATTGGGTAACGATGTTTATTGCATTGATAACAACGTATCTAAAATTAATATGTTAAACAAAGGGATTCTGACCTTATACGAAAATGGTCTGGAGGAATTATTTCGGCATAACGTCAAAGAAGGCCGACTGCATTTTACCACCTCAATGTCTGAAGGTATAAAAGATGCGGATTTGGTCATTATTGCCGTCGGTACGCCGCCACATCCGATTACCAAAGAAGCCGACTTACAATATATTGAAGCCGCGGCTCAAGAATTGGCACCGCATTTGACGGGTTATACCGTTGTCGCAACAAAGTCGACAGTGCCGGTCGGTACCGGTGATAAGGTAGAAGCTATTATTCGCAAATTTAATTCTAAAGCCGATGTCGATATCATATCTTTACCGGAATTCTTACGCGAAGGCTTTGCCATATACGATTTCTTTAATCCGGAACGTATTGTTGTCGGCACAGATTCAGAACGTGCCCGTCAACTTATCCGAGACCTGTATGTTTCGTTTAAAAACACAAAATTGTTGTTTGTTAATCGTAAGTCGAGCGAAACCATCAAATATGCCTCTAATGCCTTTTTGGCCATTAAGCTTAACTACATTAATGAAATGGCTAATTTTTGCGAAAAATCGGGGGCGGATATTGACGAAGTTGCCGAAGGTATGGGATTGGACAGTCGTATCGGCAACAAATTTTTGAAAGCAGGACCGGGGTACGGCGGCAGTTGCTTTCCAAAAGACACCAATGCCATGTCATACATGGCACGCCAATATGGTGTAACCATGCCGCTGATTGATACAACCATTGCCGAAAATGATGCCCGTCCGGCATTGATGGCTCAACGTATTTTAAGCATGGCCGGTAATGATGCCAAAATCGCTGTATTGGGATTGGCATTTAAAAACGGAACCGATGATTGCCGCACCAGTCCGGCCATTCAGATCATTGAAAAAATGCTTGAGAAAAAAGCCAATATCATTGCCTATGATCCGCAAGCCAATATTTCGGCCTTAAAAATACTGGGTAATAAAATTGCTTATGCCGATGATGCCTACGGTGCGGTTAAAGATGCGGACATCATTGCCGTTTTGACCGAATGGAAAGAATTTGCCGAACTTGATTGGCAAAAAATTTCCGGTATGGTAAAACAAAAAAATATTATGGATTGCCGCAACATTTTAGACGGTAATACCCTTAAAGAGTTAGGTTTTAAATATCGGTGTATCGGTCAAAAACCGGAATAAGCCGAATATAAAAATAATTTCTCTTTGCGCATTTTTTGTAAAAAATATCCCCGACCGAACGGCCGGGGATTTCGCTGCTTACTGCGACTTACTTTCTTCTTAAGAATGCCGGAATATCCAAGTCTTCACCGGATGCATCGGAATCATCCGTTCCGGTTTTATCAAAAGAAGGAAAATCCACATCGTTATGAGGTTCTTCTTGCGTTTTTTTGCGCGTACGAATTCCCATAACGCGTTCTATAAAGGTCGGTCGGCTTTCCGTTTCTTCCTCCGCTGCTTCTGCAACAGTCGGTTCTGGTTCTACCGGGCGGGTGTCCTTAAAAAGTGATGTATCATTGTTTTTAAACAGAATCGGTTCTTCTTCATTTACCACGTTTTCTATTGAAGTATTACTGGAAAAGAAATCATCCTGAGCCAATGCGGAATTATTAAACTCAAAATCTGCTTTAGCAATTTCTTCAGATTTATTATCATTTTTCGTCAGCGCGGTAAATAAAGCCGAGGCTTGTGGCACTTCCGGAAGCTCTTCAGACATATCAAGCGAGGCGAAGTCATCTTCCAAAGCGTTGCTTTCTTCCGATACAAAGTTTTCGGTATTCTCTTCATCTCCGGTTTCGCTGTCGAACATATCTTCCAAAGAAACATCTTCATCTGTCGGTTCCAAAGAAACAGGTTCAGCCTCAAATTCATCAACATTTACCGTCGGTACGAAAGATGTGTCATCATAACTTTGGTCAATCAAAGAAGGTTCCGGTGCCTTTTGAGTTTCTGTTTTGCGCGGCATACCGTCACTGATACCGGTAACGACGATAGAAACACGAATTTTACCGGCCAAGTTATCATCATAGCTTGAACCGAAAATGATATTGGCATCATCGCCGACTTCCTCTTTAATGGTGTTGGCAGCTTCATCCAACTCCGGCAAAGTAATATCCTGACCGCCGGTAATATTAATCAAAACGCCTTTAGCACCTTTCATAATACAGTCATCCAATAACGGATTCGATAAAGCTTGACGAGCCGCTTCTTTAGCGCGACCTTTGCCTTCGGCCTCACCGGTTCCCATAATAGCTTTTCCTTTATCTTCCATAATATTTTTAACATCGGCAAAGTCGAGGTTAATCAAGCCCGGCATCATCATTAAATCAGTTATGGAACGAACACCCGAATACAGAACATTATCTGCCATTTTAAAGGCCGTAGACAATGTTGTGTTTTCATCAGCGATACGGAACAGATTTTGATTAGGAATGATAATGATACTGTCAACTTCTTTAGTAAAGGTACTCAACGCATTGTCTGCAATTTCCATACGTTTTTTACCTTCAAAACTGAAAGGTTTGGTCACAACGCCGACGGTTAAAATGCCTTTTTCCTTAGCTATATGTGCGACAACAGGCGCAGCACCCGAGCCGGTTCCGCCGCCCATACCCGCGGTAATAAATACCATATTAACGCCGTCAAGCGATTCGGCGATTTTATCTTTGGCTTCTTCGGCAGCCATTTTACCTATTTCCGGCCGCGCACCTGCGCCCAAGCCCTGAGTAATTTCAAGACCGAGTTGGATTTTTTTACCGGCAGTTGAATGAGCTAAAGCCTGAGCATCCGTGTTGGCAACAATAAAGTCCACGCCTTCCAAATTTTGTGAAATCATATTATTAACGGCATTACCGCCGCCACCGCCGACACCGATTACGGCAATGCGAGGTTTCAAATATGATACGGCTGTATCTGCGACACCTAAATTTATTGACATGTATTCATTCTCCTGCTGATAAAGTTTCCAAATATTATATGCAGTTTAAATGAAATAAATTAAGTTTTAGTTACCAAGTTTAAGAATTCTGACGTATCCAGTTAAATATTTTGGCTATTTTACTGCCGTCATTATTTGCATTGCTGATAATTTTAGTCGGTTTACGCTCAGTGTTGTTGGTGGCAAACAAAAGCATGCCGAGTGCGGTAGAAAAAATCGGGTTATTATGCAGTTTTTCGGGAATTCCGGCAATATTACGCGGGCCGCCCAAACGCACCTGCTTATCCAAAATCAAATTAGCAACATCGCTGATTCCCGGCAATTGGCTGCAACCGCCGGTTAAAACAACTCGGTGATTTTGTTTGTTTTTCAAGCCGTGAGCATCTAATTTACGTGATACCAACTCAAAAATTTCTTCAACACGCGGTGAAATAATTTGTATCAAATCCGATCGGTGCATTTGGCGAATCGAACTGTCATCTTCCTCGCCCAACGGATAAACATTGATTGTTTCATATCGGTCATGCGAAACACCGAATGCACAACCGCAGCGAATCTTCAAATCTTCAGCATGTTCAAACGAGGTTGTCAAACCTTGTGTAATATCACGGGTAATATTGATACCGCCGACAGGTATGGTCGAAAAGGCAATCGGGTAACCGCTTTTGAACGTGGCAATGCTGGTCGTACCGCCACCGATATCGATAATTGTTGCACCGTATTCGCGTTCGTCTTCAACTAAGCAGGCCATACCCGAAGCATAAGCCGTCAAAACACGATTTTCGATACCTAAGTGTGCTGCCTCGACAACCGAGGATAAATTACGATACTGAATATGCGGATACATACCGAGCAAAATATTAACCGTCAGCTCTTCACCGTACAAATTCATCGGATCTTTAACTTCTTCACCGCCGTCAATACGATAATTGGTAAAAAGACAGTGTATTAACTCGTTATTTTCAACATTAACTTTGCCGACACCCTTGGATTGCAATTTATTCAAATCGACATCACTGATTGCCCGATTTTTTCTTAATGCGATTGAGGCACTGCGTAATGTACTGGATGTTTTATCGCCGGATACGTTTAAGATAACACTGTCAATGCGCTCGTTTGCTTTCTGTTCGGCATCTTCAACCGCATTACAAACCGAAATCGTTGCCTGATTGATATCGGTAATCACGCCGTTTTTAATACCGTTTGAGGCATTATACCCATATCCGACAATTTTGATTTTTTTGTCTTTATTAACATGGGCAATAATGCAACAAACCTTGGACGAGCCTATATCCAGAGCAGCAATCGTAGAGCGGTTCAATTTGACTTCCTTAATTAATGTAAATTAGCGCTATTTATTCTGTGTCATCGTCTTCGTTATTTATACGGACAATAACTTTATTTTTTAACCTTAAATCAATAAAAGTTAATTTTCGTTTAAGAATTCCGCGAGTTTTATCCAACTTAACTAATTTTTTCCAAGCTTCTTCAAAATTTTCTTCAGGCATTTTGACGGTCACACCGTTTTCGACATCATCAAAAATCAGATTCCAGCGACGATTTGAAATAAAATTTGCCGCTTTCAAGCGCGATGCCAATTCTTTATCCTTTTCAATAACTTTCAGCAAGTCGTTAAAATGTTCGGGTGCACCGGCGCCGATAATCTGCAACAGATTTCTCTCCGGCACATATTCACTTTCGATGATTTTACCATCTTCATCAATCGGATAAAATTCATTTTGGTATTGCCAGATGGATTTAACCGTTTTCTCTTTTATGCTTATTTGAATGACATTTGGAAAATAACGGCGTGAAACAACGGCTTCCTTTACCCACGGCAGCATTTTGACTTTATCGCAAACGTCTTTTAAATCTATCTCCAAAATATTATCACCGCGTTTTAATTCAATTGCCTGTAAAACAGCTTCCTTTGATGTTTTTTCACGTCCTTCCAAAGTAATATCGTCCAGTCCCCAACCGACAATTGCGGTTTTTTGATAAATTTCATCTAGCAATGAATCTATTTGTTTTCCGACAAGATTGTGCCGTATGGTAATCACGCCGAGAGTTACGGACCAGACAGCGCCTAACAACAACATATTACCTATCAGGCGATACGGCCATATCACACTTTCATATATTCTGTTTTCGCCGACCAAAATTCTACTCCCGTCCGATAATTTTGATTTCCCATTTTAAATCGACACCTGTTTTTTCTTTAACAGCCGCTATAATATTATGCCCTAATTTTTCAACATCCGCAGCCGTTGCCGTATCCGAGACCTGCAAAAAATTGCAGTGCATATCCGACATTTTGGCTCCGCCGACAACCATATCGGCACCACCGGAATTTTTAATCAATTCCCATGCTCGATAACCTTCGGGATTTTTAAAAGTCGATCCGGCTGTCCTAATTCCTTGCGGTTGATACTTTTGTCTGTATTCATCATTTGCCTGAATTTGTTCACGAACAACCTTCGGATCTTTTTTTTCAAACTTCAGACAAACTTCCAATACAATCCAATCGGCCGGAAAATCGCTGTGGCGATATCCGAAATTAAAATCTTTGAGGTCTGCTTCAAAAATATCGCCCTTTCCGTTGATAACGGTTGCTTTCTTAAAAACGGTTGACAAGTCCGAACCGAAACAGCCGGCATTACTGCGAAGCATACCGCCGAGACTGCCCGGAATGGAGCATAAAAATTCCAACCCGCCCAAACTGTTTTCAATAACCGTCTTTTTTAAGGCAGAATTAAGTAAGCCCGCACCGCAGTATATTGTATCGTTCTCAATTCGAACATTCTTAAAATTATCGTTTTGTAATTTGATAACCATACCGCCGATACCGCCGTCACGCACCAAAAGGTTTGAACCTGCGCCCAAAGTAAATACGGACAAACCGGCAGGTTTATTTTGCAAAAAAGATTGTAAATCTTCTTTATCTTCAGGAAAATACATAACATCTGCCGGACCGCCGACCTTTAGCCACACATATTTGCTCAAAGGCTCGGCAAACTTGTATTCACCCCTGACTTTCGGCAATTTTGCCAACAATTCGTTTTTTTCAATCATTCTGCCATATCCTTGTCTTCCGATGCCGTATTCTGGCGCGTAACCGCCAACAACATTCCTATTTCGATAGCACTGGCCAACAATGAAGACCCGCCGTATGAAATAAACGGCAAAGTCATACCCTTTGTCGGAATAACGTGCAGTGAAGATGCCATATTAACAAAGGCTTGTAACCCGAGCGAAGCCGCTAAACCGACTTCGGCATACATCACAAATAAATTTGTCTCTTTTAATGATATCCGCAGCGTGCGGAAAATAATAACGGCAAACAGCGCTATGATAATCAGGCACATCCACAAACCGTATTCTTCACCGGCCACCGCAAAAATAAAATCGGTATGAGCATCCGGAATCAGCAATTTAACCGTACCTTCACCCGGTCCTTGTCCGACAAGATTGCCGTGCTGAAAAGCCTCCATGGCTCGGTTAATTTGATAGCTGGTTTCGTTGCTGCCGTATAAAAATTGATCAACGCGCGCATGAAAGTGCGGAAACGTAAAATACAGCACAAACAGTGATGCTATACCTGCTCCGCCGAGTACGAAAACCAACAATAACGGCAAACCCGCCAAAAAGAGCTGTAAACCGAATATTGCCGTAATCAACAGTGTCATTCCCACATCCGGTTGCAGCAGTAATAAACCGGCAACAAGCCCGTACAAAGCCAGAGACACCCACGAACCCGGAAAGTAATCATATTTTTTACCGATATCCAACAGCCATGCCGTCACAATAATAAAAATCGGCTTAATAAATTCTGAAGCCTGTACCGAAATGCCGCCCAAGCTTATCCAGCGTTTGGCACCCTTCACCTCGTAACCGAAAAAAAGCGTTAAAATCAGCAGCCCCATCAACACAACAAAACCGGCAATTGAAATTCGCCGTATTGTTTTAAGCCGAAACAGCGATAAAATCAAAATCGTCACCAAAGAAATACCGACGTATACCAATTGTTTGCGGACAAACAAATAGTCATCACCGCCTATACGACGGGCAACGGCCGGACTGGCCGTAATATCCAATATCACGCCGAGAGCAATTAAAATCAGCGATGCAATTAAAATAATTTTATCTACTGTCCATAACCACTTAGCTAAAGCACTGTGACTCTGACGTGAAAAATTTACCATTTACGTCTCCGCTCAAATAAATATTAACGAACCGATTGCCGCCAATGCCAGTGCAGCCGTCCAAAAACTGAATACAACTTTTTTTTCCGACCACCCGAGTTGTTCAAAGTGGTGGTGAATCGGTGCCATTTTGAAAAAGCGTTTACCGGTGGTCTTAAAATATAAAACTTGTATAATAACCGAAATTGTCTCAATCACAAAAACACCGCCGACAAAAGCGAGCATAATTTCATGCTTAGTCATAATGGCGACAGCACCCAGTATAGCACCCAACGGCAATGAACCCGTATCTCCCATAAACACTTTTGCTTTTGGTTTATTAAAGTATAAAAAGCCAAAGCACGAACCGAGCAGTGATGCGCATACGACCGTCATTTCGCCACAACGCGGAATAAACAGCATGTGATGATCAACTGCCGTATGTAATCCGCAATAGTAAGCGACTGCGGCAAAAAACGTGAATGATATAATCAACAAACCGGTAGCTAAACCGTCTAAGCCGTCACTTAAATTAACGCCGTTGGAAGCACCGGACATAACAACCACGGCAAACGGTACATATAACCATGACAAATTTAAGAAAAACTGATGAAAATACGGGACGGTCAGTACCGTATTAATACCCCGCGGCGTTGCCGCCGTAATAATACTGGCCGCAATTAGTGCCGTCAAAAATTGCATAAATAACTTTGTTTGCGCTGTCATGGCATTTGAATTTTGACGCTTAATTTTCCAATAATCATCGACAAAGCCTGTTAATCCGTACATAATCAAGATAAAGATACTTACCCAAACAAAGTGATATCTGATATTGGCATACAAAATAATCGAAACCAGAGAAGTGCCTAAAATAAGCAATCCGCCCATTGTCGGCGTACCTTTTTTGGTTTTAAGATGGCTTTTCGGGCCGTCTTCGCGAATCGGCTGACCTTTCTTTTGGTGATGGTGCAAATAATTAATCAGCGGATTTCCGCAAATCAAGCTCAAAATTAATGCGGTAGCAAAAGCCAAACCGGCCCGTGTGAGAACAGTCAATCCCCAATCGAAAAACGTTAACATTTCTGATATCTCCTTATATTTGCAGGCAGTTTAATACAAATATCTAAAATAAGTCTTAAAAAAATATAATTTGTGTTTAAATTTACTGGAATTTTACTATTATCTTGGTATGCTAGGTTCAGAAAAGGAAATAAAACATGAAAAAACCGTATTACCTTCTTGCCGTATCTTGTGGACTCAGCTTGATATCTGCGCCGTCTTTTGCCGAAGAAGATTTATTCGGCGAAGAAGAAGATTCTTTTTTGGCACAACAAGTTGCCGAACCGGAAGTATCGGAAGAACAAAAAAATATTCCGTTGTCGACTTTTTTAAGTACACGCGTTTCCGATGATGCCGCCAAAAACATCAATAAGGCCGAAAAAATATTTTGCTACACGGTTGATTACAAATCTGCCGATTATACCGGATATGAAATAGACGGTCTGGCCGTTAAAGGCTCATGCGGTGAGTTGTCCGATACCGGTAAACAACTGATTCAAAATGCTTTATTACATAATAACGGTGCTTTTTCAACCAACAGAGATGACTGTCAGGTTGTTCCGAAAATTATGCTGCGTTATGTTTACGGACCGGATCACACAGATGTTTTGCTATCTGCCCCTTGTTATTCTTTGACCTTTTTCCACGGCACGGACGTTATGTCCATTAATGCTGCACCGGGTGCGCAAATTATCGAAAAAATCGTCAAAGCTTATACCGGTCTGGAAGAAAAGTATCTTTCACCGGCTTTATTGGGACAAATTGTCGCGAACGGCCAAATTCTTACACAATCACAAAAAGAGATTGTCCGTCGTATGTCTCCAACCGAAGCGCCTATTAAAAAATGGGGTAATGAGCAACAAGCCGAAACAACACAAGCTCCGACAAGTTTACCGACTGCTGCTCCGAAAAAAGGTTGGGGTAAACTTAAGTAATAACGGAATTGTATTGTGAAAACAGACTCAAAATTAAAAGCGGCAATGATTTATGCTCAAGCACTTTATGAATGCTCGGATAACGCTGAGGATATTAATGCCTGCTATGAAAATGCCACTTCCTTGCGGGCTGTTTTACCGGATTGCATGGAAGGCTTTACCCTCTTGAATAATCCGTTATGGAATACCCAGCAAAAATATGAAGTTGTCGATGCTCTCGGGAAAAAATTAAAATTACATCCGCATATTATCAATACGCTGAAGGTATTGGTACAACACCGCAAGATAAATCTGTTACCGGAAGTTATTCGTCAGTTTATATCCGTTTATAATGATAAACACGATATTGCCGAAATCGAAGTAACATCCGTTATTCCGCTAACCGGCGAGCAAGACACTTTACTCAAAAAAAAATTAGCCTCCATTTTTGCAAAAAAAGTTATCATCAATTATTCAACGGATTCTCAAATAATAGGCGGTCTTGTCATTAAATACGGAACACATTTGATAGATGCCTCCGTTCGCAATAAATTGAACGCTTTAGAAAATTTTATGAAAGGAAATCAATAGATGCCTGTACAAGCAGATGAAATCTCATCCCTTTTGAAAGAAAAAATTGCCGAATTCGATTTAGCAACCGATATGTCCGAAATCGGCCGTGTTTTATCCGTCGGTGACGGCATAGTACGCGTTTACGGCTTGGATAAAGTACAGCTCAACGAAATGGTTGAATTTCCGAACGGCATTGTCGGAATGGCCCTGAATTTGGAAGAAGATACAGTCAGTGTCGTATTGTTCGGTGATGATGAAGGCATTAAAGAAGGCGATGTCGTTAAAAGAACCGGTAAAATCGTCAGTGTTCCGGTCGGTAAGGGTTTGCTCGGCCGCGTGGTTGATGCCTTAGGTAATCCGATAGACGGCTTAGGTGAAATCAAGGCTGAAAAATACAGCAATGCCGAAATTAAAGCCTTGGGCATTATTGCCAGAAGAAGCGTTCATGAACCGGTACAAACCGGATTAAAAGTTATTGACTCGCTTATACCAATCGGCCGCGGTCAGCGTGAATTGATTATCGGTGACCGACAAACAGGTAAAACCTCCATAATCATAGATACAATTATTAATCAAAAGCGAATTAATGATGCTGCCCAAAATGATAAAGAAAAATTGTTTTGTATTTATGTGGCCGTCGGGCAGAAGCGTTCTTCAGTCGCACAGGTGGTCAAAACTTTGCGCGAACACGGTGCGATGGATTACACCATTGTTGTTGCCGCCACCGCTTCCGAAGCGGCACCTTTGCAATTTTTAGCTCCTTATGCCGGCACGGCTATGGGTGAATATTTCCGCGACAACGGCATGCACGCCGTCATCTTTTATGATGATTTATCCAAGCAAGCCGTTGCCTATCGTCAAATGTCATTATTAATTCGCCGTCCGCCGGGACGTGAAGCCTATCCGGGCGATGTATTTTATTTACACTCCCGTCTGTTGGAACGTGCTGCCAAATTAGATGAAAAATATGGTTCCGGTTCTTTAACGGCTATGCCTGTAATTGAAACACAGGCGGGCGATGTTTCTGCATACATCCCGACTAATGTTATTTCCATTACCGACGGTCAGATTTTTTTGGAAACAGGTTTGTTCTATCAAGGTGTTCGTCCGGCGGTTAATGTCGGTATTTCAGTATCTCGTGTCGGTTCGGCCGCACAAATCAAAGCCATGAAACAGGTTTCAGGTTCGATTAAACTGGATTTGGCACAATACCGTGAAATGGCAGCCTTCTCACAATTTGCTTCCGACTTGGATAAGTCCACCCGCTATCTTTTGGATAAAGGCGCCAAATTAACCGAACTTTTGAAACAACCGGTGCATCAGCCGATGGCTACCGAGGATGAAATTGTTTCTATATTTTCCGGTGTTCAAGGTTATTTAAGCAAAATTAATTTGAATAACATAAAAGATTTTGAGAAAACAGGTCTGGAAAAATTGCATCTCGAGCATCCGGAGTATTTCGAAGAAATCAAAGAAAAACGTGTTATTTCCTCCGAGTTAGAGGAAAAACTTAAAGCTTTCTACGAGGATTTTGTTAACAGCTACATCCAAAAGCAGGAAAAGGCAGCATAATGGCACAACTTAAAGAATTACGCACCCGTATCGAAGCTATCAAATCAACGCAGAAAATTACTTCGGCGATGAAAATGATTGCGGCGGCACGCTTGCGCAAAGTGCAAATTTTGGTTGATAAAAACATGGCGTATGTCGACAATTTGCGCCGCTCGGCATTGCGTGTTTTAACGGCAATAGAACAGGAAGAAAAAAACAAAAAGATTGTCTATCCGCGCCCGATTTATTTGCGGCAGGTCAAAAATCCGCGCAATTACATTTTGTATGTTTTTTCTTCCGACCGCGGCTTGTGCGGCTCGTATAATACGACCATAGCCAAAAAAGCAATCACGCGGATAAATCAGCTTCTTAAAGCCGGTAAAAAAATTAAAGTCGTTTGCTACGGCAAAAAAGCTTTTAAAACATTGCGTCACACTTTTGCCGGTGTCGATGCCGACTTAAAAATATCTGCCGCTTCGTATGATGTTAAAGAAATGTCTTATGCCGAACTGGCCGGAAAAATATCGCATACCCTATTAAACCAATTTGAAAATAAAGAATTTGATGTTTGCGAATTTATATATGCCAACTTTATCACTGCTTTATCCCGCATTTTTGAATGCGAACAGGTTTTTCCTATTAATTTGAATACCGAAAATCTTTCCGATACAGAGTTGGGACGGTTATTGCTTTCCGGCTCAGCCTGCTATGAATATCTGCCGGATAAAATGACGGTACTGACCGATATTTTGCCGATATTATTTACCGACACCATTTTTCAGATTATCGTCAATGCGGAAGCTTCCGAGCACAGTGCGCGGATGAGTTCTATGGATAATGCAACACGCAATGCAAAAAAAATAATAAGCGAATTAACATTGAAGTACAACAGTTTACGACAAGCGGCCATCACAACCGAATTGATTGAGATTATCGCCGGCGCCGAAGCTATTTAAAATACAGGAGTAATCAATGAAAAGTAAAACACCTCAAACAATACAGTCAACAGGCCATATTCACCAAGTTTTAGGAGCGGTTGTCGATGTTAAATTTGCCGACGAAAGCGAGTTGCCCGATATTTTGACGGCACTCGAATGTGATAATAACGGTCATCGTCTGGTTTTAGAAGTCGAGCAACATTTGGGCGACTGTGTTGTCCGCTGTATTGCTTTGGATGCAACAGACGGTTTGGTGCGCGGTCTGGAAGTTAAAAACACCGGCGAACCGATTAAAGTTCCGGTCGGACGTAATTTACTCGGACGAATCGTCAATGTTTTGGGTGAACCTATTGATGAACGCGGCGATATCGGTGAAGCAAAATATATGCCGATACATCGTGATGCTCCTAAATTTACGGAGCAATCTACCAACGAAGAAATTTTGGTTACAGGTATCAAGGTAATTGATTTATTGGAACCATACAGCAAAGGCGGTAAAATAGGTCTGTTCGGCGGTGCCGGTGTCGGTAAAACCGTTTTGATTATGGAACTGATAAACAACATTGCCAAAGGACACGGCGGCTACTCGGTGTTTACCGGTGTCGGTGAGCGTACACGCGAAGGCAACGATTTATACCATGAAATGATAGAATCCGGTGTTATTGATTTAAACGGTAATGATTCCAAAACCGTTTTGGTTTACGGTCAAATGAACGAACCGCCGGGGGCACGCGCCCGTGTGGCTCTTACAGGCTTAACCGAAGCCGAATATTTCAGAGACCAAGAACATCAAGATGTATTATTGTTTATAGATAATATTTTCCGTTTCACACAAGCCGGATCTGAAGTTTCGGCCCTGCTCGGCCGTATTCCGTCGGCCGTCGGTTACCAACCGACATTAGGTACGGATATGGGCGCCATGCAAGAGCGTATTACCTCAACCAAAGACGGTTCAATTACTTCCGTTCAGGCTGTTTATGTACCGGCCGATGACTTAACCGATCCGGCACCGGCAACCACCTTTGCTCACCTGGATGCCACAACCGTGTTATCGCGTAAAATTTCCGAACAGGGTATTTATCCGGCGGTTGATCCTCTTGATTCGACAAGCCGTGCCTTGAATCCGGATATTGCCGGACAAGAGCATTATGAGACGGCTCGGCGTGTTCAGGAAATTTTACAAAAATACAATTCATTGCAAGATATTATTGCCATTTTGGGTATGGACGAACTTTCGGAAGAAGATCGTATGGTGGTTTCACGTGCCCGTAAAATTCAAAGATTTTTATCGCAACCGTTCCATGTCGCAGAGGTCTTTACCGGCTTAAAAGGTGTTTACGTTAATTTGGAAGATACGATTAAAGGCTTTAAGGGAATTTTGGACGGATTGTACGATGATTTGCCCGAAAATGCCTTTTATATGGTCGGAACCGTTGAAGATGCCATTGCCAAAGCCGAACAAATGAAAGAGAAAAATTAATGGCTCGAAACATCAAATTAGAAATTTATACGCCCGAAAAGACTGCACTGAATAAAAATATTTATCGTGTGGTTTTACCGTACGGAAACACTAATCTGACCATTATCGAAGACCGAGCCCCGACATCTCTCGTGCTGCATGCCGGACCGCTGAAGATACTCAGTGAAAACAACCAAATTGAAGACTTGTATTTTATAGACGGCGGCGTCGTTGATGTTGCACAAAATGTTTGCAAAATTTCTGTATGTCATATTATTCATCGCCGCGATATAAGCATTGAACAAGCAAAAGGACTTGCCGTCGAAGAACCGCAAAACGCCGTATTTTATAAAATGATTGCAGATTACATTAATGCTTTTGAAACTAAGGGTGCAAAATGATGATTAAATGTATAGGTGCTATCGGCGACAGTATTACCCATGGTTTCTATGATGATCAAAATCTCGGCTGGTTTACCCGCTTGGGACAAATGATTTTAGCCGAACATTCCGGCGAATACGTTTTTAACAATATGTCGCAAGCCGGTGATACGATCGCCGATGCCGTTCATCGTTCCCTTTATGAAGTTCTGTCGCGCCATTTTGATTTAATCATTGTTAATATCGGCATTAATGATTTACGGCGTCGTAAAAACAGTGATATGCAACTCGATTTTTCTGAAGGCCGACGTGCGGAATATTGGCAGCAATTACTTACAGTGTTGCAAAAAACCGGTGCCAAAATCGTGGTTACCGACTTATTGCCGGTGGTTGAAAGCCGTTACACACCTGAAGCAACATTACTGCGCCGCAACAGCGATGTCGAGTGCTATAATCGGCAAATTAAAGAATTATGCGGTCAGAATAATATTCCGTTTTTTGAACGTTATCCGGATTGGAAAGACCGCAATATCGAATCGCTTTATAAAGATGCATTGCATCCGAATACACAAGGTCATCAGCTTATTGCTCGGCAGATGTTTGATTTTTTAAAAGCCGAAAATTTGATATAACTCAATACATAATACCTTGTCAGTGTCTGATTAACGAGGATAAATAAATGATATGGCTCGGATATTTTTTTACATTTCTTAATTACGTCTGCTATTGTTTAAGCCGCTTTATGAAGCATAAAAAGATGATGCTTCTGCTTGATTTATCGGCAAAAGTCTTCACGGCTTTGGGATTGTATTTTTTAAATTCATTAAGCGGTGCCTATATATTTATGGCCGTCTTTTTTATGTTGATAATCGCTAACATCAAGGAAAGACTGCATAAAAAATGGCTGTTAGGCTACATTTTTTTCCAATGCCTGTATCTGGTTATTTTATATTACACCTACGCCGGTATTTCATCCATTTTGGTTGTGACTACAGTATCGGTCACCTTATTCTGTATTTGGTGGTTACCGCCGCAACAGATGCGTATCATCGGCGGATTAAATTGCTTTACTTATTTAGCGTATCAGATAAGCATTAAAAATTGGGCAGGACTGTTGGAAATATTGGTTATTTTAAGTAATTTGTTTTCGTTTTTAAAATATAAAAAATCCGACAAACACTAGAAAAATATAGCTTACATCGGGCTTTCGAGTACTTTTTAAGGTCGTTCCGAAAAAAATAACCAGTTATCATAAGGCCGAATCTGACAGAATCGGAGTCGTTTTCAAAGATTCAATAAGTTAACACCGCCGACTAAATTTTTGCATAATTTAAGCAAAATTTTCAATCAAATTCTTAAAATAAATATTTAGATGAGCTTGAATGTCTAACTATATGAAATTATATACATTTTAAATAAGGTGTGTATAAAAAATAAATACTATATATTGTTTGTTTACTTTTTGTTAACCCTATATGTAGTAAAAATTACAACAGTTGCACATTTAATAGGGAGATACACAATGACAGTTATTAATTTTGAAAATATTGCTTTATCCGATTCCGAAAGACAACCTTGCGAAGTATGGACCAGAGTTATGGGCTACCACCGTCCGGTTTCCGAATTTAACAAAGGTAAAAAATCAGAATATTACTCCCGTAAATGTTTTGTAGAAGAAAAAGCAACCTCTCACTTGGATATGAGCGAAGAAGCTTGTTCTTGCGCTGCCGAATAGTTGCCATCAGGACAGTTGCATAAAAAAACACCGGTATTTTACCGGTGTTTTTTTATGGTTTTATTTATCAAAAATTATATTTTATGCTCAACATTCCCGTATTGTCATAGTAATTTTGGCGAATTCGTCCTTCGTATGAAGCTGTAACGTCCATGGCATCATAGAATTCAGCAGTCAAACCGACACCAAATTCTCCCCCCATACGTTTCATTCCGCGTCCGTCAACTATATAAGAAGCCCCGTTAGCCATTGTGACGGTATAATTAGCATTGTCATTAACAAAGTCATACGTCAGTGCACCACGAACTTCCGGTTTCAGCGCAATACCGTTATTAAGAGTAAAACGCTTGCCGATACGCCCGCCTATAACACCGGTAAATGTATCGGATTTATCGCCGCTGAAATGGGTTCCCAAACCGTCATCATGAGATTCTTGCGTAAAATGAACATAGCGTGCGCCAACTTCCGGTGTCAGAGTTAAATTTTCGATGTTAAAGTCATAACCGGTCGCTACTTGTGCGGCTATTGTATCAACACCGTAATCCCCTTTTACCGTGCGACCGAGAACTCTTTTCTTTTCGTCATAGTGCGACCAATTCCAAGAAAATGCTCCGTTCACAAACCAATTACTCGGTTTATACTCACCATAGGCAAACGCTGTATGTGTCCAAGCGTCTATATCACGACTGTCCGGATCAATATCGGATTTGGTATAGCCGTAACCGAAACCTAATTTAACGTCTTTTGATACAAAACGTTCAAAGCCCAAAGCGACACCATTGGATTTTGCTTCAAACCCTTTGACGTTATGAGTCGTGTCATCATCCATACGCGCACGGTTATGCAAAACTTTAGCCCAAACACTGCCGATTTCGGAATCACCGGAAGCAATACCTTCGTTACCTG
Organism: Alphaproteobacteria bacterium; assembly: GCA_017635595.1. Lineage (GTDB taxonomy): Bacteria > Pseudomonadota > Alphaproteobacteria > RF32 > CAG-239 > RUG410. Next base: position 53,946 of record JAGBLF010000027.1, read on the forward strand.
CCGTTACCGATCCGCTGCTCAAACGGGTAGAAATTGCCCCGAATACTTGGTGTACGGTTTCAATTTGAGTACGATACACGACAGGGGTTTCTTCAGCCGACATAGCTTCTACCGAATTAATTGCCTCTTTAATTTGCGCAGGATCACCGGATTGCAACATCGTCGTCAACTCATCTGAAATTTCATTAAACAACTTGTTAGATTTTGAGGCGCCTGCCGTCACAGCATTGATAGCTTCGGCAACATTTTGATTAACACCCATCTCATCAGCAATTTCTTCAGAAGATTTCTTTTCTAAAACAATCTGACCAAGCGATGCATCCGGTGCTTCACTTTTACCTTTAAGAATATTATAAAGGCTGTTTTTGGCAATATCAAATTTATCATCAAAATCATTTGCTTTAACAAAATCATATGTGCCTTCTTCGGTTCCGTTTGCAATAATCAAATTCAATTTTGCACCGTTTGCTTTTACGCTATCGGCAGCAATTGTTGTTTTATCGACGGTTGCCGTAACAGAAGCAGTTTTAGCAAATTCGACCTTACCGTCTCCGGTTATACCGCTATCCAAAATCAAATCGCCTTTAACATTAACCGTACCGTCATTATAGATATCGGCAGAATCACTTCCCGAGGCTTTTGCTTCCAATGAGCCGATTACATTCAAAACGCTGTCAACATCAACACTTACGCCGTATCCCTCACTATTGCCGGTTGCCACCGCAACAGTTTTGCCGTTCAGGTTTAACGTACTTGCTCCGGACAAATACAAAGCATTTGCATAATCACCGGTCGTACTGACCGTTAAATTATCCGTTGTCAATACACCGTCATCTAAATTAATACCCCAAGCAAAATCATTTGCATCTGCGGATATGCTGACGTCACCCTTAAGATCAGCCTCACCGCCGGACAGACAAATGCCTTCTGCCCCGTATTCGGCTGTTGATGATAATACGGTATTTGTATCATCTGTTCCGACAACCACACTATCGGCATCATTAATATTAAGTGCCGTAGCCCAAGTTGTTCCTTGTGCCTCAGCGTTTAACTGTTTTATCGTCAAACTGGCTCCATTCGAAACATCAACCGCCTTTGCATTTTCCCCCAGAGCTTTCGCATTGATTTTGTTTGCCGTAAATGAACCTGTGTTTGAAGAACCGACAGCTATCGCCGTGGTAGCTTGAGCTGTAACGTTCAGTTCCCCTTCGGATATAATTTTACCGGCTGAACCATCCCACCACGATGCTTCTATACCAATAGCGCTGCCATCTTCGGATGTTGCATTAATAGTTGTTACCGTCCCGCTATACAAATGTACCGTACCTGAAAATTGAGACGTCAAACCGTGGGCTATCCTTTCACTGCTTACATCTATCGTCAGATTTTGGCTGTTAATATCAACCGTGCAGGTAAACCCGCTGGCATAAATTCCCCAAGCATCCCAATTTCCCACAGTTGAGCTGGTGAGAGATATATTATCACCGGATAAAGAAACATAAGAATCGTGCACCGGACTCGGATTGCTTTCCAGTGCAATAACACGCGCCCGACCGGTAGTGTTTTGAGCACTCAGATTAGCATCACCTTTAATGTTGACCGAACCACCGTTCACAAAAACGGCATTTGCAAAGTTACCGCCTTTTACCGAAATATTGGTTTGCTCGGCTTCAAAGTTAGCTACGGCACCGGCATCTTCATAAATTTGCACGCCGTATGAATAATAGCCGGAAGATTTTTCGGTTTTCAAATCTGTCAGTTTCCCCTTAAAGGTAACTTCGGAACCGCCCCAAATATCAACGGCAATGGCATTGTTTGTATCGGAAAAAACGCCTACTTTTACCGAACCGTCAAACAACAATTTTGACTCAGCATTGGTTCTGATTCCGCGATTATCGCTTGAACCGGTACCAATATCCGTTGCATCTAAATTGCCTGTAAACTTAAAGTCAGTACCAGCTGTAACCGTGTTAAAAATATAGTTTCGCGCACTAGCTTGGTCAGCTGTTACCGTCAGTGTATAGTCACCGGTTGAAATAGAAGTATCTCCGGCGGCTAAAATAGCTGTTCCCCTACCGCTACTCTCTGTAGGAACATCATTTACAATGGATGTATTTGCCGACAAAACAACTTTATCGCCATCTTTCAAATCATAACCATTGGCTAGTGCCGGCAATGCTAAGGCACACATACCCAAATTCAATAATATGCATTTTATTAAAACACTTTTGTATTGTGCATTCAGCATCCCCAAAGCAGCTCTTGAATATTTCATTGTATTTCTCCTTATGTTTATTGATAAGAAAATGGTATATGAAAAACGGCATAACACAAGTATTAATTTTTCTAATACACTGTTTTTTATATATAAAATGTTTTATGATGGCTTTCAACGTTATTTTATGATAAAGTTTGGTTCAAATCTTGCATTCGGCAAATTATTTCCCTATATATTTTTTATGTAAGGAGTGTAACTGATATGAACTTAGATAAATATACAGATAAAAGTCAGGGCTATTTGCATGATTCCGAAAAAATTGCCAGCAGTCATAACCATCAGTTTATTACGCCGGCACATTTACTGAAAGCAATGTTGTCCGAACCGAAGAGTATGGTCGTCAATTTACTCTCGCAGGCAGGCAGTAATGCTAAAGATATATTATCTGCCGTTGAGGCCGATTTGCAAAAACTGCCGTCCGTCGAGGGACAGACCGTACAACTCAGTGTATCGCAAGATTTAATGAAGGTGCTTGCCAATGCCGAACAAATGGCAACCAAAGCTAAAGATACTTATGTATCGGTTGAACGCCTTTTACAGGCAGCCTTAATGCACAAATCTTACGGTGTTGATCTACAAAAATTAAACGCAGCCGTTAACGCCATGCGCCAAGGCCGGACAGCAGATTCGGCCAGTGCCGAGGATAATTTTCAGGCATTAAAACGCTATGCCATCGATTATACCGAGCGTGCGGCACAGGGTAAAGTTGACCCGATTATCGGCCGTGATGAAGAAATCCGCCGCACCATACAGGTTTTGTCGCGCCGCACCAAAAACAATCCGATTCTTATCGGTGAGCCGGGTGTCGGTAAAACCGCTATTGTCGAAGGCTTAGCTCAACGTATTATCAACGGCGATGTTCCGAGCACATTGGCTCATAAAAAACTGATGGCTTTGGATATGGGGGCTTTGATTGCCGGTGCCAAGTTCCGAGGTGAATTCGAAGAACGTTTGAAAGCGGTGTTGCAAGAAGTACAGAGTTCAAACGGCAACGTTATTTTGTTTATTGATGAAATGCATACGGTTGTCGGTGCCGGTGCATCCGAAGGTTCAATGGATGCTTCAAACCTCTTAAAGCCGGCGCTTGCCCGCGGTGAACTGCATTGTATCGGCGCAACAACCCTCAAAGAATACCAAAAATATATTGAAAAAGATGCCGCTTTTGCACGGCGTTTTCAAACGGTTTATGTCGGCGAGACCGATGTCAACGATACAATTTCGATTTTGCGCGGTATTAAAGAAAAGTATGAATTGCACCACGGTGTCCATATTTCCGATGCCGCATTGGTAGCCGCCGCAACCTTATCGAATCGTTACATCAGTGATCGTTTTTTGCCGGATAAAGCAATTGATTTGGTTGATGAAGCCGCCAGCAAGCTGAAAATGGCAATTGATTCCAAACCTGAAGAACTTGATGAAATCGATCGTCGGTTAATTCAGCTTAAAATTGAACGCGAAGCTTTGCGTAAAGAAACCGACGATGTTTCTCTTGAGCGTTTGGCCAAAATAGAAGTTGAAATCGATAAACTGGAGCATTTATCGGCCGAAAAAACCGAGCAGTGGAATCAGCGTAAAAGCAACTTAAATGAAGCTAATAACTTACGTGAACAAATCGATAACGCCAAAATCGAAGCCGAAAAAGCTTTGAGAAACGGGCAATTTGAACGTGCCGGACAATTGCAATACCGCGATATTCCGGAGCTTGAAAAACGTTTGAGTTCGTTACAGGTTGACAGCCCTAAACACCAAGACATCGAAACCGTTACACCGGATATGATTGCCTCGGTTGTTTCAAAATGGACAGGGATTCCCGTCGATAAATTAGTCGGCAGTGAGCGTGATAAGTTGCTCAACTTGGAAAAGAATTTAGCCCGCCGCGTTGTCGGCCAGAATGCCGCCTTAATATCCGTTGCCAATGCGGTACGGCGTTCGCGTTCCGGTTTGAAAGACCCTAATCGCCCGATCGGCTCGTTTTTATTCTTAGGTCCGACCGGTGTCGGTAAAACCGAGCTGGCCAAAGCTTTAGCCGAATTTTTGTTTGACGAAGAAGGTGCTTACATTCGTATTGATATGTCCGAATATATGGAAAAGCACGCCGTCGCTCGTTTAATCGGTGCACCGCCGGGATATGTCGGTTATGATGAAGGCGGCGTTTTAACCGAAGCCGTTCGCCGCCGTCCGTATCAGGTTATTTTGTTTGATGAGGTTGAGAAGGCACATCCGGATGTATTTAATCTGTTACTGCAGGTTTTAGATGAAGGACATTTGACCGATGGCAAAGGGCGTACGGTTGACTTTAAGAACACCTTTATCATTTTGACATCGAATCTGGTAACCGGAATTGAGAAAAAGGAAATAATGGAAATTCTGAAGTCATTTTTCAAACCGGAATTTTTAAACCGTTTGGATGAAATTATTGCCTTTAAGCCGTTACAAAAAGATGATATCCGCAAAATTGTCGATATCCAAATTGAACGATTGCAAACTCGCCTTAACGAGCGCCATATCAAATTGCATTTAAATGATTCGGCTAAAGACTGGCTTGCCGAAAACGGTTACAGTGCCGAATTCGGTGCCCGACCTTTAAAGCGTCTGATTGTTCAAGAAATCGAAAACCCGCTGGCCTTAAAACTGTTAAGCGGAGAGATTTCCGATAATCAGGTGGTTGAAATAAGTGCATCCGATGATGGATTAGATATTCAAAGACAGAAAAGAATATCATTCAACTAGAAAAAAAGCTCTCCTCGGAGAGCTTTTTATTTTCAGTAAGTATGTGCCATGTTCTTCACGGCCTGCAGAGCAATCATCTGATTTCCATCGCCGCCTTGTGCTTTTTGGCGCAATTCATTAATGGTTTTATTAATTAATTTTTGTTCTTGTGGTGTGCGAACACCGTCCATATCGCAATCTCTGACCACGGCGAGTAAACCGCTGATTCGTTCATAGGCTTCTTTATTGGTTTCACTGTTTTGGGTCAACGATGCAAACCCGCCGTCAAGGAACGGACTGCAATCTTTGCTTAACTGCTGATTTAACTCAAAATCCGGATTAATCACGCTGCGCATATCACCCAGATATTTGACATCCTTAAACATTTCATCAACACGCCGCAGATATTCCTGATGAGCTTCTTCGGTATCTTCGATATGAGCCCCGACAAAAGAAGATTCTATATTCATATAGTCGTTTGCGGTAACCGAGGCAATTTGCTGCGAATAAGGTGAATTTTCCACATTATAAGTTTCCATCCACTTATCAAAAATAAACTTACCTGTATGCTGCTTTTGCGTATCCTTAAAAGTATGTTCTTTCAATTCATTTTGCAGCGTAAGCGTATCAACCTCGCAATTTACCGGCGCAAAGTGAGCTGCGTTACCGTCTTTAGAATATTGTTCCAAAGCTCTGCCGGCCTGTGTCATGGTTGCTTTGACTTCAGTCAGACAATGAAGTTTTGCCAAATATTTTGCCGGTATATTCGGAATAAACAGATTTTTTTCAAAATCATCTCTATGAGATTCTTCATGCTCACGAACACTTTCAACAAAATCCTGATTGGTCATTTCCTGATATATTACGTTAACCAGACTATCTGCCTCATGCTCGTTACGATTCGTCACTTCCATAACCTTAGCGACGGCTTCTTCTTTGCCCTGCATGGTAATATGATGAATTGTAATCCGATTGCCCTCATAATCGTATTCGGCAACCGAGCAGCCTCCTTCTTTCAGAACATCGTTAATACCCATACTATCGACCACATATTCGGTCGGATTCGCAAATCTTTGAGCTTGCTCGGCCAAATAGATTTCAGATATTTTATCATAATTCAATTCATCCGGAAAAATTAAAAAGCCGGAATTGTCTGTTTCAGCCCCATAAGTGTTATCTGTCGGATTATAACGAATATCAAAACCGGTTTGCCGAATATTCTCTTTTACGGCCCGTTCCAGACTGTCTTTTTGCAATTGTTCGCGACGCAATTTTGACATTTCGGCATTTTGCTGCATAGCTTCTTTCAGCGAAATGGTATTTTCAGCATTTTTATTTGCGCTTTTTTGAGAAATTTGCGTTTCCGTCGGTGTTTTCTGCGGTTCAAAATCTGCCGAATGTACTCCAGTCGGCGCACCCAATTTCATCGGTGCAACCAATGTTGCTGCGATATTCAGTTTGAGAAGCAAATTATTTATTCTATCCTTAACACTCATCGCTCAATCCTTACCTTTTCAATACATCGGGTGTCAGATTTCAGGTCCGACTGAAGTATATGTATATCGCCCGGTTTGTTTCATACTGACTTTTTTCTCGACACGCTTGTCTTTTTCATATTGCTTACGAACAACTTTAGACATTTTATCTGCACGCTTATTAAAATAAGAAAGGACAGTGCCGTCGTGACAATGCCCTTTTATCCAAAACAGAGTACTGCCCAGTTCTGCCATACTTTGCTGAATAGATTCGACCAATGTTCTTACGGTTTCACGGAAATTGCCGTTGCGGATGGCATTGATAGCATAAGATGAATCGGTAAAAATAACAACTTTGTGGTCGGTCTTATCTCTGACAAAATCCAGTGCATATAAAATCGCAGTCAATTCTGCGGTATTGTTATCGCCTTTTTCGATAACCATACCTTTTTTGTACACTTCTTTGTCACGAGAATTTGTCGCAACAAAGGCTATTCCGGATATGCTCCCGCGAGAACTGGCATCAGTATATACACGCATTGACCACCTCTTTGATGTTGTCCCTATGCTCTATTATACAATTTTATGTCTAAAAAAATCAAGTCTTATTTTATCATTTGTCAACATTTATGGTTAAACTTGACATTTTATGTTTTTCATTTAAATTGACTGCATATTTTAAGGAGATTTAATGGTAGATATCATTACACCTGCTGAGGCAGTACATTTTTTTAAAAACAATCAAACAATTATGGTCGGCGGCTTTTTAAACTGCGGTGTACCTAATTTGGTTCTTGATGAATTAGTCAAAACACCGCTGACAGGCTTTACACTTATATCAAATGATACAGGTGAAGCCGGTAAAAATCGCGGACAGCTTATTCATGCCGGCAAAATAAAAAAAGCCGTTGTCTCACACATCGGGACCAATCCGGAAACGGTTCAGTTGTATGGCGAAGGCAAAATAGAAATCGATTTACAACCACAAGGTTCGTTGGCCGAACGCATCAGAGCTGACGGTGCCGGTTTGGGTGGTTTTTTGACGGCTGTCGGTCTTGATACCGAAGTTGAAAAAGGCAAACAAAAAATTATCGTTAGCGGCAAAACTTATTTATTGGAAACACCTTTACATGCCGATATAGCTGTCGTTTATGCCACTTACGCCGACAAATACGGCAATTTAGCCTTTCACGGTTCGACGCGCAATTTCAATGCCCTGATGCCGATGGCGGCCGATATTGTTATTGTCGAGGCTGAACATATTACTGACGAACCTTTATCACCGGATAATATCGTTATACCGGGGATTTTTGTGGATTATTTAGTCGACGGAGGTGCAAATGGAGCTGACTAAAGATCAAATTCAGGAAATTATCGCACGCCGAGTTGCCAAAGAATTTCATAACGGTGATGTTGTTACGCTCGGTATCGGTCTGCCGACCAAAGCTGTCAGCTACTTACCGAAAGACATCAAAATCATTGTCCAATCCGAAAACGGGGTTTTGGGTGTCGGTGCTTACCAAACCGATGCAACGCGCGACAAGCATATTATCAATGCCGGCGGTGTCGGTGTGACCATTAATCCGGGCGGTTGCTTTGTTGACAGCGCCATGTCATTTGCCTTGATGCGCGGCGGACACATTGATATTACGGTATTAGGTGCATTACAGGTCGATGCAGAAGGAAATTTGGCTAACTGGTGTATTCCGGGCAAATTTACGCCGGGTATGGGCGGCGCCATGGATTTGGTTGTCGGTACAAAAAAACTGATTATTGCAATGGAACACACAGCCAAAGGTGCACCGAAAATACTAAAAAAATGCAATCTTCCGCTGACGGTAGCCCACAAAGTTAATATGATTATTACCGAAAAAGGCGTGTTTGAAGTTACGCCGCAAGGCCTTGTCTTGCGCGAAATCAGTCCGTATTCGTCTTTGGAAGATCTCAAAAATACTACAGATGCGGAGTTTATAGTAAATTTAGTCTAAATTTTTGTTGAAAATTGACAAAATATACATTATACTATAAGTAATATATGTTTTTAAGGAGAATAACTATGGCTGAGTTGAAATATGAGGACTTAATATCGGACAAAGAAATAAGTCCTAAAGAAGCGCAAAGATATTTTATTGATTCTAACAAAATGTCAGATGAAGAAATGAAATCCGTAACCAAAGAAATTTTAACGCAAAAACTTGTTATGCCTATATACGAACCTGCCGGTATTAAGCCGGAAGAAGTTGGTGATTTTATAGCTAAAATACAGGAATCACGTGCCGATATGGATAATATTATTGCTGGTGCCTATACAGCTTTGGGATTAGGAGAAATGAGCAATAAAGCAGATGGAATTATTGATGAAAAGGAACGTTTTGCCGTTACTGCCGGTTTTGCTCAACGATATTCTTCTCATATGCAACGTTTTAAGAGAAATCAGAAAAAACCGAATATTGTTGATAAATTTAAGAATAAACTGAAAGAACCTTTCAAAAAGATGGCGGAATCTGTTAAACGGGTAAAGATATCTTTTGGTCCTGCCAGAATTATCTCAACAGGCGATTGCGACAATGTTCAGACCGCTTATGTACCGGGAAATAATAAAATTCAAAATATTACCCGAACATCCGGTCCGCGCGATTTATAAATCAAAGACAAAAACTAAACGCCACTGTTCATCAGTGGCTTTTTTTTTGCTTACCTTATATAGAAAAAACTATCTTGCACCAACCGCTGTACGGTAATGGCTGCGCGTAATAGCCATTGCCAATGCATCAGACGAATCGTTATTTTTAGGCTGGCACCCCGGCAAAAGAATTTTCACCATCGTTTCAACCTGTGTTTTCTCGGCACGCCCTACCCCGACCAAAGCCTTTTTAACTTTTGTCGGATCAAATTCATACAGCGGAATTTTATTGTATCCGGCAGCTAAAACCACAACGCCGCGCGCCATACTCAATTTTAACGAGCTTTCCGGATTTTGATTTAAAAAAGTTTTTTCAATTGCCGCCTCTTGCGGTTTATATAAATCAATCACTTCACATAAAGTGCGGAATATAACATCCAAACGCTCTTCTATCGGCATTTTGGTGTCGGTTGGAATAAAACCGTCTGCAACATATTGCAGACGGTTTCCGTTGACTTCAATAACACCCCAACCTGTTGAGGTTAAACTCGGATCAAGGCCCAAGATACGCATATTATTATTCTGCCTCTAATTGAGCCATCACATCATCCGAAATTTCGGCATTGTGATAAACGTGTTGAACATCTTCGTCTTCTTCTAAAGCATCAATAAAGTCTAAGAACTTACGAGCGGTTTCAACATCGGTAATATCAACTTTAACCACCGGTTTCCAATCCAAACGAGAGGCAGACGGCGTACCGTATTTGGCTTCTAAAGCCGAAGTGACGGCAGATAAGTCATCCGGCAAAGTTTCAATACTGTGAATTTCTTCATCCGAAACCACATCATTGGCACCGGCTTCCAATGCATTTTCAAACATTTCATCAGCATTTGCCGTAGCGGCCGGATATTCGATATAACCGATACGCTCAAAGTTGAACACAACTGAACCGCTTTCGCCCATCGCACCGCCGCGTTTACCGAAAATGGTGCGGACATTACCGGCTGTACGATTTTTATTATCGGTTAAAGCTTCAACAATAACTGAAACTTTATTCGGCGAAAAGCCCTCATAACGCATGGTTACGAAATCGGCACCGCCGGCAACCGTGGTTGCTTTGGCAATAGCGCGTTCAATATTATCTTTCGGCATACTTTCGGCGCGTGCAGCTTGAATAGCCAAACGCAAACGCGGATTTTTATCAGGTTCCGGCAAACCGCTTTTGGCGGCAACGGTAATTTCACGAGCCAACTTGGCAAAGACGCGTGCTTTTTTAGCATCTTGAGCGCCCTTTCTGTACATAATATTCTTAAATTGCGAGTGTCCTGACATTTTTATCTCCTAAATTTTAATTTCTTATGGCGCTTTTATAGCGTAATTTCATACAAATATTCAAGTTTTTTTTACAAAAAAAACACAAGTTACGCAAATAAACAGCCCCCGAATTTCAATTCCGAATATTCAGGGGCACTCTTTTATAAAATAGTCTTAATCAGTCATCCGCGGCAAGTTCGACTTTTGTCAGCAAAAATGCCGGCGTATGACGCCCGAAAGTATGATGCTTGCGCGCTAAATACAAAGCCTCCGAATCCTGTTCGGTGTCGGTTTTATCCTTTTTTTTCGACTTACGTTCCTTTTTAAAAGGTATCTTTTCTTCATTTTTAATCGGTTGCTCGGCAACTTCCGGACGTATCGGAATAACCTCGGCCTGCGGTTCATTTTCCTCTTGAACGGCCTCTTGTTCTTTGGCTTTATCAATTTTAATTTCGGCCGGTGTTTTCAAAATTTTATCCAAAATGCTCTGAGTTTCTTTAGAGCGGCGATTGGTATAAATAATGTTTTGCTTATCGGCCGGCAAAACCTCAAGAATTTTTTCCAAATTATCGAGCTGATGCAATTTTTTGATTAAATTGATATCATCGACCACCAAAATATTTATTTGTGATAAGTCAACTTTTTCTTCTTTCAACAAATCGATTAACAAATTCGGCGAAGCGATGATAACATTAGCCTCATTATCAACATTTTCTTCATCATCGGTAACGGTGCTTTCAGTGATTTCATGATATTTGTTGAAAACGGCAAACCGATCGGAAACAATAACCGACTGCTTGGAATTGGCCGTAATAATCAAAATATTCTTAGCCTCATGCCGAGACATAATCTCAATCAGCGGAAAAACATACGAGCAGGTTTTGCCGCAAACGGCCGGTGCAATCGTAAATACATCTTTACCGGCCAAAATAGACGGGATAACATCCGTTTGAACGGTTGTCGGCATCGTAATTCCGGCTTCGTTAATAGCCTTAATGGTTTTTTCGCTTAATCCTAATTCTTTAAAATCCATTTTAACCTCTTATACTTCCGGTACCGAAACTTTGGTTTGTTTTTCCGGCGGAACAGGTGTCTGTTCGCTGCGGTTAAGCGGTTTGCCCGCTATAACTTCTTTTATTTCGTCTCCGGTTAATGTTTCATATTCCATCAAAGCCTGAGCCAGTCGCTCCAGCTCCGTATCATATTTTTTCAAAATATTGGTGGCTTCCTCATGCGCCTCGGTCAGAAAACGCTTAATTTCGGCATCTACCAAGCGAGCGGTATCTTCGCTCATATTCTTATTTTGGGTGACGGCACGGCCTAAAAATACTTCATTTGAATTTTCGGCATACAAAACCGGTCCCAATAAATCACTCATACCCCATTCAGTTACCATCGAACGCGCTAAATTGGTGGCCGATGCAATATCGGCCGAAGCTCCGGATGTTACTTTGTCATAACCAAACTTCAACTCTTCACTGGCGCGACCGCCCATGCAAATAATCAAACGTGACAGCATTTTAGCGCGCGTATATGAATATTGATCTTTTTCCGGTAATTGCTGAACCATACCCAAAGCACGGCCTCTCGGAATAATTGTCGCCTTATGGATAGGGTCTGTTTCCGGCACATGTATCGAACAAATGGCATGTCCGGCTTCATGATAAGCCGTCAGCTTTTTCTCTTCTTCATCCATAGCCATTGATTTGCGTTCATTGCCCATCAGCACTTTATCTTTGGCATTATCAAAATCAACGGCGGTTACTTTGCGCTTATTGCGGCGTGCGGCCAATAAAGCTGCCTCATTAACAAGATTTGCCAAATCAGCGCCGGAAAAACCCGGTGTACCGCGGGCAATAACCGACAAATCAACATCACGAGCCAACGGAACTTTACGTGCATGAACGTGCAAAATAGCCTCACGTCCTTTGATATCCGGATTGCTGACAACAACCTGACGATCAAAACGTCCCGGACGCAACAACGCCGGATCCAAAACATCAGGCCGGTTGGTGGCGGCTATCAAAATTACATTTTCATTAGCCTCGAAACCATCCATTTCAACCAAAAGTTGGTTTAATGTTTGCTCGCGTTCATCATTACCGCCGCCCAAACCGGCACCGCGGTGACGACCGACGGCATCAATTTCATCAATAAATAAAATGCACGGCGAGTGTTTTTTGGCCTGTTCAAACATATCTCTGACACGTGAAGCACCGACACCGACAAACATCTCCACAAAATCCGAACCGGAAATAGAGAAAAACGGCACATTTGCCTCACCGGCAACGGCACGTGCCAACAACGTTTTACCCGTACCCGGAGGGCCTACCAATAAAACACCCTTTGGAATTTTGCCGCCCAAACGTTGAAACTTCATCGGATCTTTTAAGAAGTCGATAATCTCCTCTAACTCTTGTTTTGACTCATCGGCGCCGGCAACATCCTTAAATGTAACCTTTTTATTATTTTCAATCAACCGAGCGCGCGATTTACCGAAACTCAAAGCTTTATTATTGCCGGCATTGGCCTGACGCATAAAGAAAATCCAAACGCCGACCAACAATATCATCGGGAACCATGAAATAAAAATGCTCCAAAACGTATCGCCTGATGTATCTTTCGGGCGGGCCTCGACTTTAACATTATTTTCAATAAGCGTATCAATGGTTGTCGGGCTGTAAGGTGCTACGGTCGTAAACTTGCGGCCATCGGTTGTCATACCGTAAATTTCAGGTCCGGTAATCGTTACATCGGCAACATGCTTATCTTTAACTTTATTCATAAAGTCGGAAAACGCTATTTGCTCCGAGCCGGCCATACCGATTTTTTGACTGTCGGCAAGTCCGAATATTATCGTCAGAACAACAAAAATCGCTATCCATATAATTGCATTTTTTCCAAATTTCATTTAACTTCCTTATCCTTAATGACTTTATGTATATATAATTTGTAAAAACTGAAAACTCAAGTATTTTCTAACTTAATCCCCGATTGCGTTACGTCCTTTAAATACACCATTTTCATACCCCTGTATTGTTTTATTTTCATCGGCATCGGCCAAGCGTTTCATGCTCAAAGCCACATACTTGCGCTCACGCTCAATGCCCAAAAAGCGCCGACCGAGTTTTTTGGCCGCCACCGCCGTTGTCCCCGAACCGACAAACGGATCAAAAACCATATCACCTGCATTGCTGGATGCCAAAATCAATTTAGCGATAAGCTTTTCCGGTTTTTGTGTCGGATGCTCGGTATTCTCCCCCATAGACCAAAACGGGATGGTAATATCTGTCCAAATATTCGACGGGGCCGTATAACGAATCTTATTTCCGTTCTTTTCGTGCCAATCTTTCGGTAATCCCTGACTGTCGCGGTACGGTGCAATGACGCGGCGCTCAACTTTTACGGCATCCAAATTAAAAGTATAGGTATCCGATTTGGTAAAAAACCAGATATCCTCCAAGCAATTTTTCCAGTTGTTTTGGGCAGCCCGTCCCTTTTCACGCTCCCAGGAAATACGGTTACGCAGTGCAAAATATTTGCAGGCGACCTGCGGTATAACAATAGAACTCTGCCAATCCGAACAAATATACAAAGAAGCATTCGGTTTCATTATCCGCCCCAATTTAGAGAGCCATTTATCAAGCCATTTGCGGTAATCGCTCAAATCCATCTGCCGAAATACATTCTGACCGAAGTTTTTAGTCAGATTATACGGCGGATCAACAATAATCAAATCGGCAAAATTGTCCGGAATGTAGCGCAACGCATAAAAAGTATCCTGCCAGATAATTTGATTATCCAAGGAAAAGTTATGATTCTGCGGCGAAAATTTAACGGCTTTGGCCGCATAATCAATTTCCTCTCGGTGCGAAAGGATTATTGTTTTATTGCGCGGTGCGATGTTTTTTTTCACTCTTCTTCACCAAAACGAGAATTAACCAAACGAGTTAAATTATCAAGGGCCGTTTTTGCTTCGCTACCCGATGTTTTAACTTTGATAACACTGCCTTTTGAAGCGGCAAGCATCATTAAGCTTAAAATTGAGCTGCCGTCAACTTCCTGCCCGTCTTTTTCGACCGTAACCTCAGCATCCGTACAAGATACGCACTTGACAAATGCCGCTGCTGCACGGGCATGCAAGCCTTTTTGGTTGCATATTGTCAGTTCTTTTTCCAAAACTTCACTCATTTGGAAGTCCCATTCAATAATTGTGAGGCTACATTAATGTATTTTTTGCCGGCATCCTGAGCACATTCGACACATTCGCCCAAGCTTTTATCTTTGCGAGCCGAAGCTAGTTTAATCAACATCGGCAAATTAACACCGGCGATAACGTCGAAATTACCATGTCCGATAACCGACATTGCCAAATTTGACGGTGTTCCGCCGAACATATCGGTCAGCAACAAAACGCCCTTTCCGTCATCAACAGATTTGGCTTTATCCAAAATTTCCTGCCGGCGAGCATCCATATCATCATCCGGCCCGATACATACACAGGCCACTTTTTCTTGCGTACCGACAACGTGCTGCATAGCCGCCAAAAACTCCACGGCTAAATTGCCGTGTGTGACAAAAACCAATCCGATCATTTTGTTGCTCCGCCTGTCCAAGTTTTGATGGCGCCGAAGGATTTTAAGATTTCTTCTTTACTCTTAGCTCTGAACAATTCATCGGCGCGGGTACGACGACCATTCAAAACAATTTCTTCCACATTTTCAACTGCCACGGCATACACACGGTCAACAACCTCGCCGTGCAGTTCCACAATCATAACAACTTCAGACTCGGCCAAAACGGCAGCGGTTTCCGGATCGATATTGTCTAAAATAATGGAACGACGATCATCACGGCGCAACAAAGCCGTTTTTTTACTGTCAAATTGCAGCAAAGGTTCATGCGGTTCATCGTCACGCGCATCGATAAAAATAGCTAATTCACCGTATTTGTTTTCGATAATTTCAAAAAAGTCTTGCTTTTCCATTAATGTATAATATTGGTTTTCCATTCTTCTTCCCCAATAAGTTTTCAAAGTTACCTGAGTTTAAAACATTTTTTTATAAAAGTAAATCTTAACTTTATGCTTGTTATCTGACTTTGTCATTTTTCTTCAAGGATTCCTTTAACAGTTCTTTCATCTGAACCGAATATGATTTACCGCCGCTCTTTTGTTTGTCTTCAGGTTTACGTGATGTTGTTTGGTGCTTTATTTCTGACAGGCGTGCCGTTTGTCCCGATTTTTTCAAAATCAGTTCGGCAGTTTCATTTTGCGACATATTTTTTTGTGCAATATTTTTAACATCATCCATCTTAAGCGACTTTACTTTACGGTTTTCGGTCACATCTCTGACTTTGCGAACACCCTCGACAATTTTACCTTCGTTATGCTTGGTTACGTTACCTTCAATTCCCAGTTTTTCGGTAATATTGTGCGCCAAAGCCTCACGGCGCAAACGACTCGGATTATAAATGGCATCTTGCATTTCTTTGGTAAATTCATCGGTAGTCATTTTTCTAAGACCGGCCTGTCTGAGTTTAGTATCGGCATGTTCCAACGCATCTTGTCTGCCGGCATCTTGCTCATGCCGCGTAATTTCGATATTGGTGTTTTGCATAATTTGCCGGCGTTCATTTTCCGACAGCGAATTAATCAGCGTATTATCGCCGTTTGAGGCATCGGTTTGATTAATTTGCAGTTCTTGCAGCGAACGGATAACATCTTCGTCCATACTGCCGTCATCTTCTTCATCATACGAATCGCGTACTTTTTTACGCAATTTCTTCATATTTTTCGGAAGTGCGCTGATTTTCTTTTTTCCCTTTTCGGCGCTATATTGCTCGGCTTCCTGCACATTTATTTTAAGAGTGAGACGCTCGTTATTGTCGAATCCCTTTTTATCGGATTTGCCGTTTTTTTGCTGAGCATCCTTTTTATCTTCCCGTTCGTCGTCTGTTTCTTCGTATTTGATATCTGCCATTTTAATTCCTTTACACTTTTTTCAATATAGCGTGTTATCGATAAAAATACAATTTATTTTATGGTATACGTTATCATAATAGAACCGTCATAAAAAATTTGCGGAGACACATCGATTTTAACATTATCATCGCGCGACAGATTAAATTTGCGACCTTCTGTAATATTGGCAATCATGCTTTGTCTGAAAGTGTCCCAATCTTCGATATTGGAGAAAAACAGCTTTTGATACGCGATAATTTCCTCTAATTTCGGTTCATCCTGCAATTTTACGAAATCTATACTCCATAATTTCAAATACGCTTTATTATAAAATTTTAAACGCTGATTGGCACCGAATATAACAACCGAATCTGTCAGATTATCCAAAATATTTTGCTGCATTGAGGTCAACTCGTTTAAACGGCGCATGGTTGCCAAACGGTCTGAAACATCTTCATAAGCAAAAATAACACCGTTCGGATGCGGCGCACGCAGGCGGCGAATCGTTCGGCCGTCAGAAAGGTGCAACAAGTCTTCTTTAGGCTCGAGCAAATTATCGAAAATACTCATTTCATCTTCTTTATAAGCCTTAAAGTCAGGTACCGGCGGTAACATTTTATGCTCGCGAACATTATCTAAAAACTGTAAATAAGTCGGCGTTTTTTCCAAAAATTCCGCTTCCAGATTCCACAAATAACGAAAAGACGTATTAGAAAAAAACAATTTCATTTTAGAATCGTAAATTGCAATCGCTGTACCGAGTGCCGATAGAATGCCCAAATGATTATTTTGATTAATACGGAAATTACGTTTGGCTTTTTCTAACTCGGTAATATCGTTCAAATAACCGACCGTACCGATTTTATCCAGTATATCACCGACAAAATAAGGGGTTTCCTGAACCTCGTAATTATACAATTCTCCCTTATGCGCCATATTAAACGTCATTTTTTGAATTTTTTTGGTTTTCTGTGCTTCTTGAGCAATTTTTTTGGCGACGGCTTCACCTTTACCATTGCTCAATTCGACATTTTTGCGCAAAACTTCGTCTTTACTGCTCAGGCCGCTGTACTCAAGATACTTTTTATTCACAACCAGCAGATTCAAATTTTCATCACGCAGCCACAGCGGATAATTTAAGCCGTCTACCATGTTTTCATATTGTTTCAGCGAATGTTTAATACTTTGTTTTTCATTTTCCAAATCCGCCAATCTGGCAGCCTCAGCCGTTACTTCGCGAAACCAAACCGTATCGCAATACAAATTATTATCTCGTCCGTTAACACGATTTCCGTAAACACAAACATAACGATGTTTACCTTTAAGGGCTAAAATATCTTCAAAAGCCAGTCCTTCTTGCTTGAGCATTACGACATATTTTTTGAGTATGCGAGCATCTTCCTTGGTAAAAGAATCGGCAATTTCATCAAATGATGATGCCGTACCGTTTTTAAGCCCGAGCATTACCGACAAGCGCCGAGAACACTTTTCGACAATACCTTTTTGCGGATCTTTAACTTTTTGGTCGGGATACACAAAACAAAAATAACCGTCTTTGGCAGAAAACAAAAGTTCATGACAGCGCTCGCGATCACGCTTGATAAAATAGATTTTACACTTATATTTGTATAAAAGGACCTGCATATAAATAATAATACCTATCATTATTATTTCAAAAAGCAGGCTCAATATAACAAGATCTCTGAATATTTCTTCTTCGTTCATTAAAATATTTCTTTACAAAAAAGATTTGCGCTTGCGTAGATTTTATATTATATACATCATAAAGCAAATAATTTTTTACGATGGTTGATAATTTTTTAGACAATGGAAGATATATATGTATACGCTTGCCTTTGATACAACAGCCGACGGATGCTGTATTGCACTGTTGAAAGATACGCACGTTATCGATAAGTTTGAACAAAATACCGACTTCGGTCAGGCTGAGCTTTTAATGGTAGAAATTGATAATATGCTGAAAAAAAATAATCTGATGTTTGAAAATATCGGATTATTGTGTGTATGTATCGGGCCGGGTTCATTTACCGGCGTACGCTCGTCGATTGCCGCCGCACGGGCTTTTTCTTATGCTTTACCAAATATGAAAATCATCGGAGTTTCGGCTTTTGAGGCCTATGTACATTCGCTTGATATGAGCGAACTTTCGGAATATAACGCCGTTATTATTGAAACAAAGCGCGAAGACTTTTATTTTCAGCTGTTTAACGGCAGGCTTGAAAAGCTTTGCGAACCGGCGGCTCTCCCTTATGAAGAAATTATTGATATGCTTAAAGGAAAAACCGTTACGCTTATCGGCAACGGAGTCGAACGCTTTTTAGATAAGCCGAGCGGACTTGTTTTACACGCCATTCGTATGGATAAAAATGCTTCCGTAATAGATCTTGCCGCCTGCGGATTGCAAAAATTTAACGCTAAAAAACTGAATTATCCCAAACCGCTATATTTGCGCGCACCTGATGTTTGTGTAAAATCGTAAAAATTATATGGATATATTAAACAGAAAAGTGTATTAGTGTAAAAAACATTGTTTAACTTATTTAAAGTGAGGATAAAGTGACCAGATCAGAATTAATAGAAAAAATTGCAGCTCAGATGCCTAATTTAACTATTAAAGATATTGAAAGTATCGTTAATGTCGTATTTGATAAATTAACAAATGCGTTGGCTGCCGGTGACCGTATTGAAATCAGAGGTTTCGGTGCATTTTCAGTCAGAACCAGAAAACCGCGCATTGCCATTAACCCTAAAAATAAAGCCAGGGTTGAAGTTCCGTCTAAAAATATTATTCACTTTAAAACCGGAAAAGAATTACACGACAGATTGAATCCGGCTTCATAACCAAAATTTTATCATTTAACACAGGAGAACGATATGAAATTTACATATTACATTATTGTTATACCGGTTATCGCATTGTTAATTTGGCTGCTGTATGGTGTAGAAACTTCCGAAGAAGGCATTTCGTTTGCCCCATACCCGCAAGATTGCTTTAATCCGCAAATCGTTCTCATTTTGTGTGTTGCCGTCGGTTATGTTATCGGTAAGCTGAATTCGTGGTTTAATTATCTGCCGTTACGCCGCGATTTACGCCAGCAGAAAAAAGCCAATAAGGCCTTAAATCTTGAACAGCAAAAGCTTAATAATACCGTTAACGGCTTAAAGCAAGATATCGCCGGCTTACAGGAAAAAGTTCAATCGAATCCGACAGTCGCCGTTATTTCCGAAAAAAAAGGAATTAAAGCCTTCTTTTCGAAAATAATGCCTGCATTCGGTTCTAAGAAAGGAAACTGATTTATGAATTGGCTAACCGATATTGTTCGCCCTAAAATTCAAAAAACAACACCGAAAGAAATAGCGGATAACCTTTGGATAAGATGTCCGAACTGTAATCAGATGCTGTTTTCCAAAGAGTTAAAAGAATCGCACTATGTATGTACTTCTTGCGGACACCATTTACGTTTATACGTTGATAATCGTTTTCGCCTGCTGTTTGACGATTCGCAATACACCATGCTTGATTTACCGCCGGTTATTGATGATCCGCTTAAATTTAAGGATGTTCAAAAATACAGTGACCGCTTAAAAGCTAACCGAAAAAAAGCCGGTACCAATGATGCTATTCAGGTAGCATACGGCACAATCGGCGGCATTAGCAGCGTCGTTGCCGTTATGGACTTTTCATTTATGGGCGGTTCTATGGGAATTGCCGTCGGTGAAGGTATCGTTGCCGCAGCGCATTATGCTTTGGTGCACAAGATTCCGCTTATAACCGTTGCCTCGTCAGGTGGTGCGCGTATGCAGGAAGGCATGTTATCGCTCATGCAAATGGCCCGTACGACAGCCGCCGTCAATGAGCTTAAAGAAGCCGGAATTCCGTTTATTTCTATTTTGACCGATCCGACAACCGGCGGTGTTTCAGCATCGTTTGCCATGCTCGGCGACGTTAATATTGCCGAAAAAGGTTGTTTAATCGGCTTTGCAGGCCCACGAGTTATAGAGCAAACCATCCACGAAAAACTTCCTGAAGGTTTTCAACGCGCCGAATATCTTTTGGAACATGGTATGGTCGATATGGTGGTGGAACGCGGCAAAATGAAAGAAGAATTGGTTAAAGTACTCAAAGTTTTAACCGCACATATCAAAAAATAATTTACAAAACAAGGTAAATTTCAAAAGTCAACATATCTGCAAATATGTTGACTTTTTTTCTGTCCGGCGTATACTTCTGTCTAATGATTTATTAATTTATATATATTTATGACACACAGAATTTTTTACCCGCTCAAACTTGTTCTTATAGAAAATAAAGGCAAGTTTACACTCTACAAGAGTGAAACACCGATTCCGCATACAGGTGAATTAGCGCAGTTACAAGCCGTCGATTTCATCAGGGAAAATGCCGATTATATCGCCGTTTACCCCGAATGCGGTCTGATTATTGCCGACAGTTTGCTGTATTCGGTTCAAGGACAAAAAATCACAGATTATCCGCTTGACGGTATACAAATCTGCTCAAAACAAGGTATTTATATTTTAACATCCGCTTCTTCGACTTACCAAAGCAATCATCTTCTTTTGTGGGATGGTTCGAAAGTTTTGCTGAGCGTAAAATACCAAAAGTATATTGAGAGCGATTTTTATTTTGCCGTGTATGCCGATAAAAAGTGGTCTGTCTACGATTGGGAAGGTCACCTGAAAAACGGAAACTATCCGTTAGCTGAGGAAGATATCAGCATAGAAGGACATTTTTTAGTCAAGGTCAGTGCCGGTAATCATGAATTATATTCACTGAAATACGGACAACTCTTACGACAAAAACAAAATGTTGTCTTGTGCAGTAAAACCGCTGATTTTGCCGTGTGCGCCTCTTTAAACCATCGGCTTGAGGTATTCGATGACGGCGTGTGGCATTATCTTGATGATTTTACTTTCTTTAATTTGCTTGACAATATAAATATGTTTTGTATTCAGCAAGGAGATAAGTACTATCTGTATCGCTACCCGCGATTAAGACCATTCTTAAGCAGAAAGTTTCCGCAAGGCTTGGATTTCGTTTCGTATGATGAGCAAACGCAGACATTGCTTGTCAAATCTTCAGGCAAATCCTTTGTTATCAGTAAAAGAAAAGCTCTCGGCAAATGCTGAGAGCTTTTCTTTTGTTTTTATGCCTACCAAACCTCGTTATACTTAAGGTTAGGGTCATTCAAACGGTTGAGATATTGATCCGGTGCCGCTTTGTGATAACTATCCGGAATAGTTGATTTCAGCGGGTGATAAATATCAACATAAGCGCTGTAACCATCAGCAAACGGCTCGGTTTGTAAGTTGGCTCGGTTAAAGTAACAATAGGTTGTCACCGTTGCCTCGAGAGTGTCTTTAACCACAGGGAAAACATTCCATGAAAGAGTTCCCTTTGAATTAACATGTTTCGAACCGGTACCGCTCAGATATTCATCATAAATATATGTCGGATAAACAAAGCCTAACAATATGGCCCATGCTTTTGTATATTGACCATCGCACGCTGTTGATCCGACGGTAGTATCCGCACCACACAACGGAACCGTCAAAGCTTTAAGCCATGTATTTTGTTGGAAAATAAAAGGCTTTAATGTTTTAGAAACATCCTTGGCCGTTAATACATAATGAACTTGAGAACCATCTTTGGCGTAAGAACGTGCCGTCATATTGCTGATATCTTCAACAACAAACTCATCAGAATATCCCGCGAATCTCATTCTGGCTCGGTAATCACTATAAGTGTCCTCTACGCTCAACTGGCGATATTGCGGCAAAATGTTATCTTTCAGGTTAGCGTCAGAATATGTATCATTCATAGCTCTTGCCGCTTCCGAAGTTGCCATTAATTGTTCTTCAACAAGATAATGCGGACCGGAATTCTTCGTATCCGTTTGTACAAGGTTGCCGGCTTGTGCCATGTTCATACTCAGCGGATTTACCGTAATTACACGCATATACCCCGGCGGACATTGCGGAGTCGGAACCGATCCGGTATATGGTGAAGCCCAATCGACATCACTGGATGTTAAAACTTGTTGACCGCCGACACGACCATTTGCAACGTCATTGTAATTAAAGGTAAAGTTAGTAATATTATCATCTTTATTATTATTGGCAATGTAAATGCCTTTGGTAATAAAGTCAGGCAACACATCGCTCAAACGAGCACCGCCGCGTGTTGTCAATTTAATATCATGCATGACGGACGTATATGCCGGATTAACCATATAGGTATCATATCTGTTCAGATGAGCAGAACCGTTATACGTATTATATGTTTCTTGCTTTACCAATGGCGGAACAGAAACATAGTCTCCATTTGCATCCAAATTATTAGCCACAAAACGGCTGGCCTGAACTGAACCGCTTGACGATTTTGCAACCATATTACCGTTACCCCCGACATCATCGGACGGTCTTGACGGCATAATACTTACGGACCCCTTGCGGATATACACCGTTCCCGGATCAATTTTTTGACTATTGACCGTAAACTGTGAGTAACCGTCATAGCTAGGACTTTCATCATATGTTGTATCTTTGTGCTGCAAATCAAACATCACGGCTTTTTCATCTCTTGTTGTAGAATCGGCATAGATATCAATACCGGCATCTGCATCATACTTACCGATAGCCATATATTTATAGTTGTTATTGATTGAATCGGAATACAGATCCGGTGTAAAAGCGACCTGACCGTGTACAGCCATATCATAATGGATATTGCGGCTGCCGTTTACCATATCATCATGGTAGTTTCGATAATAATTCGAACCGCCATATATCTCTTCCTGGTCTCTGTCATTACCGGCAATAGAGACCACTTTTGAACCATCTTCCCTGATAACATTGAAATTAGAACCGACTAAGTCCAAACTACCGTTTCCGCCGATTAGAACGCGGAAATTGGAATAAGAATCCGAAATACTATCCAAATCAGCACCAAAATAAATTTCATTTGCCGTTATTTGTTCTTTTAAGTGCTCATTGCCTATTGTTATCTTCCCGTCTTGCTTTGCTGTCAAATCAATATCATGTGCCGTCGCTTTTACAGAGTTATCCGAATAACCGTCGGATGGATTATTGACCGCAAAAGTTGCTGCCTCGCCATCAGATTCATCATCGGTGCCATCACCGCCGGAACGAATTCTGAAACCATTATGGTCGATATCCACCGCAACTTTAGCCGAACCGTCTTCACGGCGCTGATAATCATACATTTTGATACCGTCTTTATCTACATCGAGCCATTGATACTGATCATCAACCTTTTCAGAACCGGTTTTTAAGGTCGCGGTTCTGATACGATTGGTATCAATCTGGTCAGCTGCCAATAAACCGCGAACGCGCGTATTTGAACCGATTATAACCGGAAATACTTGTTTACCGTTATCACTATACTGGATTGCCCCGATTGTCGACTTTATACCGCCTTCATTAATTTTATTATAGCCATCCTTCATCATAGTGATTTGTCCGTTCTTTTCAGATGAATCATAGCTTATATCATCACTGTATGCGTTGCTTCCTTCCGTTTCCATATGAAACATATTTTCACGTACCAAACTCAACTCCGTGCCGGATGAATGTATACCGTGTGTTGCACTGATAACAAAGTCTTTACCGTCCCAGCCTCTGCCACCGATATGAACCATACCGCAATAGGCATCTGATGCAAAACCTTCGGCTAAGCTGAGGTTACCGTATTGTGACATATCACCCTGATAGGAAGTGATTTGAAACAGATAATCTCCGCCGTGAGTCAAAGACTGAGAACCGCTTTTTTTAGCAAATTGCAACTTGGCTGAATCAGCAAAGAATTGTTCTGCAGCCGCTTTTACCGAGCCGCCGATAATAGCATTTTTATTTGCGGCATCCGGCGAAACATACAAACCGACATTGCTAACACCGGAAGGTACATTTTCAGTTCCGATAATCATGCTGTCAACGCTGCGAATACTGTGCATGGTTGCACCCTCCGGCGTATCAAGCGGGTGTTCATCGCCGTCGTTATACCCCCCCATATACAAATCCGTACGCATTGTGTTGCGCCATTTTTCTTCATCGCCTTCATAAGTTCTTTGCAAATATTTGGAATTATCCAAATCACCGCCTTGTGTGCTACCGTTTACGGCATTTGAGGTCGATGCAACCAATGAATATACCGGAGAATTGTCACTCGGAAATACTTTAGAATAATCAGCGCCGTTCAAAGTCCAGATACCGCCGACACCGCGCGCACTGTTCGGCCCTCTGACATAACCGCCGTTGGCACCGACTAATGAGGCAATACGGGCTGTTCTCTCCTGGCCGATACTGTCATCCTCATTTTCAGCTCGAGCCGGAAACAGAGCAAATGCCGTTAAATTGGTGCCGTTTTTAACAATGCTTATTTTCGGTGTTCCATATTCATATAAAGCATGATCTACTTGGAAATTATATGGTAAGAACGCATCTAAGTCACCCCCGCTGACATTAACCTCCTTAACGTCACTGCCGTTGTCCTCCATGTCTTTAACAATAGTTGTATAGTTGGCGGCCATTAAAGAATTAACGGCATTCATATATGTACGAACCGTCGTTGCCGTGTTAATATCTTCAACTTCCAGAGTTCTTTCTGCAGATTTTTTATACATTGTCGGCGTAACGACAGCCATTAAACCAAGCATCGCCAGCGCTTCTACCATCATACCACCTTTCTCGAGTATGGATTTTTTGTTAATAAATTTTTTCATCTGCGTTCTCCTTTATACTTTCCGACCATAATAATTAACTCCTAATGCGATGAATAAGGGTACGAATCCCCCATTAATGTTTTACAGTGATGTCCCTTATCAGAAGTCAAAAATCTCTCGTATGCAAACAAACAAGGTATTGTTGTACCGCATTTTTCTCCGAAGTGTGGCATATTCCAGATTAGGGAGTTAGAAGGTATTTTAGTATATTTCTGTACGATTTTATCATCAACTTTTTCGGTTGTGCCTACTCTGGTGCTGTAACCGCGTAATATACATTGTAAATTAAAACCCGCCTGCCCCGAGCAATCAGTCCAACCGTAAAGCGAGCCGGCGCCTGTCGCCTTTGCCATCAAATTGACCAGCGTCGGTAATGGTTTTACAATGCCCTCGTTTTGATCAATATCCTTAGAAAGCCATCTGTCAGGAATTTGAGCGTACGATATGGCGTACCTGTAACTCGTGGAAGTGCAATTTTCAAACGAATTACCATCCTCTTCTTCAAGCTTTTTTTTGGTGCATACAACCACATGGTACACATCCAAAAGATTAGTGGTTTGTTCATAACCTATCGGCAAATTACTGGCATAATCGGTATACGGCAAATTATTCATATTTTCTATCGTAATGTCATGCGGTGAAGTCAATGCATAATTTTTCCAAGAACCGTTATCGGTGTGCATAATAAGTTCGCATTCCATTGAGTGAACAAATGCCAAATGTTCGGCACGAAAACGATTAACGGTAATAGAAGCTTTTACCTCATTCACGGCATTATCCGTATCTGAACGAGGCGAAAGATTAAAAAAGCTCAGCGCAACCATTATTGTTGCCAGAAAAATCCATATGTACAT
Source organism: Alphaproteobacteria bacterium (assembly GCA_017635595.1). Taxonomy (GTDB): domain Bacteria; phylum Pseudomonadota; class Alphaproteobacteria; order RF32; family CAG-239; genus RUG410. Next base: position 79,942 of record JAGBLF010000027.1, read on the forward strand.
AACATATCACTCCGATAAAGGAAACTCCTTTACTATGAAAGTAACATAAAATTATCGAAAACACCAGAATTATTGCAAATTCCAATGTATTCTTCATATTTTTGTAATATTTAACATCGTGCCGGTAAAAAAAATATTAAAGGTCTTCCGTGTATATTTACCTGTTTACAAAAAAATACCCCGAAACTCTTTTTCGGGGTATTTGGGGATTTTCTCAGATATAATACCGATTACTTTGTATATGCTTTTATCCACATATCGAGCATTTTTTTATCTTCATCACTCCAACCCATAACATAGTTCCGTCCGAAACAAATCAGCGGTGTGCCCGCTGTATTACCTATTTTATAGGTTTTAACCGCTTCGGTAAACAATTTCATATTACCCGGCATTTTTATATTTAACGCCTTAATTTTGGCATCCGGGTGATTTTCATGCAAATATGCCGCCGCATCGTGGCAGTGTGGACAAGTTTCCTGATAAAAAAAGTAAACTTCGGAAGCACTTAAATCTATAATACTTTTTTCTCCGGATTCTGCCGCAGCCGTATTTGCGGTATCCGGCGTTGTCTCATTTTTCGGTTCTTCCGAATTGCAGGCTGCAACCAGCAAAAACCCGCATAAACACACCAATAAACTTAATAATCTATGCGTCATTTTTTTACTCTATACAACAATTAACGGCTTTACGAACAATATTTTTCATTTTGGATAAAGCACTGCCGCCGGTTTCCGCCTCGGTAACGCTGACTTCAACCTTTTCTTCAACTTTTACCGGAGCATTATTTAAAGCTTCGTTGGCTTTAACCGCCAATTTTTTTACTTCTTCAACATCCGGCTCAAGCCATTTCAGGTCTTTCGTTTCCATCATGCCCATATTTAATCCCCAAAACAGACAATACATATCGTAAGCCGAGTTAAACAATTTATAGGCTTCTTCATCGTTACCCAAAGATTGCTGTTTGGTTCCGACTTCCATTAAGCGCATAGAGGTTGCAAGTAGGTGTTTGGACATACACCAAACTTCACCTTCATAGCTTGGAATAATCTTTTGCAACAAATTTTTACGCGTTTCACGGACTTCTTTAATTAAATCATAATATGAATTTTTACCGGTTTTTGCCCCCGAAAATACCAAATGTTCTTCAATGGAAATCAGGTTCATAATGGCAATACTTAAATCCTGATCTGAAGATAAATCTTTCGGGTTTAATTTTTTTGCAGCATCGATTCTTTCTACAAATTCTTTAACATTTCCTGCTTTTTTCATCTTATTTTACTCCCTCAAGCTTGAAATATGTGTTTAACATAATAAGAAACATATTTAATGTCAAGGCAAACCTCTTTGTTGTTTGTTTATTATTGATTTCAATTTTTCTTTTTGTTATGCTCACCATTAAGGAGAAAAACTATGGGAGCATTACTTTCATACATACCGTTTGCATCTGTGGGCAGCGGTGTTTTGGGTGTCACATTTTCACTTTTACTGGTAACGATTATGCTCGGGTTATGGGTGCTGGTTCTTATGGTATTGCATCCGCTGCACGCAACATTTTTTCTGATAACGGCACTGGCCGAATACGGGATTATAACTTGGACCGGTTTCAATCTCTGGCCGGATTTTTTTGCTTTTTTCGGAATTTATATTTTTTTATTTGGCACTTATTCTCTGTTGTTGCGTAAATGGCTTCCGTTGCCTCAAACAGAAATAGAGCAACTAATTAAACTAACCCAACTAAAGCAAGACGGCTTATTGAATGACGATGAATTCAAAGCTGCCAAAAAAAAGCTCTTAAAGCTTTAATTTAATATTCATCATCGCCGATTTCCGAGTCTATCCACAGCGAATTGATAAATGCTTGCTGACGGTCGTGCACGGTGTCGCAAGAAATTTTGCCGTTTTGGTCGGCGAGACACTGAACCCCCACATCGGCAGACTGATAGTTACCGTATTTACCATAAATATCTAAGATAAGCGGCAGCATATCTTCCGTTTCCATAACCGTTTGCGCACAAAATGATGATGTATAACGCGGCGCTGACGTCTCACGCCGACCTATATTCAGCGTAAAGCAGGTTTTATCACGATCGACCACCATATTGGCATTACCGGTATAGTCCAGTGAGGTTCCATCTTCTTCCGCTGTAAACAAAGCAGAATCGGAACGTGTATTGGCATACGATTTATTTTTATACTCAGCGGTTTGCCGGTAAAAAGTTTCAATATCAAAAATAGCTATAAAATCGGCACTTTCGGCCGTTGCCGATGTTTTCATACCTATTTCCCCGAATTTATTGCTTAAAACACGGCGAATCTGTCCGGCATAACTGCTGCGCAGATTGCTGCGAAAATAAATGCTTTGTCCGTGATCTTCCGTCATATTGTTTTCTATTTTTAAGTGATACGCATCTTGTGTGCAAGCTGCTAAAATCAAACAAGTCAAAATCGTCAAACTTTTTTTCATTTTCGCCCTCTTTATTTTTATCTGCGATATTTTTTTAATATTTTCTTGATATTCTCTAGAATATATGTATTTTATCTTTCGTCAAAAGTAAAACAAAATGGATACACAGAATATTGACATCAACCTGTTTGCCTTAACGGACTGCCATCAGGAAGCCCGCAAACTTTGTCAGTTGTTCAGCGGTATCATTCGCCGTGCGCCGGATAATGGCCGTAATACACTGATTTGTGATTGCGGCGACTTATTTAAAGGTATTTATGACCGCAATTTGTGTGTTGAAAGTTATTTACAACTGCGCCGCCAAATGCCAGAAGCAAAAATTGTTTTGGCACTCGGTAACAATGATTTCGGGTTTAATGCCGAAAGTTTTTACTTTTTAAAACAAACAGCCAAACGCTTTAATCAGGCCAATATCCACCTTTTATGCGCCAACCTGCGTGATATCGACACCGATTCTTATCCGCAATGGGTTGATCCGTACATTTTACTCAATATCAATCAAAAGAAAATTCTGGTAACTGCTTTTTGCGTAAATTATATTCGTTTACAAAAATACGGGCTTTATTTAGAAAAAATTTCCGATGCTTTTTTACGTTTGAAAGAAACGATTAAATATATTCAGCCCGATGCCTGCATTGTCTTAAATCACGCGTTAATGCCCAGCAGTCTGGAATTGCGCCGAATAGCCGATGAAAATGAAATACCGCTTGATCTTATTATCGGCGGACACGAACACGCACCGCTTGAGCCTGATGAAAAAAATCATATATATTATCCTGCAGCCTTCAGCCGAACGGCCTTGAGGTTTGGTATCCGTTTCTTTGATAATCAACGATGCCGAATAGACTATACCGAGACAATAAATTGCAAACAAGAAGATGTGCTGCCAGACTTTTTACCGGCTTTGGAAGAATACGAAAATGCCGTCGGTTTGAATTTGCCTATAGCACCGAGTGTCCTTAATTTGGAACGTCAATATGCCAATCCGTGCGCCATCGGAACATTTATTGCCGATTTGATGAAAAATGCCGCTCATACCGATATCGGCCTGATTTCAACCGGTTACATTGTTCATGCACTGCGTTACGAACATGGAAAAATTTTAACCCATTACAATGTCGAACGTGCTTTTTCAGCCCAAACGCCTCTACAAACCGTGACCATTCATCCGTTTGATTTAAAAAATATTTTTGAAAACGTATTCCGTTACAGATATTCTCTACTGTCCGGAAACACCCGCTTTTTACAAGGATCGCAAAACATTAAAATTATCGGCGAAAGACAGGCCGATAACAGCGGCACCGTTCGTCAGATTTATTTAAATAACGAGCCTTTGTTAAATGATGAAGGGCAAGCTTTACATCCCGAAGATAACATTACTTGCGCCATTGATCCGTTTATCGGTACGGGTGAACTCGGTTTTGATGCTTTCAAATCTTATCCTAAAGAAACTTTAATGAAAAATAATCGTCTGATATATATAAAAGACTTATTTATCAAGGCTATTAAAGATGCGCCGAAAAAATATGCCGAAGGTTCGTCCTATCCGGCATATAAAATCATTGATGAAAATTTCTGATTATTTGAACATGGTCTGATAAACAATACCTATACGTCTCATTAACCCTATTTTCGGTTTTGGCGATATAATTTCCCAACCACGCTCTTTCATTATTTCATACTGACAATAGCAAATATTTTTAATCAGTTTCAACGGCATTATATCATTACTATTCATTTTACCGAGCAAACGGTCCGCCTTTTTAAAACAACTTTCAACCTGTTTTGAAAAGCTCTCTCTGGCTAAAGTAAGATTTTTATTTTCAACCATATTTCGCGGGGTATCGATTTTAACACCGGCTTTAGCAAGAATCTCTCTCGGAATATACAGGTGGCCGTTTTTGGCATCATCCTTAATATCACGCAGCATATACGTTACCATAACGGCACGCCCCAAATTTTTTGCCAGTTCTTCATTTGCCGACGGGTGAGTATTGGCAACAACCGACAGAGCCAATTTCAGCGGCACAACGGCCATACCATTGATATACTTTTCAAACGTTTCAATATCCGGTGCCTGCAAAGGCTTTGCCGCATTTAACAAAGCACTGTCCAAAATTTCTTTCCATGCAACTTTAGGTAAATCGAATCGCATACAGTTTTTATAGATTTTGCGTCCGATATTTGAAGCAGGAACACCTTTATCGTAAATATTATCCAACTCTTCACGCCAAGCTTGAAGCAATTCACTTTTTTCTTCCGGCGCCATGGTTGAGCGCACAATACCATCGATATGCTGACAAAAAGCAAATAATGTATAAACAGCCTCACGTTCTGATTTCGGCAAAGCACGCGTACACCAAAACAGTGATGGTTGCGATTTTTTAACAATACCTCCGACAGAAAGCATCTAAATTCCTTTTTTTGTTACCGTTTGTTTGCGGATGAATAAAAACTGGGAAAAACTATACAAATAAATCCTCAAAACGTCAAGAAAGGATAAGAACATTTGTTGATTTTTTTCATATTTTTCGACCAAAACTGCAGCTGTATTAAGTAAAATTGCTGCTTTGTATTTCAAGCGTTTTGAGCGCACAATAGAGAGCAATACGCCGGCATTTTTCAGTAGCCCCGTCAATTTACTGCAGCGTTGTTTTTTACTCCATTTAACCGATTTCAACAGAGGTGATTTGTTTTGAAACATATCTGAAAACACCAGTAATGCCAACAGGGATTGCATCGGCAGATAGGTGCTCGGATTTTCATTATTCAAAACCATTAAAAGACGGGCCAAAGGTGATGTTTCGTAGCCGATAATGTCCGAAACCTGAGTTTCCGACGTCGGCTGCTTACCGGTTGCTGTGTAGCGCCAAGCTAAAAGCGGATCTAACAACAAATACAACGATAAATTTTCAGTTACAAACTGTTTTTGCAAGCGGGCAATAATATTGTCTTGCTGCGGAAAATCGCGGCGAATTCCCCTTTCCAGCAATCGAATTTTCTCGGCTTTGACCTCTGCCGACACACCTTTTTGCCCAAAATGTTCATTTCCGATTTTCAAATATTTGATATAAAGATCAACCAGTGGCTGCTGGTACGGCCTGACCAAATCTGTTATCAGTGCTTGCTTAAACATTCAACAGCTCCCGCCAGTTTTTGAAATCGGCAAGAGCGCGTTTACAATATGCTTCTTTTCGGTCGGCTCCTTTTATTTTCCGAAATTTTCCGTTCACGGTTATTTCTCCCCGAATAGTCGGGAAAATACCGAAATTAATGTTCATCGGCTGATAGCACCCCGTTGTATCTTGCAAATGTTGTAACATTGCACCGGTTGCCGTGGTTTTCGGCGGCACAATCGGCGTTAATCCGTTGACAAGCGCGGCAGCATAATAACCGGCAAGCATGCCGACATCAGCACTTTCGACATATCCTTCACAGCCGCTTATCTGCCCGGCAAACATAACGTTCGGTTGCGCTTTTAGGCGTAAAAATTCATCCAACAACTCGGGACTTTTTATAAACGTGTTTTTATGTATACCGCCCAGCCTTGCAAATTCGGCATGTTCCAATCCGGGAATCATTCTGAAGATCCGTTCTTGTTCACCGTATTTCAATTTGGTTTGAAAACCGACTATATTGCGCAAAGTATCTTCTTTATTATCCTGACGCAACTGTACAACGGCATACGGTTTTTCCGTACTGTGCGGGTTAGTTAAACCGACAGGTTTCATAGGGCCGAACAGCAAAGTATCGCGGCCGCGTTCGGCCATAACTTCGATAGGCAGACAACCGTCAAAGTAATTAGGTGCTTCAAAGTCATGAAACGGCATTTTTTCGGCACTCAACAGTGCATCAACGAATTGATAATACTGTTCCTCACTCATCGGGCAGTTGATGTAATCAAATTTATCGCCTTTATCATAGCGAGATTGATACCAAGCTTTTGTAAAATCTATACTTTCTTTATAAACAACCGGTGCAATGGCATCGTAAAATGACAATGAATTATGATTGACTTTTTGCAATATTGCCTCAATAAAATCCGGACTGGTCAGCGGTCCCGTGGCAATAATGGTCAGCGGATCATCGGCTTGAGGAAACGCGGTTATTTCACCGGTAATGATCTCGATATTAGAAAATTTTGATAACTCTGCCGTTACCATCGCCGAAAAACCTTCTCTATCAACCGCCAATGCCCCGCCGGCCGGAACTTTGCAAGTATCGGCACAGCGCATAATCAGCGAATCAAACAACCGCATTTCCTGATGCATTAACCCGACGGCATTATGCTCATAGTCATCGGCTCGAAAAGAATTTGAACACACCAATTCCGCAAAATTATTACTCTTGTGCGCCGGTGAAAATTTACCGGGCTTCATCTCAAATAATTTAACGTTGATTCCTCTTTTAGCCAATTGCCAAGCGGCCTCACAACCGGCTAAACCGGCGCCAATGATATGCACTGTTTTATCCATTTTTTACCCCTTGAGCTAATTTAATGCCTTTTTGTACGCTTGTAAACCTGAAATATTTGAGTTATTAAGCTTTTTTTAAATTGAATCCTTTATTATGTGCAACAAGTAAAACAAGAGGAAATCAATGAAGTCACTTACCGATTGTTACATTTGCATTGCTGTATTTGCCTTATTTATAGGACTTTCATCGGCAGCTTCGGCAGAAAATACGCCTCAAGTTGTAGATGATGGTACTTCGTTTGCCGATTTTGTACAGCAAAATGCACCGGAAGCAGAAAATACGCCTTCTTCAAAAGAAGACGAAGATTCGGGTTGGTGGGGAAGCAATATAGCTTCCAAAATAGCCTCTAAAACTTTGTCTGCCGTCCAGAACGATAAACCGGCAGTCGCTAAGCGCTCTAATGCTTCGGTATTCGATATTGCCGGCGTTATGCTGAGAATGGATAAAGAACAGGTTATTGAAGCATTGCAAAAGCGCGGTTACAAAAAAATTTCGGAACATTTGGAAATCCCGAATTTTATCCGCTGGCGTTATGAAGAACAGTGCCGCCATCAAGATATTATCGGATATGAAAGAATTGCCAACTGCGTCTTTCTTATGGCTCGCAAAAATAATCATCAGTACGTACAACAGATGAAATTCAGCAATTTTCACACTAAAGAAACCATGGATATCCAGTTGACCAGTAACTTTACAGGCAATAAAGCTTATCGTATATTGTATATATCTGAAGCCGCCGATATAAAAGGAAGCGGCGCAAAGGCAGATTATTTGCGTAATCTTAAAATTTTTGATTTCTGGAAAAAAATCAATCAAAAATACGGTCAACCGGATAATAAAGAGCTGGTTATGTGGGGGTTAGGCGAGAAAAAACCGAGTTTGCGTGCCAAAAACGGTAAACTTCTGCTGGAAGATCCTATGCTTTTGGAACTCGACTACACCAGAATGTCGAGAGAAGACAAAAAGTTTATGAATACGGCCATTTATACTTTTTAGGAAAATTATATGTTATACAGTCATACAGAACTTGTGGAGATTGTCAGTACCCGTATAGCTCATGATATCGGCGGAAATATCGGTGCATTAGGTTCGGCTTTGGAATTGATTGCCGGCAATAACAATGAACTTGATGAAGACACTCTTAAAATTATTACAGCGGCAACTTCTACACTTAAAGCAAGACAACGCTTTTTGCGCATTGCGTTCGGCTTAAATTCAAAAGCAACAAACGCCGATGAACTGAAATCAATTTGTAACGATTACCTGAAAACATTGGGAAATCCGGCCACTCCGATTGAGCTGAAAATAAATTCAATTTCTCCGGATATTGCCAAATTGGTATTTTTAAGTGTTATGAGTGCAGCGGATGTTTGTATGCGCGGCGGCCAAATATCCATCGATTTAAATAAAGAAAATATGATTATTAATGTCAAATCGAATTCAAAACTTATTGCTGCAAAAATTGATGTATACCGAGATATTATAGACGGCAAAAAACCCGATGAATATATCTCGCAATATATTCAATTTATTTTCTTGCGTGAAATATTGGGCGTGGATGTACCGATGAAATTAATGTCAACAGAAAATGAAATGACATTAATCATCGGCTAATTTTTGTTTTTCAATGTAAAAATAAACCCGCCGAGAAATCGACGGGCTTTTTTAAGAATCCGTGTACTTATGCGACACGGCCGCCTTCATTTGCTTTTTTCAACACATCATCCGAAACTTTTCCTTTATAACCTTTATCTTTATTGTGTTTCTGAGCTTTATTGTCTTTTTTGTTCTCGGCATTACGAATTTTTTGTTCAGCTTGTTCTTTAGCTTTAGATAAATCCTGAGCATCCATATTCTTAACATGATTTGGTTCGGCTGATTTATCGAATTTACCCTTCATCCATGAACTGACTTTATAGACTCCGGCAGCAACTGCCGCTGCGCCGAGCCCCGCGGCCGCAGCAACACCCGCCCATACCGGAACAGAAATTCCGGCTCCAACCGGATATGCTTGCCCTATAACGGCGGCACCGGCACCGACCAATCCGGAAAGACCGGCGACAAATCCGGCAGTATGCAACATATCCATAACGGACGATTTGTCTAAAGATTTTGTTTTTTTAACCTCTTTGGTTTTAGCTTTTTCGGCTTGTTTTTGCAAAGTCTTTTCTTGTTTTCTGCTTTTCAGCCTATCGGCAATATTCGCGGCTTTTTCTTTAAGCCAGCTACCTATTTTATAGGTCACGACCATAGCCGGAACGGCAAGAGCCCCGACAACGGCACCTGTACAGATGGAGGTTGTAATGGCTGCGGCACTACCGGCAACACCGGCAACCGTCGCATGGGCCGCGGCATAAGCCATAAACCCGCCTATACCGGCACCTGCAACCGAGCATCCCGTAATCATTTTGCTCCAGAAACCGACTTCATCCCAATTAATTTTAGATTCTTTTGTTTTATTTTGTGTCTTTTCCTGTTGATTTTGTTTTTGGAGGGCTTTTTCTTGTGCTTTAGCGGCTTTTTTTGCTTTTCTGTATGCTTTGTTTGTTTCAATACCGACTATAGCCGAAACTAATCCGGCACCGGCTACTGCACCGCAGGCACAGCCCAAAACGGCACCATGCGGTCCGCCGGCCATGGCACCTAAACATGCCCCGCCGAACCCCAATAAAAAGGAACTGACTTTTATGGTTTCTTTTTCATTCCATAAAGCGCCAAGAACTGACTTCTTAGCAGGTATATCGATTCTCTTACCTTCGTTTTCAGATACGGTTTTTGTTGTATTTTGTAATTGTTGTAATTTATCTTTATTTCTATCCATCCAATCACGGAATTTCAGGGTTATCGGATTTGTAGCTCCATCGTCATCATACCCGAATCTCTCAATAAATTTCTGCCCGTTTTGAGCCACATCATTTAAAATATCTTTCGGTAACGTTTTGCGTTTTTCCGGATCCATAATACTCTGCATATAGGTCAAAGCCTGACTTCTCAGCTTTTCTTTAGCTTGTTTGGCATTGGCTAAATGCTTTGTTTTACTTGATAAATAGTCATAGCAATCTATGTAATCGGTCATTGTGCGATCACTGTATTTTTTACGAAGCATCTGGCCCAATCTGTTTTTTTCTTCTTCCGTAAACTCCCTAACGACTTTTTTGGGTTTCGGATTAGATTTCTGTGTTTCCGAATCATCGAAGTCTGCTTCATCCAACCCTATTGATTCGTAAGCCGTTCCGGCCATCATTTTTCTGGCCATTTCTTCTTTTTTAGCTTCAGCCTCATTATCTGCGGCGACATTCTCCAATTCTATGGATTCATACGCTGTACCTGCCATCATTTTTTTGGACATTTCCTCAGTAATCTCAACCATATTAAACCTCCTCAGTATAAATATGTTTTATTTTCGCACACACGCGTTTTTTTGTCAACATGTTTTTTTGTCAATATAAATTAATATATCCAAAATAAGTTATTTTTTTATTTACAAAAACATCGCCGATATCATAAATAAAAAAGACCTGTTTTTTTGCAGGTCTTTTTTTATTATTCATTATCGTTTCGTTCCGATTTCATAAAATGTTCGAGCCAATGAATATCGTACTGACCGTCCAAATATTCCGGTTGGGATATAATTTTTTGATGTAACGGAATCGTGGTGTTTACCCCCATAATCACAAATTCCTCCAAAGCACGGCGTAAGCGCATTAAAGCGGCATTACGCGTACCGGCATGCACAATCAGTTTGGCAATCATACTGTCATAAAACGGCGGAATGGCATAGCCGGAATAAATTTCCGAATCGACTCTCACGCCTAATCCGCCCGGAGCATGCCATTCTTCAATTTTGCCCGGACACGGTATGAAAGTTGCCGGATCTTCGGCATTGATACGACATTCAATCGCGTGACCGTTAAACTTGATATCTTCTTGCGTATAGCCCAACTGAGCACCGGAAGCGATACGAATCTGCTCACGGACGATATCTATGCCCGTCACGGCTTCGGTAACCGGATGCTCTACTTGCAAACGAGTGTTCATTTCCATAAAATAGAATTTGCCGTCTTCATATAGAAATTCCAGTGTACCGGCATTGCAATAACCGATTTTGGCAATAGCCTTGCGGACAATTTCACCGATTTCATCACGCTGAGATTGGTTCAAAGCCGGAGACGGACATTCTTCAATCACTTTTTGATTGTTGCGCTGAATTGAACAATCGCGTTCACCCAAATGAACAACATTGCCATACTTATCAGCTAAAATCTGCATTTCAATATGACGCGGATGTTGCAAATATTTTTCCATATAAACAATATCGCTTGGAAATGCCGCTTTAGCTTCGGCTCGGGCCATTGTGTATGCCTCTTCGATATCGTCGTCGCTGAAGGCAATTTTCATACCTTTACCGCCACCGCCGTCTTTGGCCTTGATGATAACCGGATACCCGATTTCATGCGCCCAGTGCTTTGCAGATTCTACATCTTCAAGTTCCGGAGAGCCTTCGGTAATCGGCAGGCCTGCCTCTTTAGCGGCTTTGCGTGCGGTAATTTTATCGCCCATCAAACGCATTTGTTCCACCGTCGGTCCGATAAAGGTTATGCCGTGCTTTTCAACCATCTCTGCAAAATCGGCATTTTCCGACAAGAAACCGTATCCCGGATGAATTGCATCAGCACCGGTAATAATGGCAGCTGAAATAATTGCCGGTTTGTTTAAATAAGAATCCGCCGAACGTGCCGGACCGATACAAACCGCTTCATCTGCCAAACGAACATGCATCGCATTGGCATCGGCTTCCGAATGAACGGCCACGGTGCGAATCCCCATTTCGCGGCAGGCGCGATGTATTCTTAAAGCGATTTCCCCACGATTGGCTATTAAAACTTTTTCAAACATACTGTATTTCCAAATTATTCAATTATAATCAGAGGTGCACCGTATTCAATCGGATCACCCGTTTCTACCAAAACTTTGGTAACTCTGCCGCTTTTATGGGCTTTAACCGGATTAAAGGTTTTCATAGCTTCAATTAAGCAAACGGTATCACCAGCCGTAACGGTATCGCCTTCTTTAACATAGTTCGGCGAAGTCGGATTGCTTGACAGATATACCACACCGACCATCGGTGATTTGACGGCATTCGGAGAATTGGAATAATCTTCAACTTTAGGTGCTGTTTCTGCCGGAGTCTCGGTTTGAACGACCGGAGCTGCCGGAACAGGTGCGGTTGCAACCGGTGTATAAGCCGGAGCGACACTGCCGCAACAAACATCGCGTGTCAGCGAAATTTTGCAACTCTCATCTTCATATTTTAAGCCTGTAAGTTGGTTTTTATCTAAGATTTCAGCCAATTTGCTGATAATTTTAGTATCGATAGGATTTGACATATTAATATTTATTCCTTTCACTATTATCTTTGAGCTGTATCGTATATCCGTTTTTTAAAAAAATACAACAAAAATATCAAATTTTGAGCGATTTTATGTAAAAAACGACAAATTTTTGCACATTTTTGCGTATTTTCTGAATTATAGCAAATTAAAAAAATGTGCATATAATCAATTCGAACAGAATTAAATTGATAAAAAATACACAAATTGAAAAAAAATGATGGACATTTAAAAAAAACTATAATATAAAGTCTCTCGAACCCGATGGTCAGGTAGCTCAGTTGGTAGAGCAG